>JAIXHQ010000008.1 GCA_030145715.1 Sphingopyxis sp. | reverse complement strand
TGGTATTTCCGTTTCCGGCGTAAATAAACACGCAGCACTCCCGGCCTATCCCCACGGCTGCCGACATCTCCCGACCGCAAAAAAATGGAGCCGGCTTCCGGGGAAGCCAGCTCCAGTCAGGATGAGGGATGTCTGTCAGACTGGCTGACAATAATCGGTTTAGAATTTCGCCTTGATCGATGCGTAGAAGGACCGGCCGATCACGTCATAGGTCGCGGCGTCGGTCGTCAGCGGCGATGCGCTGATGAACGGCGGTGCCTTGTCGGTCAGGTTCGTCACGCCGACGCCAAAGGAGAAACGCTGGTCGATGTCGAAATCGGCGTTGAGGTCGATATAATTATACGCCGGGACGCCGGGGGTCGTCGAAGCCGGATTGGCCACCACGTCCGAATGGACCATCGCCGAGATGTGCCGCCACAAAAGCGACACGCGGAAATCGTCGTTCGAATAGGTCAGGCGCGTATTGACCTTCCAATCGGGATGCGAAATCCCGCCGCCGACGCCGCCGAACCCGGCGCTGCCGGCATAGTTGAGCGTGGGCGATCCCAGCAGGCCCGCGACCTTATATTGGCTGAGATAGGATGCCGTCGTGTTCAGTTCGAGCGAACCCGCCGACGGCGACATGCCCAGCGCGTCGAGCCCGAAGCCCCAGGTCAACTGCGCATCGATCCCCGCGACCGTATAGGTGGCAAAGTTGAACAGCCCCTGTTGTCCCAGTGCGATCTGCCCGGTCAGCGGATCGCGCGTAATGCGCTGGCAATAGGCGTTGTTGAGCGCATAGGACGGATTGCTCGCGCCATCCGAATTGAAGCACCGCGGCAGAATATCGGACAGCAGCAGCGACCCGATCGCATCCTTGATCCGGATATTGTAATAATCGACCGACAGGCTGACCTTGTCGAACAGGCTGCTGGAGAAACGCGGCGTCAACACCACCCCGAACGAATAGGTCTTGGCCCGTTCCGGCGTCAGGTTGGCGTTGCTGCCATCCTGTCCGGGGACGGTCGAAATGCCATAGGTATAGGTCGGATAGATGGCGGCGGGAACGCCCTGTGCCTGGCACAGCGCCTGCACCTGGCTGGCGTTACCGCCGGTGCGATAGATGCTGCCGACCGCGCAGGGATCGCCCGCGTTCGGGCCGGTGCCGATCGGCAACTGGGCAACCGATGTCGGCCCGAACAGATTGCCAAGGCTGGGCGCGCGGATGGCGACCGAATAGCTGCCGCGCACGAACAGCGGTTCGAACACGCGCCAGCTCAGGTCGGCCTTATAGGTCTGCTGTCCGCCGAACAGGCTGTAGTTCGAATAACGATAGCCAAGATTGGCGGTCAGTTCCTGAAAGAAAGGCGTGTCCTTCAGGATCGGCACGAGCAGTTCGGCGAAAACCTCGTTGACCCGCTGCTTGCCCGACGCCGGGCTGACAAAGCCATAGCTGATCGAATCATTCGTCGCGAGGGTCGAGGCGGGCAGATAGTTGAACGATGTCTGGCGGTTCCCGGCACCCAAGGCAAAGCTGAGGTCACCGGCCGGCAGCGTGAAGATCGGTCCCTGGACCGTCGCTTCGACGACCCGTTGCGACTGGTCGTTGATGTTGACGTTGGTGCGGCCGACATATTCCAGACACGCCGGGCTGAGCGGATCGAGCCCGAGCGGGTTCCAGGCATATCCCTGACAGGTGCCGGCGGTGCCGCGATAATTGGCGGTGCCGTTGAGCACGGTGGTGACCGCGGCCAGGCTCATGTCACCCGTCATCACATTGACGAACCGCGACTTGCCGTATGAACCATAGATGTTCCACTGCAACGACGTGCCGGGAATTTCGCCCTTCAGCCCGACCAGGGCCTGCCATACGTCATTGTCGAACGACGACAGGCGATTGCCGAGCGTGGTCAGCGCCTTGGTGACGATGATATTGCCCGTCGGGGTCGGCGTGATCGAGTTCAGGATCTGGCGCAGATCGGGATTGGACTGAAGGAAGGGATTATTCTGCGGCACCAGCAAGGGGGACGACGGCTTGGACGATCCAGGTCCGGTGCGGCTGAACGCTTCCGACCGCATATAGCCGAACTGGGCATAGGCCGATATTTCGGGGCTGAATTCATAATTCAGGCGCGCAAAGGCATTATAGCGTTTCAGCGGAACCTGGACCGCGAAATATTGGCCCAGCGCGATCTGCACCTGGCGGCAGTTGCTGCTGATGTTCAGCCCGTCGACGCCCTGGTTCAGGCCGCGATAATTCTGGACGCAATTGTTGCCGGCCAGTGTGGTAAAGATCGTGCCGTCGCCATTGACGCCGATCGCGCCATTGTAAAGGCCGCTGCCGGCAATCGGCGTCGTACCGGCATATTGCGCCAGGACCGAATTGACCGCGGCGACCGTCGGCGCGCCGCCGCCATAGTTACCGGCCGCGATAATGCCTTCGGGCGGACGCGCGAGCTGGCGGATATTGGCGAAAAAGGGCCGCGAATTGCCGATCACGGCGCCGCGTTCGGCATATTCCACGGCGAACAGGAAATTGCCGCGATCGTCGGCGAAATCGGACCCGAAGGCGGCGCTCAGGCTGGTCGTGGCGCCGTCGCCGCGATCGGTAATTCCCTTTTTCGCGGTCAGTTCAAGGCCGTTCAAATTGGTGCGCAGCTTGAAATTGGTGACCCCCGCGACGGCGTCCGAACCATAGGTCGCCGACGCGCCGCCGGTGATGACCTCGACCGAACCGATCAGCGAGGTGGGGATGGTGTTGAGGTCGATGGCGCCATCGGGGCTGGACGGCATGAGCCGCCGACCGTCTAGCAGCACGAGCGAGCGGTTCGGGCCAAGCCCGCGCAGATCGCTGTAGGACTGGCCGCCGCCAAAGCCGATCGTGCCCTGGGTATCGCCGACTTCGGCCGCACCCTGCCCGCCGGAAAATTGCGGCAACTGCCCGATGACCTTATCGAGCGAAGGCTGGCCAGTCGCGGAGAGTTCGCTTTCGCCGACGGTGGAAATCGGGCTCGACGACCGCGCATCGCGGCGCGCGATCAGCGAACCGGTGACGACGATTTCGGCATTGTCCGACGCATCGGGCGCTTCGGTGCTTTCGACGGCGGCCCCATCGGCTTCCTGCGCATAAGCGGCGCCGGCCGGAATGCCGACCAGGCCCGCGATACATCCTGCGAGCATCAGGCTGGAAAAGCGGGGGACCGGAAAGCGCGGTGTCGCGATTTTCGCCATCGTGGCGACCGCGATCGATAGAGTGCTGCCTTGCGAATATGCCCATAGCTGCCGGGCGTGCATCTTGCCTGCCATAAATCCTCCCCAGATCGGCCTTGCCGATCACTTGTTGCGGACCCGATTTTCGGGCCTCTTTTGCTACATTAGGCGCAAAAGCTGTCACGAAGCTGTCGCCGCCTTGCCCATGAAAAATCATATCAACTACTTGTTTTATTTATTCTTTTTGAAAGGAATACGGCCACGCGCGGCCCCAGTGACAGCGCGACCAGAAACCGCATCGTCTGCAACGCCATGACAAGCGGCGTGTCGCTGTGCGTCGACACCGCGATGATCGCGATCGAGTCGAGCCCGCCGGGGCTGGTCGCCAGATAGGCGGTGACCGGATCGATGCCGAGTTGCCATACCAAAAGGAAACCGAGTCCGGCGCACAGGCCGACCAGCACCAGCGACGACAGGATGATCCACGGCAGGGATCGGGCGGCAGCGGCCACCGCTTCGCGGCTGAAGGTCAGCCCGATGCGCCAGCCGATCAGGGCATAGGCGGCAACCAGCAGCGGGACCGGCGTGACCGGCATCGCGACGCCGCCCCAGTTCAGCAGGCCGCCGATGACCATCGCGCTGATCATCGGCCCGGCCGGAATACGCAGCGTCAGGCCGACGACGACACTCGCCAGCGCGATCACCAGCGTCAGGCCCAGCGCCATCAGGTCGAAATCCTGCCACAGCAGCATCGGCCTGTCCGGCGCGGGCTGGCCGCCGCCGCCGACAAGCGTCAGCAGAACCGACGCCACGACGACGACGGTCAGGACGCGCATATAGGTGATGACGGCGACCAGCCGCGCATCGGCGCCATAGGCTTCGGCCAGGATCACCATCGGCGCCGCGCCGCCGGGGGCCGATCCCCAGATCGCGGCGCTGCCCGGCACCTTGCCGGACCGCATCAACAGATAGCCGAGCGCAAAGCTGGCCACGAAAATCGCCAGCGTGACGCCGATGACGAGGGGCCAGTTCCTGGTCAGCGTGACCAGCAACCCCGGATCGAAATAATGCGCGATCATCAGGCCGATCACCGCCTGCGAGGCCAGGAAGCCGGGGCGCGGCACCGTGACGGTCCAGCCGCGGGTCGCCATCAGGATACCCGCCAGCATCGGACCCAGCAGCAGCGCGGCCGGCACCCCCACCAGTTTCAGCAATATGATCAGCACGACCGACAGGGCGATCAGCCCGGCCCAGCGCGCTGGGGCTGCCCAAGGGTTTCGCTTTCCCCTCGCCGCCGTGGGCGTATCGTCACCCACCTGCGACGAAAGGGAATGCCCCGGTCAGAACCGCGGCGAGGAAAAAGACCAGGCACGAGCCAAGCGCCCATTTAAGCGTGAAACGCTGATGCTCGCCCAGTTCGATGCCGACAAAGCCGACGAGCAGAAAGGTCGAGGCGACGAGCGGGCTCAACAGATGGACCTGTTGCCCCACCAGCGAGGCGCGGCCCATCTCGACCGGACTGATGCCGTAATTGGTCCCCGTTTCGGCGAGGATCGGGACGATGCCATAATAAAAGGCGTCGTTGGAGATGAAGAAGGTAAAGGGTGCGCTCAACGCGGCGGTGATCGGCGCCAGATAAGGCCCCATGCTTTGCGGCACCGCCTGCGTAACCGTCGCGGCCATCGCCTCGACCATCTTCGTGCCCGACAGGATGCCGGTAAAGATGCCGGCGGCAAAGACCAGCCCACCGACCGCCAGCGCGTTGCCCGCATGGGCCGCCAGCCGGTCGCGCTGTTCGTCGAGCGAGGGAAAGTTGATCATCATCGCGACCGCAAAGGCCAGCATGAACAGGACGGCCAGCGGCATCACGCCCATCACCAGCGTCACCAGCAGGCCCAGCGTCAGCCCCAGGTTCAACCAGAACAGGCGCGGACGGCGCGCCTCGACATGGCTGTCGGTATCGGCGGCCAGAATCTGGGTCCCGGTCGCCGCTTCATCGACGGCGTCGACCGGCAGCTTTGCCAGCCGGTCGCGTTCCTTCAGACCGAAGCGATAGGCGACGAACAACACCCACGCCGCGGTCGCGAGCATCGACGGGATCAGCGGCAGGAATATGTCGCTGACATCGACGCGCAGCGCGCTGGCGACGCGCGCCGTCGGGCCGCCCCATGGCAGGATGTTCATAACCCCGCCCGCCATGATGACGACGCAGGCGAGCATCCGGACGTCCATCTTCATATGGCGGAACACGGGCAGCATCGCCGCGGTGGTAATCATATAGGTCGTCGCGCCGTCGCCATCGAGCGAGACGGTCAGCGCGAGCAGCGCGGAACCGATCATGATGCGAACCGGGTCGCCGTGTACGACACGCACGATCGCGCGGATCAGCGGGTCGAATACGCCGACGTCGATCATCAACCCGAAATAGAGGATCGCAAAGACCAGCATGACGCCGGTGGGGGCAAGATTCTTTACCCCGTCCATCATCATCGTGCCAAGGTCGGTCTGATAGGGACCGAACAGCAACAGGCCGACCAGGGCAAAGGACACCGGCACGACGATCAGCGCAACGATGGCCGAAAGGCGCTTGGTCATGATGAGCGTCATGAAGACGCTGACCATCGCAAAGGCGTAAAGGGACAACATCGCCGGGATCAGCCGCGTGACGCTATGATCGAAAGCGCGACAAGGCCTCGCGATCCTCGACCGGCGGGCCGTGATGCCAGCATGTCCACACCGTGATGGGTCGCCACATATCCTCCCTCGCAGCCGTTCCTGTGTCGGAACCTTTCATACCCACCTAGCTCAAGGACCTTTCACCAAGCTGTCAGCGTCCGCGGGGAAAATGATGGTGACGATCAGCCCCCGGCCACCCGGCCCGCCGTCGAGCGCAAGCTCGATCCCCAGCGTCTCGGCGATCGATCGGGCGATCGACAGGCCCAGTCCGCTGCCGCTGCCCTCGCCGCGCGGGTTCAACCGCATGAACCGCGTAAAGACTTTTTCGCGTGCATCGGGGGGGATTCCCGGCCCGTCGTCCTCGATCCGTATCGCAGGGCGCGCGCTTTCGACCGTCACCCCGACCCGCCCCCCCTGCCGGTTATAGCGGATCGCATTGTCGACGATGTTGACGAGCATTTCGGTCGCCAGCGCCGCGTTGGTGCGGGCATCGACGCGGCGCCCCGGCGCATTCAGTTGCAACCGGACGTCCTTGTCATGCGCGGCCGCCGCCTGCTCGCCCACCACCTCGCGCGCCAGCCGGACAAGATCGACGGGTTCGACGGCCACCCGTTCGGCATGGCCGCTATCGACGCGCGCCAGCGACAGCAACTGGTTGAGCAAATGGCTGAGCCGCGCACCCGCATGGTCGATGTCGTCGATCGATTCCTGCGCCTCTTCGCTTCCCGGCTTCGCGCGTTTGAGCACCGCGACATGGGTGCGCAGAACCGACAGCGGCGTCCGCATCTGGTGCGACGCATCGGCGGTGAACCGGCGAATGCCCGCAAAGCCGCTGTCGAGCCGAAAGAGCATCGTGTTGAAGGCGCGAACCAGATCGCCCAGTTCGCGCGGGACGCCGGTGGCCGACAGCGGCGTCAGGTCGGCGGCCCCGCGGCGGTCCATTTCGCTTTGCAGGCGTTTCAACGGGGCAAGCCCGCGGCGCACCGCGATCGGCATCAGCATGACGGCGGTGGCGATCAGCGCCAGTTCGAGCAGCGCCAGCCCGATCAACAGGCCGCGCGCCATGCGCTTGCGCGCATCGAGCGTTTCGGCGACCTGGACGACGACCGGTTCGCCGACCTGCGGCACGACGCGGGCGACCGCGACGATGCGGACGTCATGCCCCAGGAAACGCCCTTCGGAAAAGCTGAACTCCTCGCGCGGGGACGGGTCGATCGCGATCTGGGGCAGGTCGGCATATCCGGTCAATATCTCCCGGCCCCGCCGGACGCTGTAATAAACATTGTCGCGCGCGTTGTTCTTCAACATCCCGAACACGGCGGGCGACAGGTCGAGCGTGATTTCGCCGTCATCGCTGGCCAGCGAGTCGGCGATCCCGCGCGCCGCCGCGCTCAAGATGCGGTCGTTGACGGCACCGACCGCGCGGGTGATCGCAAAAGATCCGACGACGCCCAGGACGATCGCCAGCATCGCGATCGGCAACACCAGCCATCCCAGCATCCGGCCGGTCAGCGATCCGCCCTTCGGCCCGTCGGCCGTCAACGCGGTTCGATCACATAACCGAGGCCGCGGATCGTCCGGATTGCGGGACCATCGGGTTCAAGCTTGCGGCGAAGGCGCGCGACATAGACCTCGATCGCATTGGGAGAGACGGGCTCGTCATAACCGAACACCTCGGCGCTCAGCCTTTCCTTCTGCACGACCTTGCCCACCTGCGCCGACAGCCGTTCCAGCACGGCCCATTCGCGGCGGCGCAGATCGAGCGGGCGGCCATCGACCGTCGCGATTCGCCGCGCGGGATCGATGGTCAGCAGGCCGATGGTGGTCAGCGGCGACGCCTCGCCCGCCGCGCGGCGCAACAGCGCGCGGACGCGGGCCTCCAGCTCGCCCGCATCGAACGGTTTGAGCAGATAGTCGTCGGCGCCATGGTCCAGCCCGGCGATCCGGTCCTCGATCGCGTCGCGCGCGGTCAGCACCAGCACCGGCACCTTTGATTCGCTGCGCCGGATTACATTCAACACATCCAGCCCCGACATATCGGGCAATCCGATGTCCAGAACGACCAGCGCATAGGGTTCGTCGCGCACGACCTGCACCGCGGTTTCGCCGTCCTCGGCGATGTCGACCGAATGGCCCGCGCTTCTCAGCAGCGCGGAAACGCCTCGCGCCAGCGGCGGGTCATCCTCGACAAGCAATATCCTCCCCATCGCTTCGATGTGGCAAAACTGCGCATGTTGGTCCACAGAAGATTTGACGACAGGCCGACGGGCGGAGGGGAAAGACGAGTTGAAACGACGCGCCATTGTTCGCCGCATCGCGCTTTGCGTCGCGATTTTATCGCTCGCGGGCGGCTGTTCTCCGGGGTCCGAATATAGCGAACGAGTCCCGGCCGGCTATGATCTTTCCTATGCGAAACTGATCGAGGGCGGGACCAAGGAAGGCCGGCTGGTCATCTGGTCGACGACCGACCGGCAGGTCATGCGCGACCTTCTGTCCGCCTTTCAACGCGCCTATCCGGGCATAAAAACGGAATATCACGACCTGCCGGCGCGCGATGTCGGCGACCGATTCCTGGCGATCGGAAAGACCGGCGGCGTCAATCCCGACCTGTTGCTGTCGTCGTCGATGGACATGCAGATCAAGCTGGTCAACGACGGCTATGCGCAATCCTATGACTCGCCCGAAAAGGACAATCTGCCCGATTGGGCGAACTGGAAGAATCAGGCGTGGGGCGTCACCGCCGAACCCGTCGTCATGGTGTATAACAAGACGCTGCTGTCGCCCGACCGCATCCCGAAAAACCATATGGAATTCGTCCGCCTGCTCGAACGGCGCGATGCCGATTTGCGGGGACGGGTCGCGACCTATCACCCCGCCCTGTCGTCGGTCGGCTATCTGTGCCTGTCACAGGACAATGCGATCAGCGGCCATGTGTGGCAGATGGCGCACGGCCTTGGCGCCAACCGCGCCCGTTTCTTCTCGACCAGCGAAGAGGTTCTGAAGGAGGTGTCGAGCGGGCGGGCGGTGATCGGATATAATGTCCTTGGTTCCTATGCGCTGGACGAAGCGACCCACAACAAGGATCTTGGCGTCGTTTTCCCCGCCGATTACACGCTGGTCATGTCGCGGATCGCGATGATCCCGAACAAGGCCCGCCATCCCAACGCCGCCCGGCTGTTTCTGGACTTTCTGTTGTCGGTAAAGGGCCAGCAACTGCTGACCGATCATGCGATGCCGTCGGTGCGCAGCGACGTCGAACGCCCACTGAAATTGCGCGACACGACCGCGCCGATGCGCGCGGTGCGCGTCGGCCCCGAACTGCTGATCGTGCAGGACCGGCTGACCCGCAACCGGTTCATGAAACGATGGGATCGCGAGGTCGAGGCGGGAGCCGCATCGAGCAAGGAAACGGCGCGATAACGGGCAGGCGCGCGGCGCCGTAATCCGGCCAAGGCCGGTCCGCTTTCACGCCTCCGCCTATTTCGGGGCCGGTGCGCTCCGCGTCACCGACGTATCGATGCCGACCTGTTCGGCGATCTGCGCGCCGGTAAATCCGGCGGTATGCGCGGCGGGGTCGACCGGCAGCATCTGTGCATCCCAATCGTCGTACATGGCTTTAAGCTGCGCATATTTCTCGGGCATCCGTTCCTTCAGGTTGGCGCGCTCCAGCGGGTCCTCGGCAACGTTGAACAGAAATGTATTTTCCATTATTTTCAGATATTTATAATCCTCGCTCCGACAGGCTTCCTGATCGAGGTTCATAAAGCGCCAGCACAGCGTCCGCGGCTGAACCGGCGCGCCGCGCAGCACCGGGCCCATATCCATGCCGTCGCTGGGAAAGGCGGGGTCCGGCGTGGTCCCCGCCGCAGCCAGCAGCGTCGGCAGCCAGTCCATCGTCATCATCACCTGTTCGCTAACCGCGCCCGCCTTTACGTGGCGCGGCCAGCGGACGATCACGGGAATGCGGATTCCGCCCTCCAGCAACTGCGACTTCTTTCCCGAAAAGGGCCAGGTGTCGGAAAAGCGTTCGCCGCCATTGTCGCTGGTAAAGACGACGATCGTATCATCCTCCACCCCCGCGGCGCGCAGGGCGTCCATGACGCGGCCGATCTGATGGTCCATGCGCGTGACCATCGCGGCATAGGTCTTCAGCGACCCGCCATCAAAGGCGCGGATTGCCAAGGGATCCTTTTTCGCGGCGATGCGGTCGGCTTCGGCCTGATCGTCGGGGCCTTCCCACGGCCAGTGCGGCGCGCTGAAATGCAGGCTCATGAAAAACGGCTTTTTCGCCGCCGTCATCTCTCCCACCATCTCGACCGCCTTGTCCCCGAAAAGATCGGTCAGATAGCCGGTTTCGTCGATCTGCACGTCGCCGTCCCACAGGTCCGAACCGCGCGAATTGCCGTGGCGGAAATAGTCGATCCCGCCCATGCGAAAGCCCCAGAAATGGTCGTATCCGCTCTTGAGCGGACCATAATCGGGAAGCTGGCCCAGATGCCATTTGCCGATCAGGGCGGTCTGATACCCCTTCGCGCGCAGGATCGACGGCAGCGTCGGATGCTCGGGCGGCAGACCGACGTTGCGGATCACCAGCGGTTCCTCCAGCCCGATCGGAAGGCGGTTCTGATAACGCCCGGTCATCAGCGCGGTGCGCGTGGCCGAACAGACCGCCGAATTGGCATAGCCCTGAAGAAAGCGCATTCCCTGTTCGGCGATCCGGTCGATCGCCGGCGTCTTGTAATCGCGCCGACCATAGCAACTGAGGTCGGCATAACCCAGATCGTCGGCCATGATGAACAGGATGTTCGGCTGCTTCGCCGGTTTCGCGGCAAGAGCGGGCATCGCGTCGGTCAAAAGCAACGATCCGGCGGCGGCCGAACTGGCCAGCAGACTGCGGCGGCTGATCTTCATGCAATTGTCTCCATGTTGGACCGCGCCCGGTCAGGAACCAAAACGATAGGTGAATTGGGCATAGACTTCGCGCGGACGGGCGAGCGTACCATAGACCGCGGCCGACGCGGACGAGAGTGTCTTGGTCGTGAAATATTGCTTGTCGAACAGGTTGCGCGCGCCCAGCGCCAGCGTGAAGCGGTCGTTGGGCCAGGTATAGGCGATCCGCGCCTCCGCCTCGGCATAGCTTGGCTGATAGATGATGTCGTAATTGGCGACGCTGTTGCTTTCCCGGCTTTCATAATGGACGTCGAACGACGTATCGACCCGGCCACCATTTTTCAGTTCGAACCGGTGCGCCAATTGACCGTTGAGCTGCCACGTCGGTCCCGGCAGTACGCTGCTGGTCGTGATCGGCACGGCGGCGTTGGTGCCGTCGCTCGACACGGTGCCCGGCGCCACGCTGGTCAGTTGCTTGCGCGTGTAACCGGCCGACAGATTGGCGGTGAACCCGCCGCCCAGGATCGCGCGCGCCTCGGCCTCGAACCCGGTAAAGCGCGCGTCGGCCAGGTTGAGGACAAAGCCCGGAAGGTCGGGTGTCGTCGCCGTCACCTGAATGTCGCGATAATCGATCCGGAACGCCGCGAGGTTCAGCGTCAACCGCCGGTCGAACAGCGTCGACTTCACCCCGGCCTCATAGGATGTCACATATTCGGGCTGGTAGGACGGCAGCGGCGAAATCAGCCCCGACGTGAAACGCGCCGCGAAGCCGCCGGCACGATACCCCTCCGAATAGGTGGCATAGAGCAGCACATCGTCGGTCGCCTGCCAGGCAAGGTTCGCCATCGGGGTCCATATCTTGGTCCCCTGTGTGCCCGTCGCGCTTTGCACGGGGCCCACCGCGCGCGTCTGGACGACCCGGTAATCCTTTGTCTCGTCGGTATAGCGCAATCCGCCCGTCAGCTTCAGCCGTTCGGTAAAGGCAAAGGTCAGCTGTGCGTATGCGGCCTTGGAGCTGTTGTCGATCGTGCGCGTCGTCGTCTGAAGATAGGGCAGGAAGGGCGCCAGCGCGGGCGCCTGTCCCGCGGGCACATTGCCCGGCGTCAACAGATCGACCGCCTGGTCGCCCTTTTCATTGAAATAATAGGCGCCCAGAACATAATCGAGCCGGTCGCCGAACGCGCTGCCCACAAGCTGGAATTCCTGCGAAAATTGCTTCTGGTCGAACGGGACATTGTTGTTGGTGAAGATCGAATAGGGCGTAAAGTCGAGGTCGCCGTAGAAGGTCGAATTGAACTTGCGATAGGCGGTGATCGATTTCAGCGTGCCGATGGCGCTGTCGAACGCAACGGTCCCGACATAGCCGGTGACGTTGAGCTTGTTCACCGGGCGGATGACATTGCCGCTGCGATCCTGCCACACCGAATTATTGCCCGACGTACCCGCCAGCCAGGCATTGCCGTAACAGGACAGGCTGCTGTTGCGGAACGCGGCGTCGGTCGCGCAGCGCGGGGCGTCGGCCGAAATCCACGGCAGGCGCGCGGCCGCGGCAGGGCCCTGTCCGCGGTTGAAGAAATTGGAGATCGGCCCCGTCGGCCCCGTCTGGCCGGGCGAAATGTCGCCAAGCTGCAACGCGACCGTCGCGGCGGGCGGGTCGCGCCGTTCGGTGTGATCGACCGCAACGTCGATGGTCAGCGTCTCGGTCGGCTGCCAGCGCAGCGCGGCGCGCGCCGCCCACATTTTCTCGCCGCCCAGTTTGAAATCATCATATTGCAGGGCATCGACATAGCCATCGCGTTGCCGCGCCATCGCCGACACCCGGATCGCCAGATTGTCGGCAAGCGGCAGATTGATCGACCCACGGACCTGCGCGAATTCGCGGCTGCCGCCGGTGATCGACAGGCTGCCCGACGTTTCGCGCGGGTCGGGCATCTTTGACACGACGCTGATCGCGCCGCCGATCGTATTGCGGCCGAACAGCGTTCCCTGTGGCCCGCGCAACACCTCGACGCGCTGGACGTCAGCCAGGTCGAGCACGCTGCCGACCGACCGGCCCAGATAGACGCCGTCGATATAAACGCCGACGCCGGGATCGGTGTTGATGGTGAAATCGCCCTGCCCGATGCCGCGGATATTGATGACGGGGGTAAAGGTCGCGCCCGACGTCCCGCCGCCGGTCTTGAGCGTCAGATTGGGAGCGATATTCTGCATCGTCGTCAGGTCGACGGCACCCCTCGCTTCCAACTGGGCGCCCCCGATCGCGGTGATGGCGATCGGCGTGTTCTGCAGATTTTCTTCCCGCTTGCGCGCGGTGACGATGATTTCGTCATAGGCCGGGTCGGGCGCGGCGGTCGGTGCGCTTTCGGCGCCATCGGCCTGCATCGCCTGTGCCGGCGCGGCGGCGGCGACCAGCCCGGCGGCAAGCGCGCTTGCGCAAAGCAGTCGGGTGCGGGCGACGAAAATGAAACTGGCTGTCATGAAAATCTCTCCCGATGATACGGGCCTGCTTTGCAGGTCCCGTTGATGCGATGAGGGCAGTTTCCCTGCCCCGCGATGGTCAGTCGGCGGCGTGGGGCATCGCGTGGCCCCACTGCACGCCCATCAATTCGCCAAGCGACGCCTGCCGCGATCCGTCGGCGGCCGTGAACAGGTCGCCGTCGGTCCAATGTTCCAGCGTGTGCCCCCAGGGATCGCGCCAGTAATCGAATATCTGCGAACCCAGGATATGACGCCCGATGCCCCAGTGCGGCGTCCACCCTTCGCGTCCCAGCCAGTCGTGACCGACGAACAGATCGTCGGCATCCAGAATTTCGAACGCCGCATGATTGAACCCGACGCCGCGCGGCCCCTGGATCAGGAACAGGCTGTGATGATCGGTCGGCTGGTCGCCGCGGTCGCACCGCATGAAGGCGCCGATCGCCGACCCGTCGGGCAGGACGATCTCGTCCGACGTGATGAAGCCGAAATGATCCTTGTACCAAGCCTCCGACCGGGCGAAATCGGACACGCCCAGCACGCAATGGCCCAGCCGCACGACATGCGAAGGCCCGCTGTCGAACCGGCGCACCTCGCCCAGCCGCCGCTTTTCCGCTGCGTCATTGTGCGCAACCGTGCGACCGGGAATATCGGCTTCGCGGCCCTGCTGCCCCGCCACATATTCGATCAGATAGCCGTCCGGATCGCGCAACTCCACCATCTCGCCGCCGCCGGGGCGGTCGATCGGCTGGACCGCCAGCCCGCGCCCGGCGGCGAAATCACGCAGCGCGCCGACCGACGGCGCGGTCAGCCCAAGCGCGACAAAAGCGGGGTCGCCGGGTTCGGTCATGTGCAGAAACGGCGCGCCGCCGCTTCCCCGGGCGTAAAGCACGCCATCGGCGCGAAACGGCTGCAGGCCGAAATCGGCCACGAAACGCTCCATCAGATCCAGGTCGGGTGCCGCAAAGCGGACATGGGCGACATCGATGGCCGGCATCTAACCTCTCCATTTATGACTATATAGTCATTTTCTATAAAGGAGAATTTACGTATGCAAGCCAAAAATGAGGGATCATCGCGCCATCGACAAAATAATTACCCTATTCGGTCAGTTTACAGGATCTGCGCCACTGACGGCCGCGTTTGCGAACGCCGCGCCTCGCGCGAACGATTCGACTCAGGAATGACGGCACAGGCGCGCGGATGCGCCGGTCGCTAGGCGCTATTGGGCGCCGGGATCGTAGGCGCGCAGCCGAATGATGTCGTCCGCGGCCTGCGACGCGATCAATTCGGCCTCGCGGTGGTCGAGCCCGAATGATCGCAGCATCATCATGCACAATTGCTGTGCGGTCTGGATCGAACGCCCCCGTTCGCGCCCCCGCGCGGTGGCGAGCAGCAGGCTGTGGACGAGGCCGATGACGCACAAAAGTCCCGCTTCGATCGTCGGCATCGCCAGTCGGCCGCTGTGCAGCCCGGCGCCCAGATCGTCGCGCAGTCCGTCGTTCAGCGATTCGCGTGCCGAACCGCGCGGATCGTTGCGCAGCATGATGTGCGCCTCCACCGGATCGTCGGCGGCCATGGCCGCATAGACGCAGATCGCGCGCGCGATTCGCGCCGGGGGATCCGCGATCGCCGCGTTCACCATCGTCACCCGCGCTTCGACGCCGCTGCGAATATCGGCGACGATCGCGGCGAGCAGCGCGTCCTTGTCGTCGAAATGATTATAGAAAGTGCCCTTTGCGACTCCGGCTTCCTGAACGATGTCGTCGACCGCGACCGCATCGAAGGGTCGCTCGGCAAACAGCTTGCGCCCCGACGCGAGGAGCGAAGCCCGGGTTCTGGCCGTGCGCGTCCCCGGAACGCGCGCGTCGGTCTGAATTGCAGTCATATGATGTAATTGCCCCAAAAATACCGCGCGCGCCAGCCCGGCCGCCGTCGGCGGCGCACGCGCCACCATTATGACCATATGGTCATGAAACAGCCGATGCGAAATAAACATCTTGCCAAACATCGACCGATGCGGAATAGAAACTGACTATATAGTCATTTATTGACGCGGCGCCCGGTTGCCGGAGCGCCGCGATCTGGGAAGAGGAACGGAAAATCGATGCGCGAGCGATTCGACGTCATCATCGTCGGGCTCGGCCCCGTGGGCGCGGTGTTGGCCGGTTTGCTGGGTCAGGCGGGGCTCACTGTCCTCGCGATGGAGCGGTCGCACGAGGTTTATCCGCTGCCGCGCGCGGCCCATTTCGATCATGAAATCATGCGGGTGTTTCAACGGCTGGGCATTGCCAGCGAGGCGCTCGCCCATTCGCGGCCCGCTGGCGCCTATGAATTTCGCAACGCGGGCGGCGAACTGCTCATGTCGGCCCGCCGCGGCGGCGAACATGGCATATCGGGCTGGGCGCAATCCTATATGTTCAACCAGCCGGGCATCGAAAGGGCGCTGCGGGCGCGTCTCGCCGCGATGCCCCGCATCACGGTGCGCCTAGGCCTCGCCTTTCAATCGCTGGAACAGCATGGCGACCATGTCGTCGTCATGGCCAAAGATGATGGCGGCGCGATCGAACGGTTCGAGGCGCGCTACCTGGTCGGATGCGACGGCGCGTGGAGCCCGGTGCGCGAGGCGCTGAACATCGGATTGGAGGATTACCGGTTCGACGAACCCTGGCTGGTCGTCGACACCATCCCCCGCTCGTCCGCCAATCTGCCGGTCGTCAATCTTCAGATCTGCGACCCCGCGCGCCCGACGACCTGCGTGCTGATGGGGCCGGGGCGCCATCGCTGGGAATTCATGCTGTTGCCGGACGAAAGCGCCGACGCGGTTCTCGCGCCCGGTTTTGTCGAAGCCCTGCTCGCCGGGTGGGACGTCGATGTCGAGGTGGAACGCAAGGCGGTGTATCGCTTTCACGGGCTGATCGCCGAACGCTGGCGCGACGGCCGCGCGCTGATCGCGGGCGATGCCGCGCACCAGATGCCGCCCTTTGCCGGACAGGGCATGTGTTCGGGCATCCGCGACGCCGCCAACCTCGCCTGGAAACTCGAAGCGGTGCTGTGCCACGGCGCCGATGCCGCGATGCTCGACACCTATCAGGCCGAACGCGACCGCAGCGTGCGCGATTATATCGAACTCGCGATCGGCATGGGCCGCGTCGTCTGTACGCTCGATCCCACGGTCGCGGCGCAGCGTGACGCAGAGATGATGGCGCGGCGCGATACCGATGCCAGCCTGCCCGCGGTCGGCGGTCCGGGCCGTGACGGGGCGCTGTTCGCGCCCGGCGACGCGGCGGCGGGATCGATCTTTCCGCAATTCGTCGCCGCCGACGGCGCCCGCTTCGACGATGCGCTCGACGCCCGCGCGTGGCTGATCGACGGGGTCGGCGGCGTGTCGTCGGGCGACCTGCGCCGTATCGCGATCGACGACCCGGTGCTCGCCCCCTTTCGCGACGATCTGGCCGCCTGGCTCGCCGGGATGGACGGCCAGGCCGTGCTCGTCCGCCCCGACCGCTATATATTCGGCATCGGCGCGGCGGCGGATCTGCACGCCTGCTGGCGCGCCGCGGCTGGGACCGCCGCCGTCGGCACGGCGGGACAGGGAGCGGTGGGATGATCGACAAGGTCAACGACGATGCCGTCGCCGCCGTCGCCGCGGTCAGGGATGGCGACACGGTGCTGATCGGCGGATTCGGCGAAGCGGGCAATCCGACCGAACTTGTCCACGCGCTGATCGAACATGGCGCGCGCGACCTGACCATCGTCAACAACAATGCCGGTAACGGCGAAATCGGCCTTGCCCGCCTGTTGATGAAGGGGCGCGTGGCAAAGCTCATCTGTTCCTTTCCGCGCAGCTCTCACGGCCATGTCTTTACGGAACTTTACAAGGCGGGGCGGATCGAACTCGAACTGGTGCCGCAGGGCACATTGGCCGAACGGATGCGCGCGGGCGGCGCGGGCGTGCCTGCCTTTTTCACGCCGACGGCCGCCGGCACCGACCTCGCCGCGGGCAAGGAATCGCGGTTTTTCGACGGGCGCGAACATATCCTCGAACATGCGATCCGCGGCGACGTGGCGCTCATCAAGGCCGAAACCGCCGATCGCTGGGGCAATCTTGTCTATCGCAAGGCGGCCCGGAATTTCGGGCCGGTGATGGCGATGGCGGCCCGCGCGACGGTGGCGCAGGTTCGGCGCGTGGTCCCGCTGGGCGCCATCGACCCCGAACAGATCGTCACCCCGTCGATCTTTGTCGATCAGTTGGTGATCGTCCCCGATCCGGTCAGCGAACGCGACCATCTGTTGGAACGGGAGGGCGCGCGATGAGCTGGACCGCCGACGAAATCGCGGCGATCGTCGCCGCCGACATTCCCGAGGGCGCCTTTGTCAATCTGGGGATCGGACAACCCGAACGTGTCGCCGACCATATTCCCGCCGGGCGCGAAGTCATCCTGCACAGCGAAAACGGCATCCTTGGCATGGGACCGCAGCCCGCGCCCGCCGACGAGGATATGGAATTGATAAATGCAGGAAAAAAGCCCGTTACGCTGTTGGCGGGCGGCGCCTTCTTTCATCATGCCGACAGTTTTTCGATGATCCGCGGCGGGCATGTCGACATCTGCATCCTCGGCGCGTTCGAGGTGGCGGCGAACGGCGACCTTGCCAACTGGACCACGGGCGGCGACGGCGTGCCCGCGGTCGGCGGCGCGATGGACCTGGCGGCGGGCGCGCGCAGCGTCCGCGTCATCACATCGCACACGACCCGCGCCGGCGATCCCAAGCTGCTGGGCGCGCTGTCGCTGCCCGCGACCGGCCGCGCGATCGTCAAGCGCATCTATACCGATCTTGCGGTGCTGGAACCCGACGGCGATGCGTTTCGCGTCCTCGATCGCGCGCCCGGCGTCACGATTGACATGCTGGCCGAGCGCACAGGCGCTCCGCTGCGTCCTGCCGACCCATCAAAAGGAGCCGACCGATGAAGCTAGTATCCTATCGCACCGCCGACAGCCTTTCCTTCGGGATCTGGCGCGAGGATGGAATTGTCGACCTGAAGGGAAAGGTGGCGGGCGGCGGAGAGACGTTGCGCAGCGTGCTCGACAAGCTCGACGCGGTCGCCGCCTTTGCATCGGATGCGCCCGACCTTGCGCATGACGCCGTCACGCTGCTGCCGCCCGTGATCGATCCGCCAAAGCTCCTGTGCGTCGGGCTCAACTATAAATCGCATATCGCCGAAACCGGCCGCGACGCGCCCGCCTATCCGATCCTGTTTCCCCGCTATCCCTCCAGCCTCGTCGGGTCGGGGGAGGATCTGGTGCGGCCAAAGGCGTCGCCCAATTTCGATTATGAAGGCGAACTGGCCTTTGTCGTCGGGCGGGGCGGTCGCCATATCGCCGCCGCCGACGCTCTGGATCATGTCGCGGGCTATGCCTGTTTCAACGATGGTTCGATCCGCGACTGGCAGGCGCATACGACGCAGTTCATGCCCGGAAAAAGCTTTTGGCGGTCGGGATCCTTCGGTCCCTGGCTGGTGACGCCCGACGAAGCGGGGGAGATCGGCAGCCTTGGCCTGACCACGCGACTGAACGGCGAAGTGATGCAACAGGCGACCCTCGACGACCTGCTGTTCGGCGTGCCCGAACTGATCGCCTATATCTCGACGATCCTGCCGCTCGAGGCGGGCGACGTCGTCGCGACCGGCACGACCGGGGGCGTCGGCCTGTTCCGCCGACCGCCGGTGTGGATGAAGCCGGGCGACACGATCGAGGTCGAGATCGAGGGGCTGGGCACGCTGAGCAACGGCATTGTCGACGAAGCCTAATCCAGCCGGCGCGGACGCGACGCTCGATCGCGGCCGCGCGGCCTGGACCGTCGCGATCGGCAGCGCGATCGGATTGGCGGTCGCCTTTGGCCCCGCCTTCATCGCCAGCTTTGGCCTTTACGTAAAGCCGATTGCCGCCGAATATGGATGGACAAGAGGCGAGGTCAGCTCGCTCTACGCCATCGTCGCGCTCATGGGCGCGCTGGGGACGCCGTTTCTCGGCTTTTTCCTCGATCGCCGGGGATCGCGCGGGGTCATTATCGCGTCCAGCATCCTGCTGCCGGTCACGCTGGCCCTGCTTGTCGTCGTTCCCGGCGACTTTGGCCTGTTCCTCGCCTGCGGCTTTTTGATCGGGCTGGTATCGATCATCGCGTCGCCGACCGCCTATGTCAGCCTGTTGCCGCAATGGTTCTCGCGCCGGCTGGGGCTGGCGGTCGCGATCGGCATGTTCGGATCGGGGTTCGGCCAGTTCGCCATGGCACATGCCCATGGCGAGTTGCTGACCCATTATGACTGGCGAACCGCGTGGGTGGCGATGGCGATGGTCGTCGGCGCGATCGGGCTGCCGGTCGCCCTGATCGCGGCGCGCGACCGCCCCGAACTGCGCGCCCTGCGCCATTCGGGGAACGAAAGCGCGATCGAGGGCGCGACGCTGGCAGAGGCGCTGCGGTCGCCGATCTTCTGGACCGCGACGCCCTCTTTCTTTCTCGTGATGCTCGTCACCGCCGCCATGCTCACCCATCTGGCTCCGATGCTGACCGACCGGGGCTGGCCGATCGATCGGGCGGCGGGCGTGGTGGCGATGATCGGGCTCGTCTCGCTGGCCGGACGCGCGATTTCGGGCGCGCTGCTCGACCGCTTCGGCTTTGGCATCCTGGGCGCGATATTGTTTCCGCTTCAGGCGGTCGGCTGCGCCCTGTTGCTGACGTCGGACAGTCCCGCCGCCATCTATGCCGCGGCGGGTTTCATCGGCCTGGCCTATGGCGTCGAAGCGGACATGCTGCCGTGGCTGCTCCGTCGCCGCTTTGGGCTGCGCAGCTTTGGACGCCTCTACGGCATCGCCTTTGGCATCGTGCAACTGGGATCGGTCCTCGGCCCCCTCGCCCTCGGCTTTTCGTTCGATCGTCTGGACAGCTATGCGCCGGGCCTGTGGCTCCTCGTCGGCCTGTCGCTGGCGTCGGCGCTGCTCATCATGGCGGCGGCGCGGCAGGCGCGCGGCGACGCCGGTTCCGCCGTCCGCCCCGTCCAGCCCTGACCGCGAGCGGCGCGGCCGTCACCCCAGCGGCAATTCGGTCGTGGCCTTGATCTCTGACAGCGCCACGGTCGAATTGATTTCCTGCACCCCCGGCAGATTGCTCAGCCGGTCGAAAAAGAAGCGTTCATACGCATCGATGTCGCGCGCCACGATCCGCAACATGAAATCGGTCGTCCCCATCAGCACATAGGCGTCGAGCACCTCGGGAAAGCCACGGATCGCCTCGCTGAATTCGTCCAGGTTCGCGCGCCCATGGGCGTTCAGCTTGACCTGCGCGAACACATGCGCGTTCAGCCCGACCTTGCGCCGGTCGATGATCGCCACCCGTTTGCGAATGAAACCCTCGCGTTCCAGCCGGTCGATCCGCCGCCAGCAGGGCGACACCGACAGGCCGACGCGCTCGGCGACCTCTGCCGTCGTCTGATTCGCGTCGCGCTGCAATTCGCGGAGAATTTTTATCTCAAATGGATCAAGATCGGTCATATTGACCCTGTATCTTATTTTACGCGGTCAGAACATGCCATAATCGCTGCAAATCGCGACAATGCGACGAAGATTGCCCGCGCCATCGATGCGATCATGAACTCCTGTTCAAAGGAGAGTTTTCATGGTCATCCGTCCTGCCCGCCTGGCGCCGCCGCTCGAATGCGTGCGGCTTTACGATCTTGAGTCCGGGCTCGACGGATTCATCGCGATTCATTCGACGACGCTGGGGCCGGGCGCGGGCGGGTGCCGCCTGTGGCCCTATCCCGACATGCGCGATGCGCTGGGCGATGCGATGCGGCTGGCCGAGGGCATGAGTTACAAGAACGCGCTTGCCGGGCTGCCGCTGGGCGGTGCCAAGGCGGTGCTGCGGCGGCCCGAAGGCGCCTTTGACCGGGTAGCGCTGTTTCGCGCTTTCGGCCGCGCGGTCGAAAGGCTGGGCGGCCTTTATGTCACCGCCGAAGACGTCGGCACTGGCGTCGCCGACATGCAGGAGGTCGCGCACGTATCGCGTCATGTCGCCGGCCTGCCGCGGGCCGATGGTCGCGCGGGCGGCGATCCGTCGCCATGGACGGCACAGGGCGTGTTCGAATCGATGCGGGTCGCCGCCGAATTTGCCCTGGGGCGCGATCTCGCCGGGCTGACGGTCGCGGTCCAGGGCACCGGCAACGTCGGCGCCGACCTTTGCCGCCGCCTCGCCGATGCGGGGGCGAATCTGGTGATCGCCGACCCGGACCCGGTGCGCCGCGATCGGCTGGCCGCCATCCTTGGCGCGCGCGTCGTCGATGCGGCCGCGATCGCGGGGGTCGATGCCGACATCTTCGCCCCCTGCGCCCTCGGCGGCGCGCTCAACCGGGACAGCGTCCGCAGGCTGAAGGCGAAACTGATCTGCGGCGCCGCCAACAACCAGCTCGCCAGCCCGGACATAGCGGCGCTGCTGATCGAACGCGGCATCGTCTATGCCCCCGATTATGTCGTCAACGCGGGCGGCATCATCAATGTGTCCGCCGAATATCTGGGCGAAGACGAAGGCGCCGTCGCGTCGCGCATCGCCGCGATCGCGCCGCGCGTGCTGGCGCTGCTCGAACGATCGGCGCGCGAGGGACGCTCGCCCGCGCTGGTCGCCGACGCAATGGCCGAAGCGGCAATAGCGGGTGCCGAGCGGGCCGCCGCCTGACGCAGGGGGCGTACGCCTGAAATAAGAGGGGCGGCCCATGTCGGTGCCGCCCCAGTTAATGGACCCGTCGGAGAGAGGGAGAGAAGGGTCCGGAGACTATTGTCTCGCCTGACTTAGCGCGAAGCCATCTGGCTGTCGGCTTCGACTTCGGCGACGCCGGCGATCTTCAGCGCGGCGCGGAACTGCTTGGCGGCGGCGCGTTCATTGCCCGCTTCGCACAGCTTCTTGCCGGTCGACACGAAACGCTTGGCGCTGACCTGCTTGCCATTGTCGGCGCCGGTCGCGGCGACATGCGCCTGTTCGGCCAGGCCCGCGCAGCGATAGTCGCTGCCCGACTGGGCATAGGCGGGGTTTGCGGATGCGATCAGGCCGGTGAACGCAAGGGCCGAAGCGGCGACGATTGCGAAGGCGGCAGGAAAGCGGCGGAAAGAGGAGAGCTGATAGGACATGGGAGAGGTTCCTTTCGTTTCGTTGTGCAACCTTTTTAGGCGCGGTTGCGCACATAGATAATCCTCTCTAATCTGCAAGTGGCTTGAAGCAGGATTTAACAATCCCCCATGGGGCGCTCGACGGGATCGAAGCTTTCCTGCGTGTCGCGGAAAGGCGGAGCTTTTCCGCCGCGGCGGCCGACCTCGGTGTCTCTCCCTCGGCAATCAGCCAGACGATCAAGGCGCTCGAAACGCGGGTCGGCGCACCGCTGTTCATGCGAACGACGCGCAGCGTCGGCCTGACGCAGGCGGGCGAAATGTTCCTCGAACGCGCCGCCCCCGCCTATACGGGCCTTGCCGCTGCCTATGAGGCGGCGCGCAATCTGGGCAACCGCCCCGCCGGTCGGCTGCGGATCAACCTGATGCGCGGCGCGGTCCAGCCGCTGTTCGAACCGATCATCGCCGGTTTCTGCGACGCCTATCCCGAAATCGAGCTGGAAATCTATGCCGACGATGCGCTCGCGGACCTCAGCGCGGGCGGCTTTGATGCCGGGGTGCGAATGAGCGAATCGCTCGATGCCGATGTCATCGCGGTGCGGCTGACCGGCCCCTTTCGTTTCGTCGTCGCGGCCGCGCCCGCCTATCTCGACCGATATGGCCGCCCCGAAACGCCCGAAAGCCTGCGCGATCATCGTTGCATCCGCTTTCGCCTCGCGACCGGCGCGCTGATGCCGTGGACCTTTGAAAAGGGGAATCGCGAATATGATGTCGGCGTCACCGGGCCGGTGATCGTCAACGACTGGATCGCGGCGCTCGTCGCGGTGCGCTCTGGCGTCGCGATGGGGATGATGGCCGAACCGATGGCCCGCGCCATGGTACAGACGGGGGAACTCGAACTTGTCCTGACCGACTATGCCGCCGCGACGTCGGGACTTTTTCTCTATTATCCCAGCCGCAAGCAGGTGATGCCCAAATTGCGGGCCTTCATCGACTATGTGCGCGAATATCTGCCGGACGAAATCGCGGGCCGCGCCGGTCGATAACGGATCGACCGGGCGCATAAACAAATCCCTTTGCCGCGCGCAGAAAAATTGCGCTGGCGCCCGCGCCGGAATCGCGGCAGCAGGGTTCTCAATCAAAAGGGTTGGGATGACATATGACTGAACTTGCGGCGATCGACTTTTCCGCCCTCCTGCCGTTCATCCTGATCGGTTTTGCCGCCCAGCTCGTCGACGGCGCGCTCGGCATGGCGTTTGGCGTGATCTGCAACACCTTGCTGGTCGCGGTTCTCGGCGTCCCGCCCGCGACCGCGTCGGCGCGCATCCACGTCGTGGAAATCTTTACCACCGGCGCATCGGGGCTCAGCCATTTGTTCCATCGCAACATCGACTGGCCGCTGTTCTGGCGGTTACTGATTCCCGGGGTGGTCGGCGGCGTGCTGGGCGCCTATGTCCTCACCTCGCTCCACGCCGATGTCGTCAAGCCCTTCGTGCTCGGCTATCTGGTGCTGATCGGCGTGTGGCTGCTCATTCGCGGCCTCCTCTATCCGCCCAAGATCGCCAAGCCAAAGGTCGTCGCTCCGCTCGCGGTGGTCGGCGGCTTTCTCGACGCCGCGGGCGGCGGCGGCTGGGGGCCGGTGGTGACGTCGAACCTGCTTGTTCAGGGCGGCGAGCCGCGCAAGGTCGTCGGCACGGTCAACAGCGTCGAATTTTTCCTCGCCGTCGCGGTCTCGATCGCCTTTATCTGGAATCTGGGGTTTGAAGAGATTCTGGGTCCGACGCTGGGTCTGATTATCGGCGGCGTCGTCGCCGCACCGATCGGCGCGATGATGGCGAAACGCTTTTCGCCCAAGCTGATGCTCGTCATGGTCGGCGTCGTGCTGACCGCGACCAGCGCCTTTGGCCTCTATCGCGCGCTCACCTGATCGCGCCCGATTCGCAAGGTCGCGTTAACCACAGCGCAACACCGTCATCGTAATTTCACAAAGGCGACCGCTTTTCCCTTGCGATGGGGCGGCGGCATCGCCACCTTGTGTTCCTAAGGGGGCCGCCATCTCCCCGGCCTGGTCCCCGCAAGGAGATGAAGACCATGCCGTCCTTTTCGGAAAGCCTCGAAAAGACCCTCCATAATGCTTTGAAGGCCGCTTCGGAGCGCCACCATGAATATGCGACGCTCGAACATCTGCTCTATGCGCTGATCGACGACGATCATGCCGCCGAAGTGATGCGCGCGTGCGGCGTCGCGCTCGACGACCTGCAATCGGCGGTCGTCCATTATCTCGATACCGAACTCGACAGTCTGAAGGTCGAGGGGCACAGCGACCCCTCCCCCACCAGCGGGTTCCAGCGCGTCGTCCAGCGCGCGATCCTGCATGTCCAGTCGTCGGGGAAGGATGAGGTGACGGGCGCCAACGTCCTTGTCGCGCTGTTTTCCGAACGCGAATCCTATGCCGTCTATTTCCTGCAGCAACAGGATCTGACGCGCCTCGACGCCGTCTCCTACCTCAGCCACGGCGTCGGCAAGGGCGGCAAACCGTCGCCGCAAGCCGAACCGGAGGAAAAGGAAGAGGCAAAGGACAAGGGCGAGGGCAAGTCGAAAAAGGAAACCGCGCTCGACCAGTTCACCGTCAACCTCAATGAAAAGGCCAAGGGCGGCAAGGTCGATCCGCTGATCGGCCGCGGCGCAGAGGTCGATCGCACGATCCAGATCCTCTGCCGCCGCAGCAAGAACAACCCGCTCTATGTCGGCGACCCCGGCGTCGGCAAGACCGCGATCGCCGAAGGCCTTGCGCGCAAGATCATCGAGGGCGACGTGCCCGAGGTGCTGCTGCCCGCGGTCATCTATTCGCTCGACATGGGCGCGCTGCTCGCCGGGACGCGCTACCGCGGCGATTTCGAGGAACGGCTGAAACAGGTCGTGACCGAACTCGAAGGGCTGCCGCACGCGATCCTGTTCATTGATGAAATTCACACCGTCATCGGCGCGGGCGCGACCAGCGGCGGCGCGATGGATGCGTCCAACCTGCTCAAGCCCGCTTTGTCGGGCGGCGTCATCCGCTGCATCGGCTCGACGACGTACAAGGAGTTTCGCAATCACTTCGAAAAGGACCGCGCGCTGCTCCGCCGCTTCCAGAAAATCGACGTGATCGAACCGAGCCTGGAGGATACGAAGAAAATCCTCGCCGGTCTGCGCAGCGCGTTCGAGGCGCATCACCAGGTCCGCTATACCCAGGACGCGATCAACGCCGCCGTCGACCTGTCGGCGCGCTATATCAACGACCGCAAATTGCCCGACAAGGCGATCGACGTGATCGACGAGGTCGGCGCGATGCAGATGCTCGTCGCCCCGTCGAAACGCAAAAAGACGATCACCGCAAAGGAGATCGAGGCGGTCATCGCGACGATGGCGCGCATCCCGCCCAAATCGGTGTCGAGCGACGACAAGGCGACGCTCGCCAGCCTGGAGACCGACCTGAAGCGCGTCGTCTTTGGTCAGAACACCGCGATCGAGGTGCTGTCGTCGGCGATCAAGCTGTCGCGCGCCGGGCTGCGCGATCCCGAAAAGCCGATCGGCAATTATCTGTTCAGCGGCCCGACCGGCGTCGGCAAGACCGAGGTCGCGAAACAGCTCGCGTCGATCATGGGCATCCCGCTGCAACGTTTCGACATGTCCGAATATATGGAACGCCATTCGGTCAGCCGCCTGATCGGCGCGCCTCCGGGCTATGTCGGTTATGATCAGGGCGGGCTGCTCACCGACGCGATCGACCAGAATCCGCATTGCGTGCTGCTGCTCGACGAAATCGAAAAGGCGCATCCCGACCTGTTCAACATATTGTTGCAGGTGATGGACCATGGCCGCCTGACCGACCATCACGGCAAGACGGTCGATTTCCGCAACGTCATCCTCATCATGACGACCAATGCGGGCGCCAGCGACATGGCGCGCGAGGGCATCGGCTTTGGCCAGTTCACGCGCGAGGATGTGCAGGAGGAAGCGGTGAAGAATCTCTTCACCCCCGAATTCCGCAACCGTCTCGATGCGATCGTTCCCTTCGGCTATCTGCCGCCCGAAGTTGTCGCGCGCGTCGTCGACAAGTTCATCCTCCAGCTCGAAATGCAGCTTGCCGACCGCAACGTGCATATCCAGCTCGACGAGGCGGCGCGCGAATGGCTGACCGGCAAGGGCTATGACAAGCTCTATGGCGCGCGTCCGATGGGCCGCCTGATCCAGGAAAAGATCAAGCAGCCGCTGGCCGAGGAACTGCTGTTCGGCAAGCTTGTCCATGGCGGCGAGGTGAAGGTGAAGATGAAGACCGGCGACGACGCCAAGGTCGGCAACCCCCTCGCCTTCGAAATCACCCCCGCCGCGCCCAAGGCTGGCAAGGGCAAGGCAAAGGGCAAGGCGGAAAAGGCGGCGGAGTGACGGAAGGCCTGTCCCGCGACCATGCCATCCTGCGCGCCTTGACCGCTGGCGAATTGAATGATCGAATGACGGCCGCCCGCGAAATTATGTGACGGCGGACGTCAGCTTTGTAAAAGCTGAGCGAGTAACCACGGCCTCCCCTTCAGGGGAGGGAAGCGAGACTTGCCAGCTTGCTGGCTCAGTCGCAGCGGGTGGGGTCCATCGGCCTTGCGCTAGGCCGATAGACCCCACCCCAACCCCTCCCCTGAAGGGGAGGGGCTCAAACACGGGAACGACTTTCCGATGTACAAGACCACATCGCGTAACATGCTAAAAAGATGGAGCGGCTCAGGCACCGCTGGGGCGGGAGGATTGGGCGCTCATCGCAAATCGAGGACGCAAGCCCGAAAACGCTGGTTCCCGATTGTCAAACGGGTAGTGAAAGAAACGCATATGCTACCCGATCGCTTGCCTCAATGGCTGTCAATGGAAATCAGAGTTACTGGAATCAAGCTCTGGCTTGAGCAAAATACCCCAAAGGCGCGGAACTTGCATCGACGTCCATCAAGCTAGCGTTTTTGCCTCCACTTCCCTATATCCGTCCCCATGTACGACTATGTCTCAGTAACCACCGCCGACGCTGGCGCGCCCAATCCGGTTCGCGACGGCACGATCAAGCTGCACGACGAAGCGGGCTTTGCCGGGATGCGCAAGGCCGGCCGCCTGTCGGCGGAGATCCTCGACGCCCTCGTCCCCTTTGTTCAGCCGGGGGTGACCACCGCCGCGATCGACGATCTGGTCCGCACGATGATGCTGGATGGCGGCGGCGTCCCCGCGACGCTCGGCTATCGCGGGTTCACGCATAGCTGCTGCACCAGCATCAACCATGTCGTCTGCCACGGCATCCCCGACGACAAGCCGCTGCGCGACGGCGACATTGTCAACATCGACGTCACCAGCATCATCGATGGCTGGCACGGCGACACCAGCCGCATGTATCTGGTCGGCGACGTGCCGATCAAGGCCCGGCGGCTGGTCGACATCACCTATGAATGCCTGATGCTGGGGATCGAACAGGCGAAACCCGGCAACCGCATGGGCGACGTCGCCCACGCGATTCAAAGCCATGCCGAACGCCACCGCTATTCGGTCGTCCGCGATTTCTGCGGTCACGGGCTTGGCCAGATGTTCCACGACGCGCCCGAGGTCGTCCACGCCGGTCGCCCCGGCACCGGCCCGGAACTGCGCCCCGGCATGTTCTTCACGATCGAACCGATGATCAACACCGGCAAATATGCGGTAAAGATGCTTGCCGACGGCTGGACCGCGGTGACCCGCGACCGCAGCCTGTCGGCGCAGTTCGAACATAGCATCGGTATCACCGAAACCGGCTGCGAGATTTTCACCGCCAGCCCGAAGGGCCTGAACGCGCCGCCCTGGAATTGAACGTCATGCCGCCGTCATTCCGCACCTGATGCGGCACGACGATGATGTTGCGGCTGCGGTAAAGCCCCCGCCCCCGCCCCCGATTTTCCCGCTTGCGCCGCCGCGCCTTCGGGCGCAGTCTTGACGTTAACGTCAACGATAGGCGTACAGGGAGAGCGAGATGGCGAAACGGGTCTGGACGACCGCGCTGCTGGGCTGCGCGGCTTTGGCATTGGCGTCATGCAACACGTCAAAGAACGACAGCCTCTCGGGCGGCGGGTCGATCGACGATGCCGAACGGGCGAGCGAGGCCCTGCTCCGCACCGGGGGCACCGGCGACGACTGGGCCGGCATCGGCTACAGCTATGACGAACAGCGTTTCAGCCCGCTGACCGACATCAATGACGCCAATGTCGACAAACTCGGCATCGCCTGGACCGCCGACCTTGACGATGCGCGCGGGCAGGAAGCGACCCCGGTCGTCGTCGACGGCGTGATGTATGTGACCCACGCCTGGTCGAAAGTCAGCGCCTGGGACGCCGCGACCGGCAAGCCCTTGTGGAAATTCGACCCCCGCGTTCCCGGCGAGCGCGCGGTGTCGGCCTGCTGCGATGTCGTCAACCGCGGTGTCGCGCTGTGGGGCGACAAGCTGTTCGTCGGCGCGCTCGACGGCCGCCTGATCGCGCTCGACAAAAGGACGGGCAAGGAAATCTGGTCGACCCAGACGTTTGACGCCGCCAAACCCTATACCATCACCGGCGCGCCGCGCGTGGTAAAGGACATGGTGCTGATCGGCAACGGCGGCGCCGAATTCGGGGTGCGCGGCTATGTCACCGCCTATGACGCCGACACCGGCAAAGAGCGTTGGCGTTTCTATACCGCGCCCAACCCGACCAAGGCAAAGGATGGTGCGGCATCCGACGCCATCTTCGCGGAAAAGGGCAACGCGACCTGGTCGGACAAGGGCGAATGGAAAGTGTCGGGCGGCGGCGGCACCGTCTGGGACGCCATCGTCTATGACAAGGATCTCGACCAGATCTATCTGGGCGTCGGCAACGGCAATCCGTGGAATCACGGCACCCGTTCAAATGGCGAGGGGGACAATTGGTTCCTTTCGTCGATCGTCGCGCTCGATGCGACGACAGGCAAATATCGATGGCATTATCAGGAAACCCCGGCCGAAACCTGGGACTATACCGCGACGCAGCCGATCATCCTGGCCGAACAGGCGGTGAACGGAAAGCCGGTGAAAGTGCTGTACCACGCGCCCAAAAACGGCTTTTTCTTCACCATCGACCGCAGCAATGGCAAGCTTATCGATGCCAAGCCCTTTGTCGACGGCATCAACTGGGCGACCGGATATGACCTGGCCACCGGACGCCCCATCGAAAATCCCGACTCGCGCTTTTACCGCACCGGAAAGCCGTTCATCGCCATCCCCGGCGCCCTTGGCGCGCATAATTGGCACCCGATGAGCTTCAATCCGAAAACCGGCCTTGTCTATATCCCCGCGCAACAGGTTCCGCAGGGCTATCTTGCCGACATGGACGAACTCGACCGGCGCAAGATATTGGGGTTCAACGTCGGCACCTCGCTCGACAAGACGATGCTGCCCGACGACAAGGCCGCGTTCCGCGCCGCGATCGCCGCGACGACCGGCCGCCTCGTCGCTTTCGATCCGCGCACCGGCAAGGTCGCATGGGCGGTCGATCATCCCGCCGCATGGAATGGCGGCACGATGACCACCGCGGGCAATCTGGTGTTTCAGGGCACCAGCCTTGGCCGTTTCCGCGCCTATGCCGCCGACACCGGCAAGCCATTGCTCGACCTCGACATGCAATCGGGGATCGTCAGCGCGCCCTCGACCTTCCGCGTCGGCGGGGTCCAATATGTGGCGTTCATGACCAGCAAGGGCGGCGCCTTTCCGCTCGCCGCCGGAGTCGCGGGAGGCGCGACGCGCAAAATCCCCAACATCCCGCGCCTTGTCGTGCTCAAGATCGGCGGCACCGCGATGCTTCCCGCCGCGCCCGCGACGACGACGCTCGCCTGGAACCCGCCGCCGATGACCGCGTCCCCGGCGCAGGTCGCGGCGGGCAAGGCGCGCTTTGGCCGCTATTGCATCGTGTGCCATGGCGACAGCGCGATCGGCAACGGCTTTACCCCCGACCTTCGCGTTTCCCCAACGCTCGCCAACCCCGATGCATGGAAATCGGTGGTGATCGACGGCACGCTGAAAGATCGCGGCATGGTCAGCTTTGCCAAGGTCCTGACCCCGCAGGATGCCGAAGCGATCCGCGCCTATGTGATCGAACGGTCGCACTGGACCAAGGCCAATCTGCCCGACGCATCGGCGCCGATGGGTCGATAGGAGGATTGGGCGACATAGGATATTTCGCGCGAAGACGCGAAGCCCCCCTTCTGCCTTGCCGCGGACGCAAAAGGACATCGCCTCGACGGCTCAGGGCAAAATATTCCTAAAGACGCTTCGCGTCTTCGCGTCTTCGCGCGAACCCAAAATCGACCCGCTCAAACGCAATTGCCTATAAATTAGTCACGCTAGCCGCCCTATTGCCCACCCCATGGGCAACGTCGCAACTTCGTTTCAAATTTCTTACTGAAAGCATGTGATTCGCCAATTGGCACGGCTTTTGATTGGTGCAAGATGGCGGGACATCGCACCGACTCGACGGCAGACCGGACCAGGCGGGCCTGTTCCGGCTTGACGCGCGGGGGCGCGGCGGCCAGCCCAAAGGGGGACGAAAAGCGTGAAGAAGATTGAGGCTATCATCAAGCCGTTCAAGCTGGACGAGGTGAAGGAGGCGCTGCACGAAGTCGGCGTCAGCGGGATCACCGTCACCGAAGCCAAGGGTTTCGGGCGGCAAAAGGGCCATACCGAATTATATCGCGGCGCCGAATATGTCGTCGATTTCCTGCCCAAGGTGAAACTGGAAGTCATCGTCGAGGATTCGATGGCCGAACGTGTGGTAGAGGCGATCGCCGCCGCCGCGCAGACCGGCCGCATCGGCGACGGCAAGATTTTCGTCATTCCCGTCGAAACCGCGCTCCGCATTCGCACCGGCGAACGCAACGAGGACGCGCTTTAATCTTCACACCTTATCGAAAACCCGAAAACCCCCGGTACGCCGGACCATTTCGCAAGAAGGAAGCATAGACCATGGCTACGAAGCCCAAGGACATCATTGCGCGGATCAAGGACAACGACATCGAATGGGTCGACCTGCGCTTCACCGACCCCAAGGGCAAGTGGCAGCACCTGACGATGGTCGCCTCGGTCCTGGGCGAAGATGAACTCGAAGACGGCCTGATGTTCGACGGCTCGTCGATCGAAGGCTGGAAGGCGATCAACGAATCGGACATGATCCTCAAGCCCGACCTCGACGCCGTCTATGACGATCCTTTCTCGGCCACCCCGATGCTCGTCATCTTCTGCGACATCGTCGAACCTTCGACGGGCGAAGGCTATGCCCGCGATCCCCGCACGACCGCAAAGCGCGCCGAGGCCTATGTCGCCTCGACCGGCATCGGCGACACCGTCTATGTCGGCCCCGAAGCCGAATTTTTCATGTTCGACGACGTGCGTTTCGAAACCGGCTACAACAAATCGGGCTTTGAAATCGACGACATCGAACTGCCGACCAACACCGGCCGCAGCTATGAAGGCGGCAACCTCGGCCACCGTCCGCGCGCCAAGGGCGGCTATTTCCCCGTCGCGCCGGTCGACAGCGCCGTCGACATCCGCGCCGAAATGGTTTCGACCATGCTCGAACTCGGCCTGCCCTGCGACAAGCATCACCATGAAGTCGCCGCCGCGCAGCACGAACTCGGCCTCACCTTCGGCACGCTGACCGAAACCGCCGACCGGATGCAGATCTATAAATATGTCGTGCATCAGGTCGCCCATGCCTATGGCAAGACCGCGACCTTCATGCCCAAGCCGATCAAGGACGATAACGGCAGCGGTATGCACACCCACATCTCGATCTGGGAAAAGGGCAAGCCGCTGTTCGCGGGCAACGGCTATGCCGGCCTGTCCGACATGTGCCTCTATTTCATCGGCGGCGTCGTGAAACATGCCAAGGCATTGAACGCCTTCACCAACCCGACGACGAACAGCTACAAGCGCCTCGTCCCCGGTTTCGAAGCGCCGGTTCTGCTCGCCTATTCCAGCCGCAACCGTTCGGCTTCGTGCCGCATCCCTTATGGCGCGGGCGCCAAGGCAAAGCGCGTCGAATTCCGCTTCCCCGACGCGATGGCGAACCCCTATCTCTGCTATTCGGCGCTGTTGATGGCGGGCCTCGACGGCATCCAGAACAAGATCCACCCGGGCGATCCGATGGACAAGAATCTGTACGACCTGCCGCCCGAGGAACTGGCCGAAGTCCCGACCGTCTGCGGCTCGCTGCGCGAAGCCCTCGACAGCCTGATGGCCGACCACGACTTCCTGCTGAAGGGCGACGTGTTCAGCAAGGACCAGATCGAAGCCTATGTCGAGCTGAAGTGGGACGAAGTCTACCGCTTCGAACAGACGCCCAGCCCGGTCGAATTCGACATGTACTACAGCGCCTGACCTTTGGGGGCTTTGTAGCGGGGCGTCCGGTTCGGGGGAACCGGGCGCCCCTTTTTTTGGGTCGCTGCCAATTCGGCAATTGGCGGGGGTTGCGATCCCCGGCAATGAATGGCAGGTCATGTCCGCGTGGGTTCCGGCTGAAAAAAGGCTGTTTTCGATGCGGATGCGTGCTCTTCTTGCTTTCGCCTCCTTGGCGCTGTCTTCCTGCGGCGGCAGCGGTGGAGGTCTGCCACCGGCTGCGAACGCCCCTCCGACCTTCAGCTCGCTCCAGACCGCCAGCGTCACGGAAAACACGACCGCGGCCTATCAGGCGACAGCCAGCGATCCTAACGGCGACACGCTGCTTTTCGCTATCGATGGCGGCGCCGACGCAGCACGTTTCTCAATCACCTCGGCCGGGGCGCTGCGTTTCAACGAAGCTCCCGATTACGACCTGCCCGGCGATGCCAACGGCGACAATATATATACCGTCCAGATTCGCGTCAGCGACGCGAGCAGCAGCGCGACGCAGACGGTCAACATCACCGTGACGAACAGCCTCGAAGGCATCTCCGTTGCCCGTCTCGGCGCCACCTTCATTCAGCCGACCTATGTTCTGGGCATTCCGGGCAGCAGCGATGTCTATGTTCTGGAAAAGGGTGGCCGGATCTTTCGCCTTACGCCCTCGACCGGGGCGGTAAGATTGGCTTTCACAATCGGCGACCTGTCGACCGATGGCGAAGGCGGTTTGCTTTCCATGGCGCTGCTGCCGAACCCGGCGAACGCCGATCGCTTCATGATCTATTGTACCAATGCGGCCGGCGACATCGAGATCCGCGAATATGGCACCTCGTCGGGATCGCCCACGGTGATGGCGAAACTGACGATACCACACCCCGGCGCGAATAATCATAACGGCGGATCGATGGTTTTCGGCCCCGATGGTCTTCTTTATGTTGGGACAGGGGACGGTGGCGGCTCGGGCGATCCCGGCAACAATGCTCAGAACCCCAATTCCCGGCTCGGCAAGATCTTGCGAATCAGGGTCGTCGAGGATCCTTACGCCGGTGCGTCGGTTCCGACGACGGACGAGGATTTCCTGGCGCCAGCGTCCGGCAACCCCTATCTCGGCGGCGGCGGCGATCCCTATGTCTACGCGATCGGCCTGCGCAATCCGTTCCGCACCTCCTTCTCTGGCTCAACGCTGATAATCGGGGACGTCGGGGAGGGCGCGGTCGAAGAAATCAATCTTGTCACGACCACCCAACCGGGGCTCAACTTCGGCTGGCCTTTCAAGGAAGGGACAAGGCCCTATGCCGGCACCGCGCCCGGCGGCCTCACCGACCCGGTCGCCGAATATGGCCATGGCACTGGCCCGCGACAGGGCAATTCGATCACCAGCGGCTATGTCTATCGCGGACCGGTGACATCGCTCGTCGGCCAATATGTGTTCGCCGATTTTGTTTCGAACAATGTCTGGTCCGTCCCCTTCGCCAGCCTCGTCCCCGGACAGACTTTGGCCTCGTCACGCTTTTCGCAACGAAATGAAGATTTTGTGCCGAACGTCGACGCCCTGAACTCCATCGCTTCCTTTGGCGAAGACAGCGCAGGCAATCTTTTCCTCATCAGCATCGGGGGCAGTATTTTCATGGTGCGCCCCCGCTGACGGCTTGCCGGGGTGAAGCTCCGTCGGCACAAGGGACGGCCTGAAGGAGCCTCCCCATGAAATCGCTGCCGCTTGCCGCCCTGATCGCCGTTCAGCTCGCGCTGGCGCCCGCCGCGCAGGCGAAGCTGTCAACGGCCGAAAGCGGCATGGCAAAAACGGTTGCGGCCGAACAGGGTCGCAGCCTCGCCTTGCTGGAAAGGCTGGTCAACCAGAACAGCGGCTCGCTCAATCTGGCGGGGGTAGAGAAAGTCGGGGCGATGATGCGCGCCGAGCTCGAACCGCTGGGTTTCCAGGTCGAATGGAAACCGATGGCCGACACCGGCCGCGCCGGGCACCTTATCGCGACGCATGTCGGCAAAGCCGACACCAAACGCCTGTTGCTGATCGCGCATCTCGACACGGTGTTCGAACCCGATTCCCCTTTTCAGACTTTCACCCGCAAGGGCGATAAGGGCGAAGGCCCCGGCGCGGGCGACGACAAGGGCGGCATGGTCGTGATCGTCGCGGCGCTGCGCGCGATGCAGGCGGCCGGAACGCTGGAGGACGCCAATATCGAAATCCACATGACCGGCGACGAAGAGGATAGCGGCAACCCGATCGAAAAGGCGCGCGCCGACCTGATCGACGCGGGTCGGCGCAGCGACGTCGCGCTCGATTTCGAAGGGCTGGTGCGCGACAATGGCGCCGACATGGGATCGGTCGCCCGCCGTTCGTCCGACAGTTGGACCGTCACCGCGACGGGAAAAAGCGCGCATAGTTCGGGGGTTTTCAGCGCCGCGGCGGGCGATGGCGCCATCTATGAACTGACCCGCATCATTCAGCGTTTCCGCACCGAATTGCCCGAACCGAACCTGACCTTCAACGTCGGGCTGATCGCGGGCGGGCAGCAAGCCGAACTCGACGCGGGCGGTATTCGCGCGGCGGTGACCGGCAAGACGAACATCATCGCCCCCATCGCGGTCGCGCGCGGCGACCTGCGCGCGCTGTCGCCCGAACAGATCGCCCGCGTAAAGGCAAAGATGGCGGCGATCGTCGCCGACCACGCCCCCGGCACCGGCGCGACGATCGCCTTTGATCCCGGCGGCTATCCCTCTATGGCGCCGACCGATGGCAACCGCGCGCTGCTGACCAAGCTCAATGGCGTCAACCGCGACCTTGGCCTGACCGAAATGGCGCCGCTCGACCCGCTGAAACGCGGCGCGGGCGACATCAGCTTCGTCGCCGCCGACGTCGATGGGCTTGCCGGACTCGGCCCCTATTCGACCGGCGACCATGCCCCCGGCGAAGCGGTCGACATCCCCAGCATCGCGCGCCAGGCGACCCGCGCCGCCATATTGATGTCACGGATCAGTGTTGAAAAGCGTTGAACTGCCGCAATTGACAGATGGCCTTTGCTTGATTCATTCGCCACAGTGATTAGGTAGCAATCCGAGACGTAAATCCACGCCGATTGGGAGAGAGACGATGAGCGACACCGAAACGCACCTCAAACAAAATTACATCGGCGGCCGATGGGTCGACAGCAAGGGCGGCAAGCCGCACGACGTCATCAACCCCGCGACCGAAGAAGCCGCATCGACCATCGTGCTGGGCACCGCCGCCGACGTCGACGATGCCGTCGCCGCGGCGCGCGAGGCGCTCAAGAGCTGGTCGCAGACGACGCGCGAGGAGCGGCTCGACCTGCTGAACCGCATCGTCGAGGAATATAAGAAGCGCGCGCCCGACCTCGCCAAATCGATGGCGTCCGAAATGGGCGCGCCGGTCAGCTTCGCGGGCACGGCTCAGGTCGGCGCGGGCATCGGCGGCTTCCTCGGCACCATTGCGGCGCTCAAGGATTTCAGCTTTACCGAAAAATATGCGGCGGGCGTCATCGCCTATGAACCGATCGGCGTCGTCGGCATGATTACGCCGTGGAACTGGCCGCTGAACCAGATCGCGTTGAAGGTCGCGCCCGCGCTGGCCGCCGGTAACACGATGGTGCTGAAACCGTCGGAGGAATGTCCCGGCAACGCGGCGATCTTTGCCGAGATCCTGGACGCCGCGGGCGTCCCCCCCGGCGTGTTCAACCTGGTTCAGGGCGACGGCCCGACGGTCGGCAACGCGATCAGCGCGCACCCCGGCATCGAAATGGTCAGCTTCACCGGATCGACCCGCGCCGGCATCCTTGTCGCCAAGGCGGCGGCGGACACGGTCAAGCGCGTCCATCAGGAACTGGGCGGCAAATCGCCCAACATCGTCCTGCCCGACGCCGATTTCGAAACCGTGCTGCCCCCGACGGTGCAGGGCGTACTCGTCAACACGGGCCAAAGCTGCATCGCGCCGACCCGCATCCTCGTCCACAAGGATCGCGAGGCCGAAGCGGTCGGCGTCATCAAGGCGATGTTCGACGGCACCTCGGTCGGCGATCCGCAGAGCGAAGGCGGACACATCGGCCCCGTCGTCAACAAGGCGCAGTTCGACAAGATTCAGGATTTGATCCAGTCGGCGATCGACGAAGGCGCGACGCTTGAAACCGGCGGCACCGGCCTGCCGTCGAACGTCAACCGCGGCTATTATATCAAGCCCACCGTCTTTTCGGGCGTCACCCCCGACATGCGGATCGCCCGCGAAGAAGTGTTCGGGCCGGTCGCTACCGTCATGGCCTATGACACGCTCGACCAGGCGGTCGATATTGCCAACGACACCGAATATGGCCTGTCGGCGGTGGTGTCCGGCGACCCGGCCAAGGCGGCCGAAATCGCCCCCCGGCTGCGCGCCGGCATGGTCGCGGTCAACGCCTGGGGTCCGGGGCCGGGCGCGGCGTTCGGCGGTTACAAGGCGTCGGGCAACGGCCGGGAGGGCGGTGTATTCGGCCTCAAGGACTTCATGGAAGTCAAATCGATCAGCGGTATCCCCGCATAAGGCACCATCCTCCCTGCGGCGAAGCCGTGGGGAGGAGGATCGCTCGCCCCGCGAGTGGTGGAGGGGCGGCATCAAAGCCCCTTGGTCAGCCGCGACAAGGCGGCCACCCCAGTGTTCACGCCCAGCCTTCAGGCCCAGTCTTCAGGCGAAGGGCTTTTTATTGCGGTCGTCACCCGCTACACGCCCCCCATCATGACCAGCCGCTCCCCGCTCGCGCCCGCCGCCTTTCCCGCCCTTCCCGCCATCGCCGGGGTCACGCTTCGCATCGCCCGCGCGCGGTACAAGGATTGGGACCGCTGCGACCTCACCTATGTCGAACTGGCCCCCGGCACCGCCGTCGCGGGCGTCTTTACCCGCAACATCTGCTGTTCGTCAGAGGTCGAGATTGGCCGTGAACAGGTAAAGGGCGGCGCCGGGCGCGCGCTGATCGTCAACGCGGGAAACAGCAATGCCTTTACCGGCTATCGCGGGCGTGAGGCGGTCGAACAGATCATGGCACAGGTCGCCGCCCATCTCGGCTGCGACGCGGGCGAGGTGTTCGTCAGTTCGACCGGGGTGATCGGCGTGCCGCTGCCCAAGGACAAGGCGCGCGACGGGGTCGCCGCCGCGCTGACCGCCGCGCCCTGTTCATGGGAAGACGCCGCCGAAACGATCGGCACGACCGACACTTTTGCCAAGGGGTCGACGGCCAGCGCGGTCGTCGGCGGGCGGACCGTTCACGTCGCGGGCATCGTCAAGGGATCGGGGATGATCGCCCCCGACATGGCGACGATGCTCGGCTATGTCTTCACCGACGCCGCGGTGGCGCCCACGTTGTTGCAAGACATGCTGAGTGAGGCGACCGGGGGCAGTTTCAACAGCATCACCGTCGACAGCGACACGTCGACCAGCGACACGGTGCTGCTGTTCGCGACCGGCCAGGCGGGCAACAAACCCCTCATGACCCGCGACGACCCCGGCGCCGACGCGCTCTATGCCGCGATCCGGCAGGTGGCGCTCGACCTTGCGCATCAGGTCGTGCGCGATGGGGAGGGCGCGTCGAAGTTCATCGAAATTCAGGTTACCGGCGCGGTCAGCGACGACAGCGCCAAGCGCGTCGCCCTCGCCATCGCCAATTCACCGCTCGTGAAAACCGCCATTGCCGGCGAGGATGCCAATTGGGGCCGCGTCGTCATGGCGGTGGGCAAGGCAGGCGAACCCGCCGACCGCGACCGCCTGGCAATCCGCTTTGGCGACCATTGGGTCGCCCGCGACGGCCTGCCCATCGACGGCTATGACGAAGCCCCGGTGGCCGCACATCTGAAGGAACAGGACGTCCGCATCGGCGCCGACCTCGGCCTGGGCGAAGGCCGCGCGACCGTATGGACCTGCGACCTCACCCACGGCTACATCAGCATCAACGCCGATTACCGAAGCTGACTATCCCAGGGCCGGGCCAAGGTCGTTATTTTCCTCGATCCGCAGCATCCGAATATCCCGAACCGACGGCTGAAACCAGTCGAACTGCCGTTTCAGTTCCTGAACCGCCAGCACGCAATCGACCGCCGTTACATTCTCGTTGCCGAAATAGGTCGACCCCTGCTGCCAGTCGAAACCCCTCACTTCCAGGATCTTGCGCACGTCGGCATAGGCGTTCCGCCACGAGGTGTTCGGATACGTCTGTTCAAGTGTCGTGGTGTCGAGATCGAAAACGATCGCATACATGCTGGTTCCCCCGCCCGCACGGCGCGGGCCAAACCGATTATGTCCGATTGGCACGTTCATGGAGAGGGGAAATAGCCGAAATGGACCAGTTTAGCCAGCATACCGTCCAACCCGCTCTTCAGCGCATTTCCCGCGCGGCAAAGACCTGCGACGTGAACCAAGGCTACATCAGCATCAACGCCGATTACCGAAGCTGACACTTATAAGTCATTGCGGGCGAAGCGAAGCAATCCAGAGCGATTCGCGCCACGCTGGATTGCCGCGTCGCTTCGATCCTCGCGATGACGATTGTTGCTATTAAAGCGCGCTTTCCAGCCAGCCCTTGAGCGCGCTCTTGGGTGCCGCGCCGACCTTGGTGTCGGCGATCTCGCCATTTTTGAACAGGATCATCGTCGGAATGCCGCGCACGCCATATTTGGCGGGGGCGTTGGGGTGATCGTCGATGTTCAGTTTGGCGATCACGACCTTTTCGCCCAGTTCGTCGGCGATTTCCTCCAGCGACGGACCGATCATCTTGCACGGGCCGCACCATTCGGCCCAGAAATCGACCAGCACCGGGGTGTCGCTGTCGATGACATCGGCCTGGAAGCTGTCGTCGGTAATCGCTTTCGTACCCATCATCTCAACTCCTGAAATATCGTTGGTCCCAAGCTAGGGCGTCGGCGCGTCGGGCTCAAGGGTTCAACCCGGCAAATTCGCCTTGGTTGCCGTCAAGCCCGGCTTGTGCGCGTCCAGCAGCGCATCGTCCAGCGCGATCAGCCGCGCCGCCGCCGTATAGAGCAGCGCCGCCCGAACCGGCCGCCCCGGAAAGATGACCGACAGCGCGTCGCGATAGGCCGCCATCTGGCGCAGATAGGCGGGCTGCACCGCCGCCGCGTTCGCCGGCACATGCCGCCCGGTCTTGTAATCGACCACCATCACCGCGTCGTCGGTGACCAACAGCCGGTCGACGATCCCCGCGACGACGACGCCATCGATCACCGCTGACAAAGGCACCTCGGCCAGCGATCCCGGCCCGAACAGCGCGGCATGGGCGGGATCGTCCAGCACCGCCAGCGCCTCGTCCACCATCGCGCCGCGCGTTTCCGCGTCGATCGCCGCCGCCTGCACCGACAGCCAGTGCATCGCCGCGATGCGCCGCCGCGATGCCGCGACCGGCGGCAACCGCTCGAACAGCGCGTGCAGCAACAGCCCGCGCTCGACCGCCGCCACCCGCGCGCCGCCCTGCGGCGGCACCGCGACATCGTCCACGCCCAATGCCGACGGGGCCAGCGGGCGCGGCGGACGCGCCTCCTCGGGCGCTGCCTTCGTCCCCCAGGCGGGAATCGCGACCGGCGCCGGGCCAGCCTTCGCCGTCTTGTCCTTCTTTGCCCATTTGCCCGCATTGACACGGTGGACGCGGCGCTGTCCCCAGGGCGCGGCGGCGGGTTCCCATTGGCCGCCCATGCCCGCCATCACATGCTCGACCGCCGCGTGCCAGCTTGCTTCGGGGATCGAAAGATCCGCCTTTCTGGTCACGCCCGCGACGATCAAAATTTCCTCGGCGCGCGTCATCGCGACATAGAACAGCCGCCAATGCTCCTGCAATGCGGCCTCTGCCGCCTGCCGATAGGCATCGGCCAGCGCACCGTGCCGTTCGTCGCCGGACACCGGGAAAACCGGCAATTTCTCCCATGCCGCGACATCGACGGTAAAGGGGCGATGGCCAAAGGCGGGGTCGTCGGTCGCATCGGCCAGAATGACGATCGGCGCCTGCAACCCCTTGGACCCATGCACCGTCATCACGCGCACGACGTCGCTGCGCGCCTCGGTCTGCCGCTTGATGTCGGCGGCGCTTTCCGACACCTGCGTCAGGAACGCGAGCAGCGACACCGTCTCCCGCTGTTCGAACGCCAGGGCCTGCGCCAGAAGTTCGTCGATCGGATCGCGCGCCTCACGCCCCAGCCGCGCATAAAGTTTGCGCCGCCCGTCGATCGGCCCCGACAATATCGTCTCCAGGAAACGGAACGGCGTCGTGAAATCGGCCATGCCCAGAATTTGCCGCAGCATCGCGGTCGTTGCGGCGGTCGCTTCCTCGTCGCTCGCGCGCAGATGCTCCCACAGCGCCGCCCGCCCGCGTCCGCGCGTCCGCGCGTAAAGCTCGTCCTGCGTCCACCCGATCAGCGGCGATACCAGCAGCGCGGCAAGGTTCAGGTCGTCGAGCGGCTGAACGGCAAAGCGCATCGCCGCGATCAGGTCCTGAACGCTCAACGGCTGGATCAGCGCAAAGCGATCGACGCCCGCGACGGGGACGTGCAGCGTCTGCAACCGCGCGACGATCCGCGCCGCCAGGTCGCGGCGGCGGCGGACCAGAATCATAATGTCGCCGGGGGAAACGGGCCGCCCGTCCTTGCCGTTGGCGATCCAGTCCTGCACCTCGCCCGCGATCGCCTTGGCCAGTCGCATCGATGCGGGGTCGGACGCGGGCGCGGTCGAATCGCCGCCGCTCTCCGCCTCTTCCCCCCCGTCACCGCCCTCGCCGCCGCCACCCTCTCCGGCTGCGGCATCGATCGCCTTGTCCACCGGCAGCGGCTGCCACAGTTCGACCTGTCCGGCTTCGGACCGGCGAAACGGAACATGGCGCGGTTCGGCGCCTTCAAGCCCCATGGCGAGCGTCCCGCCGCCCGCAAGCCATTGGTCGACGATGGTCAGCACGGCGGGGGTCGATCGATAATTTTCGACCAGATCGACCTTACGGAACGGCTGTTCGGCCCCCGCGCCCAGCGCGTGAAAGGCGTCGCGCATCGTGGCGAACGCCTTGGGCTCGGTGCCCTGAAAACCAAAGATCGCCTGTTTGCGGTCGCCGACGGTGAACAGGGTGCGGACGCGATCGGCATCCTCTGGCCGGATCGAGAAAAACTCTTCGGCCAGCGACAGCACGATGCCCCACTGGCGCATGTTGGTGTCCTGCGCCTCGTCGACCAGGATATGGTCGGTGCGCTGGTCCAGCTTGAAACGCACCCATTCGCCGAAACTGCCGACGCGCAGCAGCGCCCCCGCCATCACGATCAGATCGTCGAAATCGGCCAGCGCCTGATCGCGCTTGGCCAGCGAATAGGCGGCGGCGAACCGGCTGCCCAATGTCCATGCGGCGGCCAGGTCGTCGGCGACGCGCATCGCCGTCGCCGTGCCGCGCAGGCGCTGCGCGGCGTCGACGATCCGCGCCGCATTTTCGGCACAGTCGGTCATCCGGCCCTTGGCGCCTGTGAAATCGGCGCGCAATTCACCCTTGCCGGTCAACAGGGGGCGCAGCAGGTCGCCAAGAGTGGCGGCGCGCGTCACCGGATCGGACGCCAGCCATTCGGCCATTCGGACGTTGCACGCCATCCCCGTCGCCGTGCCCCAGTTCGCGCCACTCGCCGCGACCGCCCGGACGTCCTCATCATTGATCGCGCCCGCCGCGATTGCGTCCGCGATCCATCGGTCGGGGTCGCCGCCTGGCAGGTCGAATGCCGCGCGCAGGTCGTGGGCCGACGGCGGCAGCGCCGCGTGCGCCCCACCGAACGTCGCGGCACAGCGCGACAGGAACGTCAGCGCCGCATCCTGCCCCAGCCGCCGCGACAACATCGCCGCCGCCTCGCGCAGCGCCGCGCGATCGTCATCCCCTTCGATCAGATCGCCCAGCACCTGGCGCTGCAACGCCCGCGCCTCATCCTCCTCGATCGCGCGAAACCCCGGCAATAGCCTTGCCTCCAGCGGAAAGCTGGCCAGCAACGTCTGGCAAAAGGCATGGATCGTCTGCACCCGGATCGCCCCGCCGGGGCTGTCGATCACCGTCGCGAACAGCGACCGCGCGCGCGTCATCAGCGCCGGAACGCCGCGATCATAGCCGATGAATTCCAGGTCCAGGCCCAACGCCCGCAATTCGGTGCGCAGGTCGCCGTCGTCCATCCGCACCCACAGGGCCAGCCGTTCGTGGATGCGGTGCGCCATTTCGGCTGCCCCCGCCTTGGTAAAGGTAATGCACAGGATCGCGTCGGGCGCGACCCCCGCCAGCATCAACCGCAGCACCCGTGCCGACAGCACCTGCGTCTTGCCGGTCCCCGCCGACGCGCCCAGCCAGACATGCTCGCCGGGCTCGGCCGCCGCCTGCTGGCCGGCATCAAGATCGTGCAGCCGCGTCACGGCGCGTTCGCCCCATCATCGCCGCCGCGCCCGAACCATTCGTCGCGCCGCATCAACTGGTCGTAATCGCCATGGCCCGCCCCGTCGCCTGGCACGAACGGCGCATCCCCGAACAGATAGCGCGCGACCAGGTCCGACAGCGCGTCGGCGGCATGGTCGATCGCCATCTCCGCATTTTTCAGGTCGCTGCGCGGGCCATAGCTGTTCGATATTTTCCCGGCGCCCCCCTCGCGGCGATCGGGACGCAGGCTCCAATATTCCAGCGCATCGACCGGCGCGGCGGCGATGTCGGCCATCCCGCCCTCGCGCGCGATCAGGCCCAGCAGGCCCAATTGGTTGTCCAGCTTGTTGAATGCCGCCTTGGCGCTGGGCGCCGCGCCCGACTTGTAATCGACGATGGCCAGCCGCCCGTCGGCATCGCGGTCGATCCGGTCGGCCTTGCCGTGCAGCGCCACGCCGTCGATGCTGACCTCCCCCTGCGCCTCGACCGCGATCGGGTCGCGATCGTCCGCCACCCATAGTTGCGCCGCGGCCCAGCGCAGGGCTGGCTCGATTCGCGGCAACCAGAAAGCGCGCGCGATCGCATCGAACGCGGCATCGTCGCGCAGCGCCGTCAGTTCGCGTTCAAACCCCTCGCGCGTCGCACCGCCGCGCACCCAATCCTCGAACATCCTGTGCAGGCGTGTGCCGCGCCAGCGCGGGTCCGGCGCGGCGCTCAGCGGATCGATCGGCGACAGGCCGAGTATCTGGTTCGCATAATAGGCAAAGGGATCGCGGGCGAGCCGGTCGACTGCCGTGACGCTGATCCTGCGCGGCCGGTCGTCGATGGGCGGACACGGTGCGGGCCGCTTGGCCGGCTGGGTGCTGCCCGTCGGCAGGTCGATTGCGGCGGCAAGGCGCGTCAGCGGGACGCCGCCCGGCGCCGGTTCGGGCAATTCGCCCGCCAGCGCCATCAACCGCAACCAGAAACGCGACGCCACCACCGGGTCGCCGCCACTCCGCGCTGCCCGCGTGACGACGATCTCGCGCGCGGCCAGCGCGCTCGCAAAATCATGCGCCGCCATTCCCTGCTGCCGGTCGGGCGCAGGCAGGCCCAGCATCCGGCGGATGCCCGGCGCCAGCCACGGGTCGGGCTGGATCGCCGCGGGCCAGCGTCCCTCGTCCAGCCCACCCAGGATCATCAGGTCGGCGCGCTGCAATCGCGCCTCCAGCAGGCCCCAGATGAACAGCCGCGGGTGACCGCCATAGGGCGGACGCACGCTCGCCGCGCTCAAAAGCTGGCGCAGCATCTCCGGAAAATCGGCGGGATCGACCAGCGCCGGGCCATTGCCGCGCGCCAGCGTCCACTGGTCGAACAATTCGGCCAGCATCCGCCCCGCCGGTCCCGCCCACACGGCATCGCCGCTCAGCCATTCGGCCGCCTGTTGCAGCGCCGCCAACAGGGTCGCGGGCGCCGCCGGACCGGAAAAGGGGGCCAGCGCGGCGCCCAGCGCGCCCGAAACTTCGTCCCACCACGGCTGCAATTCGGCGGCGCGGCCATGCCCACGCGCCTTTGGATCGGTCGCGCGTTCGGCAATCCGCGCGCTCACCCCGTCCCATCCCGGCAGCAACCCCGGCTCCCGCAGGGTCAGGTCCATCTGTCGCACCGCGTCCAGCCACCGGGTCCGCCCCTCGCCCTTACGCACCAGCGGATGGCCCAGCAGCGCGATCAGGCGCACCGGATCGAAACCGGCGGCCAGTTCGGCCAGCAACAATATCAGCGCCCCCGGCGGCGTCCGCGGCAGGGGCTGACCCGCGCTGTCGTCAACCCGGCTTTCGCCCATCAGGCCCCATCGCGCCAGCGCCGCCGCGACCCGTTCGGCCAGCGCGCGGTCGGGCGTCACCAGTGCCGCCGTGCGCTCCCCCGTTTCCAGCGCCTCGCGCATCAGCAGCGCGATCCCCTGCGCCTCCTGACCGTCATCGGCGAACACCGCGCTCGACAGGCCGGCGGTCGCTTTCGACAGGTCGCCCGCGTCCTGCCACCGCGCGGTATAGGCGGCGGGCGCGAACAGCAGCGATACGAACGGCGCGCGCGCGTCGGGCCCGTCGAATATGGACCGCCCGTCCCATTCCGCCACCTCCTCGCGCGCCACCCCCATGCGGCCAAGCAACAGTTTCAGATGATATTGCGGATGCGTTTCCAGCGGGCGGGCGGCATTTTCGGGGTCGGGCTTTACCGGTCCCAGCGCGTCCCACTCCTCGCCCGCCATGCCCAGGTCCAGCCCCGGCAGCACGACCGTCCCCTGCGGCAGGTCGGCGACGGTGCGCATCAGCCGCGCGATCGCGGGCGCCGCGGTGGTGATCCCCGCCGCGACGACAAAGCGGGCGGGCGGCGCGACCCGCCAGCCCTTGCTGACGCGGTCCAGCAACCGGTTGCGGCGGTCGGCCCGGTCGATATGCCCCGTCGCGGCCAGCATCGCGGGCCAATGATCGACCAACAGCGACAGCCGCCGCCACGACGCCTGCCAATGCCCGGCCAGATCGCCCAGCGCGCTTTCGATGTCGGCCAGCCGCGCGGGCGCGACCTCGTCATAATATAGTTGGTCGATCACCCGCGCCAGGCCGTCGGCCAGCTGGAACGCGGCGGCTCCCGTGATCGGCGCTTCGCCCGGCGGGCTGTGCTTCTCGATCAGTTCGGCCAGCATCAGCCGCCGCCGCAGCGGCTCGATCGCGGGCGGCATCGCGTCGCTTTCGTCGATCGGGTCAAGCGCCAGCGCGACGCTTTCGTCCAGGTCGGCGTCGCCGATCACCGCCAGCCGCGGCATCAGCAATCCCGCGCCGCCCGCGCGCACGAACGCCGCCTGCACCGCGCTGCGCGCCCGGTTGCTGGGCAACAGGATCAGCCCGCGCGCCAGCCCCAGAGCGCCATCGGCGAAACGGTCGATCAATCCGGCGACCAGCGCGTCGGCAAAGGCCCGCTGGACCGGGATGGAATAGATGGTGGGGGATTTCGTCATCCGGCCTCCTCTATCCAGAGTGCGGCGCCATTGTGCAAGCCGATCCTCCCTGCGGAAAATCCGTGGGGAGGTGGGGCCATTACGCCGCGCCGGACACCCACCGTCACCGCTTCGCGGCAAGCCCGATGACGCGCCGTGTCAAACCTCGTTCAGCGCCGCTTCGGTCGGCGCGATGCTCGCCGGGCTGCCGACGTCGAACCATTGGCCCATGTGCGACAGGCCATATAGCCGCCCCGCCGCGATCGCCCGGTCCCACAGGATGCCGGTCGAAAACGGCCCCTCGGGCGGGTCGTTGAGCAGGCGCGGCGAAATCAACTGGATGCCGGTATAGACGAAGGGCGCGATCCGGCCCTGTTTGCGCCGCGTCAGCTTGCCGTCGCCGTCCATGTGAAAATCGCCGCGTCCGCCATGCCCCGCCGCGCTCGCCTGCCGGATGACCAGCAACAGCCCGTCCATCCGATCGCCGTCCCAATGGCGCGCCAGGTGACGGATGCTGTCCTGCGGCCCGTCGGTCCAGATATTGTCGCTGTTGACGATCAGGATTGGGTCGCCTTTCAACAGTGGCAACGCCTTGACCATCCCGCCGCCGGTTTCCAGCAACTGGTCGCGTTCGTCCGAAATGGCGATGCTGAAACCGCGTTTCTGCGCCGACAGATGCGCTTCCAGCGCGTCGGCCAGATAATGGACGTTGACGACGACATGCTCGACGCCCGCCGCTTCGATGCGGTCGAGGCTGTGGTCGATCAGCGCCTTGCCCGCGACGCGCACCAACGGCTTGGGCCGCGTCGCGGTCAGCGGGCGCATCCGCTTGCCCATCCCCGCCGCCATCACCATCGCGCTTTCAATCTTTGCCGTCACGTCCAAGCCTCCGCCCGTTTCGAATCGGGGATATTGGCGTCAAACCATTGCCGAACGGGGACAAGCGCCGGATGCGCCAGGTCGCGTTCCAACAGCCCCCACATGCGCGGTTGGAAACTCCGGTAATGGGGCTTGTCGTCGCGTTTCCACAATCGCACGAAAACACCCAGGATGCGGGTGTTGCGCTGCGCCGCCAGCGCCCAATAGGCGTCGGTCACATCCTGCCCCGTCGCTGCCTGATACCGCGCCAGCATCGCCGCCTCGACCGCCGGGCTGACGTCGCGCCGCGCGTCTTCCAGCACCGACGCCAGGTCATAGGCGGGGTGGCCGATGCGCGCGTCCTGAAAATCCAGCAGGCCGTAATGCGCGACCCCCGCCTTGCCCGCGACCAGCATGATATTTTCGGCATGAAAATCGCGCAGCACCGTCACCCGCGCCCGGCCGTCATCCTCGACGGGGCGCAGCACCCGGTCCCACGCATCGCGAAACCCGTCGCGGTCCACCGCGATGTCCAGCGCCGGGCAATACCAGTCGGTGAACAGCATGACCTCATCCAGCCACTGGTCGATCCCGTGGACCGGCAATCCGGCCATCGGCGGCCGCGCGTGCAGATGGACCAACAGGTCGGTCACACCGGCATAATGGGCCATTTCGTCATGCAGCGCCCCATCGACCGTTTCGCGCAGGCGCACATCGCCGAAATCCTCGATCAGCAACAGCCCCCGGTCCAGGTCGCGCGCAATGATCGTCGGCGCGTTCAGCCCCTCGCCGCCCAGATATTCGGCGACCGCGATGAACGGGCGCGGGTCTTCGTGCGGGGGCGGCGCATCCATCAGCACCGCGCGCCGATCACCATCGACGACGCGGAAATAACGGCGGAACGACGCATCGCCCGCCAGCGGCAATATCTGCGCGTCGGCCCAGCCGTGCGCGGCCAGAAAGGCGGGCGCATGGGGCGGCGGGATCATCGGAACGGCCATCGCGCTTCCCAAGCCGTCGGCACCGCGGCTGTCAAGACGCGCGCGTCGCCGCTGCCCGAAATCCCGATCGACAGCGCCGCTGCCCACGCCCCCGTCGACGCGCCGGGCGACACCAGCGCGCCCAGCCGTTCGGGCCATTCAATCACCAGCGCGCCGTCATACAGATAATCGTCCAGCCCCAGTTCGATCAGTTCGTCGGCATCCTCGATCCGGTACAGGTCGACATGCGCGATCGGCAAATCGACCTCGGGCGGCGCATAGGGCTGGACGATCGCAAAGGTCGGGCTGGGTGCCTCGCCCGCCAGCCCCCGCGCCTTCAGCATCGCGCGCGCCAGCGTCGTCTTGCCCGCGCCCAGATCGCCGGCGAGCAGCACGACGTCGCCCGCGACCAGCGCCGCGCCGATCGCGGCGCCGATCCGGTCCGCCTCGGCCAGGTCATAGGGGCAGGTAAAGACGGTCATGCGCCGCGCGGCAGGCTGATCCGCACCAGCGTTCCCTGTCCCGCTTCGCTCACCACGTCCATCGTCCCGCCGTGCGCGGCGACCAGTTGCCGTGCCAGCGCCAGCCCGATGCCGCCCGACGATGTCCCCGCCTGTTGCCCCTTGGTCACGGCGACCACGGTTTCGGGCATACCGGGACCATTGTCCGACACGATGATGTCGATGCCGCGCGCGTCGCCTTCGGCATGAAGCAGCACGCGCCCGCCCGACCGTCGCGCCGGGGCGGTATAGCGCACCGCATTGTCGAGCAGACCGGCGACCAGCCGCGCCAGCCGCGGCGCGTCGCCATCGACAAAGCCCAGGTGCGCCGACAGGTTGCCGACCAGTTCGACCTTTTCCGCCTCTGCCAATATCCGCGCCTCGGCCAGCGCCTCGTCCAGCAGCACGCGGACGTCGACCGGCGCGCGCTCGACGACCAGCGTGCCCGCCTCGCCCTGCGCCAGGTCCAGCACATTGTCGATCTGACGGCCCAGCACCGCCACCGAATCCATGATCGCGTCGATATAGGCGCGCTGCTGGTCGGCCAGCTTTCCGGCATAGCCCGCCTGCAACATCTCGCCGAACCCGCCGATCGACGTCAGCGGCGTACGCAGTTCATAACTCATGCGCGACAGGAACGCCGTCTTGACCTTGTCCGCCGCCTCCAGCGCCTCGTTGCGTTCGCGCAGCGCGCCTTCCATCTTTCGGTTCGCGGTGACGTCGAGCATGATAAGCAGCGCGTTGCCGTCGGGCAGCGGGATCGACGAAAAATCGAAATGGCGCCCGTCGGCAAAGCGGATTTCACCCGCGCGTTGCTGGCGCTCCAGCGTCGCGGCGCGGATCACTTCCTGCACGATGCTGATCTGGTTCGGTTTCGCCAGCCGGTCGGCCAGCCCGCCCATCAGCGCATCGACACGCGGATGCGCCGCCAGCGTCCCCTCGTCGATGCCCCACAGGCGGCGGAAACGCTGGTTCCACAAATGCAGCCGCCCGTCGGGGGCAAAAACCGCGATCGCCTCGAACAGATTGTCGAAGGTCGCGGTGCGGACGCGCAGCAACGTGTCGCGCGCCCCGGCCAGTTGCACCTGTTCGGTCTTGTCCTCGGCGATCAGCAACAGGCCGCCGTCGGGGGTCGGCTGGGCGACGACGTGCAGATGCGTCCCATCGCGCAGCAACCAGTCCTCCTCGCTCGCCCCCGCCTGCGCGAACCAGTCGACATGCGCCTTGCGCCATTCGGGATAGTTGCGCACTTCGGGGGTGCGCCCCGCCTCGCGCCAGGCATCGAGCAGCCGCGCGAACGGCAGGGCTTCGGCGACATCGTCGGATTCCAGCGCGAACAGCCGCCGGAACGGCAAATTGGCGAAACTCAGCCCCTGGTCGGGGCCGAACTGCGCGACCGCCGCCGACAAACGGTCGAGCAGTTCGCGCTGCGTATCGACAAAGCGGCGGTGCGCCCCGCGCTCGCTTTCCAGTTCCTGAATGTCGATGGCATAGCCCGCGATGCCGATCACCCGGCCGCCCTCGGGCGCCAGCGGCACGTCGACGACGCGCATGATCCGCCGTTCGCCCTCGATCGTCACCGGGATCGTGCGGACCTGCGCCGACCCGGCGATGCGCGCCTCGTCGGCGGCCTCGGCCGCGCTGACCCCGGCCACCGTCTCGCACAATTCGATCCCGCCATCGATCACCGCCGCCGCGTTCCGCGCCTCGACCGCGCGGACATAGGCGCCGTTGATCAGCGCAAGGTTCAGGTCGGTGTCGCGGAACCACATCGGAAAGGGCGCGGCTTCGATCAGGCCCGACAGCGCCTCGAACGCCGCCATCGCCTCGTCGCGTTCGCCGCGCGCCTCCGCCAGCGCAAGCTGGCCGTCGGTCGCGTCGCTCAGCCACAACAGCACGCTGCCCTGTCCGCCGACCGCCTGCGGCGCCGCCGCGCCATGAATGACGACGGTGCGGCTGCTGCCCTGCGGCCGCACGCTCAGGACAAAGGGCTTGGCGGCGCGCTGCGCGCCCAGGATCGCCTGTCGCAACGCATCATGCCCGGCGGCGTCCAGCCCGCTGTCGATCCCGCGCAGCTCGTCGAAATTCCGCGGCCCGCGGTCCAGCCCCAGCCAGCGCCCCAGCCGCTCGCTGGCCTCGACGCGCCAGTCGGCGCGGACGATGACCGGCAGTTGCGGCGACGCCTCGACCAGGCTGGCCAGCCGTTCGGCCTGTCCCGCGACAAAGGCCGACCGGCGCTGCATCGCGATCCCGCGCCCGACCGCCCACAGTCCGGCAAGCAGCCACAGCGCCGCGAACAGGCCCAGCGCGAACAGCATCGTCGGGGAAAGCGATCCGCTCATCCCGTCCTGTCGTTCCGCATATCCGGCTGTTCCGCGTACATGGTCGCCAGCCCTAAAGGCGATGGAGTCATGTTTCAATCGCATGTCAGCGCGGATCGGCGCACCGCATCGTCCGATGACCGCGTGGGCCGCGATTTTCGGTCCGCCTGCCCCCGCTTTATCGCGCCATCCGCCGGGACGCTATGCCTCGACCGGGCCTTCGAATTTCTCGATGATCCAGTCCTCGGCCTGGGCGCCGCCGATCCATTCCTGCATATGGGGGTGGCTGATGACCGCCTGTGCATAAGCGGCGGCAAAGCGCGGCAGCGGGACCGAATAGGTGATCAGGCGCGTCACGACCGGCGCGAACATGATGTCGGCGGCGGACCAGTCGCCGAACAGATAGTCGCCCGCGCCGCCGAACCGCGCCCGCGCCTCGGCCCAGATCTGAAAGACGCGGATGATGTCGGCCTGCACTTCGGGGAGCAGGTCGGCGGGCGGAAAGATGCGGCGAATATTCATGCTGTGGTTGCGGCGCAGCGCCGCAAAGCTCGAATGCATTTCCGCCGCCATCGACCGCGCCATCGCGCGCGCGGGCATGTCGTCGGGCCAAAAGCCCTTGGTCCCGCCGGTTTTTTCGTTGAGGTAATCGATGATCGCCAGGCTGTCCCACACGACGATGTCGTCGCCGTCCCACAGGATCGGCACCTTGCCACCCGACGGCGCGAACTCGTCGCCCTCGCGCCGCTGACTCCATTCCTCGTCATACAGGGGGACGGTGATTTCCTCGAACGGCAGGCCGCTGTGCTTGACCGCCAGCCAGCCGCGCAGGCTCCAACTGGAATAGGCTTTGTTCCCGAGGAAGAGTTTCATGAGATCTCCGGATTCCCTCCCGCAAGCGGGAGGGGAGAAATTAACTTTCGACCGCTTCCAGAACCGCGGTGCGCAATTCGGCGATCCCCATGCCCTTTTCGCTGCTCGTCGCGATGACCTCCGGGTGGGCGGCGGGGTGCTTGCGCGCCTCGGCCTCGGTCGCGGCCTGCACCGCTTCCAATTCGGTCGCCTTGATCTTGTCGGCCTTGGTCAGGACCAGCCGATAACTGACCGCCGCCGTGTCCAGCATCTCCAATATGTCGCGGTCGACGTCCTTGATCCCGTGGCGGCTGTCGATCAGCACAAGGGTGCGTTTCAGCACCTGCCGCCCGCGCAGATAATCGTTGATCAGGAAACGCCATTTCTTGACGACATCCTTGGGCGCCTTGGCAAAGCCATAGCCGGGCATGTCGACAAGGCGAAAGATCAGCGGATTTTCGCCGACGTCGAAATAATTAAGCTCCTGCGTCCGCCCCGGCGTGACCGACGTGCGCGCCAGGCCGTTGCGGTTGGTCAGCGCGTTGAGCAGCGACGATTTGCCGACGTTCGATCGGCCCGCGAACGCGATCTCCGGCGCGCTCGGGTTCGGCAGATGCTGCAACGCGGGCGCCGATTTCAGGAACGTTATCGGTCCCGAAAACAGCTTGCGCGCGCGCTCTGCCCGTTCGGGGTCGGCCCCCGGATCGAGTTCGGTTTCGCTCACGTCGTCGGTGCCGCCTTCAGCGCCGGAAACTTGCGGTACATCCACTGTTGCTGCGCGATCGACAGGATATTGTTGGTGATCCAGTATAGCAGCAGGCCCGCGGCGAACGGCGCCATGATGAACATGAACAGCCACGGCATGATCTTGAACACCTGTTGCTGCACCGGGTCGGTCGCCTGCGGGTTCAGGCGGAACTGCAACCACATGGTGATGCCCAGGATCACCGCCAGGATGCCGATCGACAGGATCGACGGCGGGGTAAAGGGCAACAGGCCGAACAGGTTCAGGATGTGCAGCGGATCCTGCGCCGACAGATCCTTGATCCACAGGATGAACGGCTGGTGCCGCATTTCGATCGTCAGCATCAGCACCTTGTACAGGGCATAAAAGATCGGGATCTGGATCACGATCGGCAGACAGCCGGCCAGCGGATTGATCTTTTCATCCTTATAGAGCTTCATCAGCTCCTGCTGCATCTTGGGCTTGTCGTCCTTGTACCGCTCCTGCAACGCCTTCATCTTTGGCTGGACCAGGCGCATCTGCGCCATCGATCCGAACTGGCGGTTTGCGATCGGGAACATCAACAGGCGGATAATCAGCGTCAGCACCATGATCGCGACGCCGAAATTGCCGACCTGCTTGAACAGCCAGTCGAGCAGCTTGAAAATCGGCACCTCGAAAAATTCGAACCAGCCCCAATCAATGGCGTTCGACAGGCGGGTGATGCCCTGATCGTCCTGATAGGCGGACAGCGTGCTGACTTCCTTGGCCCCGGCAAAGACGCGGCTGGTGGTCGTGATCTGCTTGCCCGGCGCGACTTCGACAAGGTCGCGGGCGAATGCGGCGCGATAGGCGCCGCCGGGCAGCGCGTTGAACGCCGCCGACACTTTTTCGCCCTTGGCGGGAACGACCGCCGCCAGCCAATATTTGTCGGTGAAACCCAACCATCCGGCGGCGGTATAGGCGACCGTCTTGTTCGCCGCATCGTCCAGCTCGCCATAATTGGTGAAATTGGATTTGCCGTCCAGATAGCCGGTGGGGCCGATATGGATCGTCCAGCTATCCTGTTCGTGCGGGTCGGTCGGCTTGCCGGTGCGGTCGATATAGGTGCCGCTGCGCACCGCGACCGGCGCGCTGCCCATGTTGGCGATCGTCTGTTTCGCGGTAATCAGATAATTGGCGTCGATGCTGTATTCGATGCGGAAATCCTGGCCCGCGCCATTGGTCCAGTTCAGCGTCACCGGCGTCGTCGGGGTCAGCTTGGTGCCCGTCGCGGTCCAGACCGTGGTCGGACCCGGCACGACGATGCCCTGCGCCGACCAGCCGATGCTGGCGAAATAGGCGGCCTTGGTGCCGCCCGGCGCGAACAGCCGCACCGGCGGCGAATCCTTCTGGATCGTCTGGCGATATTTGCTGAGCGTGATGTCGTCGATGCGCGCGCCGACCAGGTTGATCGACCCGTTGATCGCCGGGGTTTCGATGGGAATGCGATTGCCGTCGGCCAGCACCGCCTCGATCGGGCGGATGATCTGCGCGGCGGGCGTCGTGCCGCCGGGCGCGGGCAGCGCCGCCGGCTGGCCGGGCAGGGCCGCGCCACCTTGGGCCGCGACCGTCCGCGTCACATCGGGCTTGTCGGGCGTGGGAAAGAATTTTTCAGACACGAAGTTCCAGCCGATCAGGATCGCCGCCGACAGCAGGATGGCCGTTATCATGTTACGCTTGTCGTCCACGCGTTCGATCTTTCTTCGTCTAAAAACGGGTGCGGGAATGATTATGGGACCGGGTCGTACCCGTGCCCCCCCCAAGGATGGCAGCGCAATAGCCGCTTTGTCGCCAGCCAGCCACCCTTGATCGCACCATGGCGTTGCAGCGCGGTGATCGCATAGGCGCTGCACGACGGCGCATAGCGGCATGTCGGTGGCAGGATGCGCGATGGGCCGATTTGCCACCCGCGCGCGATCAGGATCAACAGGCGGGCGATCATGGCGCCTTGGTCGCCAGCTTTTTCGCCGCGCGCTTCAGCGCCGAATCGAGATGCTCGCCCAGTTCGGCAAAGGGCATGTCGTTGGCGCCAGGGCGGCCGATCAGCACATGGTCGGCGCCCGATACGCCCGATTCGGGCAGTGCGGCGCGCGCCAGTTCGCGAAAACGCCGCTTCATCCGGTTGCGGGTGACGGCGTTGCCGACCTTCTTGCTGACGGTATAGCCGATGCCCAGCACATCCTCGCCGTCGCCGCGATGGCGGACGAGCAGGACGAAACCGGGCATGGGAAAGCGAAGGCCGCGGTTGGCGGCCAGAAACTCGCTGCGTTTTGAAAGCGTTCGCACCAGCATGACCGGTGCAGAAGCGTCAGCGATCAGGCCGACAGCTTCTTGCGGCCCTGCGCGCGGCGGTTGGCCAGAACCTTGCGGCCACCGACAGTCGCCTTGCGGGCGCGAAAACCATGGCGACGCTTGCGAACGAGGCGGCTCGGTTGATAGGTACGCTTCATCGCGAAATCCCCAAATTCTCTTTAATGGCTCTAACAGAAAAGGGCCGCCAAACGTGGGCGGCCACTCATGGGGGCGCGGATAAGCAAGAGTCGGCCCAAAGTCAATCGCCATCTGGCTTTTCCAGCGCGGCGCGGGCGCGGCGGCGCGCGGCGCTGACGCGGCGCATGATCCGGTCGGCGCGGTCGCCATATCGGGGGTGCCGCCGCTTGAAACGAACATAGACGCGCTTGGCCCAGGCGCTGTTCTGCAAACAGAGCATCAGGCCGATCGGAAAGACGATCAGGAAACCGGGGCCGGGCAGCGGCCCGATCGCGATGCCGGTTATCATCAACAGAATGCCCAGCGCGAACAGCGCGCTGCGCATGTGCGCATTCGTCCGCATCCGTTGATAAAGGCTGCGCTTGGCCATCCAGCCGATGTGGGAAGGCGGCGGCGCGGTGCAAGCCCCCATGCGGCGGCCGCAAATCGTCCGCGCGGCGCCGGGCCGCGCGGACGGTTCGGCGATCAGTATCGATAATGTTCGGGCTTGAACGGGCCATCGACCGGCACGCCGATATAATCGGCCTGCTTTTGCGTCAGCTTCGACAGATGCACGCCCAGCTTTTCGAGGTGCAGCGCCGCCACCTTTTCGTCCAGATGCTTGGGCAGGACATAGACGTCGTTCTGATACTGCTCGCTGCGCGTCCACAATTCGATCTGCGCCAGCGTCTGGTTGGTAAAGCTTGCCGACATTACGAACGACGGGTGGCCGGTCGCATTGCCCAGGTTCACCAGCCGGCCCTTTGACAGGATGATGATCTGCTTGCCGTCGGGAAATTCGACCAGGTCGACCTGCGGCTTCACTTCGGTCCATTTATAATTGGCGAGCGCCGCGATCTGGATCTCGCTGTCGAAATGGCCGATGTTGCACACGATCGCCATATTCTTCATCGCCGCCATATGTTCGGCGGTGATGACGTCGGCGTTGCCGGTCGCGGTGACGAAAATGTCCGACCGCTGGACCGCCTCGTCCATCGACACGACCTCAAAACCTTCCATTGCCGCCTGCAGCGCGCAGATCGGGTCGATTTCGGTCACCAGCACGCGCGCCCCGCCGTTGCGCAGGCTCTGCGCCGATCCCTTCCCGACGTCGCCGAAACCGGCAACGGTCGCGACCTTGCCCGCCAGCATGACGTCGGTGCCGCGGCGGATCGCGTCGACCAGCGATTCCTTGCAGCCATAAAGATTGTCGAACTTCGACTTGGTGACGCTGTCGTTGACGTTGATCGCGGGAAAGGGCAGCTCGCCCTTCTTGGCGATATGATACAGGCGGTGGACGCCGGTGGTGGTTTCCTCGGACACGCCCTTGATCGCCTTGACCGTCTTGGTCAGATATCCGGGGTTGGCCGCGATGAACGCCTTCAGCGCCCGCTGCATTTCGACCTCTTCCTCATTTTCAGGCGCCGGCATGGTTTCGCCGGCTTCCAGTTTAGCGCCCCACAGCGCGAACATGGTGGCGTCGCCGCCATCGTCGAGGATCAGGTTGCAGGTCGTGCCGTCGGCGACGCCCCAGTCAAAGATGCGGCCGACATAGTCCCAATAATCGGCCAGGCTTTCGCCTTTCACCGCGAACACCGGCACGCCCGTCGCGGCGATCGCGGCGGCGGCATGGTCCTGCGTCGAAAAGATGTTGCACGTCGCCCAGCGGACCTCTGCGCCCAGCGCGGTCAGCGTCTCGATCAGCACCGCGGTCTGGATCGTCATGTGCAGTGACCCGGTGATGCGCGCGCCCTTCAGCGGCTGCGCCGCGCCGAATTCGCTACGCAGCGCCATCAGGCCCGGCATTTCGGTTTCGGCGATGTTGATTTCCTTGCGCCCGAAATCGGCAAGGCCGATGTCGGCTATCACATAATCAAGGGTTTCGGCGGCAAGAGTGGCCACGGGCATCTCCATTTCAGGCATGGTCGGCCGCAGGCGAGCGGCCACGAAATTATCTTGCGCGCCCTAGCCGAAAGGCCGCCCGCGATCAAATATAAACTTTTCTTTATATCGCACCATCGCACCGCCCGGTCGCCGCGCCCGATCCTGTCGGCGGCGCTTCTCTCACCCTCCATCGCACCCTGCGCCGCGTCGGACCGCGCCGGACCAGCACGCGGCGAATCGGGCGCGCGATCAGGCGGCCTCCGCGAAAATAATTTTTCGCCGGACAAATGTGACAGCCATGGGCGCGATTGTGTGACAGCGAGTCGCGACCGCCAAGACCTTGAAAATAAAACCTTATAATGCGCCTTGCGTTTAGCATATCCGCTGTTTGTGACATGGATGTTACAAATGGCCGGAAATATTGACTTTTCTCCCTGCTCGCGAGAAAATCGCCCAGAGTTTCGGGGAGATATGGATATGAAAAAAATCTTGCTGGCGACTATCGCTCTCGCCTTCGCCGCCCCTGCCGCGGCACATCCGATCATTGTCACCGGGTCGGATGACCAGGATTCGGCGCCGCTGCCGGTTGCCTATGACGAGCTTAAGGCCGGGCATAATCAGGTCGCCGTGGACAAGCTCAGCCGCGATACGACGCTCGACGCGCGCGACCCTTCGCGGCTTATCAACCTTGGCACCGCTTATGCCCGGCTGGGTCAGACCGCCAAGGCGCAGACCGCCTATACGGCCGCGATCAACAGCCCGATCCGCTACGACGTCGAACTTGCCGGCGGCGATTATATGGATTCGCGCTGGGCGGCGCGCACCGCGCTCGCCAATCTCAACCAGGGCCGCCCGCTGCTCGCCCTCGCGCGCTGACCCCACCGCGTTGACAGCCGCCTAGGGTCAGGACCCATTAATTTCCCGATCGAGGCGTCGAAATGGCGAAGATATCGGGCTCGGGCGGGCGCAGCGGGTAGCATCGCTACCCGCAAGGCCGCGCGGGCCTGGGATCGAAGCCATTTCGGCGTCCCTTGGGATTTGACCGATTTTGCCCATTGCTTCGTCGAAAAGTCTTGAAATATTGACATATTCCTTCGCCTTTCCTCCTCGCACTGAGCAAAATCGCTTCAAACCTCGACCGGGGAATTAATGGGTCCTGACCCTAGGCCTCGCCGCCTTCGGTGGTCAACAGGCGGGCGTCGATGCCCGCTTCGGCAAACGCCGCCTGCCACCTCTCGGCGGGCGGCGTTTCGAACAACAGCGCATCGCTGCCGGGCGTGACGTGCCACCCGTGGCGGACCATCTCGCCCTCCAATTGCCCCTGCGACCATCCCGCATAGCCCAGCGCCATCAGCCAGCGCGTCGGCCCGCGCCCCGCGCCGATGGCGCGCAATATGTCGTGCGAACTCGACACCATCCAGCGGTCGCTGACCTGGATCGCCTCCTGCCCGCCCCAGTCGCGGCTGTGGAGGACGAACCCGCGCGACGGTTCGACGGGGCCGCCCAGGAACACCGGCTGATCGAGCGGCGCGTCGTGGGCGATCTCCAACTGGTCGAGCACCGCCCCGACCGTCATCCCGCCGATCGGCTCCGCGATGCCGATCCCCATCGCCCCCTCTTCGTCATGGCTTACCATCGCGATCACCGAATGTTCGAACCGGGGATCGCCGATGCCGGGCAGCGCGAGCAGCAACTGGCCGGTGAACCATAGAGGATTTGTCGGATTTGTTTCCATATCGCTACAATGCCGCGCGGCGCCAAAAGGGTCCAGCGCCTTTGGACCAAATGTCCGATTTGGGGTGGAGGCGGACATTGGTGCTTCACCACGTATAGGATATGCGTGCGACAATCGGCGGAGGTGCGAGTGACGACTGAACAAGACACAATCGTGAAGAGGCCAGCCCGGCAGCGAGCGAACCAAATCAGGGACTTTCGCTGCAAGAATCTGATCGTGGTGATCGAGGAGCCGGAAAACCCCCGCAACATCGGCACGATCATTCGCAACGTGAACGCATTGGGGGCGGAGAAGGTCTACGTCGTGGACCCCCGTCGCGTCTTGTCGGACGATTGGCAGGAATTGCGTTCCGAACCGAAATTATCGAAACTCTCTGTCTCTGCCATTAAATGGACGTTCGTTAAGCGGTTCGACAGCACCGAGGAGTGCCTCGCGCACCTTGAGAAAAACCGTTTTTCTTCGATAGCCACATCGCCGCACGTCAAGGGAAAGACGAACAAGTATCTCCATGAAGCGGATTTTGCGGAGTATGCGAAACTTGCCGTTTGGTTCGGCAACGAAGCAAGAGGGCTGAGCGATCTCGCGGTTGCGCGAAGTGATATGTGCGTCAGCATTCCCATGTTTGGAATGATCGAGAGCCTCAATCTCGCAACAAGCTCCGGAATCATTCTATACGAGGTGACGAAGCAAAGACGCGAATATGCCAGCAAGCATCGGCTGCGCGACCACAGGGGCGAGCGTGACACGCCATTGCCAACAATAATGGCGGCCGATCGATAGGAACTTTACGTCCGCAACCGCCTCCCCCAATATTGCGCGCAGAGACGCGGAGGCCGCAGAGGCGCAGGCCGATCCTCTCTGCGACCTCATGCGCCTCTGCGCGAAATGTCCAACGCCTTGCGGCAATGACGGGGTGCCAGCCGCCCCCTTTCGTCGGTGTCGAGCGAGGTCGAGACACCCATCGGCATCGCACCGCTTTGGCGCATCTCGGCTTCGAATAGGAAAGCGCGCGGCGGTTTGGCATCGAAACCTGTCCGCCCCTCCTTGACTCCCACCTCTCCCCGCCCAATGTCGGCGCGACGAAAATCCCCCTCAAGCAAAGGATGCCGACCATGACGATCCAGACCGGAGACAAGCTGCCCGACGCGACCTTCGTAAAGGTCACCGAAAGCGGCCCCGAACAGGTGACGACCGCCGATTATTTCAAGGGCCGCAAGGTCGCGCTATTCTCGGTTCCCGGCGCCTTTACCCCGACCTGTTCGGCGAAACATCTGCCGGGCTTTGTCGAAAAGGCCGGCGAGCTGAAGGAAAAGGGCGTCGACGAAATCGTCTGCACGGCCGTCAACGATGCTTTCGTCATGGGCGCATGGGGCAAAAGCGCCGGCGCGGGCGACAGCGTCACGATGCTGTCCGACGGCAATGGCGATTTCGCGCAGGCCGTGGGCCTGACGATGGACGGCAAGGCGTTCGGCATGGGCACGCGCGGTCAGCGTTTCTCGATGATCGTCAACGACGGCGTCGTCGAACAGCTCAACGTCGAAGCCCCCGGCGAATTCAAGGTGTCGAGCGCCGACCACATGCTCGAACAGCTTTAAGCGATCATCCTCCCTGTCGCACCGCGGCAGGGAGGATCATTTGCCGCCCCTTCCCTTTTGTCACAATTTCGTGCAACAGCGACGCGATGACATCTCACTCATCGCACGAAACCGCCGATCCCGCCGCGCTCGTCGACGCCATCATCGCCGAACTCCAGACGCGATTCCGCACGGCGGTCGCCAACCTCAAATCCGCCATCGCCGCCTATGTCCACGACCGGACGCTGCCGCCCGCCGATGCCGCCGCGACCGGCCTGTTCGACTATCCGGCGATCCGCCTGGTCACCACCGGCGACCAGCGAGAGGGGCAGACGGCGCATAACCTGGCCTTTGGTCAGTTCGAACGCGCGGGCGAATTTGTCACCACCGTCACCCGGCCCGACCTGTTCGCCGACTATCTTCGCGAACAATTGACCCTGCTCGCGCGCCATTATGACATCACGCTAGAGGTCACGCGGACGGGACAGCAGATCCCCTTTCCCTATGTCCTCGACGCCAGCGACGGATCGGACATGGGCAGCGTCACGCCGCTCGAACTCGCGCGCCATTTCCCGACGACCGAACTCGCCGACATCGGCGACGAGCTGGCTGACGGCATGTTCGGCGCCGACCCCGCGACGTCGCAGCCGCTGGCGCTGTTCGACGCGCTGCGCACCGATTTCTCGCTCGCGCGCCTGCGCCATTACACTGGCACCGCGCCCGAACATTTCCAACGCTATATCCTGTTCACCAACTATCACCGCTATGTCGACGAATTCGTCGCCTGGGCGGGGTCGCAGGTCGGACAGGGCCGCTACACCGCGCTCGCGGGCGCGGCGGGGCTTTATGTCGACCAGCCGGGCGTCAACGCCAGCGCGCTCGTCGCCGACAGCGCGTGGCGGCGGCACCAGATGCCCGCCTATCACCTGATCGCAGAGGGCGGCGGTGGCATCACCCTCGTCAACATCGGCGTCGGCCCCTCCAATGCCAAGACGATCTGCGACCATCTCGCCGTGCTGCGGCCAGAGGCGTGGTTGATGATCGGCCATTGCGGCGGGCTGCGCCCGACCCAGCGCATCGGCGACTATGTCCTCGCCCACGCCTATCTTCGCGACGATCATATCCTCGACGGCGTGCTGCCGCCCGAAATCCCGATCCCCCCGATCGCGGAGGTGCAGGTGGCGCTGGCCAGCGCCGCCGAGGCGGTGTCGGGGACCAGCGGCGCGGACCTTAAAAAACGGATGCGGACCGGCACCGTCGTCACGACCGACGACCGCAACTGGGAATTGCGCTATACCGACAGCGCGCTGCGCTTTTCGCAATCGCGCGCGATCGGCATCGACATGGAAAGCGCGACGATCGCGGCACAGGGCTATCGCTTCCGCGTCCCCTATGGCACCTTGCTGTGCGTCAGCGACAAGCCGCTGCACGGCGAACTCAAATTGCCCGGACAGGCGAACCGCTTTTACGAGGAAGCGATCGCCGCGCATCTTCAGATCGGCATCCGCGCCTGTGAAACCATGCGCGACGAGGGCGCGAAGCTGCACAGCCGCAAACTCCGCGCCTTCAACGAACCCCCGTTCCGTTAAGGCACAGCCCACGCCGCCGCCACGCACGACACCGGCGTGGCGGACGGCCAGGTGCGCCGGGCGCTTACCACCCCTGCGGCTTGCCCTTATTCTGTTCGTCGAGCCAGGTCTTCAGCGGCGCAAAATAGTCGGCCATCGCCTTGCCCGACATCTCGCGGCTGCCGGTAAAGGCCTCCAGCGCGTCCGGCCAGGGCTTGGATGCCCCCATTTCCAGCATGGCGTTCAGCTTCGCGCCGACGGACTTGTCGCCGTAAAAGGAACAGCGGTGGAGCGGACCCTTCCACCCCGCCTGCTTGCACGCCGCCTCGTAAAACTGGAACTGCAGGACGCGCGCCAGGAAATAACGGGTATAGGGCGTGTTGCCGGGGATGTGGAACTTGGCGCCCGCGTCAAATGCGTTCGCGGGGCGTTCGCCGGGCGGGACGATGCCCTGATATTGCGTGCGCAACTGGGTCCACGCCTTGTTATAATCGGCGGGCTTGATCGTGCCGTCGAACACGCCCCAGCGCCAGCGGTCGACCAGCAGGCCAAAGGGCAGGAACGCCACCTTGTCCATCGCCTGCCGCAGCAACAGGCCGGTGTCCTTGTCGGCGCTCGGCACCTTCGCCTTGTCGAGCAGGCCGATGTCGACCAGATATTGCGGGGTGATCGACAGCGCGACGAAATCGCCGATCGCTTCGTGGAACCCGTCGTTGGCGCCGTTCAGGTACAGATAGGGCTGCTTGTTATAGGCGCGCTGGTAATAATTATGCCCCAGCTCGTGATGGATCGTGGTGAAATCGTCCGAATTCACCTTGATGCACATCTTGATGCGAATATCGTCCTTGTTGTCGATGTCCCACGCCGATGCGTGACAGATGACTTCGCGGTCGGCGGGTTTCAGGAACTGGCTGCGCTTCCAGAAAGTTTCGGGCAATGGCGTCATGCCCAGCGACGAATAGAAATTTTCGCCCGCCTTCACCATGTCGATCGGGGTCTTGCCCTGCGCGGTCAACAGGTCGCCGACGTCATAACCGAGGTCGCCCGACCCCTTTGGCGCGACCAGCGGATAGATGTTGCCCCATTCCTGCGCCCACATATTGCCCAAAAGGTCGGCGCGGATCGGGCCGGTCTTGGGCTGCACCGCATCGCCATATTTCTCGTTCAGTTTCCAGCGGACATAGGTGTGCAGCGCCATGTAAAGCGGCTTTACTTCCTGCCACAAACGCTCGGTCGTCTTGGCGAATTCCTCGGGCGACATGTCATATCCCGAACGCCACATCGCCCCCGTGTTGGCAAAGCCCAGTTCCTTCGCGCCTTCATTGGCGATGCCGACCAGCTTGGCGTAATCATCCTTCATCGGCGCGCCGACATTGTCATGCCAGCTCGTCCACATTTCGGCGAACTGCGCCGGCGTGTTGTTGAGGTCGCCCATCGCGGCCTCGATGTCGGAACCCGAAATTTCCTTGCCGTTCAGCGTCCCCCGGCCCTTGCCATATTGCGATTGCAGGCTGGTCGCGATCTGGTTCAATTCGGTCGCGGCGCCCGGCTTGGTCGGCGCGGGCAGGACCAGCCCGGTGCGCAATATGTCCAGCTTGCGCCGCGTGTCGGCGCTCAGCCCCGCGACATCGCTGAACCGCGCCGCCTCCAGCGCATATTTGACCGCTTTTTCGGTGCCGACGGCGTTGATCCGCGCCGCCATCGCGTCGGTGTCCTCGGTGATATAGGTGGCGTTGACCCAGTTCACCTGGCTCGCCTCGACCGTATAGTCGAACAGATCCTTCTCGGCCGCCGCGATAAAGGCGTCGGCGTCGGCCGCCGTGGGCTTGGCGCTCGCCGTCGTGGTCGATGCCGTCGGCTTCTTCTCGGCGGCGACGGCGGGGCCGGCCACCGCCAGCGACAGCGCAAGCGAAAGGGTTGAGATCATGACTTTCATGGGGTGCGTCCTCTGGAATATTCTCGCCGCGCTCTGCGGCGCATGGCAACAGCTAGGCGCTTGGCGCGGGTCGGGTCAAGCCGTCAGAAAGGCCGCGATCGCCGCGCCCAGTTCGGGCTGGGTGACGCTCGACATATGTGTCCCCGGAATCGTCGCGAGCCGCGCATCGGTCAGCGCCTCGACCAGTTCGGGGGCCGAACCATTGTCGCGGTCGTCGGCGCCGCACACGACCAGTGTCGGCATGGTGATCGCCGCCAGCGCGTCGGGCGCGGTGTCGGTAAAGCTGTCCAGCAGATGCCCCGCCGCGATGCGATCGACCTTCATCGTCTTCATGAACTGGATCGACATCCATGTGTCGTCGCCGCGCTTCGCCGTTTCATATTCGGCGATCGCCCGCTTGAAGAAAGCGCCGCGCCGCTGCCACCCGGCCAGTCCCGCCAGTCCCATGCCGCCCAGGATCAACCGCGCGGGCTTCATCCCGGCGACGACCGCACGCACGCTCGTCCGCGCGCCCAGCGAAAATCCGCCCAGATCGAAATCGCCCAGGTCGAATGTCGCGACCAGATCCTCCAGGTCGCGCACCAGAACGTCGGGCGGATAATGCTCCTCCTCGTGCGGCGCGTCGCTCGACCCATGGACGCGCAGGTCGGGCATGATGACGCGATAGCCCTCGGCCGCGATCCGCGCCGCGGTGCCGAACTTGATCCAGTTGACCTCACCGCTGGAAAACAGGCCGTGGAGAAGGATCAGCGGGCGCCCTTCGCCCATTTCGCGCCACGCCAGCCGCACGCCGTCGCGCGCTTCGAAAAATTGGGGTTCGATCGTCATGGGGCGACGCTATGCGCCGGGGACTTGCCTTTCGGCAAGCGCCGATCAGCGCGGACGCAGTCCCTTTTGCTCCAGCCGCCACCGCGCCATCTCTATGCGATCCTGCCCGAAAAAGGGTTCGCCCTCGAAAACCAGCGTCGGCACGCCCCAATGACCGGCGATTTCCAGCGCGACCTGGTTGCCGCCGATTTCATTGTCCAGCGCCTCGGCATCGTTCACCGCCTCGGCATCCAGTTCGTTCAGGTCCAGCCCGGCGCGGCGCGCCGCGCCCGCCATATGATCGCCCAGGTGCCAGTCCTGCGCTCCGCCCCAGATCATCTGGCCGACCTCATGCGCAAAGGCCAGCCCCTTGCCCCGCCGCGCCGCCGCCTGTCCCAGCCGCGTGAGCCGATAGATATGCGGCTGTTCGGCGGCGATCGCGCGCGTCGCGACATTCTGGACGATTGGGTCGGGTCGTGGCGGGCCAAAGGGGATGCCGTGGAACTGCGCGACGCGGATCATGTCACGCATCGTATAGCTCAGCCAGTTGGGATGGTTGCGCTCGAAAAAATCGGGCTGGCGGATCGCCAGCGGATAGACGGGGCGCAGGTTGATCCGCAGATCATGGCTTGCCGCAAGGGCGCGATAGCGGCCGATAGCCAGGTAGCTGTACGGCGAACGAAAGGACCAGAACAGGTCGGCGATCAATGTCATGACGTCATCCTGCCGTAACAGTTTGCGCTCGGCAAGAGCGCCGCGAAACGGTTGATCCGAAATGATTGCTTTCCCCTCGCGCAATCTTAACGTGACCGCCCGGAAGCGCGAAATTTCGTGAATTATCGCTTAGCGTGCAATCTTACTCTGTAAGCCTATTTGACCGCGGAGGTATCGCAGACAAGCCATAATGGCCGCCAAAAAGCTTGGGCAAAAAAGGCCGCCGCCTTGCAGGACAGCGGCCGAACCGTGCTTAAGTTATTCAGAGAATTATCGCGAACTGCTCCATTTCAGAAACGAGATGGCGATCCCATCCAAAGCCAATTCTCGGCACCTTCAATCGGTTCCTTTCACCTGCCAGCGATTGCGAGCTTCTTCCGGAGTGCTCGGACAATTCCGCTGGGGAAATTACGCGCTGAGCCAGCGTCAATATGTCTGCTCGGTCAGACTGCAAACTGTTACCGTGCTGATGAAATTGGATAAGCTCTTGCTTCAGCAGTTGCCGAGACTGGTTGGGGTCGAAGTTTAAAATCTCGTCGGCATCTCGCCGGACCAAATACCGAGCGATGAACGGGTCCGGCGGTTCCGCAGTTCAGTCCGCCAGACCCGCATTTTCAGCTCGCCGGTGGTGCCAGCGCGGCGTCATGCTGCTGCCCACGGCGCGCGCCGTGGCGGTACACTAGCGCCGTAATTGCTGGCAGGACGAGCAAGGTCAGCGCAGTGCAGGTGATGAGTCCGCCGATCACGACGGTTGCGAGCGGTCGCTGGACCTCAGCTCCCGTTCCCGTGGCCAGGGCCATCGGCACAAAGCCAAGGCTTGCGACGAGAGCAGTCATCAGGACTGGCCGCACGCGCTCCATCGCGCCTCCGATGATCGCCTCCTCGACGCCGGCGCCGCTCGCGCGCCGTTGCCGTATCGCGCTCATCATCACGAGTCCGTTGAGCACCGCGACGCCCGACAGGGCGATGAACCCGACGGCTGCGGTGATCGAGAAGGGTATCCCGAACAGGAGCAGAGCGAATACACCTCCCGCCAGCGCCATCGGAACGGCGCTGAACACGACTGTGGCAGGTGCCACGCCGCCGAGCGCCATGTACAGAAGACCGAAGATTGCGAGGAAGCAGAGCGGAACGACGATCAAAAGCCGCAGCCGCGCCGACTGCAGACTTTCGAACGTCCCGCCCCAGTCGGTGTACATACCCGCCGGAAGGTCGAGTTCGCCGATCTTCTGCTGTGCCTCGGCCACGAACCCGCCGAGATCGCGGCCGCGGACGTTCACCTGAACGACCACCATTCGCTTGCCGTTTTCACGGCTGATCTGATTGAGGCCCTGCGTGTAGCTGAACCGCGCGACCTCCCGAAGGGGGATCGATCGTGCGATCTGCCCATCACCGGCCGGCAGCATGACGGGGATCGAGCTGAGCGTTTCCAGATCGTCGCGCCGAACGTCGGGAAGGCGGACAACGATCGAGAAGCGGCGGTCGCCCTCGAACAGGAGCCCGGCTTCACGGCCGCCGAGCGCCGCCGCAACCGTATTGGTGACCTCCTCGACCGACAGGCCATAGCGGCCGGCTACGGCTCGGTCGGTCTGGACGTCGAAGGTCGGCGCCCCCGATGTCTGCTCGGCGCTGACGTCGCCCGCTCCCGGGATTTTCCGGAGGACCGCGGCGATCCGCTTCGCTTCTGCACTCATCGCTTCGAGGTCGTCGCCATAGAGCTTGACCGCGACATCGGCGCGAACCCCTGCGATCAGTTCATTGAAGCGCATCTGAATAGGTTGCTGGATCTCGGTCCGGTTACCGATCAGCGGCCGCATCCGTTTCTCGATGCGGCGGAGGATGTCCTCCTTGTTCTTCACCTCGTCCGGCCATTCGCTTTCGGGCTTTGGGATCACATAGGTGTCCGAAGCATTGGGCGGCATCGGGTCGGTCCCAAGGTCGGCATTGCCATTTTTCGAGAAGACCAGTGCGACTTCGGGCAAGGACTTCAGAGCATCCTCGATCCGCAGTTGCATCTGTGTCGACTGGTCGATCGACGCCGACGGCACCCGGAAGTTGGTGACCGTGATGTCCTTTTCGTCGAGTTGCGGCATGAATTCCTGACCGAGGAAGCCGAAAGCAAGGATAGCGGCCAGGAATATGCCGCCGCCTGCCGCGACGAACGGCATCGGATCCGCGACCGCCTTGTCGAGAAGCGGCGCATATTTCGCCTTGAACCAACGGATGGGCTTGACCTCGGTCTCGCTGACCTTGCCCTTCACGAAGATAGCGATCATCGCCGGGATGAAGGTGAGCGAGAGGAGGAAGGCAGAGGCCAGCGCGACCATCAGCGTGACCGCCATCGGGGAGAAGGTCTTGCCCTCGACACCCTGAAAGGTGAGTAAGGGGACGAATACGAGGAAGATGATCAACTGACCATAAACGGTCGGACGGATCATTTCCTGGGCGGCGATCGTGGTTTCCTCCATGCGTTCGGCGCGCGAGAGCAGGCGCCCTTCATGCTCCTGGCGTTCGGCCAGGCGCCGCAAGGCATTTTCAACGATGATCACGGCGCCATCGACTATGAGACCGAAGTCCAGCGCGCCGAGGCTCATGAGATTGCCCGACACGCCGAGCCGGTTCATCCCTGTCGCGGTCATCAGCATCGTGATGGGGATGACCGCAGCCGTGATCAGCGCAGCGCGGATATTACCGAGCAGAATGAACAGGACAGCGATGACGAGAAGCGCGCCTTCGATGAGATTCTTTTCGACTGTCGCAATCGTTGCATTCACCAGCTTCGACCGGTTGTAAACCGGTTCGGCGAAGATGTCGGGCGGCAGCGACTTGTTGATTTCGACGAGCTTGTCCGCCGCGTCGTTCGCTACGATCCGGCTGTTGCTGCCGATCAGCATCAGTACGGTCGAGATCACGGCCTCGGAGCCCATGCGGCTACCCGATCCCGTGCGCACCGCGCCCCCGATCACGACCTGGCCCACATCCTTGACACGAATCGAAATCCCGCCGCGCGTGGCGACGACCGCCTCCTCGATTTCCGAGATTGACTTGAGACGAGCATCGGCGCGGACCAGAAAGCTCTCTCCCGCCCGGCGGATGTAGTTTGAGCCGACTGACAGGTTGGCGCGCTCAAGCGCGTTGGCGAGTTCGGTGACCGATATCCCGTAGCTGGCGAGCGCGTTGAGATCGGGCTCGACCAGATATTGCTTCACATAGCCGCCGTTCGAGTCGACGCCCGCGACGCCGGTCACCGTCCGCATCTGCGGGCGGATGACCCAGTCCTGTACGGTGCGCAGATAGGCCGCCTTGGTGAGTTCGGTCGTGAGCCGTTCGCCCTCGGGCGTCAGATAGGCACCGTCGGACTGCCAGCCCGGTCTGCCATCGACGATCTTCAACCCTTTGCCGTCGGGGTGACGGAAGGCAACCGAGTAAAATAGGATTTCGCCGAGGCCGGTGCTGAGCGGGGCAAGATTGGGTTGCACCCCGGCGGGAAGGCTGTCCTTTGCCTGCGCCAAACGTTCGGTAACCTGCTGTCGTGCAAAGAAAATATCGGTATCGTCGGTGAAAACGGCGGTAACCTGGCTGAACCCGTTGCGCGTCAGCGAGCGCGTCAGGGTTAGTCCGGGGATGCCGGCAAGGGCCGTTTCGACCTGGAACGTGACCTGCTTTTCCATATCGACGGGTCCGAACGCCGGGTTGAAAGTGTTGATCTGGACCTGGCGGTTGGTGACGTCGGGGACCGCGTCAATCGGCAATTTGGTGATCTGCCAGCCGCCGATGGCGACGATGACGAGCGTCAGCGCGACGACAAGCCATCGCCACCTGACGGAGAGGCTTAATATGCGGCTGATCATTCTGCCGCCTCCTTTTCGAGTTCGGCCTTGAGCAGGAACGCGTTGATTGTGGCGATCGGTGTACCTGCCTTGAGGCCTGCCAGGATGGCGACCATTCCGCCGCTACGCGCGCCGATCCGGATCGGCTGCGCGCGAAAGCCATCCTTGGTGCGGATGAAGACGACGCTGTTGTCGGCGATCGTCTGGACCGCATCCTGCGGAACCATCACATTGCCGGTTCCCCCACCGCCGCTGGCGAAGATGCGGGCCTGGACAAGCTGACCGGGGACGATCTGGGCGCCTCCGATCGGCGTGACGACAACTGTCGCCGCTCGCGTTGTCGGATCGACAACGCCGGTCTCTGAGCGGACCTTGCCTTCCACGACGCGGCCGTCGGCCGTCGACAGTTCGACCCGGTCGCCGGCGCGGACGCGGAAGGCCTCGGTCGCGGGCAGATTCGCGGTGATCTGAAGCCGCGATGGGTCCGCGATCCGGAACAGCTCGGTTTCAGCGGCGACGAACCGGCCAAGATTGGCGGCCGCGGCCGTGATACGCCCCGAGACGGGGCTGACGACCGAGACCGATCGTCCGTCGGCGGCGACTTTTGTCGCTCCGGCGGCAGCGGAGGCACGCTGTGCATCGGCTTGCGCGACCGCCAGATTGGCGAGGGCCGTTTCATAATCCGCGCGTGGAGAAACGCCCTGCTGGAAGAGCGACCGCTCTCGGTCGAGCTGGCGCTGAGCAAGCTGGACCCGCGCCACGGCGGCGCTGCGATCGGCGACGATAGCTGATGCATCACGGCTTTCGACGAGAGCCAGGGTTTCGCCGGCGCGCACCGGATCGCCGATCCGCTTGAAGATCCGCACAACGGTGCCGGCGGCGCGCGCGGTCAGCACGGCTTCGGCATCGGGCGTCGTTTCCACCGTCGCGGAAGCAGAGATCGTGGCATCGAGCTCGCCTCCCGCTGCCCGGGCGATCGTGATCTGCGACGCCTTGATCGCATCGGGCGCGATGGCGATGTCAAGGCTCGGCGCTTCGACTTTCTCCGACGTGTCGTCTTGCACGACGGGTTCGGACTGCGTGAGGCGGGCGGCGCCGAACCCCAGTGCTACGGCTGCGGCGAGCGCGACTGCGGCGCCTGCGTTAAAACGGTTCTTCTGTGTCATTGGATCTGGTCCCCCATGATCGTCTGGCCTTTAAGGCGAGCGAGATTGGCGCGTACGTCGAAGCGGGCTGCTTCGGCCTCAAGAACGACGCCGCGCGCCAACCCGAGCCCGCGACGCGCCGTCAGCAATTCGATGAGCGGCGATTTTCCGGCTTCATATGCGATGCGGGCGAGGCGGTAGCTTTCCTCGGCCGTTTCGAGCGTCTTTTGCGCGGCGGCCACGCGAACGTTGGCCGCTTCGTTCATCGTGGTGACCGCCTCAATAAGGGACGCCGATTCGAGGCGAGCCGCCTCGACGCGCGCGCCTGCCCCCCGCAATTCAGCTTGTGCCGCGGCAACATTGCCGCGGTTCCGGTCGAGAATGGGTAGGGGCAGGCTTATGCCGACGAGCAACGCATTGGCGCGATCGCCCTGCAGCCTCCTGGCACCGAGCGATATGGTGACGTCTGGGACCGCCTGCTTTCGCGCAAGCGTCACGCGATAGGCTGCCGCATCGCGCTCGGCCTTTGCGGCAAGGTAAGGCGCGGTGCGGAGGGGATCGATCGGCCCATATTGCGGACCCTGATCAAGCCGCGTCAGCAACGGCTCGGAAAGCCTCATATATTGCGAGCCCTGGCCCGCGAGCGCCGAGAGCCGCGCATAAGCGACAACCCGTTCGGCGACCGCAGTACTCAGCGCGGCGCGAAGCGAGTTCGCATCGGTTTCGGCCTGCAGGCTCCGGAGCCGCGCTTCCTTTCCGGCCCCGACGAGCGCGCGCGCGACGCGAAGGTCGTCCTCGGCCTTTGCAAGCTCGTCCTCCGCCAGACCGATGCGGCGATCGGCGATCTCGGCGCCGCCATATGCGCGAGCGAGGTCATAAGCGTAGTTCAGCCGGGCATCGACGCCGCGCGCCCGGGCGGCTTCGACCCCGGCTTCGCCGGCTGCGATCCTGGCCGACCTCTTGCCGCCGAGTTCGATCGGCTGATTGAACTGGACCGTCGTCTCTGATCGGTTGAACCCATTATAGGGGCTTTGACCGCCGATATTCTCGGTCAGCGCGCTGACGTTCGGGTTGGGACGCGCATGGGCCTGCTGCGCAAGGCCTTCGGCTCGTTCAACATCGGCCTCGATGGCGATCTGGCGCGGGGCATTTTCGGTCTCTCGAAAAAGTTGCGCAAAGGGCGGCGCCGTTTGCGCCGAGGCGGCGGGGCCGGCAATAATGCCGGCAGCGCCTGCAAGGCCCAGCAACGACTTTCGCAGGCGTGGCGGGCCGAATGGATCGGACATGGAAATTACTCCTGGAATTGATGGAAATCGGACGCCGGACGGCGTTCGCGCATCAGATTCTAGGTGGTCGCAAAAGGCCTTCGGGCGCGATTCCAAGCCGAATCATATCCATAGGCAACGACCAGATCACCGCCGTGAAAAGGATTGAAACGACCGGACCCAGGTCGGCGTCGAGAAAGGTCATGCCGTTGACGACAGGATGGCTCATCTTGTGCAGATCGACCTGTGGAACCGAGGAATCGTCGCCGTCATGCTCAAGCGTGTCGGCCATTACCGCCGCGTCATCATGACCGACAAGCGCGCTGTGCCAACCGCTGAAGCCGACGATGTTGACGAGCGCGATCGCCGCAAGGAGCGAGCCGAACAGTATAAAACGCAGCGACGGGCGCACATAGGCGCCCCGAGCCCAAGGGATCGTGCGGTTCATTCGGCTCTCGTCCATGCAGGATGCAGATCGTCGATCACATAGGCATGGCGCGCCACACCCGCGCCATGCTGGACACGGACATGCTCATGGTCGGCCCCGAGTTCCGGGTGATCATGCTGAACCACATCGGGATCATATGCTGGCCAGAGCAGCGCGGCGGCGATCGTGCCGACAAGCGCGATGCCCGCCATTGCGGCAAAAGCGGCGGTCATCAAGACGCTGGCCCCGAGTTTCCCGACGAGCGGATATGAGATCAGCCAACAGACGTGGCTGAGCGCGAACTGCGCCGCGAAAAGCGCGGGACGGTCGTCGGCGTGGGCCGATCGCTTGAGCAGGCGCCCCGACGGCGTGAGGCTCATCGAATAGGCGACGCCGAGCAGCAACCAGCCGCCAAGCAGCAAATACCACAAGGCGGGCCCGGCTGGAACCGACGCACTGATCCAGGCCATGGCGCCAAGGCCGGCCGCCAACGCCGCAGCGGCGCCGAGCATGACGGGCCGGTCGGGCATCCGGTCGAGGATCGCGGGAAGCGCAAAGGCCGCGGCCATCGATCCCAGCCCATAGGCGGCCATGGTGAGCGCGACATCCTGTTGCGAGAGGCCAAGCGTATCGCGAACAAGCACGACCGTGTTGACGATGACCATCGAACTTGCCGCCGCCGCCGACAGGGTGATCGCGAGGAGGCCGCGAAGTCGCGGAGTCTTCAGATAGATACGGATGCCGCGGGTCGTCTTGGCGTAAATGCCGCCGTTCCGATGCATCGAGCCTTCGGGCCGGGGCAAACGAACCGACAGGACGAGCAGCGCGGACGCGAGGAAACCGGCCGCTGTCCCCGAAAAGAGCCAGTGGAAGTTGATGACCGTGAGCAGCGCCGCTGCAAGCAGCGGGCTGGTGATATTCTCCATGTCATAGGCAAGGCGCGACAGCGAAAGCGCGCGGGTATAGTCGCGCTCGTCGGGCAGAACATCGGGAATGGTGGCCTGAAAAGTCGGAGTGAAGGCCGCCGACGCCGACTGGAGAACGAAGATCAGACCATAGATTTGCCAGACTTCGGTGACGAACGGCAAGCAGATGGCCACGCCCGCGCGCATGACGTCGAGTGACACGAGCAGCGCCCGTCGCGGCACATGATCGGCGAAGGCACCGGCCACGGGCGCGATGCCGACATAGGCGATCATCTTGATCGCGAGCGCGGTGCCAAGCACCTCGCCCGCATCACCGCCGGCAATGTCATAAGCGAGCAGACCGAGCGCGATCGTCGCGAGTCCGGTCCCGACAAGAGCGATGACCTGCGCGAGCAAAAGGTGCCGGTACGTGCGGTTGGCAAGGACGTCGAGCATGATTCCAAATTTTCGGACTATCCCCCATGGGGGATATGTGCCTATAGGGTCGTCACAATGACGACGTCAACCTTGTCTTCGCCAAGCAGCACGCCTTGCCGAATTGGATGGCACCCATGTTGCGACTGGACAACGGCGCGCGAGCGGAGAAAATAGGTGCATGCCCGACGACCATAGCCATCTGCACGCCCATCCCCATGTTCACGCGACGCACCCCGCCATCATCAAGCGGCTGAACCGCGCTGCCGGCCATCTGAGCAGCATTGTCACGATGATCGAGAATGGAAAGCCTTGCGCCGACGTGGCGTTGCAGCTCCGGGCGGTGGAGCGGGCGGTGGCAAGCGCCAAGCGAACTTTGATCGAGGACCATGTCGAACATTGCATTGGCGGCGAGGCCGGCGCGGGCGCCGAGGCGATGGCCGAGTTTCGCGCGATCTCGAAATATCTCTAAATAGGATTTCCAAGGCCTCCGATGCGACCGCGCCCGTCTCTACATATCCGCGAGACATATTTTCGCAGGCTCCTCCTATGCCTGACCGCGCTCGCTCTGCTTGTCTCGGCAACGATGACGATCGTCCGTCACAATCCGGTCGCGCTGCTCGAGGCCGAAGCGTCTCGCCATCTTGTCATTGCATCGAACCATGGTCCCGGCGGCCACTCGCACGACAGCGACGATGAGCAGGAACGGGCGGTCGGGCATATGCACGGGCATAATCCTGGCGACCATAATCACGATCCGCCGCTTCAACTTGCATCATTCAAGCTCGGTAGCGGTGAACTACGCGGCCTTTGGGGCGCGACGCCGCTAACCGTCATGGACGGCCGCCGCAGCGACCGTCTTTACCGTCCACCCGATCGATCGTCTGCCGTGTGACCTTCGTGCCGCCATCGCGCGGCATTACCACATAGACAGGATTTATCATGTTTCAGGCTTTGTACGAGCCGACGCGCGGACCAAGCGCGCGCGGGCGGCTACTGCTATTTTTCGCATTTCTTGCCATGAGCGTCTTGGCCGCCACCGGCGAGGCGCTCGCCCATGCCGTTGCTGAAGGCGACAAGGGCTATATTCAGGAAACCAGCGGGGTGAATATCCTCGCCTTCCTGTATCTCGGCGCCAAACATATGGTGACCGGCTACGATCACCTCCTCTTCCTCTTCGGCATCATCTTCTTCCTCTACCGGATGAAGCATATCGCGCTCTATGTGAGCCTGTTTGCGATCGGCCATTCGACGACGATGCTGCTCGGGGTCTTCTTCGACTTCGGGATCAACAGCTATATCATCGATGCGATCATTGGATTCTCGATCGTCTACAAGGCGCTCGACAATCTCGGCGCCTATCAACGATGGTTCGGTTTCCAGCCGAACACGAAGATCGCGACCTTGCTGTTCGGCTTCTGCCACGGCTTCGGCCTGGCCACGAAAATCATCGAATATGATATTTCGCCCGACGGACTGCTGCCAAACCTCCTCGCCTTCAATGTCGGGGTGGAGATTGGGCAGTTGCTCGCCCTCGGCGCGATTCTCATCGTGATGGGTTTCTGGCGCCGTTCGGACAGCTTCTCGAAACATGCCTATACCGCGAACGTCGTCATGATGACCGCGGGCTTCCTCCTCATCGGCTACCAGCTCACGGGCTATGCCGTCTCCTGATCAAAGGACCAACATCATGTATAATACCAATATTCCGCCCAAGGCGGAGCTGCCCTCGACCGCGAAGCTCATCAAATCGACCGTCATCGCGATAGTGACGGCAGGCGTGCTGCTCGTCACCGTCGTGCTTCCCGCCGAATATGCCATCGATCCGACGGGCATCGGCAAGGCGCTCGGCGTTGCCGAGATGGGTGAGATCAAGACCCAGCTCGCGGCCGAGGCGGAGGCCGATCGCGCGTCGGCTCGCACGGCTGCGGTCGAAGCCTCGGCCGCCGGAACGGTCGTCGAAGCTCCCGCGGCGGCGGCGGCGGGTGAAGAAACGCCCGCCGGCAAGTCCGACGAGATGCGCGTCACGCTCAAGCCCGGCGAGGGTGCCGAGGTGAAGCTGGTCATGGAGCGCAGCGCCAGGGTCAATTATGAATGGACGATCGTCGGCGGCGCGGTGAATGCCGACATGCACGGCGACGGCGGCGGCAATTCGGTGAGCTACGCGAAGAAGCGCGGCCTGTCGTCCGACAAGGGCACGCTGACCGCCGCCTTCACCGGCAACCACGGCTGGTTCTGGCGCAACCGCGGCGATTCGGACGTCACGATCATCCTGAAGGTCAAGGGCGCCTTCAGCACCATGAAACGCGTCGCCTGATCCGCGATACCAAAGCAAGAGGGCTGGCGTCGCCATGCGGCGCCAGCCCTCTCAAATCCCGATCCGTCGGATGATCGACGAACCGCTTGGTGCGGTCACTCGGTCAGCCCTAACCTCGACGGTCATCGCATAGGAGGCGAGCCGCTGAGGCGCCTCCGGTTGCGGGGGCGTTCCGGCGGGTGTCGGAGCCGCTTTGCCGCGCCGACCCCTGATGCTCACGCCTAGCCTCGCCGAAGGAATTTTGGACCGCCCGACCGATCCGGGGCGCCTGCTGGAACCTCTGAAAGTTCTGCATCTCCTCGCTAGCTAGCCGCAATCGCTGAGCGTCGAATTTCACGTTCGCGGACGAACGCGCAGACTAGGTGTTTGGTCCCAGCGATTTCTCTCCAAAGCGGATATGGCAGGGGCCATTGCATTTAGTAGCAACTGCTATTATATCCTATGCCATGACTGAAACGATCGGATTCCTTTTGAACGACACCGCGCGCCTGTTCCGGCGGTCGTTCAACGCGCGGACACGGGACAGCGGGATCACCGCGCTGCAATGGCGGCTCATCACCTATCTGAAACGTCACGAGGGCGTGCGACAGGGTCCGCTGGCCGAATTGCTGGAGGTCGAACCGATCACCTTGTCGCGGATGGTCGACCGGCTGGTCGAGGGCCAGTTGGTCGAACGCCGCACCGACCCCGCCGACCGCCGCGCCTGGCGGCTTTACCTGACGCAGCACGCGGGCGAACTGCTCGACGGAATGCGTCCGGTTACCGACGCGCTGACCGCCGAAGCTGTCGAGGGCCTCAGCGCGGACGAGGTGGATCAGCTCCATGCCCTTGTCGAACGCGTCCGCGTCAACCTGTCCCGCCGCATTTGCAAGGAAGACGAGGCCGCCTGATGGACCAGATCTCCCCATCCCGTCCCCGGGCCGACAGTCCCGCTTCGTCCAAAACGGCGCCAAAGGCCGATCCGCTTCCCGGCCCCGCCTCCACCGACGTCGGCGCCGCCCCCCGCGCCGGTTGGCGGACGCGCGCGTTGATGTTCGGCCTGCCCGCGCTGTTGATCGCGGCGGGCGCGGGCTGGTGGCTGACGAGCGGCGGGTCGGTGTCGACCGACAATGCCTATGTCCAGATGGACAAGGTGTCGGTCGCCGCCGAAGTCGGGGGTCGCATCGTCGAGGTCGCGGTGCGCGATGGCCAGCAGGTCGCAAAGGGCCAGCTCTTGTTCCGCATCGACCGCGAACCCTATGCGCTGACCGTCGCACAGGCGACCGCCGCGATCGACGCGGCACAGGTAGAGGTCGGCAATCTGTCGGCGGGCGCGAACACCTCGCGCGTCGACATCGCCGCGGCGCGCGAAGATGTAAAGTTCGCCGCGGTCAATTTCGACCGGCAGGCGGCGCTGATGGAAAAGGGCTTCACGACCCGCGCCGCCTATGACGCCGCGCGCTATGCGTTGACCCAGGCGCGTGAGCGCGTCCGCCAGACCGAAGCCGCCGCGACCGAAGCGCGCACGAAACTCGCCGCCGGTCCCTCAAGCGGCGTGAACCCGCAGGTCGAGGCCGCGCGCGTCCAGCGGTCGCAGGCCGAGGTCAATCTGGGCCGTACCACGGTGCGCGCGCCCAGCGCCGGGCGCGTCGCCCAGTCCGACCGTCTTCAGATCGGCCAGATGATGGTCGCGGGGCTGCCCGCCGTCACGCTGGTCGACACCGCGCGGCCGTGGGTAGAGGCGAATTTCAAGGAAACCGACCTCGCCGCCATGCGCGTCGGCCAGCGCGCCGAAATTCGCTTCGACGCCTATCCGGGCGTCACGGTGCGCGGCCATGTGCTGACGATCGGCGCGGGCACGGGCAGCGAATTTTCGGTCCTCCCCGCCCAGAATGCGACGGGCAACTGGGTCAAGGTGACGCAGCGCGTGCCGGTCCGCATCGCCTTCGACGAAAAGCCCGCGCGCGACATGATCGCGGGGCTGTCGGCGGACGTGCGGGTGTTCACGAAGTAAGCCGGATGCGCCGACTGTCCGGAATTCATGGGTCCTCCCTGTCGCGCAGCGATGGGGAGGTGGCAGCGGCGCAGCCGCTGACGGAGGGGCCATATCCGCAACCGCTGCGGCCGCTCCACCATTCGCTTCGCGAACGGTCCCCCTCCCCATGGCTTCGCCACGGGGAGGATGACCTCTAGCGATGGCCAGCCGCTCCCTCCCCCGTCAGCCATCCGCCGCGGCGCTCCCCGACGATGACAGCATCCCGCTGCACGAACGGGTGCGCTATCGCGGGCTGCTGACCGTCGCGGTCATGGGCGCGTCGATCATGCAGATCCTCGACACGACGATCGCCAACGTCGCCATCCCGCATATGCAGTCCGCGCTCGGCGCGACGAGCGAGACGGTGACATGGGTGCTGACCAGCTATATCCTCGCCTCGGCGGTCGCGATGCCGATCACCGGCTGGCTGGCCGACCGCATCGGGCGGCGAGAACTGTTCCTCGTCGCCATCGCCGGTTTCATCGTCGCCTCGATGGCTTGCGGCGCGGCGCAAAGCCTGGAACAGATGGTCGTCTTTCGCTTCCTGCAAGGCATTTTCGCGGCCTTCATCGGGCCGCTGTCGCAATCGGTGATGCTCGACATCAACCCGCCCGAACGCCACGCTCGCGCCATGTCGATCTGGGGGATGGGAATCATGATCGGGCCGATCATGGGGCCGATATTGGGCGGCTGGCTGACCGAAAGCGTCAATTGGCGCTGGGTCTTTTACGTCAACCTGCCCGTCGGTCTCGTCACGCTCGCGATGATGTGGGCGCTGCTGCCCCGGACGCGAACCACGACCCGCCGCTTCGACCTGTTCGGCTTTTCGATGCTCGCGCTGGGGCTTGCCGCGCTCCAGTTGATGCTCGACCGCGGCGCGCATCTCGACTGGTTCGACAGCATCGAAATCTGGATCGAACTGGGTGTCGCTTTGTCCTGCCTGTGGATGTTCGCCGTCCACATGGCCACCGCGCGGGCGCCGCTGTTCAACCGCGCGATGCTCGCCGACCGCAACCTCGTCACCGCGATGGGGTTCATGATCGTGATCGGCGTGGTGATGTTCGCATCGATGGCGCTATTGCCGCCGATGCTGCAAAATCTGTTTGGCTGGCCGGTGATCGACACCGGCATCATCCTGGCGCTGCGCGGCATCGGCATCCTCGCCAGCATGTGGGTCGCGGGGCAGTTGCTGGGCAAGATCGATGCGCGCTGGATGGTCGGCACCGGCCTTCTCATCGCCGCCTATTCGCTCTGGCAGATGAGCCATTGGTCGCTCGCCATGGGAATGCGGCCGGTGATTATCAGCGGGCTGGTGCAGGGCCTTGGCATGGGGCTGATCTTCATCCCGCTCAACACCATGGCCTTCGCGACGATCCAGCCGCAATATCGCACCGACGGGTCCAGCCTGCTCAACCTGTTCCGCAGCATCGGCGCGTCGGTCGGCATCTCGGTCGTCACCACCCTGCTCGGCGCGAACATCCAGACAAGCCATCAGGATCTGGCGGCGCATATCACCAACAGCTCGGTCAGCCTGCTCGACCCCTCGACCGCCGACCGTTTCGGCATTGTCGGCGACACCGCGTTGGCGATGGTCAATGCAGAGATCAACCGCCAGGCGGCGATGGTCGCCTATATCGACGATTTCTGGCTGATGATGTGGGTGACGCTGGCGTCGGTGCCGCTGGTCCTCCTGCTACGCCCCCCGAAACGAGGCGCCCCGCGCGCGTCGGCGGCGGATATGGGGCATTAGGGGGCGGACGGCGGATTTGGGGGTGGAGAGCGGCATTGCCTTCACCCTCTTTCGTCATCCCGGACTCGATCCGGGATCCACGGCGGCGTTGAAGGAAAGGTCCGCTAACGGTCGGTTCCTGCCAATCCTCCCTGTCGCACAGCGATGGGGAGGGGGACCGCCGCCGCAGGCGGTGGTGGAGGGGCTGCGGCCTTGCGCTAAGGGCCCCTCCGTCATCGCTTCGCGCTGCCACCTCCCCATGGCTGCATCACGGGGAGGATTTTTATGCCAGCAATCGGTCGTGCCGGACCCTCAGCCCGCGCGGCGCGCCATTGCGAGCCGCATGAACTCCGCCGGATCGGGCGCTTCCTCAAAGGTCGGCACCGCAGGGTCGATCGCGATCCAGCCGCGTTTCCGGCTGGTCCACATATGCGCGAAGGGTTCGAGGCCGGAGGGGTCATCGAGCGTCCCGCCGCGCACGATCGTCATCGTCGGGTAAGCGGTGTTCGCATTGCACACGCGGCTGAAACAGTCGGGGCAGTGCTGGTTGTTCGTCGTCCCTCCCGACGGGCGCTCGGTCGAAAAAATCACGCTGCGCCCGGTCACTGTCAGCGCGTCGGTCGATACGATCAGTTGATCGGCAAAGGCGCTCGCGGTCGATTTCTGGCAGTCGAGGCAATGGCAGCAATAGTTGAGCAGCGGGCCGTCCTGATCGAAGCGGTAGCGCAATTGGCCGCAGCGACAGCCGCCGGTGATGTCCCGCATCATATCAGCGAAAGAAGCAGTTGGTGCCGGCAAACAGCGCGTCGATCTTGGCCGCGTCGCCGGGCGCCGCGAACATGCCGCCGATGGCCGTCTCGCCCGTGCCGATGCTGAACTCCTCGCCCAGCGTGCTGTCCTCCATATCGACGATCGAGACCGATGCCTTCGCCTTGGCGCGCGTCGTGCCGATGCCGATACCGCTCATCGTCGAATAGCTGTTCGCGCCGGGTTCATTGCCCAGAAACCAGCCGACGAACTTGCCGTCCTGAAAATTCAGCGTCATCGCGTCATAGCGGGTGAATTCCATCGTGCCCGCGCCGCATTCCTCGTTGGTGCTGCGGTCGTCCTCCTTGCCGGTAACATTCGCCAGCGCCGCTTCGGCCTGCGCGCGCGGGACGCCAAAGGCGAGCAGACTGGTCTTGCCGCTGTTCGTATCGACAAAACGCAGGCCTTCGCCGTCCAGGCTCACCGCGGTGGTCGCGGCGTTCGGTCCATCATTCTTCGCCTCGGGAACCGCAGGGGCGACGGGATCGGCGTCCGCGGGCGGCTTTTCCGCGGCGGGTTTGCAGGCGGCAAGCAGTCCGATCATCGCGAGGGCCGTGAAGTTGCGCATTCCTGTCTCCTGTCGCGGTGCGGGATCGCCGTCACCAATATCGCATCCGGGGCGGCAAGCAAAGGCGCGCCCGGCGGCGCTCACCAGCGCAGCGACATGCAACTGAGCCCCGCGTCGATATGGGCGATCTGGTCGGTGGGCCGACCTTGCGCAAGGCCGATAGACCCGACCCGCTGCAACTAGGGAGCAAACTCCCAAGTTTCGCTGCCCTCCCCTGAAGGGGAGGGCATGGAAGATCAGCCCTTCTTCAGATGCCGACGACCGAGCAGTTCGGCGATCTGCACCGCGTTCAGCGCCGCGCCCTTGCGGAGGTTATCGCTGACGCACCAGAGGTTGAGGCCATTTTCGACCGTCGGGTCTTCACGGACGCGCGACACGAACGTCGCGAAATCGCCGACGCATTCGACGGGGGTGATGTAACCGCCATCCTCGCGCTTGTCGTGGAGCACGACGCCCGGCGCTTCACGCAGGATGCGCTGCGCATCCTCGGCCGACAATTCATCCTCCATCTCGATATTGATCGCTTCCGAATGGCCGACAAAGACGGGGACGCGGACGCAGGTCGCCGTGACCTTGATCTTGGGATCGAGGATCTTCTTGGTCTCGACGACCATCTTCCACTCTTCCTTGGTCGAACCGTCGTCGAGGAATTTGTCGATGTGCGGGATGACGTTGAAGGCGATCTGCTTGGTGAATTTCTGCACGTCCTTTTCGTCGCCGACGAAAATCTGGCGCGTCTGGTTCCACAGTTCGTCCATCCCCGCCTTGCCCGCGCCCGACACCGACTGATAGGTGGAAACGACGACGCGCTTGATCTTTGCGGCGTCGTGCAGCGGCTTCAGCGCCACGACCATCTGCGCGGTCGAACAATTGGGGTTCGCGATGATGTTGCGCTTGGTATAACCGTCGATCGCCTCCGGGTTCACTTCGGGCACGATCAGCGGCACGTCGGGGTCCATGCGATACAGCGACGAATTGTCGATAACGACACAGCCCGCCGCCGCGGCCTTGGGCGCATGGATCGCGGTCGCATCGCTGCCGATGGCAAAGATCGCCATGTCCCAGCCCGACCAGTCGAAATTCTCGATATTCTGGCATTTCACGGTCTTGCCCGTGTCGCCGATCTCGATCTCGTCGCCCTGGCTGCGCGACGACGCGACCGCCGCCAGTTCGTCATAGGGAAATTCGCGTTCGGCCAGAATGGCGAGCACTTCGCGCCCGACATTGCCCGTGGCTCCTGCGACAACGATACGATAACCCATGATAAAATCCCGTTCTGGAAATGCTGTGCTGAAACGAAAAACGACCGGTTCTGCGCATTGGCGGAACCGGTCGTTTTGGAAAGCTGTTTTCGCTTGGGGGTAGGAAAGTCTCCCTTAGCCCTCGCTGGCTTCCGACCGGTAATCGCGGCGTTCCGCAATACGTGCCGATTTACCAGTGCGCCCACGCAGATAGTAAAGCTTCGCACGACGGACGGCGCCCTTGCGGACGACGGTAATGCTGTCGATGTTCGGCGAATAGAGCGGGAAGACGCGCTCGACACCTTCGCCGAACGACATTTTGCGCACGGTGAAGTTGGAGCCCATGCCCTTGTTCGAGCGCGCGATGCACACGCCTTCGAAATTCTGAACGCGGGTGCGTTCGCCTTCGACCACCTTCACGCCGACTTTCAGCGTGTCGCCGGGACGAAAGGTCGGAATGGTCTTGGCCGCCTTGGCGATTTCTTCGGCTTCGATCGTCTGGATGAGGTTCATGTCCCCTAGTCCTTTTCTTTTCGCCGCGCGCCAGAGGCAGGTCGGTCCCGAGCGCCCTCATGGCGCTCCCAAAGGTCCGGCCTGCGTAACCGTGTATGATCCGCCGCCTGTTGTTTCCGCCAGGCCGCGATCTTCGCATGATCCCCCGATCGCAGCACTTCGGGGATCGTGCGCCCTTCCCATGTGACGGGCCGGGTATAGTGCGGATATTCGAGCAAACCGTTTTCGAACGATTCGTCATCTCCGCTTGAAGCCGCGCCCATTACGCCGGGAAGCAGCCGAATGCAAGCGTCGAGGAGGAGGAGCGCGCCCATCTCTCCTCCCGACAATATGATGTCGCCCATCGACACTTGCTCGATGGGCCGCGCGTCAAAGATCCGTTCGTCGAAACCCTCGAACCGGCCGCACAGGATGATGGCGCCGGGGCCGGCCGAAAGCTGGCGCACGCGCCCCTGCGTGATCGGCGTTCCGCGCGGTGTCATCGCCAGGACCGGCAAGTCCGGATGCGCGGCCATCGCATGGTCGATCGCGGATCCCAGCACATCGGCCTTCAGGACCATTCCCGCGCCGCCGCCCGCCGGCGTGTCGTCGACGGTGCGATGCCTGTCGGTCGCGAAATCCCGTATCTGCACCGGCGCACAGTGCCACGTCCCGCTTTCGAGCGCGCGCCCCGCCATGCTGTGCCCCAGCGGGCCGGGAAACATGTCGGGATAAAGCGTCAGGGGAACGGCGGTAAAGGTCATGACGACGGCCGCCTTTACTCGACGAAAGCCGCGTCGATGACGATGCGATCGGCGTCCCATGTCGGCACCGCCCGCGCGGTCATCGGCACCATGAACCGCTGCGGCTTCTTGCCCGCCACGGCCGGTTTCTCGATTTCCAGAATATCGCCCGCCCCGAAATTCTCGACCGCGACGACGTCACCGATCGCGCTGCCGTCGGTCGATACGCATGGCAGGCCGAGCAGGTCGTGGTGATAATATTCGCCGTCCGGCAACGGCGGCAGCGATGATCGCGGAACGGTCAGCAGGACGCCGCGCAACGCCTCCGCGGCGCTGCGATCGGCTATTTCGGCGAACGTCGCGACCGCGCCCTGATTGGCCGGACGAACGGATTTCAGCGTCAGGCGCCGATCGCCCGCGTCGAAAAGGGAAAAGGCGCGGAGAGCCTCCGCGCCTTCGCCAAAAAGTTTAAGGCGCACCTCGCCCCGCACCCCGTGCGCGCCCGCGATGGCGGCAAGGGTGACGGGGCGGCTCGCGTCGGCCAAGGTTTAGCCTTCGGCCTTTTCTTCGCCGGCTTCTTCAGCAGCGGGCGCGTCTTCGACCGGGCCACCTTCGGCGGCCTGTTCGGCCATGGCGGTCGCATCGGCAGCGGTCGCGTCGGCCGGGGTTTCGTCGGCGACGGCTTCGGCGACGGCTTCGGCGGTTTCTTCGCTCTTCACCGAACCGGTTGCATCCGATTCAGCGGCCTCAGCGGCGGGCGATTCAGCGGCTTCGGGAGCGGCAGCTTCTTCAGCGGCCGGTGCTTCTTCGACAGCTTCCGGTTCCGGTTCCGGAGCGGCGGCAGCGGCTGCTGCGGCTTCTTCGGCGTCAGCGATCTTCTGAGCCTTTTCCTCGGCGCGTTCCTTGGCCTTTTCGCCGGGGACACCCTTGTTCGGGTTGTTGCGGGCGGCGCGCTCAAGGACACCAGCGGCGTCGAGGAAGCGGGCGACGCGGTCGGTCGGCTGCGCGCCAACCGAAACCCAATGCTTCGCACGGTCGGCGTCAAGCTTCACGCGCTCGGGATTGTCCTTGGCGAGCAGCGGGTTGTAGCTGCCGATCCGTTCGATGAAGCGGCCGTCGCGCGGGCTGCGCGAGTCAGCGACGACGATCTTGTAATAGGGACGCTTTTTCGAACCGCCGCGTGCGAGGCGAATGGAGGTTGCCATGATATTTTCCTTCAGAGTTTAACGTTCAAATTCCGGTGTAATCACTTCTTTTTTTTCATCAGATTGGCGAGTTCGGGCGGGATCGATCCACCCCCGCCAAGGCCGGGCAGGCCGCCGCCCATTCCGCCCATTCCGGGAATGCCGCCGCCCTTGCCGAACAACGCGCCCAGGCCCTTGAGCCCGCCCATCTTGCGGATCTTTTTCATCGCGCTGGCCATTTCCTGGTGCATCTTCAGCACCTTGTTGACCTGCTGCACCGTCGTTCCCGATCCATTGGCGATGCGGATCTTGCGCTTCGCGGTCAGGATTTCGGGCTTTGCGCGTTCCTTGGGGGTCATCGACCCCATGATCGCGTCGAAATGGACGAGCATCTTGTCGTCGGCGCCGCCCGCGGCCATCTGCGCCTGCGCCTTCTTGATCCCCGGAATCATCCCCGCCAGCGCGCCGATGCCGCCCATGCGGCGCATCTGGTTGAGCTGCGTGCGCAGGTCGTTGAGGTCGAACTGGCCCTTGGCCATCTTGGCCGCCATCGCTTCGGCCTCTTCGGCCTGGATCGTCTCGGCCGCCCGTTCGACGAGGCTGACGACATCGCCCATGCCAAGGATGCGGCCCGCGATCCGCGCCGGCTGAAACAGTTCCAGCCCGTCGAGCTTTTCACCCGTGCCCGCGAACTTGATCGGCTTGCCGGTGACGGCGCGCATCGACAGCGCGGCACCCCCGCGCGCATCGCCGTCCATGCGGGTCAGAACGACGCCGGTGAGCGGCACCTGATCGGTAAAGCGTTGCGCGACCTGCACCGCGTCCTGCCCGGTCAGGCTGTCGACGACGAGCAGGGTTTCGGCGGGGCTGGCCGTGCGCGACACCGCCTGCATCTCGTCCATCAACTGCTGATCGACGTGAAGGCGGCCCGCGGTGTCGAGCATCAGGACGTCATAGCCCTGAAGCTTGGCCGCCTGCATGGCGCGCTGTGCGATTTCGACCGGCTGCTGGCCCGAAATGATCGGCAGCGTCGCGACGTCGATCTGCTGACCAAGGACCGCAAGCTGTTCCTGCGCGGCGGGGCGATTGACGTCCAGCGACGCCATCAGCACCTTCTTGCGCTCCTTGTCCTTCAGCCGCTTCGCGATCTTCGCGGTCGTCGTCGTCTTGCCCGACCCCTGAAGGCCGACCATCATGATGACCGCGGGCGGAGTGACGGCAAGGTCGAGTTCGGCGGTTTCGGAGCCGAGCATCTCGGTCAGCGCGTCGCTGACGATCTTGACCACCTGCTGCCCCGGCGTGACCGACCGCAGGACATTGGCGCCGATCGCCAGGTCCGTGACCTGATCGACAAAGCTGCGCACGACGGGCAGCGCCACGTCGGCTTCCAGCAGCGCGATTCGCACCTCGCGCATCGCGGCGCGCACGTCAGCCTCGGTCAGCGCGCCGCGACCGCGGAGCTTCCCGAAAACATCGCCAAGCCGATTGCTCAGACTGTCGAACATGCGCCTCAAATCCTTGTTACGACGCCCGCAACGCAAAAGACGCCGGTGAGCGAAACCTCGCCAACCAGCGGCTATCCGTGGACAGACTTTCCGTCGCGGACATCGATATGCCCGTGCGCAATATGCGCGCGGACGCCGTGGCCTTTACACATTTCCGCCTATATTGGCAAGCGGCCCCCGCGACCGCCACTTAACGCAAATTTCACCGCTCTGCGCGCATTACGGACGCAATGGTGGGGAAATTCATATGACAACGACGTCTAAGCAGCAGGACCGCAGCGAAGGCGCCAAACGTGACATTCTGGCCGGCGGCATCGTTGTCGCCGCAATTCTGCTGTTCGTTGGAACGGGCAGCAGTGTCATGCAAGCGATCGTCAACACGTTCAGCGGGATAGGCGGCGGACCGGACCGGGCGCTGGCCGCGGCGCTGGTGCTCAATGTCGCGCTGATCCTGTTCGGCTGGCGGCGCTACGAAGACCTCAACCGCGAAATCCGCGAACGCACCGAAGCCGAACAGCGCGCCCGATACCTGGCCGACACCGATCCGCTGACGGGATTTCTCAACCGCCGGTCGCTGTTCGCGACGGGGCAACAACAGATCGCGAGCGCCATGGCCGAAAAACGCCAGGTCGCGCTGTTCCTGCTCGACCTCGATCATTTCAAGACCGTCAACGACATTCATGGCCATGTCGCTGGCGATCGGGTGCTACAGGTCGCTGCCGATCGCATATCGGCCATCCTGCCGCCGAACGCCGCAAAGGCGCGGTTGGGCGGCGATGAGTTCGTGGCGATGCTGGTTTTCGAACCCGCCGCCAAACCCAGTATCGACGCCATCGCCGCCGAACTGGTCGCCGCGCTCGACAATTCGGTCGTCCATGAGGGACAGCATATTCGGATCGGCGCCTCGCTGGGAATATCGCTCGCCACCGATGCCGGCACGACGATGGAAACCATGGTGCGCCAGGCCGACATCGCCATGTATCATTGCAAGGACGAGGGCCGGAATCGCCACATCTGGTTCGAGGCCGGAATGGAAATGGCGGTGCAGATGCGCAACCAGATCGAAACCGGCATCCGCGAAGGTATGCCGCGCGGCGAATTTGTTCCGCATTTCGAACCCCAGGTCGACATCGCCAGCGGGCGGCTGATCGGGTTCGAGATGCTGATGCGCTGGGAATCGCCCGAACATGGCTTGATCGCACCCGAACGCTTTATCCCGGTTGCCGAAGAAAGCGGCCTGATCGGCGAATTGTCGCTGCGCGTCATCCGTCAGGCGATGGAGGCCGCGAAGCGATGGGACCCGTCGATCATGCTGGCGGTCAATATCTCGCCGCGGCAGTTGAAAGACCCGTGGTTCAGCCAGAAACTGACCAAGCTGCTGATCGAAGTCGGATTTCCCGCCAGCCAGCTCGAAGTCGAGATTACCGAAAGCTCGCTGTTCGAAAATCTGCCGCTCGTCCGCTCGATCGTCACCAGCCTGAAAAATCAGGGCGTGTCGCTCAGCCTCGACGATTTCGGCACTGGCTATAGCTCCCTGTCGCACCTGCGCGCGCTGCCGTTCGATCGCATCAAGATCGACCGCAGCTTTATCTCCGCCATGCATGGCAGCGCCGATGCACAGGCCATCGTCGTCGCGATCGTGCGGCTGGGCGAAAGCCTGGCGATGCCGATCACCGCCGAGGGCGTCGAGGATGAGGCGACGGCGATCGAACTCACCCGGCTCGGATGCTCCAAGGGTCAGGGCTGGCATTTCGGCCGCGCGGCGTCGGCCGCCGACACCGAACAACTGCTCGCCGATCGCGGGTTGCTCCGCGCCGGACCGCCTCTGCCGGAAATCTCTGCGGGCCAGGCCGAACCGCTGCGCAAGACCGCCTGACACCGCCACATCGCTAGACTTCCCCGCGCCGCGCCCCTACATGCGCGGCTATGGCGGATCGCTTCACCAAGATGCATGGCCTCGGCAACGACTTTGTCGTCATCGACGCGCGCGACCATGCCGTCATCATGACGCCCGCGCGCGCGCATGCCATCGCCGACCGGCACCACGGCATCGGCTGCGACCAGTTGATCCTGCTCGAACCGTCGGGGAACGCGGACGTAAAGATGCGGATCTTCAACGCCGATGGTAGCGAGGTGGAGGCGTGCGGCAATGCAACGCGCTGCGTCGCGACGCTGATCGGCAAGCCCGCGGTCATCGAAACGCTGGGCGGCATGTTGCGCGTGACGCCGGCCGATGGCGGCGCCGAAGTGGTGCTGGGCGAACCCGTCTTCGATTGGGAGCATATCCCGCTCGCCATGCCGATGGACACGCGCGACATGCCCGTCGCGTGGGACGAACTGGAACATGGCGCCGCGGTCAATGTCGGCAATCCCCACATCGTCTTTTTCGTGCCAGAGGCTGACGCCGTCGCACTCGACGAACTCGGCCCGCGGATCGAAACCGATCCGCTGTTTCCGGAGCGCGTCAATGTCAATGTCGCGAGCCTCGATGGCGAAAACCAGTTGCAGTTGCGGGTATGGGAACGCGGCGTCGGATTGACGCAGGCCTGCGGCACGGGCGCGTGCGCCACCGCGGTTGCCGCGATCCGCGCCGGGCTGGTCGCGTCCCCCGTCACCATATCGCTGCCCGGCGGCGACCTTGTCATCCGCTGGGCACCGGGCGAACCGATCGTCATGAGCGGCGCCGCGACCCGCGTTTACGAAGGCGAGACCGACTGGACCCAGTTCGGATGAGCGCAACACTGGTCGGCCCGCAACAGGTCGTCAATTTCGGATGTCGGCTGAATATCGCCGAAGGCGAATCCATCCGATCGGCCGTTGCGGCGGCCGGCGCCAGCGATACCATCGTCTTCAACAGTTGCGCCGTGACGGACGAGGCGGTGCGCCAGGCGCGACAGGCGGTGCGCCGCGCGCTGCGCGAACGGCCGGAGGCAGAGGTCGTCGTCACCGGCTGCGCCGCGGAACTGGAACGCGATGCATTCGAAGCGATGGGCGCGCGCGTGGTGGCGAATGATGCAAAAAGGCTGACAGCCAGCTATCAACCAAAGCCGACGGCTTCCCCCCGAACGCGAATATCCATCGCCGATGGATCGGACGTGGCCCGCGCCGGTAATAGCCTCCCGCCATCGCGGGGCCGCACCCACGCCTCGACGACAGCGACAGCGACAGCCTACGCCCCAGCCCTGTCCGGCGCCGATCACGCGCGCGCCTTTCTGGGCGTCCAGACCGGCTGCTCGCACAGTTGCACCTTTTGCGCGACGGTGCTGGCGCGCGGAACGGCGCGGTCGGCAAGTATCGAAGCGGTCGTCGCCGCCGCCCGGACGGCGATCGACCGCGGCCAGCGCGAGATCGTCCTGACCGGGGTTGACCTCGCAAGCTATGGCGACGACAGCGGCACGGGGCTTGCCGCGCTGGTCGAAACTTTGCTCACGCTGCCGATCGAGCGCCTTCGCCTCTCCTCACTCGATCCAAACCGGATCGACGACGCGCTGTTCGCGCTTCTGACACAGGAAAGGCGCATTATGCCGCACGTCCACCTGTCGCTACAGGCGGGCGACGACATGGTGCTGACGCGCATGAAACGGCGTCATCGCCGCGCCGACACCGTTCGCCTGGTCGACCGGTTGAAAACGGCCCGGCCGGCCATTGCAATCGGCGCCGACCTGATTGCCGGCTTTCCGACCGAGGACGCCGCCATGTTCGCCAACTCGCTGGCGTTGATCGATGATTGCGGCATCATTTTCGGGCATATCTTTCCCTACAGCCCACGGGCCGGAACCGCCGCCGCACGGATGCCGCAGGTTGGCCGCGCCATCGCGCGCGAACGCGCGGCGTTGCTTCGCGAAGCCAATGCGCGGCAGCGGCATCGCTGGATGGACAGGCAGTTGGGCGGCACGGCATCGATGCTGGTCGAACGCGACGGCTTGACCGGCCATGCCGAAAATTTTGCGGCCTTGACGCTGACCGCGCCCACCGCCCCCGGCACGATCATGGACGTGCGCCTGACAGCACGCGACGGCGACCGGATGATCGCCACCCGGATAGAAGAAAAGGACATTGCCGCATGACCGGCAAAAGCTGGAGCGAACGGCTTCTCGGCGGGTTCCGCCGGACGTCGGAACGGCTGGGAGAAAATCTTGCCGGGCTGACGGGAAAGGCGCGGCTCGACGAAGACGATCTCGATCGGATCGAAGAAGCCCTGATTACGGCGGACCTTGGTCCGGCGATGGCGGGTCGCATTCGCGATCGCCTCGCGGCGCGGCGGGACGCCGTCGCTGGCGGAATCGAGGAATTGCGAAAGATCGTTGCCGACGAAATCGCGACGGTATTGCGCCCGGTCGCCGAACCGCTCGACATCGATGCCTTTCCGCGCCCGCAGGTCATCCTGGTGATCGGGGTCAACGGGTCGGGCAAGACCACCACCATCGCCAAGCTCGCGCATCTGTTCCAGGAACAGGATTATGGCGTGATGCTGGTCGCCGGCGACACTTTCCGCGCCGCCGCGATTGGCCAGTTAAAGATTTGGGCCGAACGGTTGGGCGTGCCCATCATGGCGGGACCAGAGGGCGGCGACAGCGCCGGGATCGTGTTCGATGCGGTGAAGCAGGCGACGGCGACCGGCATCGACGTGCTGATCGTCGACACCGCCGGGCGGCTTCAGAACAAGCGCGAACTGATGGACGAACTGGCAAAGATCAAGCGCGTGCTGGGCCGACTGAATCCCGCGGCACCGCATGACGTGGTGCTCGTGCTCGATGCGACCACGGGTCAGAATGCCCTGTCCCAGATCGACGTGTTCCGCGAGGTCGCGGGCGTCACCGGGCTGGTGATGACCAAGCTGGACGGCACCGCGCGCGGCGGCGTTCTGGTTTCCGCGGCCGAACGTCACGGCCTTCCCATCCATGCGATCGGCATCGGCGAAACGATCGACGACCTTCGCCCGTTCGATGCGGACGAGATCGCGGCCATCATTGCAGGAAATATTCGATGAGCGACATGCTCCCCACCGGTCCCGAAGCTGTGCCGGCACCGCCGCCCGCAAAGCATGGATGGCTCAATTTCCTGATCGATTTCGGGCCTCTGCTGGTCTTTTTCCTGGCCTATAAATTTTCCTCGGGCGGCCAGGGCGCATTTGCCGCGACCACCGCGGCGATCAAGGGCACCGTCGCCTTCATGGCCGCGATCATCATCGCGATGGCCGTGTCGAAATGGAAGCTGGGCAAGATTTCGCCGATGCTGTGGATGTCGAGCATCCTCGTCATCGGCTTTGGCGCGCTGACCATCTGGTTCCACGACGAAAAATTCATCGTGATGAAGCCGACGATCATCTATGGCGCCTTCGCCGCGCTGCTGCTGGGCGGCTATTGGTTCAAAAGGCCGATGCTCAAATATCTGCTGCAATCGGCGCTGGAGGGTCTGACCGACCGCGGCTGGTTGCTCCTGTCGCGCAACTGGGGGCTGTTCTTTGCCGCGCTCGGCATCGCCAATCATGTGATGTACGAGATGATCCAGGCCAAGCAGATGAGCTTTGACCTGTGGTTGACGATCAAGGTCTGGGGCGTCACCGCTTTGTCCTTCCTCTTCACCTTCAGCCAGGTTCCGGTGATGCTGAAAAACGGCCTCGCCGTTCCCGAAGAGGCGACCGACAAGCAAGCTTGAGCGATCCTTCCGACGCTGGCATAGCAGCGTCGAGGCACCGGGCCGGACGGCGCCGGGCAAAAGGGGGAATTGCAATGGACAGATTTTTTGGAAACCTGCACGCCGTGCTGGGCGCGGGCCTGATACTCGCCATCATATTGATGCTCTGCCTGAACGGCCAGAATTTCGAGGACGGGATTGCCGCGGGCAATGCCATCATGCGCTGGCTGCACACATTTTTCGGCGTGCTGTGGATCGGCCTGCTCTATTATTTCAATTTCGTTCAGATCCCGACCATGCCGAAAATCCCGGCCGAACTGAAACCCGCCGTCGGCAAGCATATCGCCCCGGCCGCCCTGTTCTGGTTCCGCTGGGCGGCGCTGATTACCGTCCTGCTTGGCATCGCGATCGCCGGTCACGCCAAATATCTGGCGCCTGCGCTGGGTCTTCAGGATCCCTATAAGCTGATCGGCGTCGGAATGTGGCTCGGCCTCATCATGGCGTTCAACGTCTGGTTCGTGATCTGGCCCAATCAGAAAAAGGCGCTCGGCATTGTCGAGGCCGACGATGCGACCAAGGCAAAGGCGGCAAAGACCGCGATGATCTTTTCGCGGACGAACACGCTGCTGTCGATCCCGATGCTCTATGCGATGGTGAACTTCAGCTAAGCTTCACCGCCGATCGCCGATAAAGGCGCTCCGGAATGCCGGGGCGCCTTTTTCATGCGGATCAGCTCTCGACGACCGCCTTGTGCATCCGGCCGTTCATCACATAATGCGCGACGCCCATCTGCATTCCCGCCGCCTGGGCATCGCCAATCTCGCGCACGCGGCGCGCGGGCGACCCTGCCCATAGCTCGCGATCGGGAATTTCCTTATTCTCGGTCAGCAGCGCGCCCGCCGCGAGCATCGCGTCGCTGCCGATCCGGCAACCGTTCATGACCGTCGCCTTCAATCCCACGAACGCGCGGTCGGCCAGGATGCAGCCATGCACCATCGCCATGTGGCCGATCAGCACATCCTCGCCGATGATCGTGGGAAAGCCGTCGGGGCGGTGCGGCATCGGGCCGTCGCAATGGATGACGCTGCCGTCCTGAACATTGGACCGCGCGCCGATGACGATGCGGCTGACGTCGGCGCGCAGCACGCAATTATACCAGATGCTGACGTCGGGCCCGATCGTCACGTCGCCGATGATGCGGCATCCCGGCGCGATAAAGGCGCTGGGGTCGATCTGCGGCGTCTTGCCATTGACGCTGATGATGCTGACATCCGTATAGGTCATTCGTCGCGGCCTCCGATGATATGCTTCCAGATCAATACCGGCAGGGTCGATGCATAATCGTCGGTCCAGCGCACGAACCCGGCGCGCTCCTCCAGCGGAACCCACGCGCCGTCAGCGGCGGCGTCCCTGCGCGGACGAATGCCCCCGGTCAATTGCCGCATCCGCTCCGGCGTGGCGGTCAGCGCGACCCAGTTCGACCCGGTGAGATCCGCCAGCTCATCTCCTATCGGGCCGGGATCCATACGGATGGCCGTCGACCAGCCCCGCGCCTTTCCTTCCGCCGCCAACACGGGTTCCAGATCAAAGAAGCGGTTGGAAATGTGGATCAGGAGTACGCCGTCAGGCTTCATCGCGCGGCTGTAAATGCCGATCGCTTCCTTCGTCAGCAAATGCAGCGGTATCGCATCAGACGAAAAAGCGTCGATAACAAGGACGTCGAATTGCGCCGGCGGCAGCTTTGCGATCTGCAAGCGCGCATCGCCGACGACGATGGGGCTGTTCCCCGCACAATCGGACAGGAACGTGAATTTTTCAGGATCGCGCGCGATCTCGATCATCACCGGATCGATTTCGAAGATCGTCCACCGCTGACCCGGCTTTCGATAGCAGGCGAGCGTCCCCGCCCCCAGCCCGACGATGCCGATCGAAGCCTTTGGCCCGGCAAGCGCCTCGGCCTTGTCAAGCGTCAGCCCAACCCCCGACTGACGCCCATAATAGGTCGTCGGGTCGCGCCGGTGCGCGGCGTCGGTGCGCTGCAAACCGTGCAGCGTCGTGCCATGCGCCAGCCGCCGCTGGTTCAACGCCGGATGGTCGGAGATCGTGTAGACGCCGAAATAGCTGCGCACGCGCGCGCCGCTAAAGCTTTCGTTCACGGTATTCGCGCCGCCCAGTCCGAACATCAGCAGCGCCAGCACTCCGACATAGGCCCAGCGCCATCCGATCACCAATATTCCGATGACGAAAAGCACGATCCCCCAGGTCGCGACCGACCCGTCCAGTGCGCCGGTCCAGTCCGATACCATGCGCTGCGATATCAGGATCGCGACCGCGACGAGCAGCACGACGACAAGAAAGGCGCGCCGCCGATCGAGGTTCAGCCACTTGTCCCAGGGGAGCAGCGCCGGCAGTGGCAGAAGCAGCCCCGCCGCGAGGATCAGCAAGGGATGTTCATACACCCAGTCGAACAGCAAAGGCGCAAGCAGCGCGGCGAACAGTCCGCCGACGACGCCGCCCGCCGACATGATCAGATAGAAAAGCGTCAGATGCTGAGGCGCGGGCCGCAGGTGATATAGATAGCCGTGCAACGCGGTCGCGACGACAAACAGCATCGCAAGGCTGGCGAGCGCGATAATCATCGACGTGCCGCCCGTGCTCATCAATCCGAGTCCACCGACGGCGAGCAGCACCACCGGGGCGAGCAGGGTAATCACCTGGGTCAGCCGGTTCGCCGTCGAAAAGGCGATGACGAAACTCAAAAGATAAAGCCCAAGCGGCAGCACCCACAGCAGGGGCATCGCCACGATGTCGGTCGTCAGATGCGTCGTCGTCGACAGCATCAACCCCGACGGGACCGCCGCGATCAACAGCCAGTGAAGCTGGCGTCGCCATGTCGGCCGCGGCTCGTCGTTGGTGGCGACGCCGCCTTCGGGGGCGTCCGCCGCGCCGGTCCAGCGCGCGGCCCCACATGCGGCGACGAGCAGGACCAGCACCGCATATCCCGCCGTCCACCCCCAGCTTTGCATCGCAAGCGGCAGCGCGGGTTCGACCAGCGCGGGATAGCTTATCAAACCGGCAAAGCTGCCAAGATTCGATGCGGCATAAAGATAATAGGGATCGCCGGCGCGGGTGTCGGCGGCGAACCATCGCTGCATCAGCGGAGCCTGCGCCGACACGACAAAAAAGACGGGGCCGATCGACGCCAGCAAAAGCAGGGGCACCCACAGCGCCTCCTGCCCCGGACCGGGCGCCGTGATCTGCGCGATGCCGATGGGCAGCCATAGCGCCGCGACCAGAAACAGCGCGACATGGATGATCGCCTGTCGCCGCACCGCAAACCGGCCGAGCCAGTGCGCATAGGCATAACCGCCCAACAGCAAGGCCTGATAGACCAGCATTGCGCTGTTCCACACCGCCGGGGCACCGCCCAGCTTGGGCAGCACCATCCGCGCCACCATCGGTTGAACCTGAAAGAGCAGGAAACTGCCGACCAATATGGTCAGCACGAAAAGCCAGCGCCGCGGTGATGCAGAAAGGATCATATTATCTTCCATTTCGAGCGTGCCAACGAATAGGTCACGTGCGGCCTCAAGGGATTATCGACGGCGATCTTGGGATGATCGAAATCGAGGTCTGGACAATATTCCATGCCGATCCGTTCCATCACCGCGCGGCTCCGGGCATTGCCCTGCCAGGTGATCGCCAAAATCTCATCGTCGGGCAGGTTCGCGAAACTCCATGCGACCGCGCCGCGCGCCGCCTCGGTCGCAAAGCCAAAGCCCCAGCAGTCCCGCGCAAGCCGCCAGCCGATCTCGACCTTGTCATTCACCGGCGCCATGTCGCCGCGGACGACGCCGCACCATCCAATCAACCGCGCATCGTCGCGCCGTTCGAGCGCCCAGAAACCATGTCCATGCTTGGCTTCCCCCGCCTTGACCCGCTCGATCAGCGCGCGCGTGGCCGGGAGGTCGAGCGGCGCGCCGATCGTCGCCATGACGTCCGGATCGCTGCAGATCGCCTGGAATGGCACGACATCCTCGTCGCGCCACGACCGCATCACCAGTCGCGCGGTCTCGATCATCCATTCAGCAATCGCGCCGCGTGCAGCGCATGATAGCTGAGCACCCCCGATGCGCCCGCACGGCGGAACGCCAGCAGGGTTTCAAGGACGAGCGCATCGCGGTCGCCCGCTCCGGCGGCGGCGGCGGCTTCGATCATCGCATATTCGCCGGACACCTGATAGGCAAAGACGGGCACGGCAAAATTGTCCTTCACCGCCCGCACGATGTCCAGATAGGGCAGCCCGGGTTTCACCATCACGCTATCGGCGCCCTCGGCCAGGTCCTGCGCAACCTCGCGCAGCGCCTCTTCGCTGTTCGCCGGGTCCATCTGATAGGTCTTTTTGTCGCCTTTCAGCAGACCGCGCGAGCCGACCGCGTCGCGGAACGGACCATAAAAGGCCGATGCATATTTGGCGGCATAGCTCATGATCTGGACATGGCCGAAACCCTCGGCTTCCAGTGCCGCACGGATCGCACCGATGCGGCCGTCCATCATGTCGCTGGGCGCGATGATGTCGGCACCGGCGCGCGCCTGGTTCAGCGCCTGGCCGACCAGGACCTCGACCGTGTCGTCGTTGAGCACATAACCGCTATCGTCGATCAATCCGTCCTGCCCGTGGCTGGTATAGGGATCGAGCGCGACGTCGGTCAGGACGCCGATGTCATCGCCCAGCGCATCCTTTATCGCCGCCACCGCGCGACACATCAGATTGTCGGGATTAAGCGCCTCTGCGCCATCGGCGCTGCGGCGGTCGGGCTGAGTATAGGGAAACAGCGCCAGGCACGGGATGCCGACGGCGACCGCATCCCGTGCGCGATCGACGATCCGGTCCACCGACCAGCGCGACACGCCCGGCAGGCTGGCGATCGGCTCCTCCGTTTCCGAACCCGGACACACGAAAAGCGGCCAGATGAGATTGGCGGGCGAGAGATGGGTTTCGCGCACCATCGCGCGGCTCCATCCGGTGCGGCGGGTACGGCGCAGGCGCAAATCGGGAAAGGCGGCTTGGGTCATGCGGGGTGCATAGCCGCGCTTAGCCGCCGGGCAAACCGATATTGCCGCATGTCGGGCAGCGTCAGTTTGCGCCCTCCGCGCGTTTCGACGCCACATCGGCCAGCGAGCCGAGTTTTGGCCCCTCCACCTGCCGCGGCGCGACCGGCGTCAGCGCCGATCCGGGCGTTATCGCGGTGAGCGTGCGGATGCGCGCCCGGAAATCGGCGAGCGCCTTGCCTTCCAGCAGGGCGCGGGTCACGAACGTCATCGACGCGGGATTGACCGGCCGCCCGTTACGATAGACTTCATAATGAAGATGCGGGCCGGTCGACAGGCCGGTCGAACCGACATAGCCGATCACCTGTCCGCGATTGACGCGCTGTCCGGGGCGCACGGCGATCCGGCTCATATGGCCGTAACCGCTGCCCAGCCCATTGCCGTGGTTGAGTTTGACATAATTGCCGAACCCGCCCGTACGTCCCGCGATCGATACCACGCCGTCGGTCACCGCATAGATGGGAGCGCCATAGCCGCCGCCAAAGTCCATGCCGCTGTGCATCCGCCGATAACCGAGGATCGGGTGACGCCGCATCCCAAAAGTCGATGTGACCCGTCCGTTGGTCGGGCGCGCCACGCCGCCGCGCTGTTCGCCGACGCCCGACGCCTCGAACCACTGGCTGGTGCCGCCGACATTCCATTCGAGCATCGAAAGCTTTGGCTTTCCGCCGCGGATCAAGCCGGCATAGAGCAGCTTGCCCGTCTCGCTCTCCCCGGTTTCGGCGCGGCGGTGATCGACGATGATGTCGAACTCATCGCCCGCGCGCATGTCGCGGCCCACCGAAATCTGCTTGCCGACGACACGCAGATACGACTGGATGGCGGCGGGGGGGGCACCGGCGGCGCGCGCCGAGCGATAAAGGCTGTCGCCGACCCGGCCGCGGATACGCAGCGGCGTGGTGTCGACCGCGATCGGGATGCGCCGCATCACCAGCCGGTTCCCCTCGCGCTCCATTTCGATACGCAGGTCGAACCGCGCGCGCATGGCGAGCGCATCGACCGGGCGCGGCATCGTGCGCGCCGCGCGGCGACCGAGGATCAGGTCGATGCGGGTGCCGGGGGCAATATCGGCCAGCGGCACCGCGCCCGCGACCTGATTGGCCAGCGCCTGCGCTTCGCCGCCGCCGACACCCGAACGTTCGAGCAGACGGGCGAAACTGTCGCCGCTACCCAGCGTGGCGGTCAGTTCGATCTGGGGGCGCTCGGGGGTCTGGGTCAGCGGACGGACGGCATCGGTCGCGGCCATGTGTCGCCCCGTGTCGCCGCCAAATGCCAGCGGAACGATCATCTGCGCGCGCGCTTCGTTGAAATCGGCGGCGCCCAGCGTCTGGCCGCCCCCCGCGTCCAGTGGACGAACCCCCGGAAACGTCGCGATGGCCGTGCCGCATAACAGGGTTAATGTGGCAAGCCCCCGCCACCATTCCGCCGACCCGATATTGTCGCCAAGGTCGGGCACGAGGTCGAGTTGCGCGAGCCTGTCACGCCATCCCAGGTGCGATTCGGAAACGGGATCGGCCCGTCGCGATTGCATCGCCTGCGACATGGTGAGGGCGGCTGCGTTGCCCGACATCCCCGCAATGGGTTCGTGACGCTGAAACAAATTGCAACCCCCGCCCCGGCAATCCAAGCCTGCGCCTGTCCGCCGAATGACATTTTCCAGCCGCTGTCTGTAAAGAAAGGTCGTTAAAGTCAATTTAATGGCAGCTTTGCCGCCGGGCGTTGCGGCAAAACGTGGCGAGGTCGCGATATTATGCAACTTGTCAGGAAAAATCGGCTTCGATCCCGTGATTTAACGATGGACGGTTGCGCCGGGATCGCACCCATGCCAGCGTGTCGGCCAAGAAAATGACCCTCTCCTCTTCCCAGCCGGTCAAGGCTGTCCTTGGCCCCACCAACACCGGCAAAACCCATTTGGCGGTCGAGCGCCTGACCGCTCATTCGAGCGGGATGATCGGCTTTCCGCTGCGATTGCTGGCACGGGAGGTCTATGACCGCGTCGTCGCGATCAAGGGCGCGGCGCAGGTCGGCCTGATCACGGGGGAGGAACGGATCATCCCGCCCGACGCCCGCTATCTGCTCGGCACGATGGAGGCGCTGCCCGTCGAACGCGACGTCGCCTTTGTCGGCATCGACGAGGCACAGCTTGGCGCCGACCCCGAACGCGGCCATGTGTTTACCGACCGCCTGTTGCGCGCGCGGGGCCGCGATGAAACGATGATTCTCGGATCGGCCAGCATCCGCGGACTGGTCCACCAGTTGGTGCCCGAAGCAGAGGTGATCACCCGTCCGCGCTTTTCGACGCTCAGCTATGCCGGATCGTCGAAACTGTCGCGCCTCCCCAAACGATCGGCCATCGTCGCCTTTTCGGCTGAGGAGGTCTATGCGATCGCGGAAATGCTGCGCCGTTTCTCGGGCGGGGCGGCGGTCGTGATGGGCGCGCTCAGCCCCAGGACGCGCAACGCCCAGGTCGCGATGTTCGAAGCGGGCGAAGTCGATTATCTTGTCGCGACCGATGCGATCGGCATGGGCCTGAACCTCGACGTTCAGCATGTCGCCTTTGCCAGCCTGCAAAAATTCGACGGCCGCCGCCTCCGCCGCCTGACGATCGCCGAAATGGCGCAGATCGCGGGGCGCGCCGGACGCCATCAGCAGGACGGCAGCTTCGGCACCATCGGCCTGCCCCAGGGCGGCTTTACGCCAGAGGAAATCGCGGCGATCGAGGGGCATCATTTCCCGCCGCTTTCGAACCTGTTCTGGCGCAATCCGACGCCGCGCTTCGGATCGCTCGACCAGCTTCTCGCCGACCTCGCCCAGCCGCCGACCCAGCCGATGCTGCGCGCCGCGCCCGAAGCGGTCGACGTCGCGGTCCTCAAACATCTGACAGGCGACATGGAAGTGCGCGCGCGCGGCGGCGATTTCGACGCGGTGCAGCGGCTGTGGGACGTCTGCGGCCTCCCCGATTTCGAACAGCTTGGCGCCGAACATCACAGCCGCACGGTGTTCAAGCTGTGGCAGTGGCGGACGAACGGGGACGGGATGATCGATCCCGACTGGTTCGCCAAGCGCCTCGCAAGGCTGAATGATGTCGAGGGTGACATCGACCAGCTTGCAAGCCGCATCGCCGCCGTGCGGACGCTATGCTTCATCGCCCAGCGCGGCGACTGGATCGCCGGCGCGGCGGGCTGGACCGAACAGACACAGGTGCTCGAATCGCGTTTGTCCGACGCTCTCCATGCCGCGCTGGCCCAGCGTTTCGTCGATCGGCGGCTCGCCTTGCTGCTGCGCGATGCGGGGCAGCGCAACGCCGCGCTGCCGGTGGCGGTCAGCGCCGATGGCACCGTCGCGGTGGATGGAGAGGCGATCGGGACGCTCAAGGGTTTTCAGTTCAAAGTCGATCCGGTCGCCAAGGCAAGCGACCACCGGATGCTGCTGGCCGCGGCCGAAAAGCATCTGCGCGCCGAACTCTCACGCCGCGCGACGACGCTGGCGGAGGGCGACGACAGCGCGCTGTCGCTGGTTGCCGAACCGGGAACGGCGCCGCGGCTCGCTTGGCAAGGCAGTCCCGTGGCGACGCTTGCCAAGGGGCCGACGCTCGTTCAGCCGTCGATTCAGATCGATCCGTCGCTCCGCCGCCTCGAACTTCATCAGGTCCAGGCCATATCCGAACGGCTCCAGCGATTTGTCGCCGCGCAACTCGCCCGCCACGCGGGGCCGCTTGCGGCGATGGGCGAAGCGGCGGGCGACCTCTTCACCCCGCCCCGCGTCCGGGCGCTGCTCGCGGCGCTTGTCGATGGCAGCGGAGCGATCGGCCGCGCGGCGGTCGACGACCAGCTCGCGGCGCTCAGCCCGGACGAACGCCCGCTCCTTCGCAAGCTGGGCTTTACTATCGGTTCGCTCGACATATTTCACCCCCTGCTCCTGAAGCCAGAGGCGGTGCGCTGGCGCGCCGCCCTGATCGCGGCGCAGCAAGGATTGCCGACGCCCGCGCTGCCCCCGCACGGCGCGGTGCTGCAAAAAACCGGCAACCACTCGGGCCTGAGCATCGCCGGCTTTCGCCGCTGCGCGTCGGGCTGGCTGCGCATCGACATGGCCGAAAAACTCGCGCGGCAGGCCCATGCCGCCCGGATGCAGGCCGCCGCGCCGCCGACCACGCCGATCGCCGGCGGCAATGCCCATCACGACGAAGATCATGAGCGCGAAGACCATGCCACCGCCAGCGATGACGGCGGGGGCGCAGCCGCCCTTCCCGGCTTCGTCATCGATCCGGCGCTCGCCACATCGCTCGGCCTGGATGAGGAGGCTCGCCGCGCGCTGCTCGGCAGCTTCGGCTTTCGCGGGGTCGGCGAACCGGCGCTGCAACGGTGGCGCTGGTCGGGGCTGCGCAAGGCCGACAAGCATCCACGCCGCAAACCCCACCGCCAGCGCAAGGGCGCCGACAAGCCGCCCCGCGCGGCCGACAACGCCGCCAAGCGACAGCCGCCCGCCCATCAGGCAAAGAATGATAAGCGCGGCAAGCCCGGCAAGCCCCGCGCCGACGTTCCGCGCCCGGATCGGGCAGAGCGGCCGCCGCGTCGCGGCCCGTCGCCCAACAGCCCCTTTGCGGGCCTCGCCGCGCTTCTCGCGGACGCGCGCAAAGACTGATGGCCGCTTCGGGCGCAGCGACGACCATCCGGCTGGACAAGCTGCTGTGGTTCCTGCGCTTCGCCCGATCGCGCAGCATGGCGCAGGCGATGATCGAAGCGGGCCATATCAGGCTCGACGGGCGGCGAGTGACGCGGTCGTCGTGCGCCGTCCATGTCGGGACGATGTTGGTGCTGCCCGTGGGCGAACGGATCGAGGTGATCCGTGTCCTCACCATCCCCGTGCGGCGCGGCCCCGCACCGGAGGCACAGGCTTGCTATGTCCGCGTCCCGCCGCCCGTGCCCGCGCCCGCTAACTAAGCTATCGTGCCAAGAGGAAAAGCTGTCGCCCAAAAGCGGGGCATTTTGCGTATCGGGTGAGAGTGATTCGCAACTGTCGCTTTGCGTTGACGCGCCGCGCCAACGCGGAATAGAGGCGGGTCTAATGGATGTCGGACGGCAAGGGTGCTGCCGACGAAGGGAGCTGAAACCATGACCTATGTCGTCACCGATGCCTGCGTCCGGTGCAAATATATGGACTGTGTCGAGGTGTGCCCCGTCGACTGTTTCTATGAGGGCGAGAATATGCTCGTCATCAATCCCAATGAATGCATCGACTGCGGCGTGTGCGAACCCGAATGCCCCGCCGAAGCGATCCTGCCCGATACCGAGAGCGGCCTGGAAAAATGGCTGGAAGTGAACACCAAGTTCAGCGCCGAATGGCCGAACATCACGATCAAGCGCGAAAGCCCCGCCGACGCCGACGAGTTCAAGGGCGTCGAAGGCAAGTTCGAGAAATATTTCTCCCCCGAACCCGGCCAGGGCGACTGACCGAAAACAGGGAGGATCGGCGGGAACCGACCGGTTGCGGACGTTTCCTTTCATCGTCACCCCGGACTTGATCCGGGGTCCATGACTTCAACGCCGCGATGGATCCCGGATCAAGTCCGGGATGACGAAAGAGGGTGAGGCAATGGCCGCTCCTCACCCCAAATCCGACATTCACGCACATCCGCATGTCCGGTCAGGCCACGCATGAAGTCGCGCAGAGGCGCAAAGGCCGCAGAGAGAATTGCCCCGGTTTCTATACGCCCGCTGTGCCTCTGCACGATACATTAGAGAAGGCAGACTCCCGACCATATATCCTCCCTGTGGCGCAGCCATGGGGAGGTGGCAGCGCGAAGCGATGTCGGAGGGGCCTTTGGCGCAAGGCCCCAGCCCCTCCACCACGCCCTTCGGTCGCGGTCCCCCTCCCTATCGCTACGCGACAGGGAGGATCGGCAGAAGCCGGCCGGAAACAGCCCCACCCTTCCATATCCGTTCGCATCGAGCGAAGTCGAGATGCCCCTCGGGCCAGGCGCTGCGTCGATGGGTGTCTCGACTTCGCTCGACACGAACGGAAAAGCGAAGGTCGGCAGCCTATAGAAATTTCGCGCAAAGGCGCAGAGATCGCAGAGAGGTTAGCGCCCATTTCTCCGCGCTCTCTGCGCCTCTGCGCGAAATATTGGGCGGGGCAGGTTGCGACCGTTTACGGTCATTTGAACGAGCGAGCTAATCCCCTCCCGCAGGCGGGAGGGGCAGCGAGACTTGGGCGCTTGCGTCCTAGTCGCAGCGGGGTGGGCATTCGCCGCCGCTGCTGGCCCACCCCCGACCCCTCCCGTCTGCTGGAGGGGAAAAAAACGCCCTTCCCCACCCCAAAACCGCCGCTCTTTCCTACAATATCCGGCCGTGATAGCCCCTTGGCGATGTCCTGTCCCGATCACACCCCCGCCTCCCCTTCCGCAACGCTCCGGCCGCGATCCGGGGACGAGAGGGAGGGGGACGTAGTGTGACCTTTGTGACCTTTGCCATAAAATGCCGCGGGCGGCGGGCCTTGCCGGTGGCCCCGGCTCCGAAACCGGCACCGACGATCCGCTCGGCGATCCGCTCACCGAACCGCCCAGCCCGATTTGCCCCCTTGAAAGACCTTCGCTTGGCGACGATGTAGGATCGCGGAGGGGCAGCCTACCGGATTCTCCGGCGCGGCGTCCCGATAACTAAGGACGAATTTCCAATGATCGACCCGCTCGCCGCTCTTGTCCCCGTCGTCGTCGAGCAGACGAGCCGCGGCGAACGCAGCTTCGACATCTTTTCCCGCCTGCTGCGCGAACGGATCGTCTTCGTCACCGGCGAGGTCGAGGATAATATGGCGTCGCTGATCGTCGCCCAATTGCTGTTCCTCGAATCCGAAAATCCGAAAAAGGATATTTGGATGTACATCAACTCGCCGGGCGGCGTCGTCACGGCGGGCATGGCGATCCACGACACGATGCAATATATCCGCCCGCGCGTCGGCACCGTCTGTATCGGCCAGGCCGCGTCGATGGGCAGCTTCCTGCTCGCCGCGGGCGAACCCGGTATGCGCGTGGCGCTGACCAACGCGCGCGTCATGGTGCACCAGCCGTCGGGCGGCGCGCGCGGCATGGCGTCGGACATCGAAATCCAGGCCAAGGAAATCCTGCGCATTCGCAAACGGATGAACGACCTTTATGTGAAATACACCGGCCGGTCGTTGAAGGAGATCGAAAAGGCGATGGACCGCGACACCTTCCTCGAAGCCGACGAAGCCAAGGAATTCGGGCTTGTCGATCATGTTTATGACCGTCGTCCCGGCCTGCCCGGCGACGAGGCGGCCAAGGATGCGAGCGAAGGGCCGACGCCCTGATGCGTCATGCGGCGACGGCAGAAAAGGCCGTTTTAACCGCGTTTCTTGATAGGCGCTTTGGCCGGTGGCGCTAATCGGGACATTGTCTCCGTGTCACCCAATTGCCATATTGTAATTGGGTGGCCGCGGACTAGGATAAAGACGGCGGCCCCATTTTTGAGCCGACCATAGGAAGTTTTATGACGAAATTGAGTGGCTCGGACAGCAAGAGCACCCTGTATTGCTCCTTCTGCGGCAAGTCGCAGCACGAAGTCCGCAAGCTGATTGCCGGGCCGACGGTATTCATCTGCGACGAATGCGTCGAGCTGTGCAACGACATCATCCGCGAAGAGATCAAGGGCGGGGTCGCCGCGCGCAAGGACGGCGCGGTGCCGACGCCGCTGGAAATCTGCCAGCATCTCGACGCCTATGTCATCGGCCAGAACACCGCCAAGCGCGTGCTGTCGGTCGCGGTGCACAATCATTACAAGCGCCTAGCCAATTCGGGCCGCGGCGACGACGTCGAACTGGCCAAATCGAACATCCTGCTCGTCGGCCCGACCGGCAGCGGCAAGACTTTGCTGGCCCAGACGCTCGCCCGCTTCCTCGACGTGCCCTTCACCATGGCCGACGCGACGACGCTGACCGAGGCGGGCTATGTCGGCGAGGATGTGGAGAACATCATCCTCAAGCTGCTCCAGGCCAGCGACTATAATGTCGAAAAGGCGCAGCGCGGCATCGTTTACATCGATGAAATCGACAAGATCAGCCGCAAGGCCGAAAACCCGTCTATCACCCGCGACGTGTCGGGCGAAGGCGTGCAGCAGGCGCTGCTCAAGCTGATGGAGGGCACGACCGCCAGCGTACCGCCACAGGGCGGGCGCAAGCATCCGCAACAGGAATTTCTGCAGGTCGATACGACGAACATTCTTTTCATCGCGGGCGGCGCGTTCAGCGGCCTGGAAAAGATTATCGGCGACCGTTTGCAGGGCAAGTCGATCGGCTTTGGCGCGCATGTCGCCGGCCCCGACGAACGCCGCACCGGGGAAGTGCTGAAGAATATCGAGCCCGAGGATCTGCTGAAATTCGGCCTGATCCCCGAATTCGTCGGCCGCCTGCCGGTCATCGCGACGCTCGAGGATCTCGACATCGACGCGCTGGTCAAGATTCTGGGTGAGCCCAAGAATGCGCTGGTCAAACAATATCGCAAGCTGTTCGACCTGGAAGAGGTGGTGCTGACCTTTACCGACGACGCGCTGATCGCGGTTGCCAAGAAAGCGATCGAACGCAAGACCGGCGCGCGCGGGCTGCGCTCGATCGTCGAGGCGATCCTGCTCGACACGATGTTCGACCTGCCCGACCTGACCGACGTGGTGGAAATCGTCGTCGACAAGGATGTCGTCGAGGGCCGCAAGGACCCGGTGCGCGTCTATGCCGACAAGGCAAAGGAAGCCGCCGGCGACGCCGCCTGAGTCGCAACATCGCGGCGCTTTTGACCCCGCCGCGATGTTGCATTGCAGCAACAGTTTTCCGAAAAAACGCATCCACATTTGTGGGTGAATTTGGTTGTATCGCGGAAATCCGTTCTTTTTGAACGTGGCGCGCCGCGGCTGCCCGCTCCCCCCTTGCACTGTCACAATTGCTGTCACAATCGTGCCACATGCGGGCTTCAGGGGCCCTCGCAGGTCAGGCGCCCCCATATTCGAGCGCCTGTCGAATGCACCACAACAGGGGACTATCAGAAATGAAATTCCGTCAAACGCTCACCGCTAGCGTTGCGCTGATCCCGATCGCGCTTCTTTCCACGCCGGCCTTCGCTCAGTCGACCGGTTCGGCTGACTTCGACGATGAGATCGTCGTTACGGGCTCGACGTCGCGCGATGTCGCCGGCATCATGATTCCGGATTCGCCCAAAGCCAAGATCGTCGTCGATTCGGTCCTGATCCAGCGCCAGCGCCCCGGTCAGTCGATCAACGAAATCATCAACCTCGTCCCCGGCGTCAGCTTCACCAACAACGACCCCTGGGGTTCGAGCGGCGGCAACTTCACGATCCGCGGGTTCGATTCGTCGCGTATTTCGCAGACTTTCGACGGCATTCCGCTGAACGATTCCGGCAACTATGCGATTTACACCAACCAGCAGGTCGATCCTGAACTGGTTGAGCGCATCAACGTCAATCTTGGATCGACCGACGTCGATAGCCCGACCGCCGCGGCCGTCGGCGGCACCGTCAACATCAACACGCTGACTCCGAGCGAAGAACTCGGCGCGACGGTCAGCGCATCCTATGGCAACATCCTTTCCGATGGCGCCGGCGATCGCCCCTATTACCGCGTTTTCGGTCTGGTTCAGACTGGCAATCTTACGCCATGGGGCACACGGGCATGGTTCTCGGCCTCGACGACCAACAACGTCGCCGCTTTCGCGAACTACGGCAAAGTCGACAAGCAGCAGTATAACGGCAAGATTTACCAGCCGATCGGCGACAATGGCGATTTCATCTCGATCGCCGGTCACTATAATGAAAACCGTAACAATTTTGGTGGTTCGCCGCTACGCGCCAATGCCTTCACGGGCGACAAAAGCGGTCGCTTTTATAACATCGGCAACCCGGCGACCGGCGGCGGCTTTCCCTGCCAACTTAGCACGACCAGCGTCCCCAATACTTGCGGCACGGAGTTTGAGCGTCGCTACAATCCGTCGAACACCGGCAACATCCGCTGGCAGTCGCGTTTCACGCTGACCGACCGCCTGACGCTGTCGTTCGATGGCGCCTGGCAGACCGTTAAGGCGAATGGCGGCGGCACCACGTCGGCATATGAAACCGCTTTCACCCGGACCAATACGGCAAACGGACTGACCTTCACTGGAACCGGCAATTATGGTGGGCAATATTATTTCGGGCGTGATCTTAACGGTGACGGTGTCCTTGGTCGGGTGACTTTGGCTTCGCCTAGCCAGACAAACACGAACCGTTGGGTCGCGATCGCGAACCTCGTTTATGAGATCAACGACACGAACCGCGTTCGCCTGTCATATAGCTATGACCGCGCGCGACATCGCCAGACCGGCGCGGCCGGTTTCCTAAGCCCGAATGGCGAGCCGCTTGACGTTTTCCCGATCAATGATCCCGTCAAGGACGTCAATGGCAATGTTTTGCAGAAGCGCGACCGTCTGTCCTTCGCAACGCTGCAGCAGATCGCGGGTGAATATCGCGGTGAGTTCTTCGAAGAAAAGCTGATCGTGCAACTCGGCCTGCGCGCACCTTTCTTCAAACGTGAACTCAACAATTATTGTTTCACATCGAGCACCGGCGGTGCCTCGGGTGCGTTCGTGGAATGCGCCCCGGCTAGCCAGGCTGCGGCATATCAGGCGACTTTCCCCTATTCCTATAACGCGACCACGGGGGTTCCTGGCGGCGCCGCGCTGCCGCAAAGCCGCACGCTGAAATATGACAAGCTGCTGCCGAACGTCGGTGCGGTCTACAAGATCACTCCCGACCTCAGCTTTGCCGCGAGCTACACGAAGAACGTCTCGGTTCCGAGCACTGACACACTCTATAGTGCCTTCTTCTTCCCGGCCAACGACGCTTCGTCGGTCCGCACGGCGGAAACCTCGGACAGCTTTGATGCGGGCTTCCGCTTTCAGACGTCGAAGGTTCAGGCAGCACTGACCGGCTGGTATTCGAAATACAGCAACCGTCTTGTCACATCCTACGACATCGACGGCAACGCAACCGATACCAACCTGGGCCCCGTCAAGAAATATGGCATTGACGCAAGCGTCGCTTACCAGCCGATCGAGGAAATCTCGCTCTACGTCTTTGGTTCGTACCTGAAGTCGCAGATTCAGCGCGATGCGGTGACGTCGCTTAACAATTGCGGGACAACAGGGTTCATCCGCCGTGCCGACCTTTGCTACATCCAAAGCGGCGTCGCCTATCTGCGGACCGGCGGAAAGCGTGAGCGCAACGCTCCCGAATTCCTCGTCGGCGGCCGCGCGCAAGGCAATGTCGGTGATTTCTCGTTCGGCGTTCAGGCGAAATATACTGGCTCGCGCTTCATGAACGACATCAATGGCGAGATCATCTCGGTGCCACGTCTCACGGGCACCGGCAACGAGCTGATCTTCCCGGGGGCTAAGTTCAAGGGCTATACCGTCGTTGATCTCGACTTCCGCTATTCGCTCGCAAGTGCAGGCCTTGACCATTCGTTCGTCCAGTTGAACGTCAGCAACCTGTTCGACACATTTTATGTCGGCTCGTTCAGCGGCGGGCTCGATACCCTATCGAACTCGACCAATGCGTTCGTGAACTTCGGTTCGCCGCGCGCGATCAGCGTATCGTTCGTGATGGGCTTCTAAGCCTCTCAACACGTGAAAATAGGGCGCGGGAGGTAACTTCCGCGCCCTTTTTCTATGGCGTGTTGCAAAGGCGGCGCGCCGGATTGGCGGTCGCGTGTCAATCTGCGGCGAGGCGGCGGGCGGTGTCCTGAACCAGCGCGATCATGTTGGGGACGCCCTGCGTCCGGTTCGACGACAATTGGCGCGTCAGGTCGAACGGGGCGAGTGCGGCGGCGACGTCCATTGCGGCGACCTCGGTCGCGGGGCGGTCCTGAACCGCGGCAAGGACCAGCGCGACGATGCCCTTGGTAATCGCGGCGTTGCTGTCGGCCAGGAAATGAAGCTGGCCATCCGCGCGCGGCACCGGATAGACCCAGACGCTGGCCGAGCAGCCGCGCACAAGCGTCGCGTCGGTCTTGAGCGCGTCGGGCATGGGTTCAAGGTCGCGGCCAAGATCGATCAGCAGACGATAGCGATCGTCGCCGTCGAGAAAGTCATATTCTTCGAAAATGTCGGTCAGGCTGCGCATGGCGGCGGCACTGGCAGAAAGATCGGCGGGACGAAAGAAATAACGCAGCGCAGGTCCATGGTCATCGCGGGCCGGGCGCAGCAATCAAGACCGGCTACCGCCTGCTCTGGAATGCTTCACTATGCTCGCAACGACGGAATTGATCCGTTGTTCAAAGATCCACTCCGGCGGCGATGGCCTCCAGCTTGCGCAGCCGTTCCTTGAGGTCGGCGATCTCGATCCGCGATCCGGCGCTGGGCACACGGGAATCCTGTGCCAGAACGGCGTGACCGGCGGCGAGTTCCTCGCGCTTGAGCTGGATCCAGTCGCGCCACCCGCGCAGCGCCACCAGGCTGATGATGCTGAGCGCGGCGAGCGCGGCGGCGACGGCGGTAAAGTCGGGGGTAACAAAAGCCATGAGCGTTGCTCCTTTTCCGGCGATCAGATTTTGCTGCTGTCGCGCAGCTTCTCGATCTCCTGATCGAGCGTGACGGCGCGATTATTATCGGTCGCGATGCGTTCGAGAACCTGGATGCGCTCCTTCAAGGCGCGGATTTCGCTCTGCAGCGCCTTGGTCTCCGCATTGTCGGTGCCGACGAAAAATTCATTGCCCTTGTTGTCGCGGCGGATGCCGTGCTTGGCGCGAATAATGCTGCCGATCGTCACGATGAGGACGATGCCGACAACCATTTCAAAGGGACCCATGGGGATTATCCTTTCCGTTCAATCTTGTGTTAGTTCAGCGGTGCATCGCGCAGCTTGTCGATCTCGTGGCTCAGCCGGTGACCCTCGTCGGTGACGATGCGCTCGATCACCGCGAGGCGATCCTTCACCGAGCCCAGCTCGGCGCGCAGTTGGGCATTTTCCTGTCCGATCAGTTTGACGCGCTCCATCGCTTCGTCGCTGGTGCGCGGATAGACCGCCTTGCCCCAGCTATTTTCGAGCGGATAGCCGTTCTTGACGCGGAGCCAGGTGGTGAAAATCCAGCCGCCGACACAAGCAAGGCCGATAATGACCGCGGCGGGAACAATCGCTTCCTTGAAGATGATGAAGTCCATTCTCTTTCCCCTCAGCGCAGACGGTCGATCTGGTCGGCAAGTTGGGCCGCCTGTCCGTTATTCTCCGTCGCAATGCGTTCCAGCACCGAAATCCGATCTTCCAGTCGGCTAACCTGTCCCGCCAGCTTGGCATTGTCATCCATCAGCAAGGCGATTTTTCGATCAGCGTCGGGGTCGGATCGATGAACCGCACCGCCCCATTCATTTTCAATCGGATAACCATGCTTCGCACGGATCCAGGTGGTGAACATCCAGCCGCCGATCGACAATGCGATGATGGCCAGGACGAAACCGGTCCCACCGATATTCATTTCTATTCTCCCTGTTGCCTGCCCCATTGCCCGCTGTTTCAGCGGAGCGCGTCGATCTCGTCGGAGAGGCGGCGGTTGTGACTGGTGTAATATTGTTCGATGTCAGCAAGTCGGCGGTCGATGTCGCGGAAGCGCGAACGAATGTCGCGCGTCGACGCACTGGGGTTCGACCTGACGCCCTGCCAGAATTTCGCTTCGTCATTCGAACCATAAAGCGCAAAAGGCCGGGGCGTCGCCATCCATGCGATGAGGAAATAGACGAGGATCAGGACGCCCGATCCCATCAGCGTGCCAAGGACGGCCGCGACGCGGATCCAAAGGACGTCGATGCCCGTATAGTCCGCGATCCCGGCACACACGCCGCTCCATTTGGCGTTCTGCTTGTCGAGATAGAATTTCGTGCGGCTGGCAGACATCTTAGTTCCTCCGGGTCTTATAGTCGTCGAGTTGCGCCATATCTTCATCGCGGCGAACCGCGGGGCGGAAATCGGGATTGTCGGCACTGATGATCCGTTCGACGGTGTGCAGACGATTTTCGAGCCGACGCGCGGTGTCGTACAGTTCGTCGAGCAACTGCTCATCTTCTCCGGTCAGCGTCTTGGCCTGTTTCCACTTGGTGACGTAGTGGAGGATCAGCCAGGGCAGACCGAGGAAGATCGCAGGGACGACCACGATCGGGACGATTACGTCTTCCATCGGCCCGGCTCCTTAATTCTTACCCTGCGCCGCTTTCAGCGCGGCGAGTTCGTCAGCGACCTTGTCGGCAGCCTGCAGTTCGGCGATTTCCTCGTCGAGTGACTTTTTATAACCGAGGTTCAGCGCGTCGGCGCGGCCTTCGGCTTCATCGACGCGGCGTTCGAGTATCTCGAAACGCGAGAAGGCGTCTTCGACCCGGTCGCCGTTGGTCATCTCACGCAGCTTGTAGCGGTTTTCAGCGCTTGCAAGGCGGTTGACGACACTCGACTGGCGGGCGCGGGCTTCGCTCAGCTTTTTCTGGAGCTTGGCGATGTCGGCTTCATAGCCCGTCAACGCCTCGTCGAGGACGGCGATCTCCGCTTTCAGCTTGTCGGCCATGTCGCCGGCCTTCTGCTTTTCGACGAGCGCCGCCGTAGCAAGGTCTTCGCGATCCTTTGACAGCGCCAGTTCGGCCTTTTCCTTCCAACTGTCCTGCAGGCTTTCCAGCTTGGCGATATGGCGGCGCATTTCCTTTTGATCCGCGATTGTGCGGGCAGCAGAGGCGCGGACTTCGACGAGCGTTTCGTTCATTTCGAAAATGATCTGCCGGATCATTTTTTCGGGATCTTCGGCCCGGTCGAGCAGGTCGGTGACGTTAGCGGCGATGATGTCGCGGGTTCGTGAAAAAATACCCATTTTGAAACTCCTGTCGAAAATCTTGAGACCTGCGTCTCTATCTGAAGAAAGCTGGTGCCGGGGCGGGGCAAGGGGGGAGAGTGCCCCGGCACCAGACCGGTCAGGCCAACGGGCTGACCGCCGGGGACATGACAGCGGCCACCAAGGGGCCGACGGCGGCGCCGCCGACATTGGCAGCGACCTGCGGCTGGTCGATCACGCCGACGAGGATGGCCATCGCTCCGGCCGTGCTGAGCACGAAATTGGCGGCTTGGGCATATATCGTCTTCATGGATCAACCTTCCTGGATTTTTTCGCTGCGCCGGCACGGTTGCGCCGGTTCGTTGAAATCTGTGCAGGAGCCGTGCCAATTGCTCGAAAGCGCAGAAATCAGCCTAACTTCACATGGAAATGTCCTGCCGAGCAAAATTGACTTGCCAGCTAGTGGGGAAATTTGCCAATCATTGGGAATGGACAACGAAACGCAGTTCATCGGACAATCCGCGGCGTTTCAGGACGCGGTCGAACGAGCCAGCATGGCCGCATCGCTTGACCGCCCCGTGCTTGTCATTGGCGAGCGCGGGACAGGCAAGGAATTGATCGCCGAACGCCTGCATCGCCTGTCGACCCGCTGGGACCGGCCCTATGTCATCATGAACTGTGCCGCGATGCCCGAGACACTGATCGAGTCCGAACTGTTCGGGCATGAGGCAGGCGCCTTTACCGGCGCGACGCGAACCCGCGCGGGGCGGTTCGAGGAAGCCGACGGCGGCACCCTGTTCCTGGACGAACTGGCGACGATGTCGATGGGCGCGCAGGAACGGCTGCTCCGCGCGGTCGAATATGGCGAGGTGACGCGCGTTGGATCGTCACGCCCGATCCGCGTCGATGTGCGGATCGTGGCCGCGACGAACGAGCATCTGCCTGCGCTGGTCGATGAACACCGGTTTCGCGCCGACCTGCTCGACCGCCTGTCGTTCGAGGTCATCACCCTGCCCCCGCTTCGCGCGCGCGAAGGCGATATTGAAGTGCTGGCCGAATATTTCGGACAGCGCATGGCAGCGCTACTCGACTGGGAACAATGGCCGGGTTTCGGCCCGCGCGCGCTGGCGGCGATGGAAGGACATGGCTGGCCGGGCAATGTCCGCGAACTGCGGAATGTCATCGAACGCGCCATCTATCGCTGGGCCGATCCCGCCAGACCCGTCGACGCGCTGCATTTCGACCCCTTTGCCAGCCCATGGCAGCCCGCGCCGCGCAAGGCACAGATCCGACACGAAACGGCGGCGGCAACCTTCAGCGGTGCAGCGCCGGCCGCCGCCGCACCCCCTGGCCAGGTGAGCGACCTGCGCGCCGCCGTGGACGCCTATGAAAAGCAGATATTGTCGGACACGATGGCACGATGCCGTTTCAATCAGAAGGTCGCGGCCGAAGCACTGGGGCTGAGTTACGATCAGATTCGCCATGCACTGAAGAAGCACGGCCTGAATCAATAGGTTATTGCCCCGGAAGTTGGCCGTTCAACGCTTCCAGTATCGCGTCCTGTGTCGAGGCGAGGCCGGCCAGCCGGTCACGCAGCGCATATATGGCGGGAAGGCCGTCGATCGCCTCTTCGGCACTGCGATCGATATAGAGGCGGTCGATGTCGGCAAGCGCGCCGGTGAGCGGCGCGCGCGCGGCGGTAAGGCGCGAAATCGCCTGCTGTGCCACGACCCAGCGTTCGCTGGCGACGGGCGCGCCCGCGGCTGCCGACACCGCCGAAGCGGCCCCCTCGCGTTCGGCGGCAAAGGCCTGCTGCCCGGCGGCGGCATCCGATTCCCAGCGTTGCAGCCGCCCTGCGAGATCGGTCGGCAGCGGGCCCGGCGGCGCAGCGATGACTGCGGGTGGCGCGACGTCGAATCGCCCCTCTACTGAGCGCCTGGCGAGCGAGGGTTCGTCGCCAGCCTGCGTCGCGGCACAAGCGGGAAGCGACAGCAATAGAGGTGCAAAAAGAAGGGCGCGCATCATCATCGCCCCTGATATGGTCGCACCGACGGCGCAGCAAGAGCCGAATCGTTCCCCCGTGCGATAATCGGCGGAGCACCGCCCATTTGGATGAAAAGCACGGAATTTGGCGGTTGACAGCAAGGCCCCGGCTCGCTAGTGGCGCTGACTTTCCCGCATGTCGGAAAAATCGCCTGCTTTGGCGGGTGACTGACAGCGCGGGTGTTTTAGTTTCTGATTGGATGGAAGACCATGTTCGCAATCGTGCGCACGGGCGGCAAGCAGTATCGCGTCGCCGCTGGAGACAAGATCGCCGTTGAAAAGATCGACGGCGAAGCTGGCGACACCGTGTCGCTGGGCGACATCCTGCTGGCCGGTGACGGCGG
>JAIXHQ010000007.1 GCA_030145715.1 Sphingopyxis sp. | reverse complement strand
GTCGACGGCTGGCGATCCAGAGCTGCCGCGATTTGCCGGATCGATTGCCCGTCTTCATGAAGACGGGCAATCGAACAGCGTTCCTCAATCGATAACTGGCGGTATCTCGACATGGCAGCACCTGTACGCGGTGTTGCACTTCGTTTGTGAACTCAGAGGGATCCACGGCGGCGTTGAAGTCATGGACCCCGGATCAAAGTCCGGGGTGACGACGGGTAGAGGTTCGCTAATGGTCGCAAGTTGCCCTCTCAAATATTTCGCGCAGAGGCGGGAAGGGCGCAGAGAAATATGGGCACTCCTCTCTGCGATCTCTGCGCCTCTGCGCTAAATTTCTATGGGCTGCCGACCGTCGCTTTTCCGTTCGTGTCGAGCGAAGTCGAGACGACTATCGACGCCGCGCCTGGCCCGAGGGGCATTTCGACTTCGCTCGATGCGAACGGGTTTAGGGTGGGGCTGTTCCGGTTGGTTCCTGCCGGTCCTCCCTGTCGCGCGGCGATGGGGAGGGGGACCGCCGCCGCAGGCGGGGGTGGAGGGGCTGCGGCCTTGCGCCAAAGGCCCCTCCGTCATCGCTTCGCGATGCCACCTCCCCATGACTGCACCCCAGGGAGGATTTATGTCCGCTTCCGGTCGTTAGCGGTCATTGCGACTGGCGAGTCATTCGCGTAGCCCACGCAGCGCCGCGCCCGCCGCAAACGGTCCGATGACGGTCAGCAGCAGGCTTGTTGCGGCAAGCAGCTTGATTGCCCCCCGTCCCGACGGGTCGAGCATTCCGGCGCCGAAGATCAGCATCGGGACCGCGAGCGGCAGGATCAGCAGCCCGCCGATCGCGCTGCCGCCTTTCAGGTTCGCGGTCAGCGCGGCGCTGAGCACCGCGAGCGAGGCGAGGGCGGGGATGGCGATGGCGATCCCCGTGGCGAGCAGTTGGATGCGGGCGCTATCCTGTGCCAGCAGCGCCGAGGCGGGGAGCAGGGCGATCAGCAAAGGCAGCCCGAAACCAATGGCATGGGCGCCGATCTTGACCGCCGCGATCACTTCATCGGCAAAGCCGCGCACCGCGAGTTGATCGAGGACGCCCGCATCTTTGTCCAGCCGCACCAGCCGGTCGATCGGGAGCAGCGCCGCAAGCAGCGCCGCCACCCAGACCATCCCGCCGCCGGCGCGGCGCAGCAATGGCGCGTCGGGGCCGACGGCAAAGGGAAATGCGGTTGCGACGAGCAGGAAAAACAGCACCGGCAGCCACAAGGCCCCGCTGCCCCATGCGCGGCGAAGGTCGCGCCAGAACAGGGCGAGGAGGGCCGTCATGCCAGCGCGCCGATGTCGAGCGCGCCCATGTCAAGCTCGGCCAGATCGGCTATGCCGAGTGCAAAGTGCGACGCCAGCAGCACCGCGCCGCCGTTCGCCCGGTGCCTGGCGATCGCCATCACCAGCCGTGCCTGCGCTGCATCGTCCATGCCATTGGCGGGTTCGTCGAGCAGCCAGATCGGCGCGCCGCTGGCGATGACGCGCACCATGGCCGCGCGCTTGCGCTGGCCGGTCGACAGCATCGCCACCGGCACTTCGGCGAGCGGCGCCAGCGCCATCGCGTCCATCGCGCGATCGACCGCATGGCCATCGACGGTATCGACCCGCGCCCAGAAATCGAGCGCGCGGCGCAGCGGCAATTCGGGGTCGAGCGCCGCCGCCTCGTCGATCAGCGCAATCCGCTCGCGGCGCTCGACCGCCCCGGCGGCGGGGCGCAGCAGTCCTGCGGCAAGGCGGATCAGGCTGGATTTTCCCGCGCCGTTGGGGCCGCGCAGCCACAGCGCGTCGCCGCGGTCAAGCGTGAGCGAAAGCCCCTCGAACAACAGCCGGTCGCCGCGAATGCACGCAACCCCGTCCAGCCGCAAAAGCTGGGTCACGCCATGTCTTCCAGCGCGTGCATATCGTCGTCGGAAAAGCCGAAATGATGGCCGATTTCGTGGATCAGCACATGGCGGACCAGCGTGTCGAGCCGTTCGCCGGTTTCGATCCATTCGACCAGGATGGGGACGCGGTACAGCGTCACGCGATCGGGCATCCCGCCACTCTGGTCGATGCTGCGTTCGGTCAGCGGGCGGCCCTCATACAGGCCGGTCAGGTCATAGGGATGTTCGATGTCGAGCGATTTCAGCGTTTCGTCGTCGGCAAATTCCTCCACCGAAACAACCACGCCTTTAATATGCGGGGCGAATAGCGGGGGCATCGTGTCCAGCGCCGCTTCGGCCATGGCGAACAGCGCGTCAGCGTCGGGCGCGGTGCCCATCCAGCCGCCGGGCGGGACAGGGGCTGGATCCGGCTGGGCGCTCTTGTCGGTCATCGCGACCTTCCTTATGGCGGCGGCACGATATTGGCCAGCGGGAGATAAGAGATGGTGGAAAAACTCGACGAAGACGCCCGCACGGCGCTGCTCGCGCGCTTTCCCGAATGGACCCACGAACCCACGCGCGACGCGATCACCCGCCGGTTCAAATTCGACGATTTCGCGCAGGCATTTGGTTTCATGGCCAGTGTCGCGATCATTGCCGAAAAGATGGATCATCATCCTGAATGGTCGAACGTCTATAATCGCGTCGACATCTTGCTGACGACGCACGATGCCGATGGATTGTCGGAACGCGATGCAAAGCTGGCGGAAGCGATCGAGGCGCTGGTCTGAATAGGCTTGGCAGGTTCGGCTGGACAGCGGCCGCTTTCTTACCCCCCGCGATCGGGCGAGGAGAATCAAGGGAGGCGTCGCACGCCAAGGCGTTCATTCCCGTTGATCGGATCGTCCGCGTCTTGCGCTGCGGTCCTACAGTCTTACAAGCATCGTAAACCGCCGCATGACGCCCAAAGGGGGAGCCTACCGCATGACCGACAGCCTGTTTCGCCGCAAACCGATCGTTCCGGAACGGCAGGACGGCGGGCGGACGCTGGCGCGGACGCTCAGTTGGCCGCATCTTGTCGCCCTTGGCGTTGGTGCGATCGTCGGGACGGGCATCCTCACCCTGATCGGCGTCGGCGCGGACAAGGCCGGGCCCGCGGTCATTGTTTCCTTTGGTATTGCAGGGCTGATCTGCGCCTGCGCGGCGCTTGCCTATGCAGAGATGGCGACGATGATCCCTGCCTCTGGCAGCGCCTATACCTATAGCTATGTCGTGATTGGCGAATTGCTCGCCTGGGTCGTCGGGTGGAGCCTGATCCTTGAATATTCGCTGGTCGTCAGCGCGGTTGCGGTTGGCTGGTCAGGCTATGCGGCGCCCTTGCTACAGGCGTGGGCGGGGGTGCCGATGGCGCTGATGCAGGGGCCGGAACTGGGCGGGATCGTCAACCTGCCGGCGATCGGTGTCATCGCCCTGGTTGCCGCGCTGCTGCTGGTCGGCACGCGGGAGAGCGCGACGCTCAATGCCCTGCTCGTCCTGGTCAAGGTGATCGCGTTGGTCGTATTCGTCGCGGTCGCCCTCCCGGCGCTCAACCCCGCCAATTTCGAACCGTTCAGCCCCTATGGCTTTGCCAAGCATATGGGCCCCGACGGCGTCGAGCGCGGGGTGATGGCCGCGGCCGCCATCATCTTCTTTGCCTTCTACGGCTTCGACGCGATTGCAACCGCGGCCGAAGAAACCCGCAATCCCGACCGCGATCTCAAGATCGGCATCGTCGGATCGATGCTCATCTGCGTCGCCATCTATGTCGCGGTCGCGGTCGCGGCGGTCGGCGCCATCGCCTATAGCCGTTTCGCCAACAGCCCCGAGCCGCTGGCGCTGATCCTGCGCGAACTCGGCAGCCCGCGCGCGGCGCAATATCTGGCGGTGTCCGCGATCGTCGCGCTGCCGACGGTCATCCTGGCCTTTTTCTATGGGCAAAGCCGTATCTTCTTTACGATGGCGCGCGACGGGTTGCTGCCGGCGAGCCTCGCGACGCTGTCGTCGCGGGGAACGCCCGTCCGCATCACCATCTTTACCGCCATCGTCGTCGCGATCCTGGCCGGTTTCATCCCGCTTGGCGAACTGGCTGCGCTGGCGAACGCGGGGACGCTGGCCGCATTCACCGCAGTCTCGATCTGTATGCTGGTGATGCGCCGCCGGGCGCCCGATGCGGTTCGCACCTTTCGCGCGCCGCTGCCATGGGTGGTCGGCGGTATCGCGATCCTGGGCTGTATCTATCTGTTCTTCAGCCTGCCGGCAAAGACGCAGCTCTGGTTCTTTATATGGAATGTCGGCGGATTGTTCGTCTATTTCCTCTATGCGCGGCGCCACGCCGTCGCAGGGTGATTTACTGGGCCAAGGCGCTTTGTCGGACTTGACTTTATAGCCGTCAACGTTATGAGCGCCCGCGTGTTGCAACGGCTCCGGCCGCGGCAATTCCGTCCGAGACAGTTGGTGAAGGGGATTGGCCCTTCTTAATTTCCAGCCGAGACGGGGAACAGTCTTTTTCGGTCGCCCGCCTGTGCAATCAGGCGACGCGTCTTGACCGACCCCATCGGACATCGTTGCGCAAATGCGGGTGAGCCTTGGCTCGCGCCTGTGTTTGCGTGTGTTAGCCGCCCGGCGGCGTGTGCGTTTCGGCGCGCGCGGATCCGGGCAGATGAGTGGAGTATAGGCATGGATCGTACGGAAAAGGCCGAAGCCGTATCCTCGCTGAACGCTACGCTGTCGTCAGCCGCTGCTGTTGTGGTCGTCCGCAACCTCGGCATGACCGTCGCCCAGTCGACGGTGCTGCGTCAGCAGATGCGCGATGCGGGGGCCGAGTTTCGCGTCACGAAGAACCGTCTTGCCAAAATCGCGCTCGACGGCACGTCCTATACCGGTATCGGCGAACTGCTGACCGGTCCCACGGCAATCGCAAGCTCCACCGATCCGGTGTCGGCTGCCAAGATCGCCGTGGAATTTGCCAAGACCAACGACAAGCTTGAAATCGTTGGCGGCGGCATGGGTGACGTGGTGCTCGACGTGGATGGCGTCAAAGCGCTGGCTTCGCTTCCCTCGCTCGACGAGCTGCGCGCCAAGATCATTGGTCTGGTGCAGGCTCCGGCCACCAAGGTTGCGCAGATCGCCGCAGCCCCGGCGGGTCAGTTGGCGCGGGTTTTTGGCGCATATGCCGCCAAAGAAGCAGCGTGATTTCGAACTAAACCTGAAACTTACTGCCGGGATACCCCGGTTCTGATGGAGAATGAACATGGCTGATCTTGCAAAGATCGTTGAAGAACTGTCGGCGCTGACCGTCCTCGAAGCGGCTGACCTGTCGAAGATGCTCGAAGAAAAGTGGGGCGTTTCGGCTGCCGCTGCTGTTGCTGCCGCTCCGGCTGCTGCCGCTGCTGGCCCGGCTGCTGAAGAGCAGACCGAATTCGACGTCATCCTGACGGGTGACGGCGGCAACAAGATCAACGTCATCAAGGAAGTCCGCGCGATCACCGGCCTGGGTCTTGGCGAAGCCAAGGCACTTGTCGAAGGTGCGCCGAAGGCCGTCAAGGAAGGCGTGAACAAGGCGGAAGCCGAAGAACTGAAGAAGAAGATCGAAGCTGCCGGCGGCACCGTCGAACTGAAGTAATCAGTTTGGGCTCTGGCGGGTTTCCCGCCGGTCGAGCCACAAAGAAAGGGCGGTGCCTTGCGGCGCCGCCCTATTTTATGCGGTGAGGGACCACCGCAATCTTTGATCCGCCTTAATTGTTGGAATATCCGGGGCGGAAACTGGTCGTGGTACGGACGCGCGACGGTTCCGGACGGCGAACCTCCTGCTGTTGCTGCGTTGCCGGGGCCGGGCGCTGAGCAATTTCCCAGGCGCTGGCCGGTTTGCGGGTCATGTCCTTTTGCTGTCCCAGCGTCGCGTCATAGGCGACACGTTCCTGACGATCGAGGAAGCGCGCGCGCCTCAGACGCTTGGTCAGGGTGGCAAAAGGATTGTCGGGGGTCGGGCCGGTCATGGCCATCGCCTCGTGGCGGCCCATGTTTCCGCTGGGGGCGGCGGCAAAGGCCGGGACGCTGCGCGGGGCGGCGGCGGTTTCGCGCGGCTCGTAAGCGGGCGTGATCCAGGGCTGGCTTTCCGACGTTTGGGCAACGGCATCCGGCGCCAGAACGCTTTCATAGGCCAGGGCGGGCGACTGCTCTGCCGCCACGCGGCGGCGACGCGCATAAGCGATCCCCGCGCCGCCCACGATCAACAACACCGCGGCACCGCCTGCGATCTCCCAGGGGAAGCTGTTGCCGCTATCGACATTGGCTGTCTCCACAGGGGTTGCGGGCTGCGCAACGGGTTCTGCGGGGACGGCAACCGGGGCCGCGATCGGCGCGGCTTCGGCAAGAGCCGGAGCTTCTGATGCAGGGGTGGCGGCGGGAGCGGCCGCGGCTGCCGCGGGAGCAGGAGCCGCTGGGCGCTGGACGTTTGTACGCTCAACATTGCGCTCGGCACGAGCGGGCGCAGCGGTTTCAGCGCGGGTGGTCGTCGCCGGTGCTGCTGCGGGTTCTTCGGGAATGTCGAGCGGCACACGAATGACCGGCTGCGCCACAGGGGGCTGCGCGGCTTGCGGCAAGGCCACCGGGGCGGGGGTGCTGGGGGCAGCGACCGTGGGCGGGGTTTGGGGGGTCGGTTCAGCGACGGGCGGGGTCATCGTAACCGTCGGAATTTCCTGCGCAAACGCGCCGGGGGTGGAAAGGACCAGGAACGCGGCAATCGCGCTCATGGCGGGGCGGGAGAGGGCGATATTCTTTGTCATAGTGAAGGACGAACGAACCGGCCCGGCAAAATGCTGCCCGAATTGGCGGCTTTCCACGATGAGCCGTGCGCGTCGAACGGCGCGGTGAAGATTCAGAGGCCGACGGGCAGGGCCAAGAAGGACTTTTTCGGAGAGGCGCTCGCCCGTCCGGACGTCGATAGCCTTCAGTCGGAAACCCAATTTCCGTGAAAGCCCGGAGGCACGCGATGGGGGAGATGGACGACCGCCTGAGGCGAGCCGGCGAAGTCGTCGGCGTTCAGGATGACGAGTTCGGTCGTCTCGTCATTCATGTCGATCACCAGGCCGATCAGCCAGCCGTCATCCTCTGCACTGGTTGCGCCGCGCGGTACAAAAACAAATTCGCCGGGGTGCCGTCCGGGGCCGAAATCATGGACGTGCGTGACCTGCTGGTCGAGGTCGTGCTTGAACAGGCGGGTTTCGGCGAGCGCCCATTCGGTCGAAGGGCCGTCGGGGATCGCCACCGTATAGGCGTAACGATAGGGCCTGGTCGTCAGCCGTTCGTCATAGCGTGGGAATTCCTGTGCGTGATCGTGAATGACGGTACGCAAGGTGGTGCCGGCGAGCGGATCAATTGTCCAGCGTTCCATGCGCGACTTTCGGCTGTCCGGCCCCCGTTTCGATTCCGCGAACATCGTTTCATGCGCGACGACATCGACGACGACCTTGCCGTCCTTGGTTTCGAAAGCGTTGGCGGGATGAAAAACATAGCAGGGTTCGACCGGCACCCAGATGATGCTGTCGCCGCTGCCTTTTCGGGGGAGGAGGCCGACGCGCGCCTGGTGTGCGTCGTTCCACGCATAGGGAAAGCGGTATCCGGCCAGTAGCATCTTCATCGAGAAGGTGACGGGAAGGTCGAAGACCAGCACAAAATTTTCGGTGATCGCGCAGTCGTGGATCGATGGGCCGTCGCTGACCGCAATGGCTTCCTCGCGAATGACATGCGCGTTCTGGTCCAGAACGACATGCCAGACCTTGTTCGGCTCGTCGCCGCGATAGGTGATGGCATGCATCTCGTCCGATGCGGGATCGTGGTGGGGATGCGCGGTGTAGGACCCGGCCAGCGTTCCGTCGAACGGGTTGTGCGCGATGGTCGTCAGTTCATAGCCGAGTTCAACCGGCTTGCCCCCGGCCTCGACGATCGCGAAGGTGCGGCCCGCAAGGCCGACGACATTGGTGTTGGGCGCGTCATTATCCCCCGCGCGCTGGCCCGGCGGCACATCCTCGCCCAATGCCGCGCAGGCTTCGGTGCCGCGAATCCAGCGGTTCCTGTACCAATCGGCCTTGCCCCCTTCGATCCGGATGCCATGGACCATGCCGACGCCGGTGAACCAATGATAGCTGGCGGGGTCGGGCGCGGTCGCGGGGTTCGGCCCGTTGCGAAGATAGCGGCCGGTCAGCGCGAGCGGGATTTCGCCCTCGACACGCAATTCGTCCAGCGTGAATTCCTGGGTCATCGGTTTGTGAATGCCGGTAAGAAAGGGATGGGCATCGGTCGGACGGGGCAGGCGCCGGCGGTTGAAATCGGCGACCTTGCCAATTCCCTTGATGACTGCGCCGCGGATCAGCGTTTCTACCGGACTTGTCATGATGATGCTCCTTGTCATCCGATGATGCGGCGGGGGTTGCATAGCCGACTCGCCATGTTTACAACGGAAACATGGCAGACAAAGATAACAGTGTAAACAATAAAAGTCGCGAGAGAGCGAGCGGCTCCTATCATCATGGCGATCTGCGTGCCGCGGTGATCGCGGCAGGGCTGAGCCGGGTGGCGGCCGGTGACGGCGCCGAACTGGGCCTGCGCGCGTTGGCGCGCGACGTCGGGGTCAGCGCGACCGCGCTCTATCGGCATTTCCCGGACAAGGAGGCGCTGCTCGACGCGCTGGCGGATGAAGGGCTGAGGCGGCTTGGCGCGTTGCAGGCGCAGGCCTGGCTGAAGGCGGGGGGCGGCAGAGCGGGGTTTCGCGCAACGGGGATCGCTTATGTCCGCTTTGCCCACGACCAGCCGGCGCTGTTCCGGCTGAGCTTCACTCGCCAGATGCCTGAACGCTGTCCCGATGGCGAGTCCGATGGCAGCGATGTCGCGTATAACCTCCTCCGCGCAGGGGTGGGGGATGCTTTGCCGGGGGTCGAAAATCCGGATCGGGCGGCGCTCCATGCGTGGGCGCTGGTCCATGGCCTGGCCATGTTGATCCTCGATCGGCGGATCGATTGGGACGAGGCGATGGTCGAAGAGGTGGTCGGGATGACCTTTGGCGGGATAGATTGAAGCGCGACCCGGTTTGAGGATGCGCCGAACTGATCATAATATTAGGGTTTTTTTCTTTTTTTTTGGGTTACGTGGCGGGATGACCCATTCGCTGTCCCCCAAAGTCGAGGCGGTCTTTTGGTTCCTGGTGACCGCGGCTGGATATTTCCTGCTCGCGAGCCTGTCGCTGTACACGACCAAAGGCGCAGATAATATCGCAGCCATTTGGCCCCCCAGTGGCTATTTTCTGGGGATTCTGTTGCTGATGCCGGCGCAGGCGAGGCTGCTGGGCTTTTTGGCTATGGTGTCGGCCAGCATTGGCGCGAACATGGTCCAAGGCATCGAATCGCTGACGACCGCCATATTTACCGCGGCCAATGTGACGGAGGCTGCGGTCGCCTTTTGGCTGCTGCGTCGGCGCGAACCGGGCGAATTATCGTTCATGGTTCCACGCGCGGTCGGCAGTTTCTGTATCGCCGCCCTTTGCGCCAGCTTTGTCAGCGCGGCGATGGCGACGCTGTTGTCGGGCAAAGGCGTCGATTTCTTTCTGTCGTGGATGACCACCGTCGCGCTTGGAATGCTGATCGTCACGCCGCCGATCGTCATGCTCGCCCGCATGGTCCGATCGAACGCATTTCGCAACGTCCCCCATTTTATGCAGGTCGAGGCAGCGGCGATCCTTGCGGGCGCGGGGCTTATCACCTTGGTGTGTTTTTCGCAGTCTGAGTTTCCGGTGACGTTTCTGCCCAGCGTTTCGGTGTTCGTCGCCGCCTATCGCCTGGGCCCCTTTGGTGCAGCGGCGGGAACGTTGATCGTCGCCATCATTACCTCTTTCATGACCGGTCATGGCTATGGCCCGATCGCGGCGATGCAGGAAAGTCAGAAGGTGCAGGTGTTTTTCCTGCAATTCTATCTGGTGACGATATTGTTCATTGCGTTGCCGCTGGCCGCGCTGCTCGTCGTCCAGCGGCGGCTCGCCAAGCGGCTGGAGCAAAGCAATCGCTGGCTGTTGCAGGCAGAGGCGGCGGCGCTGGTCGGGCATTGGCGCGTCGATATTGCCCGGTGGGCGATCCAATGGTCCGATCAGACCTATCGGGTGCATGGGCTGGAGCCCGGAATGCCGGTGGATGTCGATTACAGCGTCCGCCAATATGTGGCCGAGGATCGGCGGGCGGTCCGCAAGGTGTTGGCGGACGCAATCCGTATGGGCCGGCCCTTTGAATTTCAGGGCCGGATTCTGCGGACCGATGGCGAAATCCGCCATATCAAGTCGCACGGGTCGATCGAAAGAAACCTGGCGGGCGACGCGGTAGGCATTTTCGGAACGGTGCAGGACGTCACCGAAACGGTCGAAAATGCCCGCATATTGGAGGCGGCGCGGAGCGCGGCGGAACGTGTCGCCAACACCGACATGCTGACCGGTCTGCCCAATCGCCGCCACGCGCTGGCCTTTCTGGAAAAGGCGCTGAACGGCGCGCGCGAAAATGGGGCGCCGTTGGCGGTCGCGATCTTTGACATCGACCATTTCAAACGGATCAATGACACATATGGCCATGCCGTGGGCGATCAGGTCATCCGCCGTGTCGCGCACCGGGCCAAGGCGGCGCTGCGTGACGAGGACATGCTGGGGCGCATCGGCGGCGAGGAGTTCGTCTGTGTCCTCCAAAGATCAAGCGCGCAGTCGGCGGAGATCGTGGCGGAGCGCGTCCGCAAGGCGGTCGAGACGGGGACCGCGGCGGAAGACGGCATTCCCGACGCGACGATCAGCGTGGGCCTGGCCGTTTTTGACGGCGAAATCGACAGCGAGGAATTGCTGAACCGCGCCGACCAGGCCCTTTATGTCGCCAAGCGCGAAGGGCGGAACCGGATGCGCAGCGCGGCATGACAGGTCGGCCGAAGGGCCAGTTTATCTTATATTAGGACGATCATTTCAAAAGCCTTCCTGCGCGGCAGAACAGGATGTGAGTGGATGTTGAGGCAGCTATTCGGCAGAAAGCCGCCAAGTCCGACGATTGAGTCCAAGAGTGAAACCGAAACCATCTCGCTGTCGATGGACGACATCGCGCTCTATGTGAAGGCCGCCGTCCGCCGTCGCGGATATCCCGAAGACAGTTTTGACATGATTGCGCGGCGTGTCTGTTTTCTGGAGAGGCGCGGCCTTCCGGGCTTCGGCGCTTTGATCCGCGAGGTTATCCTCAACGCCAACGAAACCATGGACGAACGTGTGGGCGTAAAGCGACCCAATGGCGTGGAAGGCGGCCGCTGTCCGATCATAGAGTCGGTCATGTTGAACGACCATCTTCCGCGCTTGGCTGCCCAATCCGAAGGTCAGGTCCAGACGACCCCTGCGCCGAGCAACCCGGTGTTGATCCTGCCCAAGCTCGCAAGTTACGCAGGGCCCAAAGGCGTCGTGTTCATAATGACCTATTACAGAAATGACGAGGAAACAGCGCGCAGCGTTGTCGATGGATTCAGGGTGGCGCACGTCGGTTCGATCGACGCCCTGTTCGCGTCGGATACCATTGGATATTCTGTTTGCCCCGAAGAATGGCTGGACGAAGTCACGCTGCGGGCGGGATATGTCGATCGTGTCGATGTGGCGGCCCGAGCCCTCTCGCGGCTTTCGACTTTTATCGAGAGCGGACAATGAGCGTCTATGCCGAAAGCTTGGCAGCCATCGCCGAAGATCCCGAGATCGCGGCTCTGTACGGGGCAGCGTCGGTCGGCGATCGATCGATCGCGTTCAATTTGCTCGAATCTGAAAATTCGGCCGGGATGACGACGGAGAACAGTCCGAACTATCCGTTGTGGCTCTGCTTCGAGCGGCATGGGTGGATGGTCGTGTCGAAATATGACGCTGGTGAGCATGTGCCGTTGCGCATGTATGAGGGGCGGTTGACCGAGCGCGGTCGCCGTTGTTTGCCGGTGATCTTCGACCAGTTGGCGGGTTGAGCGCGACATCGGTGCGCTGAGGTGCGATAGTGGAGCCTCTGTTGGCGGAGGCATGCGATGGATCGAGATGAGGTGATGGTCGAGCGGCGGATGTTGCTTGTCGGCGCAGCCGCGACGTTTGTGCTGGGGGGTGCCCCATTGGCGACCGCCAAGCTGCCCGGCGGCGGGGTGAGGGGTCTGATCGCGGGCGCGTCCGACGGTGCGCTCGACAAGCTGGCGCAGCCGGGCGCATTTTATCGCGATACCGCCGTGCGTATCCTGTTGCCGGGGGCGAATGGAAAGCTGGCGTCGAAGCTTTTCGGCGTGGGTGACCGCCTTGGCCTTACGACCAATTTGACCAAAAGCCTGAACGACGCCGGCGGCAAGGCGGCGGGGGAGGCCAAGCCGGTGTTCCGCGCGGCGATCGACAATCTGCGCTGGACCGATGCGCCGGGGCTGGTGGCGAAAAACGACGGAGCAACCCGTTATCTTCAGGCGAGTGCCGGCGACATGCTCTTTGGCAAGGTGTCGCCGCTGATCGGGAGTGCGCTCGACAATGTTGGCGCCTATCGCCAACTCGATCGCCTGTCGACGGGCAACCCGTTGATGGCGTCGGCCGGGCTGACGCGCGATGGACTGACGCGATCGGTGACGCAGCAGGCGCTGAAAGGCATATTTCTTTATATGGCGGGCGAGGAGGCGGCATTGCGCGCCAACCCGGCGGGATTGTTGAAAGGCATTTTCTAGGGGCGTTTCTTCTAGGGGTGTTCGACCGGCCGATGCGGCCTTGAAGCGACAAAAGATACGCATGGACGCTGCGAAACTGCGTCCCTTGTCGCTTTGGGCGGCCCGTCCAGTGGCCATCGTTCGCGTACAGGCGTGCAGGGCGGCAATACGCCCCGTCCGCAAGGCGCCTTTACCCGCCGCCATGCCGCGGCGGCGTTGACAGCATGGCCGTCAAATCCTATATCGCCGCCATATCCCATCGTCCGAGATAGAGCCCGACTTTGCGCGGCGGGCTGTACGGATAGGGCGGCGGGGATTTCGACAGGCGTTGGAAAGCTGCGGTAAGCCGGTGACGGTTGCCTGCGGCTTTTTTCGCGTCGATGGAATCGCGACCTGATTTTTTGTAAGGCGAGACAATCACTTATGGCGACCAAGGCGAAGTCGGTGGGCAAGGCCCTCGAAGCAACCGCAAGCAAGCGAATCCGTAAGCTGTTCGGCAATATCCACGAAGCGGTGGACATGCCCAACCTCATCGAGGTGCAGCGCGAATCCTATGAACAGTTCCTGCGGTCCGACCCCTCGGTCGGCTATGTTTCGGGCCTCGAAAAGACGCTGCGCAGCGTTTTCCCGATCCGCGATTTCGCCGGCACCGCCGAACTCGACTTCGTTCACTACGAACTCGAAGACCCGAAATATGACGTCGAGGAATGCCGTCAGCGCGGCATCACCTATGCGGCGCCGATGAAGGTCACGCTGCGTCTGATCGTCTTTGAAGTCGACAGCGAAACCGACACCCGTTCGGTCCTCGATATCAAGGAGCAGGACGTTTACATGGGCGACATGCCGCTCATGACCGAGAATGGCACCTTCTTCGTCAATGGCACCGAGCGCGTTATCGTGTCGCAGATGCACCGTTCGCCGGGTGTCCTGTTCGACCATGATCGCGGCAAAACCCATTCGTCGGGCAAGTTCCTGTTCGCCGCGCGCGTCATCCCCTATCGCGGTTCGTGGCTCGATTTCGAATTCGACGCCAAGGACATCGTCAACGTCCGTATCGACCGCAAGCGCAAGCTGCCGGTCACCAGCCTGCTCTATGCGCTGGGCATGTCGGGCGAGGAAATCCTCAACACCTTTTATGACCGCCTGGTCTTTGAACGGGCCGAAAGCGGCTGGAAAGTGCCGTTCGTCGTCGAAAATTGGCGCGGCGCGAAGCCCGCGTTCGACGTCGTCGACGCAAAGACCGGTGAAGTCGTATTCGCCGCCGGTCACAAGATCAGCCCGCGCCTTGCCAACAAGGCGGCGAAGGACGGTCTCGACACGCTGCTCATCCCGACCGAGGAAATCTTTGGCCGTTACAGCGCCTATGACCTGATCAACGAAGCGACCGGCGAGATCTATATCGAAGCCGGCGACGAAGTGAGCGCCGACAATCTGGAGAAGATCGACGGCGCCGGGCTGGACAAGCTGGTCCTGCTCGACATCGATCACAACAATACGGGCCCGTGGATCCGCAACACGCTGAAGGCCGACAAGGCCGAGGACCGCGACCAGGCGCTGTCGGACATCTATCGCGTCATGCGCCCCGGCGAACCGCCGACGCGCGAAACCGCGGAAGCGCTGTTCGGTGGCCTGTTCTTTGACGCCGAGCGTTACGACCTGTCGGCGGTGGGCCGCGTCAAGCTGAACATGCGCCTGGGCCTGGACGCAGAGGATACGGTTACCACGCTGCGCAGCGAAGACATTCTGGCGGTCGTCAAGGAACTGGTGAACCTGAAGGACGGCAAGGGCGAAATCGACGACATCGACAACCTCGGCAACCGCCGTGTCCGTTCGGTCGGCGAATTGCTGGAAAATCAGTATCGCGTCGGCCTGCTCCGCATGGAGCGCGCCGTGAAGGAGCGGATGAGCAGCGTCGACGTGTCGACCGTGATGCCGAACGACCTGATCAACGCGAAGCCGGCCGTGGCTGCGGTGCGCGAATTCTTTGGTTCGTCGCAGCTTTCGCAGTTCATGGACCAGACCAACCCGCTGTCCGAAGTGACGCACAAGCGCCGTGTTTCGGCGCTTGGGCCGGGCGGTCTGACGCGCGAGCGCGCGGGCTTTGAAGTCCGCGACGTTCACCCGACGCATTATGGCCGCATCTGTCCGATCGAAACGCCGGAAGGCCCGAACATCGGTCTGATCAACTCGCTCGCGACCTTTGCGCGCGTGAACAAATATGGCTTCATCGAAACCCCGTACCGCCGCATCATCGACGGCAAGGTGACGAACGAAGTCGTCTATCTGTCGGCGATGGAGGAGCAGAAGCACACCGTCGCGCAGGCGAACGCCGACCTCAACCCCGATGGCAGCTTTATCGACGAGCTGATTTCGGCGCGTGAGGCGGGCGAATTCCTGATGGCGCCGCGCGATCAGATCACGTTGATGGACGTGTCGCCGAAGCAGCTTGTTTCGGTCGCGGCCTCGCTGATCCCCTTCCTGGAAAACGATGACGCCAACCGCGCGCTCATGGGTTCGAACATGCAGCGGCAGGCTGTTCCGCTGATCCGCGCCGAGGCTCCGGTCGTCGGCACCGGCATGGAAGAAACCGTTGCGCGCGATTCGGGCGCTGCCATCGCGGCGCGCCGCGGCGGCGTGATCGACCAGGTCGATGCGACGCGTATCGTTATCCGCGCGACCGATATGGTCGAACCCGGCAAGTCGGGCGTCGACATCTATCGTCTTCAGAAGTTCCAGCGTTCGAACCAGAACACCTGCATCAACCAGCGCCCGCTGGTGAAGGTGGGCGAAGTGGTCCGCGCCGGCGACATCATCGCCGACGGCCCGTCGACCGAATTGGGCGAACTGGCGCTTGGCAAGAATGTGCTCGTCGCGTTCATGCCGTGGAACGGCTATAATTATGAGGACTCGATCCTCATTTCCGAACGCATCGTGAAGGACGACGTCTTCACCTCGATCCACATCGAGGAATTCGAAGTCACCGCGCGCGACACGCGCCTTGGCCCCGAAGACATCACGCGCGACATTCCGAACGTCGGTGAGGAAGCGCTGCGCAACCTCGACGAAGCGGGCATCGTCTATATCGGCGCCGAAGTCGGCCCGGGCGACATTCTGGCCGGTAAGATCACCCCCAAGGGTGAATCGCCGATGACGCCGGAAGAAAAGCTGCTCCGCGCGATTTTTGGTGAAAAGGCCAGCGACGTGCGCGACACATCGCTTCGCCTGCCGCCTGGCGTATCGGGCACGGTCGTCGAAGTCCGCGTCTTCAACCGTCATGGCATCGACAAGGACGAGCGCGCGATCGCGATCGAACGCGAAGAAATCGAACGTCTGAAGCAGGACGCCGACGACGAACGGGCGATCCTCAACCGCGCGACTTTCTCCAGCCTCAAGGAACTGCTGATCGGTCAGGCGACCAGCGCCGTGCCGAAGGGCCTGAAGAAGGGCGATGTCGTCACCGAAGAGATGCTCGTCGAACTCGACCGCGCCGACTGGTGGAAGCTGGCTGTTGTCGAAGACAATGCCCAGGCCGCGCTCGAAGCGATCAAGGCGCAGTATGACGAAGCGATCAAGCGGATCAGCGCGAAGTACGAAGATCGCGTCGAAAAGCTGCAGCGCGGCGACGAACTCGCCCCCGGCGTGCTCAAGATGGTCAAGGTTTTCGTCGCGGTGAAGCGCAAGCTGCAGTCGGGCGACAAGATGGCCGGCCGTCACGGCAACAAGGGCATCATCAGCCGTATCCTGCCGATCGAGGACATGCCGTTCCTGGAAGACGGGACGCACGTCGACTTCGTGCTCAACCCGCTGGGCGTGCCGTCGCGCATGAACGTCGGGCAGATCCTGGAGACGCACCTTGGCTGGGCATCGCGCGGCTTTGGTCGCCAGATCACCGCGGCGCTCGAAGATTGGCGCATGGCGAACCCCGACCCCGAGGCGGGTTCCCCGCCCGAGGCGGTTCGTGAGGCGCTGCTTCAGGCCTATGGCGATGAATATGCCGACGAAATCAAGGCGCGCAGCGTCGATGAAGTCGTCGAACTCGCCGGAAACCTGTCGGTGGGCGTGCCCTTTGCGACCCCGGTGTTCGACGGCGCGCGTGAAGGCGACGTGTCGGCGATGCTGGAACGCGCCGGTCTGGACCGGTCGGGTCAGGTCGATCTGTACGACGGCCGCACCGGCGACCGTTTCGACCGCAAGGTGACGGTGGGATATATGTATATCCTGAAGCTGCATCACCTGGTCGATGACAAGATCCACGCGCGTTCGATCGGGCCGTACTCGCTCGTCACCCAGCAGCCGCTGGGCGGTAAGGCGCAGTTCGGTGGCCAGCGCTTCGGTGAAATGGAAGTGTGGGCGCTCCAGGCCTATGGCGCGGCCTATACGCTTCAGGAAATGCTGACGGTGAAGTCCGATGACGTGATCGGCCGCACCAAGGTTTACGAAGCGATCGTCAAGGGGGACGACACGTTCGAGGCCGGCATTCCCGAAAGCTTTAACGTGCTGGTCAAGGAAATGCGCTCGCTGGGCCTTAACGTCGAACTGTCTTCCTATGCGGAAGAAGATCCCGACGAACGTCCGGACGCCCTTCCCGAAGCCGCCGAATAAGATTTTTCCTCACCCCTCTCGCGCCGCGCGAGAGGGGAAGATGGAGCTAGAATATGAACCAGCTTACCAACTTCATGAACCCGGTCGCGAAGCCCGAAACCTTCGACATGATCAAGATCGGCATCGCGAGCCCCGAGCGTATCCGCTCATGGTCGTTCGGCGAAATCAAGAAGCCCGAAACGATCAACTATCGCACGTTCAAGCCCGAGCGTGACGGCCTGTTCTGCGCGCGCATCTTTGGCCCGATCAAGGATTATGAATGCCTGTGCGGCAAATATAAGCGCATGAAGTACAAGGGCATCGTCTGCGAGAAGTGCGGTGTCGAAGTCACGGTGACCAAGGTCCGCCGCGAGCGCATGGGCCATATCGAGCTCGCCGCCCCCGTCGCGCACATCTGGTTCCTGAAGTCGCTGCCGTCGCGCATCGGCCTGTTGCTCGACATGCAGCTCAAGCAGCTTGAGCGCGTCCTCTATTTCGAAGCCTATATCGTTCTTGAGCCCGGCCTGACCCCGCTTGAGAAGTTCCAGCTTCTGACCGAAGACGAACTGCTCGATGCGCAGGACGAATATGGCGAGGACGCTTTTTCGGCCGGCATCGGTGCCGAGGCGATCCGCGTGCTGCTCGAGAATCTCGATCTCGAACAGGAACGCATCGACCTGATGGAAGATCTGGCGACGACCAAGTCGGAGCTGAAGCCCAAGAAGATCATCAAGCGCCTGAAGGTCGTGGAATCGTTCATCGAATCGGGCAACCGTCCCGAATGGATGATCCTGGAAGTCGTACCGGTCATTCCGCCCGAACTGCGCCCGCTGGTGCCGCTCGACGGTGGCCGCTTTGCGACGTCGGACCTCAACGACCTGTACCGCCGCGTCATCAACCGCAACAACCGCTTGAAGCGCCTGATGGAACTGCGCGCTCCGGACATCATCGTCCGCAACGAAAAGCGCATGTTGCAGGAAGCCGTCGACGCATTGTTCGACAACGGTCGCCGCGGCCGCACGATCACGGGTGCGAACAAGCGTCCGCTGAAATCGCTGTCCGACATGCTGAAGGGCAAGCAGGGCCGCTTCCGCCAGAACCTGCTCGGCAAGCGCGTCGACTATTCGGGCCGTTCGGTCATCGTGACCGGTCCGGAACTCAAGCTGCACCAGTGCGGCCTGCCCAAGAAGATGGCGCTCGAACTGTTCAAGCCGTTCATCTATGCCCGCCTTGACGCCAAGGGTCTGTCGATGACCCTGAAACAGGCGAAGAAGTGGGTCGAAAAGGAACGCAAGGAGGTCTGGGACATCCTGGACGAGGTGATCCGCGAGCATCCGGTCCTTCTGAACCGCGCCCCGACGCTTCACCGTCTGGGCATCCAGGCGTTCGAACCCGTCCTGATCGAAGGCAAGGCGATCCAGCTTCACCCGCTGGTCTGCGCCGCGTTCAACGCCGACTTTGACGGCGACCAGATGGCCGTCCACGTCCCGCTGAGCCTTGAGGCCCAGCTGGAAGCGCGCGTGCTGATGATGTCGACCAACAACATCCTCAGCCCCGCGAACGGCAAGCCGATCATCGTTCCGTCGCAGGACATGGTTCTGGGTCTCTATTATCTCTCGATGGAACGCGAAGGCGAACCCGGCGAGGGAATGCTGCTCGCCGACATGGCCGAAGTGCATCAGGCGCTGTTCACCGGTTCGGTGACGCTGCACACCAAGGTGGTGAGCCGCGTTCCGCAGACCGACGAACAGGGCAATGAGTATCTCAAGCGGTTCGAGACCACACCGGGTCGCATGTTGATCGGCGAATGCCTGCCCAAGTCGCACACCGTGCCCTTCGACGTCGTCAACCGCCTTTTGACCAAGAAGGAAATCGGCGACGTGATCGATCAGGTCTATCGTCACACCGGCCAGAAGGAAACGGTGCTGTTCGCCGACGCCATCATGGCGCTGGGCTTCCGCAACGCGTTCAAGGCGGGCATTTCCTTTGGCAAGGATGACATGATCATCCCCGAGTCCAAGGAAGGCATGGTCAACGAAACCCGCGCCCTGGTGAAGGATTTCGAGCAGCAGTATCAGGACGGCCTGATCACGCAGCAGGAAAAGTACAACAAGGCGATCGACGCCTGGTCGCAGTGCGGCGACAAGGTCGCGAACGCGATGATGGACGAAATCCGCGCCGAGCCGAAGGACCCGAAAACGGGTCGTCTGGCCCCGATCAACTCCATCTATATGATGGCGCACTCGGGTGCCCGTGGTTCGCAGGCACAGATGAAACAGCTTGCCGGTATGCGCGGCCTGATGGCCAAGCCGTCGGGTGAGATCATCGAAACGCCGATCATCTCGAACTTCAAGGAAGGTCTGACCGTTCTTGAATATTTCAACTCGACGCACGGGGCGCGTAAGGGCCTGGCCGATACGGCGCTCAAGACCGCGAACTCGGGTTATCTGACCCGCCGTCTGGTCGACGTGTCGCAGGACTGCGTCGTGATCGAGGAAGATTGCGGCACCGACCGCGGCATGGAAATGCGCGCGATCATCCAGGGCGGTTCGACGATCGCCTCGCTGGGCGAACGCATCCTGGGCCGCACGACGCTGGAAGATGTCTCCGACAAGGACGGCAATATCATCGCGCCCATCGGCACCCTGCTCGACGAAGCGACGACGCAGCGGATCGAAGATGCCGAAGTCCAGTCGGTCAAGATCCGTTCGCCGCTGGTCTGCGAAGCGACGCTGGGTGTTTGCGGCAAATGCTATGGCCGTGACCTTGCCCGCGGTACGCCGGTCAACATCGGCGAAGCGGTCGGCGTCATCGCGGCACAGTCGATCGGTGAGCCGGGCACCCAGCTCACCATGCGTACGTTCCACATCGGCGGTGCGGCGCAGGTCAACGAGCAGTCGAATGCCGAAGCGATTTCGGACGGTACGATCGAGTATCGCGACATGGCGACGATCGTCGATCAGCGTGGCCGTCGCCTGGCGCTGTCGCGTTCGGGCGAACTGGCGATCATCGACAGCGAAGGCCGTGAACGCGCGACGCACAAGCTGCCCTATGGTGCGCAGATCATGCACAAGGACGGCGAAAAGGTGAAGAAGGGCGACCGGATTGCCGAATGGGATCCGTTCACCATGCCGCTCATCACCGAAAAGCAGGGTGTCGTGAAATATCAGGATCTGGAAGACACCAAGACCCTGATCGAACAGGTCGACGAAGCGACGGGCATCGCCCAGCGCGTCGTGATCGAATATCGCTCGGCAGGCCGTTCGAAGAAGGAAGATCTTCAGCCGCGCCTGACGTTGCTTGACGATCAGTCGGGCGAAGCGGCGCGCTACCTGCTCGCGGTCGGCACCATGTTGTCGGTCGAGGACGGTCAGGAAGTTCAGGCCGGTGACGTTCTGGCGCGTGTCAGCCGCGAAGCGTCGAAGACGCGCGACATCACCGGCGGTCTGCCGCGTGTTGCCGAACTGTTCGAAGCGCGCATCCCGAAGGACAATGCGGTGATCGCCAAGATCAGCGGCCGCATCGAATTCGTCAAGGATTACAAGGCGAAGCGCAAGATCGCCATCGTTCCGGAAGAAGGCGATGCGATCGAGTATCTCATCCCCAAGTCGAAGGTTCTGGAAGTGCAGGAAGGCGACCAGGTCAAGCGCGGCGACGCGCTGATTTCGGGATCGCCGAACCCGCACGACATTCTGGATGTCATGGGGGTCGAGGCACTCGCCGAATATCTGGTCGCGGAAATCCAGGAAGTCTATCGACTGCAGGGCGTGAAGATCAACGACAAGCACATCGAGGTGATCGTTCGCCAGATGCTGCAAAAGGTCGAGATCACAGCGGGCGGCGACACCACGTTGCTGCCGGGCGAACAGCTCGATTATCTGGAGATGATGGAATATAACGCCAAGCTGCCGAAAAACGGCGTGCCGGCGGAGGGCCGTCCGGTCCTGCTCGGCATCACCAAGGCGTCGCTGCAGACCCGCAGCTTCGTTTCGGCGGCATCGTTCCAGGAAACGACCCGCGTTCTCACCGAGGCATCGGTGCAGGGCAAGATCGACTCGCTGCAGGGCCTCAAGGAAAATGTCATCGTCGGCCGCCTCATCCCGGCGGGCACCGGCGCTGCCATGAACCGCGTTCGCGTCACCGCGTCGAGCAAGGATGCTGCACTGCGCGCCGCCATGCGCGCCGCCAACCAGGAGCATCTGATCGCTCCGAAGACGGCGGCCGAGGAACATGCGGCGGAACTGGCGCAGGGCCCCGAAGCGGCGATCGGCGACGACCCGCTGGGCAAGGTCCAGGGCGATGATTTCACGACCGACGATGTGATGGTCGAGGATCGTCCCGAGGGCGAAGGCGAGGAGTAAGATACTCCCGCCCAGCCCTGGCTGACAGAAAAACCCCGCCGGAGCGATCCGGCGGGGTTTTTTCTGGGGCGTGTTCGGGTCAGACTGGTCGAGCGCAGCAAAATTTAAGGGCCCGCCGGTTGGAACGGCGAGCCCCTGGTCTTGGGAATGTGCGGGCCGGTACGGCGGCGCTTTGAAAGCGTCCGGCCCTTATGCTCAAGGCGCGAGGATCGCGACCGCCAGATACAGCAGCAGCGGCAGGCCGAAGCCCAAAAGCGTCAGCGCCACAAAGGCGATGCGCGTCCACAAGACGTCGATGCCGAATTGGTCTGCCATCCCGGCGCACACGCCGAAGATCATCCCATCGCGACGATTCTTGCGAAAACCCTGTTTCATTTCTTTCCTTTCCATTCCGGCCAGATGGCCGGCCCTTTATGCGAATGGCGGATCAGGCGACGAGGCCGTTGGGACCAGCGGCAGCGAGAAGCATGATCGAGCAATAGAGCGAGGCGACGGCGGCAATGGCGTAGCTCTTGAGCGAAGTGGCATTGAAATGGGTCATGATATTATCCTTCCTTGGAACCTTCCATCCGGCCATCCGGTGGATGCCAAGGTGAACGCAGGGAGTGTGCCAATTTCATTCATTGGCGGTTAAGCGCGAATTTTCGATGCTCGCACCACCACTCGACCGATAAAAATTTGCAAAAATAAGGATTATTCCCATTTAATGGGAAATTGCGCATGATAGGGCCGCGCGTAGCGGGGTGGCGCCGCGCCGAGCGGTGCGGTAGGCGAAAAGCCAGATGACGCTGACCCGCCTTTCGCTGACCGATTTTCGCAACCATAGCGGCGCCGATATGGCCGCGGGGGCGGGGCTGGTCGCGCTGCATGGTGACAATGGCGCGGGCAAAACCAATATATTGGAGGCTATTTCGCTGCTTGCGCCGGGGCGGGGGCTGCGGCGGGCCGCTTTGCCCGACATGGTCCGCGACGGAGCGGGCGGCGGCTTTGCGATTTTTGCCGAGGTCATGGCGGGCGCCGATCTTGCGCCTGTGGCATTGGGGACCGGGATCGAACCGGCGCAGCCGGGGCGACGGATCGTGCGGATCAATGGCGCCGCGGCGGCGGCGACCGCGCTGGGCGAATGGCTCGCGGTGCTGTGGCTGACCCCGGCGATGGACCGGCTGTTCGTCGATACGGCGGGCAACCGGCGGCGCTTCCTCGATCGGCTCGTCCTCGCGCTCGATCCGCGCCATGCGCAGCACGGCAACCGCTATGAGGCGGCGCTTCGCGCGCGCGGCAAGCTGCTCGCCGACCTTCCGGCGGCCGATCCGCAATGGCTGGCCAGCCTTGAGGCGCAACTGGCCGACCATGGGGCGGCAATGGACGCGGCGCGTCGGAATATGCTCGCGGCGCTATCCGCCGAGCTTGCGCAGCAGCCCGACGCCCCATTTGCGCGCCCGCTGTTGACGCTGGTGGATAGCGACGGCGCGGCGCGGACCATGCCGCATGAGGTCGAGGCGCTGAGGGCGTTGTTCGCGGCGCGGCGGCGGATCGATGCGGCGGCGGGACGGGCGACCGCCGGGCCGCACCGCGACGACCTGTCCGCCGTCCACGCGGGTACGGGCCGGGCGGCGGCGCGCTGTTCGACCGGCGAGCAAAAGGCGATGCTGCTTTCGCTCGTGCTTGCGCACAGCGATTGCGTGGCGCGGCTGCGCGGACAGCGGCCGGTGCTGCTGCTCGATGAGGTGGCGGCGCATCTCGACCCGCTGCGCCGCGCGGCGCTTTACGACCGGCTGGCGGGGCAGGGCGGGCAGGCGTGGCTGACCGGGACCGAGGCGGCGCTGTTCACCGACATGCCGGGGCCCGTGACGCGGTTTCGGGTCGCGGGCGGGCGGATCGCGAACGATTAGAATGCGCCGCCTGAACCGGCATTTATCAGAGGATTTCGTGCACCCTGTCCTGCGGGCGGCACAGGCGAACGCCCTTGTCGGTTTCGACGATCGGGCGCTCGACATAGGCGGGATGGGCGGCCATCGCGGCTATGACGGTGCCTTCGTCAGCATCTTTCAGCCCGCGATCCTCGGCATCGGTGCCGCGCAGACGCAACGCTTCGCGGGCGGTAAGGCCGGCGTCGGCAAATAATTGGCGCAGTTTGTCTGCCGTCCAGGGATTTTTCAGATATTCGACGACGGTCAGATCGACGCCCGGCGTGTCCTGAAGAATGGCGAGTGTCTTGCGCGACGTGCCGCAGGCGGGGTTATGCCAGATGGTTGCTTTCATGCGTCGCGTCCTAACGCAGGGTTAGGGTGCCGTAAACTCGCCATTCACGGCATATATGGCACATCTTCCCGCATGAGCGGAAACCAACAGCTTGTCTTTTGCTGTCGCGGCGCGACTTGTCCTATGGGGTCGTGGATCGCCAAAAGGCGGCCGATGTGGGGTTTTGCAAGTGAATGAATTGATCGATCGCAGGATGTTGTTGGCCGCGGTGGCGGGAGCGGGGGCAATGGCCGCCGTGTCCGCGCGCGCGCAAGTATCGAATTTGATGCCCGCGCCGACCGCCGCCTTGCCGCCCCCGATCGATTATCTTGCCGTGGCGCGGAAGCAGCTTGCGATTCAGGCACGGCATATTCCGCAGGGCGACCGTGTCGGTATCGTCGATTTCGGTCTGCCTTCGTCGCGGCCCCGCTTTGCCCTGGTCGACATGGTGGCGGGCAAGGTCGACATGTTCCCGGTGACGCATGGGCGCGGATCGGACCCGCAGCACGATGGCTGGCTCAAGAATTTTTCGAACCGCGTGGGATCGCTCGCCACCTCACGCGGGGCGTATCGCACCAGCGATTATTATTGGGGCGCCAACGGGTCGTCGATGCGGCTCGCCGGTCTGGAAGCAGACAATAGCAACGCCGACGCGCGCGCGATCGTCGTCCATGGCGCCTGGTATGCCGATCCGTCATTGATTGCGACGCAGGGCAAGCTGGGACGCAGCGAAGGCTGCTTTGCCGTGGGTGAGGAACTGCTGCCGATGGTGCTCTATAAGCTGGGGCCGGGGCGGCTGCTGTTCGCCGACCGGCTGAGTGAGCCGCCGCCGATGCCAAAGCCGTTTGACCTGCCGACTGCCGAGCCGCTGCCCGGGACGGAAAATATGCGACGGGCCAGTTCGATCAGCGGGCCGTTGCCCAAAACGGCGGATTGATAGCGCAGCGGCGGCGACCGCCATCGGTCAATAGGCGTTCCCAAATAATAGGCGCCGAGGCGCAGAAATGATTGCTATCATTCCTTACGATTCCATAGACGCTGAACTAGAGGCTGCGCGCCGTTAATAGATGCCGCTGGTGGCCGATGTTGTAACGACTGTTGGTGCGACGTCAGGCGGCGTGGGCGCGATGATCGTGGCGGCTGATCGGCCGGGTTTGGCAAAGCTTGCCACCACCGGCGCGTCGCGGCCATAGATGTCGGCGAGCTTTTTCGTCCCGCCCTTGCCGTCCGGAACGACGGTCCAATAAGCGACATAGACCGGGAAGGGGCTTTCAAAGCCAAAGCGGGTCGTCTTGCCGCTGGCGATCGCCTCGCCGAACTCTTCCGGGCTCTTGCCCGCGAACATGACCGCCATCAGCCCCGAGAAATGCAGCGCGCGTTCGGTGCGGATGCACCCATGGCTGAACGCGCGCGCTGCGGCGTTGAACGCGCCCTTTGACGGCGTATCGTGCAGATAGATGGCGTGGGGGTTCAGCATCTCGATCTTCATGACGCCCATCGCGTTATTCGCGCCCGGCTGTTGCACCACCGACAGCGTCTTGCCGCTGCCGGTCCAGGTATAGCCCTGCGCCCGCGCCGAGGCGGGGTTGTTGGCGATGGTGGCGCCGATGCCTTCGGCGATGATGCTGCGCGGCAACGTCCATGTCGGGTTGACGATGACGGCGGTCGCCATGGGATTGAGCTGGGGCGTGGGGGTCGAATTTTTCCCGACGACCGCCTTGTGCGTCGCGATGACCGTGCCGCCATGGACAACGCGGGTCATATATTCGGGCACGTTGCTGACGACATAACGTTCGCCGAGCGCGCGCGGCATCCAGCGCCAGCGTTCCATGTTGACGCGGATCGCATTGGCTTCGGCGGGCGCCTTTGTCTTTGCCAGCGCCGCCTTCAGCACCGCGAAATCGGGATGCGCCGGATCGAGCGAGGCGAGCGTTTCGCGCATCGTGCCCGCGTTCAATGCGTTGGTGAGCAGGGCAAGCAAGGGTTCGGCGTCGCTGTCGCTGTCGACCATGAACCATTGTTTGCGGGCCGCATTGGGCGTCCTGCCGTCGCGAAGATGAGTCGCGAGCAGCAGGAAGGTTTCGGTCGCCACATGATTGAGGCGCGCCTGATCGTCGCCCAGGATCGCCGCGGCCAGCGTGTCGGGGCTGTAATCCCTGGCGAACAGGCCCTCGGTCCCGATCCCCTCGATCACCGAAAGCAGGCTTTCGGCATCCTGTTTCGACCAGTTCGGCAGATTGGCCTCCGCCGCCGTTTCGACGACGGGCGCGTCATCCTTGACCTTGTCGGGCTGGAGGATCACCGAATCCTCCTGCACCGCGGTTTGCGCCAGTGCGGGGCAGGCGATCAAGCCAAGCGGGAGGAAGAGGACGGCGGCGGGACGCGCGGAAAAGGGAGAAATTTTGACCATGACAGGCTCATAGCCAAAAAGCGTTCATAGTTAAAGTGACGCGGCGCACGGCCCGCCGCATCGAGCGGGCCGACGCTGAAAATGAGCGGTCAGGCGGTCGCCGCGTCATCCTGCTGGGCCAGCCACTCCTCCAGCCATTTGATCGTATAATCGCCGTGAATGACATCGGGATTGGCGAGCAGGGCCTGATGCAGCGGGATATTGGTCTTGACGCCGCCGATCACCATTTCATCGAGGGCGCGGCGCATCCGCATCATGCAGCTTTCGCGGCTGCGGCCATAAACGATCAGCTTGCCGATCATGCTGTCATAATAGGGCGGGATTGAATAGCCCGCGTAAAGCCCGCTATCGACGCGCACATGCATGCCGCCGGCGGCGTGATAGCTGGTCACCTTGCCCGGCGAGGGCAGGAAGGTGCGCGGATCTTCGGCATTGATGCGGCATTCCATCGAGTGACCGCGAAACTCCAGATCCTCCTGCCTGACCGACAGGCCCGCGCCGCCCGCGATACGGATCTGTTCGCGGACAAGGTCGAAGCCGGTAATCATTTCGGTGACCGGATGTTCGACCTGGATGCGGGTGTTCATCTCGATGAAGAAAAATTCGCCATTTTCCCAGAGGAACTCGATCGTACCGGCGCCGCGATAGCCCATTTTGGCCATGGCGTCGGCACAGATGCCGCCCATGCGCGCGCGTTCCTCCGCCGAAATGATCGGCGAGGGGGCTTCTTCGAGCACTTTCTGGTGGCGGCGCTGAAGCGAGCAGTCGCGCTCACCCAGATGGATGGCATTGCCCTTGCCGTCGCCGAAGACCTGAAACTCGATGTGGCGCGGGTTGCCGAGATATTTTTCCATATAGACGGTCGGATCGCCAAAGGCGGCCGCCGCTTCGGAAGAGGCCTGACCCATCAGGCTTTCGAGGCTGTCGTCGTCGGGAACGACCTTCATGCCGCGCCCGCCGCCGCCCGATGCGGCCTTGATGAGCACCGGATAACCGATCTCGCTGGCGAGTTTCCGCGTCTCGTCGTTGAACGTCACGGCGCCCGGCGACCCCGGCACGACCGGCAGGCCAAGCGCGACCGCCGTGCGCTTCGCCTCCACCTTGTCGCCCATGGTGCGGATATGTTCGGGCTTGGGCCCGACAAAGACCATGTCATGCGCTTCGATGATTTCCGCAAAACGTTCGTTTTCGGACAGGAAGCCATAGCCGGGATGGATCGCGTCGGCGCCGGTGACTTCGGCGGCGGAAATGATGGCGGGGATGTTGAGGTAGCTGTCCTTGGCCGCCGGCGGGCCTATGCACACCGCCTGATCGGCAAGGCGGACGTGCATCGCGTCGGTGTCGGCGGTCGAATGGACGGCCACCGTCTTGATGCCCATTTCATGACAGGCGCGGTGGATGCGCAGCGCGATCTCGCCGCGGTTGGCGATCAACAATTTCTCGATGGTCATCGGGAGAGCCTCAGCCGATGGTGAACAGCGGCTGGTCGAACTCGACCGGCTGGCTGTTCTCGACATGCACGGCCTTCAGCGTACCCGACGTGGGAGCCACGATGGGGTTCATCACCTTCATCGCTTCGATGATGAGGATCGTGTCGCCAGCCTTCACCGCCGAACCGACGGCAGCAAAATTCGGCGCACTCGGTTCGGGCGCCAGATAGACGGTGCCAACCATCGGCGATTTAACGGCGTCGGCAAAGCTGTCGGCAGGGGCGGCGGCAGCGGCGGGCGCTGCGGCTGGAGCAGCGGCAGGTGCCGCGACCGGCGCGGGTGCGTAGGCGACGGGCGCAGCGGTCGCCGTCAGCGTCCGTGCGACGCGAATCTTGCGGTCGCCGTCCTCGACCTCGATTTCGGACAGGCCGGTATCGTCGAGCAGTTCGGCCAGCGCGCGGACAAACGCCGGATCGATGTTGATGCCATTGTCTTTATGGTCACCCATGAGAATTTTCCTGTTGTTGCGGCGTTGGCGTTTCAACGCCCGGACCCCGTTTTTTGATGCGCCCCCTTTGTCAGAGACGGGCGGCGGCGTCCAGCGCCAGCGTGTAACTGTTCGCGCCATGGCCCGCAAAATGCGCGACCGCGGCCATTCCGACATAGCTTATATGCCGAAATTCCTCGCGTTTCATCGGGTCGGATAGATGGACTTCGATGACCGGGACCTTGATCGACTTGATCGCGTCGTGGATCGCGACGGACGTATGCGTATAGCCCCCGGCGTTGAGCAGAACCGCCTTGGCCCCCGCGACATAGGCTTCGTGCAGCCAGTCGATCAACACGCCTTCGTGGTTTGTCTGACGGCATTCGACACGCAGACCCAGTTCGGCGGCCTGGGTTTCGAGCCGCGCATGAATGTCGTTCAGCGTGTCATGGCCATAGATTTCCGGCTCGCGCGTTCCCAGCAGGTTGAGATTGGGTCCGGAAAAGACGAAGACGGTCGGCTTGTCGGTCAATGCATGGTCTTTCGGTTGCTACGAAGGGCGCTCCCCCTATATGGGCTGCTCGGCAAAAGGCAAAGCAAGGCGGCAAACTGTGATTTCTGTCATCCTCAACGGAGAAGCGCGACAAGTGCGCGAAGGCAGCGTCGCCGATCTCGTCGCCTCGCTGGGGCTGGACGTGCAAAAAGTCGCGGTGGAACGCAATCGTGCGATCGTGCCGCGTTCGACGCTTGCCGATGTCGCGCTCGCGCAAGGCGATGCGCTGGAAATCGTTCATTTCGTGGGAGGCGGTTGAGTTGTCAGCGGACCAGTGGAGCGTTGCCGGGCGGACTTTCACGTCGCGGCTGATTGTCGGCACCGGCAAGTACAAGGATTTCGAACAGAATGCCGCCGCTGTCGAGGCGTCGGGGGCAGAGATCGTCACCGTCGCCGTGCGGCGCGTCAACGTGTCCGATCCGTCGGCGCCGATGCTGACCGACTATATCGATCCCCAAAAGATCACCTACCTGCCCAACACCGCCGGGTGCTTCAACGCCGACGACGCGATCCGTACCCTGCGGCTGGCGCGCGAGGCGGGCGGATGGGACCTGGTCAAGCTGGAGGTGCTGGGCGAGGCGAAGACGCTGTATCCCAATATGCGCGAAACGCTGGAGGCGACCGAAGTGCTGGCGAAGGAAGGATTCCTTCCGATGGTCTATTGCGTCGACGATCCGATCGCCGCGAAACAGCTTGAGGATGCGGGCGCCGTCGCGATCATGCCGCTGGGCGCGCCGATCGGATCGGGACTGGGCATTCAGAACCGCGTGACGATCCGCCTGATCGTCGAAGGGGCGTCGGTTCCGGTGCTGGTCGATGCGGGCGTGGGTACGGCGAGCGATGCGGCGGTGGCCATGGAACTCGGCTGTGATGGCGTGCTGATGAATACCGCGATCGCCGAGGCGAAAGACCCCATTCGCATGGCGCGCGCGATGAAGCTGGCGGTCGAGGCGGGGCGCGATTCCTTTCTGGCGGGACGCATGGGGGTTCGCCGCTACGCCGATCCGTCAAGCCCGCTGGCGGGGCTGATCTGATCTGATCGGCCGACGATCCCTTCTTTTGAACGGCTTGTCCCGCGCGGCAGGAACATCGGACGCTGCCGCCCGTTTCTTTGGCAAGAGGCACAACCCCGCACGCCTCTCAAGCCAAGGAGAATCCCCATGGGCGAACTGACCGAAAAGGCCAAAGGTCTTGCCAATGAAGCCGCAGGCAATGTGAAGCAGGCCGCAGGCAAGGCCACGGATAATGAGCGTTTGCGCGCCGAAGGCGAAGCGCAGGAGCGCAAGGGCGAAGCCCAGAATTTGAAGGGCAAGGTCGAAGGCGCGCTTGGCAACAAGATCTGACGATCATGCGGCGTCACGCATGAAAGAGGCCCCGGGGCATCCCTCTCCCCGGGGCCTTTTCCTTATGTGCAATCAGGTCCGCTTACTTGTAGGTGCGGTTACTTGCCGCCCGATGCCACCAGATCGACGTCGGTCATGCCGCCGTCGCGGCGCAGCATGACGACATAGGCGAGATCACCCTTGGTGCCGCCGAGAATATGCTCGCTGCCGTTGATGCGATTGTCGCTGGTATAGCCCGCGCGCACCGCCATGGTGTGGTAATAGTCGAGAACCGCCTGTACAGAAGCGGCGGTCTGGAAATTGACGACGCGAATATTGCACTTGCCGCCGGCGATGCCCGCCGCCTCGCGCAATGTGGCGCGCGGATAGACTTTAAAGGCGGCCGGCAAGCGATCGGCCCAGCCATTGCCATAGGTCAGTTTCGAATCGCAGCTTCCCTTTTGCTGGTCGCGGGCAAGCGCGCCGATGGTGACGGGGCGCTTCTTGGCCTCGCAACTGTCGCACCCGGCTTCGAAAGGCAAAGCCTTTGGCGCGGTCAGCAGCTTTCCGGCCGCCAGGGCCGCTGCGGCTTCGGCCGCGGTTGCCGCCTTGCCGCTCGCCACGCCCGGGATGCCGCCGTCGACAGGCTTGTTGCCCGGACCCACGGCGTTTCGGTTGGACTGCCCGGTCAGCTTGGGATCAACCATGATCTTGTCTTCAAGCGATCCCTTGATCGCAGGGTCGGCGTTTGCCAGCCCGTCGTCCAGCGGCGCGAGGTCGGCCTTGGCATTGGGGTTGTCCCGGCAACCGGCGAGTGGCGCCGCAGCCATCAGCAAGCCGGCAACCAGCCATTTTCCGCGCAACATCATCGCTAACACTCCCTTAATCCTGTGCAGGGAATGCCCGATTTTGCTCAAAAAGACCCAAATAAAATGCGTTAATGGGAAAGGCTTTGTTTGCCGAAAACTGTCTCGGACCGAGACGCTTTTACGGTTTTGCGATGTCGGGATCGTTCAAACTGCAAATTCCCGCCGCTTTACCCGCCATGCATCGGCGCTTTGCGTCCAAGCGTCGACGGGCGCGCTTTCGAACGGAGAAGGGAGGCGCGTCGGGCCGCTGTTCGTCGCGCCGAGCCGTTTGGCGAGTGATTGCGAGCGCGTGTTTTCGGGGTCGATGCTGTGCATCAATTCGGGCCATTTCAGAAATTCGACGGCGAAATCGCAAGCCGCGATGCAGCCTTCGAATGCATAGCCCTTACCCGCGAATTTTGCGCGAACACCATAGGCGACCTCGGGGGCCGGCCAGCCGTCCGGTTCCCACGGCCCAAGTCGTCCGACCCATTCGCCGCTATCGCGTTCGATCACGGAAAACATCGAAAAGCCGCGAATATGCCATGCGCCGGCAAGCGTACACCATATTCGCCAGGCAACCGACCGAGGAGACGTGCCGCCGATAAAGCGCATTGTTTCCGTTTCGGCGCACATTTCGGCAAAGCTGTCGAAATCCTCGCTCGCGGGCGGGCGCAGGATCAGCCGATCGGTTACGAGCAGGGGGCCGTTCAACATCTTTTGTCTCCCGCAGCGATGGGCGACGCTTGTGGGGCAATCGGCGGCATACGGCAAGCGCGCCCACGCTTGAGGGCACCGGCGGTTAGACCGATGCCCTCTCCATCAACGTGTGCGGGCGGAGGGGTCCAGACCCGCACTCGAGACGGGTCTCGTACCTTTAGCGGCAGCGATATTTGCTGCGATCGACCTCACGGCCAAGCAGGGCGCCAGCACCGGCGCCAATGACCGTGCCGAGCAGCTTGTCACCGCGACCGGCAATCTCATTGCCAGCGAGGCCGCCTACGGCGCCGCCGATCAGCAGACCGGTCGTGCCATTGTCCCTGCGGCAACGGTAACGGCCATCGTTCCCGCGCCATACGCGGGTGTTGCGATTGACCCGCTGGTCGCGTGCATAATCGCGGCGGTCATCATGGCGTTTGTAGAAGCTGGAAGATTGTTCGAGGCCAGCCATGCCCTGGGATTTTGCCGGAGCGACCATCCCGGCATAGGCGGGAACGGTAAGGGCAACGCTGGCGGCAGCAACGGCGCCCATCAGGCCCTTGGTGAAATTACGCATGACAAGTCCTTTCCTGGTTTGGCGCTTCGTCCCGTTCGACGAGACCCGCGCTTCGGTAAGGAAACGAGGCAGAGGCGAAACCCGTTGCATGAACGCGGGGCAACAAGACAAGGTGAGCCCATTCATCGACGAACCGAAAGCCCTTGCGGCGCCGACTGGGGCGTGCGACAATCGTGAAATGCTTAATATCGCTTCGCTCGTCATTGGCGCTATCGCGCTGGTTTTGGCTGTTTTTGCTTTCATCCCGCTGCTGGGATGGGCGAATTGGGTGATCGTGCCTTTTGCGGTGGTGGGGTTCGCGCTGGGTGCGATGTCGAACAGCAACGCGGGCCGCAATCTGAACATCGTCGTGATCGTTGTCGGCGTCGTGCGCCTGATGCTGGGCGGCGGTATCATCTGAATTCGGGCCGAAAGGCTTTTTCATCATGACGCAGCAGACAGCGCCCGCCGGGCGCGATCAGGGCGGCTTGCCCTATGCCATCGGCGCCTATGCGATCTGGGGCTTTGTCCCGCTGTTTTTCAAGCTTCTGTCCGATGTGCCGCCGATCGAGGTGTTGGCGCAGCGGATCGTCTGGTCGCTTCCGTTCTGCTTCCTCATCATGGCATTCCGCCGCCAGATCGGCGAATATATGGCGGCGCTCCGCGACTGGCGCGTGCTGCGGATGCTGCTGGCCAGCGCGGTCCTGATCGCGCTGAACTGGCTTATCTATATCCATGCGATATTCACCAACCATGTCCTGGCGGCCAGCCTTGGCTATTATCTCAACCCGCTCGTCAATGTGATGCTGGGCGTCGTGTTTCTCGGTGAGCGACTTAGCCGGCTTCAGGGTCTGGCCGTCGCGATCGCCGCGATCGGCGTTGCCATCCTGCTGGCTGGGGCGCTCGACACGCTGTGGATTTCGCTCAGCCTGGCGATCAGTTTCGGGACGTACGGCCTGCTCCGCAAGATCGTGCCGGTGGGGTCGCTTCCCGGCCTGGCGGTCGAAACGACGCTGCTGCTTCCGGTGGCGATGGCCGCCGCCGCTTATTATCTCTGGATCGGTGATGGCCGCGGCTTTGGTTCGGTGGCCGGAACGACATGGCTGCTTGCCGCCGCCGGAGTGGTGACGGCGGTGCCGCTGTTGCTGTTCGCGACGGCGGCGCGGCGGATGAGCTATGCCGCGCTGGGTTTTGTGCAATATCTGGCGCCCAGCATCACCTTTCTGCTCAGCCTGTTCATATTTGGCGAACCGTTGAAACCCGCGCAACTTGCGTGTTTCGTGCTGATCTGGGCCAGCATCGCTGTGTTCAGTTTCGACATGTGGCGCAAGATGCGCGCCGAACGGATGATGCCCGCCGCTTAGAAGGACAGCTTTGATTTACTCGTCTTCAGTGATTTTCGAGCCGTGAGACAGTCGATCAGGCAAGCAGGCGCCAGCCGATCGTTTCGCCCGCATGAAAGGGCACGACGTCGCCGATCCTGTCGGGAACCACGACCTCGGCGCGTTCCAGCGTCACCGTCGCGTCGTTGAGGGGCAGGCCATAGAAGCGGGGGCCATGTTCGCTGGCAAAGCCTTCGAGCCGGTCGAGGGCATCGTCCTGATCAAAGGCGGTCGCATAGCTTTCGAGCGCATAGGGCGCGTTAAAGATGCCCGCGCAGCCGCAGGCCGCTTCCTTGGTGTGAACGGCATGGGGCGCGCTGTCGGTGCCGAGGAAGAATTTGGGCGAACCCGATGTCGCGGCCCGGCGGACGGCGAGCCGATGATGCTCGCGCTTTGCGACGGGCAGGCAATAGGCGTGTGGACGGATGCCGCCGACCAGCATGGCGTTGCGGTTGATGTGCAGATGCTGCGGCGTGATCGTCGCCGCGACGTTGGCGGGCGCATCGGCGACAAATTGGGCGGCCTCGGCCGTCGTGATATGTTCGAACACGATCTTGAGCGCGGGAAGCGCACGGACCAGCGGTTCGAGCGTGCGGTCGATGAACACTGCCTCGCGGTCGAAAATGTCGACGTCGTGGTCGGTCACTTCGCCATGGATCAGCAGCGGCATACCGATTTTCTCCATCCGCTGAAGCACCGGCATGATGTTGGAAATGTCGGTTACGCCGTGGGCGCTGCCCGTGGTCGCGTGGGCGGGATAGAGTTTGGCGGCGGTAAAGACGCCCTCCGCATGGCCGCGCGCCATTTCGTCGGGGCTGCTGCGATCGGTCAGATAGGCGACGATCAGCGGGGTGAAGTCGATGTCGGCGGGAACGGCGGCATTGATCCGGTCGCGATAGGCCCGGCCTTCCTCTGCGGTGGTAACGGGCGGTGACAGGTTGGGCATGACGATCGCGCGGGCGAACTGGCGCGCGGTATAGGGGGCGACATGGTCCAGCATCGCGCCGTCGCGCAGATGGACGTGCCAGTCGTCGGGGCGGCGGATCGTCAGGCGGTCGGTCATCGTAAAGACTCGTTACAAGTGGGCTTGGCTTTGGCTGGGGCGTCCCTAGATTATCGCCATGGCCAATACCACCCTTCACGACCGCGCGCTGATCCGCCTGTCGGGCGACGATGTCCGCGGCTTTTTACAGGGGCTGGTCACGAACGACACGTCGGGTAACCTGCCGGTGTGGGCGGCGCTGTTGACCGCACAGGGCAAGGCGTTGTTCGATTTCCTGATCTGGGGCGACGGCGACGACATTCTGATCGATTGCGAACGCGACGCGGCGGACGATCTGACAAAACGGCTGACGCTCTATCGCCTCCGCCGCGCGATCAGCATTGCGCGCGAGGAGGCGCTTTGCGTTCACTGGGCGCTGGGCGGCGATCTTGGCGTCGTCGATCCGCGGCTTCTCGAGCTGGGGCAACGCTGGCTGGCCCCGGCGGATGAGGGGGAAGCGGCTGACGAGCGGTGGCGGGCGCACCGGCTGACGCTTGGCGTGAGCGAGGGGCGCGCCGAACTCGGCGACGGCACGACGCTCTGGCTCGAATGCAACGCGGTCGAACTCAACGGGGTCAGTTTCAGCAAGGGCTGTTACGTCGGCCAGGAAAATACCGCGCGCATGAATTGGCGGCAAAAGGTCAACCGGCGGCTGGTCGTCGTTCCGCTGGCACAGGCGGACGAAAAGCGGCAGGTCGTTACCTATCCCGACCTGGGCTGGTCGGTCGAACATCGGCGGGTCGAGGCGATCGATGCCGCAGCGGCCCCCGCATGGCTTCGCCGGGGGATCGCGGCAGACACATGACAGATGCTGCCGCGGCGTTTAGGGTGTCGCCGTCATGCGTGTCTTGCTGATCTCATCGGCGTTCGTCGCCCTTGTCGCGCTGTCGGTTCCCGCCGCCGCCGAACCTGTATCATTGTTGCCCACGGGGTCAGAGACGGCGATGCCGCTGTCGCCATCCCGGCTGGCGCCGCTCGCCCCGGATTCGGTGTGGACGCCGCGTTTCGAGGCGGCGGTGCCGCTGTCGCCATCCCGGCTGGCGCCGCTCGCCCCGGATTCGGTGTGGACGCCGCGTTTCGAGGCGGCGGCGGACGAACTGGCGGCTGCGCTGCGATCGCGCGACGCGGCGCTATGGGCGCCGCTGTTTGGCGGGCGGTGGATGAGTGGGGCCGACCGGGCGCGTGTCGATCATCTGCTGCGCGATCCGGACAGCCCGTTCCAGGCCGCGCTGTTGTCAAAGGCCGCCTCGCATCGGGCCATTTTCGGCTGGTCGGCGCCGCCGTCGCTGAGCGCCGACGAACGCACGGCGATTGAGGTGGGCGATCAGGCCGAGGCGCTGATTTGCTGGTCGGCGGGAGCGGGCGGGGAGGGGTCATGGCCGACAACCGCGCGCGAGGCGGATAATCGCCCCGGAAGCGCCTTTGCCTGCGCGCGGATCGTCTATAGCGTGCGCGGTGATGCCGCGACATGGCGGGCCTTTATCGAACCGGGCGCCGTTTAACCAATAGCCAAGAAGTTTTTGCGAAAATGAGCCGATGATGGGGCGCATTCTTGGTCTGGTGACGATCATCGCGGCGGTGTCGGTCGGCATGGCCGGGATCGCTGCGCGATCATCCAATCAGGTCGATGCCGCAGCGTCCGCCGATCCGGGCGGCGACAGCGGCGAGAATTGGACCACCCAAAAACGCCAACGCGGTGGATGGTCTGCGACGGCCAGTACCGGGCCCGCGGACGGTTCCCGATCATCGGGCGGCGAGGTCCGCCTTGAACGATCGGGGGATTCCCATTTCTATGCCGATACGGAAGTCGATGGGAGGTCGGTCCGCATGATGGTCGACAGCGGGGCGTCGATCGTCGCGCTGACCCGCCGCGATGCGCAGGCGATCGGCATCGACGTCGACCGCCTGCCGGTCAGCGGCACCGCGCGCACCGCTGGTGGCGATGTTCCGATGCGGCGCGTGATCCTCGACAGGGTGGAGATCGACGGCCTGGCGGTGCGCGGCGTCGAGGCGGCGGTGGTCGACGCCGACATGGGCGTTTCGTTGCTGGGGCAGAGCTTTCTGGCAAAGCTCGACGCGGTGAATGTCGAAGGCGACCGGATGACGCTGCGCTAAGGCGCGGACTTGCCAAATCCGCCCGCTTTGCCCACATCGTCTGCCATGAATGCTCCCAACCCACCGATGCGCGCCGCGATCGTGCCCGTCACCGCTTTTCAGCAGAATTGCACATTGCTGTGGTGCACCGCGACCAACAAGGCGGCGTTTGTCGATCCCGGCGGCGACCTGCCCAAGCTGAAGGAGGCTGTGCGCCAGACCGGTGTGGAGGTCGAGAAGATCCTCGTCACCCATGGCCATATGGACCATTGTGGGCAGGCGGGAATGCTGGCGAAGGAACTCGGCGTGCCGATCGAGGGGCCGCACGAGGACGACCGGTTCTGGATCGACGCCTTTGCCGAGGACGGCGCGCGCTTTGGCATGGTCGGCGAATCCTTTGAACCCGATCGCTGGCTGGTCGATGGCGACACGGTGACGGTGGGCAATCTGGAGATCGACGTCATTCATTGTCCGGGCCACACGCCCGGCCATGTCGTGTTTCACCATGCGCCGTCCAAACTTGCCATCGTCGGCGACGTGCTGTTTCAGGGGTCGATCGGCCGCACCGATTTCCCCCGCGGCGACCATCAGCAATTGCTCGATTCGATCACGCAAAAACTGTGGCCGCTCGGCGGCGATACAACCTTTCTGCCGGGGCACGGCGCGCACAGCAATTTCGCCCACGAACGGCGAACCAACCCGTTCGTGAGCGATTTGGCGCTGGGTAGCTAAAACCGGCTTAGCGCGGAGCAACCACGACGTCGTTCCCGATCGGGCTCGTCGCGATCGTGGTGGGCGTCAGATAGACGATGGCAAGCGCGCCGATCGCAAGGCCAAGCTGGGTCAGCATGGTGATGGCCGCGCCCGCGATGCGGCCCCACATCATCCCGTCCATGCCCCACGCGTGCAGGATGCGCCCGACGAGATAGAGCGCGCCGACACCCCACAGCCAAAGCGACGAGCCAAGGCCGAGTTCGATCAGCGCAAGCAGGATGAGGACAAAGGCGGTGTTTTCGACGAAATTGCTATGCGCGCGCATCCGCCGCGTCAAAAGATCGTTGCCGCCGTCGCCGATAAACAGCTTTTCCTTTGTCCGGATGCGGCCGATACGGATCGAAAGCCACAGGTTGATCAGCGCCGCCCCGGCCGCGATCGTCATGCTGATCGGCAAGATTATCATATCGATTCCCCCAAATTGCCGGCTGCTTTGCCGGTCCGGCAGGGGTTTGGCATCGGGACGCAAAGAGGGCAAGTCGGGGCTTTGTCGACCGTCGTCACGACCGGGCGGTTCTGGCGTCCGTGCCGTCGCGGTCCTGTTGGATGTTCGACCCGGCCAGCCATGCCGAGCCAGCCATCAGGCGCCTGCGCCACGGGGGTTGCCTTTGCAGGGAAAAACGCTATAGCCGCGCCCGATCCGGCACCCGACACCATCTGGCGTTGAGGCACCCTCCGGCGGAAGATTCTTCCTGCACTAATCGGGCAGGTTTGGGCTTCGGCTTGGCGGGCGGGCCAGTCATTTCCGGCGACGGGGACGACAAATCCGGGTAGCCGATTCGTGACACACTATTTGAGAATGCAGGAAATATCATGGCCGTTCCCAAGCGAAAAACCTCGCCCTCGAAGCGCGGCATGCGCCGCAGCCACGACAGCCTGAAGGTTGAAGCCTTTCAGGAATGCCCGAACTGTGGCGAGCTGAAGCGTCCGCACAACCTGTGCAACGCCTGCGGCCATTATAATGGCCGTGAAGTGGTGTCGGTCGGCGCATAAAATTCAAGCCGGAGGGCATTAAATGGCACTGACACCGCGAATCGCAATCGATGCGATGGGCGGTGACGTCGGCGTGCGCGTGATGCTCGCCGGCGCAGCCATGGCGCGCCACAAGCACGACGGCCTTCGCTTTATCCTTGTCGGCGACGAAGCGCAGATCAAGGCGGCGCTGGAAAATCACCCCAATCTGCGCGCGGCGTCGGACATCATCCATACCGACGGCGTCGTGTCGGGCGAGGACAAGCCGAGCCAGGCGCTGCGCAAGGCGAAAAGCACGTCCATGGGGCTGGCCATCGACGCGGTAAAGCGCGGCGATGCCGGCGGTGCCGTCTCCGCGGGAAACACCGGCGCGCTGATGGCGATGGCCAAGCTTGCGCTCAGGACCATGCCCGGGATCGACCGGCCGGCGCTTGCCGCGCTGCTGCCGTCGCTCGGCGATAATGACGTCGTGATGCTTGATCTTGGTGCCAACACCGACTGCGACGCGACCAATCTGACGCAGTTCGCGGTCATGGGTGCGGCCTATGCGCGCACCGCGATGGGGCTGGAACGTCCGCGCGTCGCGCTGCTGAATATCGGCACCGAGGAATTGAAGGGCACCGACGAAATCCGCGATGCCGCCGCGATGCTTCGTGCGGCAGAGGGGCTGCCGATGGAGTTCACGGGCTTTATCGAGGGCGACAAATTGTCGCGCGGCGACGTCGATGTCATCGTCCATGACGGTTTTTCGGGCAATATCGCGTTGAAAACGATGGAGGGGACGGCGCGTTTCGTCACCGACCTGTTGCGCCGCGCCTTTACCAGTTCCGTGCGTTCGAAGATCGGTTTCCTGATCTCGCGACCCGCGACGGAACTGCTGCGGCACCATCTCGACCCCAATAATCACAATGGCGCGGTGTTCCTTGGCCTGAACGGTGTCGTGCTCAAAAGCCATGGCAGCGCCGACGACAAGGGGGTCGCAAACTGCGTCCATCTTTGCGCCGAATTGATCGAAAAGGATATAACCCGTCAGGTGACCGAGGATCTCGCGAATTTCCGCAGCGGCGAAGCCGCGTGACGCGCCGTGCAATTCTGGCCGGCACGGGATCGGCCCTGCCGCGGACGCGGGTGTCCAATGCCGAACTGGCGCAACGGGTCGATACCAGCGACGAGTGGATCGTCGAACGGACCGGTATCCGTTTCCGCCACATCGCCGAGCCTGACGAAACAACGGCGACGCTGGGCGCGGCGGCGGCGCGTGAGGCGCTGAGCGCGGCGGGATTGAACCCGTCCGATATTGGCCTGATTATCGTCGCCACCGCGACCCCCGACAACACGTTCCCGGCCACCGCGACCAAGGTGCAGGCGCTGATCGGTGTAGACGACTGTATCGCGTTCGACGTCGCGGCGGTCTGTTCGGGTTTTCTCTATGCCGTTTCGGTCGCCGATTCGATGCTGCGGACCGGTGCCGCCGCCCATGCGCTGGTGATCGGTTCGGAAACGTTCAGCCGCATCCTCGATTGGGAAGACCGTACGACCTGCGTTCTTTTCGGCGACGGAGCGGGCGCGGTCGTCCTGTCGGCCCGGGACGTCGCCGACGACCAGGGCATCCTAGCGACGCGGCTGCATGCCGAGGGTAAATATTCGGAGATGCTTTACGTCGATGGCGGACCGTCCACGACGGGGACGGTCGGCCATGTCCGGATGCAAGGCCGCGAAGTATTCCGCCATGCGGTCACCAACCTGGCATCGGTGCTGGGCGAAGTGATGGCCGACGCCGGCCTGTCGGCGGATCAGATCGACTGGGTCGTGCCGCATCAGGCGAACAAGCGGATTATCGACGCCACCGCGAAAAAGCTGGGATTACCCGCCGATCGCGTGGTGCTGACCGTCGATCAGCACGCCAATACCTCGGCCGCGTCGGTGCCGCTCGCGCTCGACCTTGCGGTGCGTGATGGCCGTATCAAGCGCGGCGATCTGGTCGTGCTGGAAGCGATGGGCGGCGGCTTTACCTGGGGCGCGGCGGTCCTGCGCGTCTGATTTCACGCGGCCTGATGCTGGCAGCGAAAATTCACCGCATCAACTTCTCGCTCCATCCGTTTCAGTTTGGCGGATTAATTCGCTTTTGTTACACAGACACACTGGACTCGCGACGGTGGGGGCCGTCAGGGATCCGGACAGGCATTTTCGCTTCAGTGAGGGGGAGGGATCATCATGACCGCAGGAACGCTTACCCGGGCCGACATCGCGGCTCAGATCAACCAGCAGGTGGGTCTGTCGCGCAATGAATCGGCGACCATCGTCGAATCGATTCTCGATCATATGTCCGACGCGCTGGCGGCCGGTCAGAATGTGAAGATTTCGGGTTTCGGAACCTTTGTGCTGCGCGACAAGGCAGAGCGTATTGGCCGCAATCCCAAGACAGGTATCGAAGTGCCGATCCTGCCGCGCCGGGTCATGACTTTTCGCGCCAGCCAGACGATGCGCGCCAGGGTCGCCGGGAAATAGGCTGGACTTTGTCTGTGGCCGATGCCGATATGTCCGACGATGGCAGGGGAAAGACGCCAGCGGCGATGCTGGCCATCGGCGAACTGGCGGCGCGGGTCGGTGTCCCCACGCATGTTCTGCGTTATTGGGAAACGCGGTTTCCGCAGTTGAAGCCGCTCCAGCGGTCGGGACGGCGCCGCTATTACCGCGCCGAAGATGTCGCGCTCGTCGAACGCATTCATCATCTGCTGCATGTGCAGGGCTTTACCGTAGAGGGCGCGCGCAAGGCGCTGTCCGACACGGCTGACCTGATCGATGGAACATCCGTGCCCGCGTCACAGGCTGCTGCGTCCGATCCCACGATGATCTCCGGGGGTGGGGCAGGGGTTCCGGTCGCGGCGCTGATCGCGCTCCGCCAGCGGCTCGCCGCGGCTCTCCGCTAAAATGGGGGGGACGGGATCTAGTCCCGATCCATCGCGGGTCCGAGGGACGGGTCTAGGTCGCGAGGACGAATGAACGCGGCGAAACGGGCGCTCTGCGTATCGAGACTATGCCAGTCGTCGATAGCGATTTCGAGCCGCGCCAGTGCCGACGTCGGCAGCTTTTCCTCTACCTTCGCGCGCAGTTCATCGTCTGGCGATTCGGGAACCAGCATCAGGATCAGATCCTCCAGCCCTGGATTATGCCCTGAAATCAGCAGATGTTCGGCATCCTTGCCGGTGTCGCGGATCACGTCGATCAGCGTCGCGGCGGACGCGAGATAGATACGGCGGTCCCAATGCGGCTCGATCATGTCGAGGTCGGCGGCAGGCTGAAAAATGTCGAGCGTTTCGGTCACGCGCACCGCAGGCGAGGCAATGATGCGATCGACCGGCAGCTTTTGCCGTTTCAGCCATTGACCGACCAGGTCCGCGCCGCGCGCGCCGCGTTTATTGATCGGGCGGTCGAAATCGCGCTCGACCTGAACGTCCCAACCCGATTTGGCGTGGCGCAGGATCGTCAAAGTCTTCAAAATCTCTCCCCGCGCCGCTGCGCCAAGCCGTCGATAAGCGGGCCTTGTGCCGGAAACTTATGACGGTGAAAAGGCGGCAAACGCGCTTTTTCGCCTTTCGACATTCGCCTCGGCCACATGATTCACCGCTTCGTCGAGCGGCAGGCGCCGAATGGGCGTACCGTCTGGAAAGGCGCTGAGAAGGCGGGAGGGAAAGCTGGGTGAGAGCATGACGAACTGGCCGAAATCGTCGGCGCGGCGGATCAGGCGACCGAAAGCCTGCCCGATGCGGCCCCGGATGACCATGTCGTCATAGGCGCCGCCGCCCTGCGCCGCGCGCCGCGCCGCGTGGAGGATCGTCGGGCGGGGCCATGGGACGCCCTCCATGACGACGAGGCGCAGCGATTCGCCGGGTACATCGACCCCGTCGCGCAGCGCGTCGGTGCCGAGCAGCGATGCGTGCGGATCGGCGCGGAAAATATCGACGAGGGTGCCGGTGTCGAGCGGATCGACATGCTGGGCATAAAGCGGCAGTCCGGCGCGCGCCAGGCGATCGGCAATGCGCGCGTGAACGATGCGCAGCCGACGGATCGCGCTGAACAATCCCAATGCGCCGCCCCCCGACGCTTCGATCAGGCGACTGTAAGCACCGGCAAGCGCGGAAAGGTCGCCGCGGGCGATATCGGTGACGATCAGCACTTCGGACTGGCGCGCATAATCGAACGGGCTGGGCACGGCGAAATGCCGGACACCGCCGTCCATGTGCCGCGCCCCGGACCGAATGTCGGCGTCGGCCCAGCCGCCGCTGCCATGGCCGCCGTTCCGCAGCGTTGCCGACGTCACCAGCACGCCGTGCGCCGGGCGGTAGACAATTTCGGCTATCGGTTTGGCCGGATCGAGCCAGTGGCGGTGCAGACCCGTGTCGAATTCGCGCCCGTCATATCGGTCAACCGCAAGCCAGTCGACGAAATCGGGATCCGCGGGTCCGCCGATGCGGCCCAGCAGCGACAGCCAGCCGCCCAATGTATCGACGCGGGTGCCAAGGCTGTGCCGTGCGCCATCGACGCGCGCCCGGGCCTGACCATCCAGCCAGTCGGGCGGATCGTCGACCAAGGCGTCGAGCCGCTTGCCGAGCGCCATCAGCGGGCGGAGCAGCGCCTCTATCGCATCGCTGGCGCCGGCGGCAGCGGCCACCAGCGCGGCGTCGGGGTCGGCGAGTTCGGTTTCGAGGCCATAGCCGCTGTCGGCGGTCTTCGACTCGACCGCGCGGGCATAGACCTGTCCGCGCACCGCGACGAGCAGCCGTTCGATCGCGCCCCAGGGGGCATTCTCGGACAATCGGCCGAGCCAGCCGTCACCGGGCAGTTCGGCGGCGGCGGCAATCGCCGCCTGAATGGCGCGGTCGCCCGCTTCGTCATAGCTCGCCACATCGGCCAGGCGCGCGGCAAGCCCGCGCCGCCGCCCGCGCGACTTGCCCTCTGGCCCCAATATCCAGCGGCGAATTTCCACCGCTTCCTGCCCGGTCAGCGCCGCGGCGAACATCGAATCGGCGGCATCCCATAAATGATGGCCCTCATCAAAGATCAGCCGGGTCGCCGGGCCGCCGCCATCACGCGGCCGCGCGGCCTGCACCATCGTCAACGCATGGTTGGCGATGACGATGTCCGCCTGGGTCGCGGCGCGCGCCGATCGTTCGATGAAGCATTTGCGAAAATGGGGGCAGCCGGCATAGATGCACTCACCCCTTCGGTCGGTCAGCGCAGTCGTCCCGTTGCGGCGAAAGAGCGCGGGGAGCCAGCCGGGCAGGTCGCCGCCGACCATGTCGCCGTCGCGCGTATAGGCGGCCCAGCGTGCCACGAGATGCGCGAGGATCGCCGCGCGCCCCGAAAAACCGCCCTGCAAGGCGTCTTCGAGATTGAGCAGGCAAAGATAATTTTCGCGACCCTTGCGCACGACCACCTTTTCGCGATGGGTCGCGGCGTCGGGGTAGAGTTTTTCGGTCTCCCGCGCCAATTGCCGTTGCAGCGCCTTGGTAAAGGTCGAGATGCAGACGCTGCCCGCCGACTGGTCGATCCATTGTTTGGCGGGAGCCAGATAGCCCAATGTCTTGCCGATGCCGGTGCCCGCCTCCGCCACCAGCATTTGCGGCGTATCCCTGCGTTCGCGCGGTTCGAATATCGCGGCGCTTGCCCGCGCATAATCCTGTTGTCCCGGCCGCCGTTCGGCCGCATCGCCGGTCAATCGGTCGAGACGCGCGGCGACGTCATCGACATGGATCTTGACCTGTCGCGGCGCGGCGCGGGGCGGCGTTTCTTCCCATTCAGGCAGGCGCGAAAACAGCCAGCGTTCGTTGCCTTCCGGTTGTTTTATGGGGGGGAGGTGGGGGGACCATGGCCAACGCTGTCGCGTTAGGGCCTGGATGGCGTGCCATGCGCCCTCGCGTTCGGGCCAGTCGGGATCGTCGAGGCTGGCGAGCATCGTCGCGGCGGCGTGCGGCAGGAAAGCTGCGATCTCCTGTTCGCTTTCGGGCGGCGACAGTCCGATCGCCGCGGCGATTCCCGCCGGCGTCGGCACCGCGAAGCGCGCGGGATAGAGAAAGGCGAACAGTTCGAGCAGGTCGAGTCCCGACAGTTCGGGATAGCCAAGCCGGTCGCCCGTCAGAGTGGCGTTCAGCAGCAGGTGGGGCGTCTGGGCGACCGCCGCGATCGCTTCGCCGCGCCCGACACGCTGCACCCGCCCATGGGCGTCGGCGATCCATATGCCGATATGACTTGCGTGAACGGCGGGAAGGGAAAGCGGTGCGGGCGCCATGGCCGCAGGTTAGGGACAAAAGGCGAACGCGGCAAGGCGGCCAGGCGGCCCCGGCACTTTTATTGCGGCGAGCGGCTTTAATGCGAATGTCGACCGGGCGCGGCGATCACGCCGCTGGACCGATCAACTGAGGCCGCGGCGCCCGAAGGTCGCGGGGCGGCCGGATTGGAAGATGTGCGAGGGATCGACCATCGACGCGGTCCGCGCGCGACAGAGCGCGCCGTGGAGCGGGCCATGCGCCAGTTCATAGGGAAAGCGCACCCCCATCCGGTCATGTTCGGCCCACATCACCACGGCATAGGTGACTTGCCCGCCATAATGGATTTCGCAGCGCGAGCGCGCCGGCATCGTCGCGCCGTCGATCCGCGCGCCGCCTTCGGACAGGTCGGTGATCCGGCCGTCGACGAAATTGAGGACGCCATTGACGGTCACGTCGATCGCGACGGCGGTCCGTTTGTGGCCACGGGCGGTGGGGGTGCGGAAACTGTCCATGTCCGGGACGATAGGCCTTTATGGTAAATATTCGGGTAACGATGTTGGACGGTGCCGGGACAATTTTGCTTTCGTATGCGGCGGGCTTGCCGCTATGGGCGCTGTCATGACTGACCTGCACCTTCATCCTTCGCTGCGCGAACCCGCGCAAACGTCCAAGGCCTGGCCGTTCGAGGAAGCGCGCAAGCTGGTCAAACGCTATCCGCAGGGCAAGCCCGGCGGCGATCCGATCTTGTTCGAAACGGGATATGGCCCATCGGGCCTGCCGCATATCGGCACGTTCAACGAGGTGCTGCGCACGACGATGGTGCGCCGGGCGTATGAGACGCTGACCGGCGGCGCCCCGACGCGCCTTGTCGCGTTCAGCGACGATATGGACGGGCTGCGCAAGGTTCCCGACAATATCCCGAACGGCGACATGCTGCGCGAATATCTGGGCAAGCCGCTGACCGTCATTCCCGATCCATTCGGGAAGTATGAAAGTTTCGCGCATCATAACAATGCGATGCTGCGCGAGTTTCTGGACCGTTTTGGCTTTGAATATGAATTTGTCAGTTCGACCGACCGTTACCGGTCGGGCGCTTTCGACGATGCGTTGAAGAATGTCCTGCGCCATAATCAGGACATCCTCGACATCATGTTGCCGACGTTGCGCGCCGAACGCGCGGCCACCTATTCGCCGATCCTGCCGGTGAGCCCCAAGTCGGGGATCGTGTTGCAGGTGCCGGTGACGGTCGTCGATGCCGACGCCGGGCTGGTGTCGTTCGAGGATGAGGGCGAGACGATCACCCATTCGGTCCTGGGCGGCGGCGCCAAGTTGCAATGGAAGGTCGACTGGGCGATGCGCTGGGTCGCGCTGGGCGTCGACTATGAAATGTACGGCAAGGATCTGACCGACAGCGGGGTCCAGTCGGGCAAGATCGCCAAGGCGCTGGGCGGGCGCAAGCCCGAGGGGCTGATCTATGAAATGTTCCTCGACGAAAAGGGCGAGAAGATTTCGAAGTCGAAGGGCAATGGCCTGAGCCTGGAGCAATGGCTGTCCTATGGCAGCGAGGAAAGCCTGGCCTTTTATATCTATCGCGAGCCGAAGGCGGCGAAGCAGTTGCACATCGGCGTCGTGCCAAAGGCGGTCGACGAATATCTGCAGATGCGCGGCAATTATCCGGCGCAGGATGGCGACAAGAAGCTGGGCAATCCGGTGCATCATGTCCATGTCGCGCGCGGCGAAGCGATTCCGGCGACCGAATTGCCGGTGACGTTCGGGTTGCTGCTGAACCTTGTCGGCGTGATGGGCGCCGATGCGTCGAAGGACCAGATCTGGCGTTATCTGGGTCAATATGTCGCGGGTGCGGACGCCGTGACATATCCCGAACTCGACGGCCTGATCGACAATGCGATGGCGTATAACCGCGACTATGTCGCGCCGACGCTGAACCGCCGCAAGCCGGTGGGCGGCGAGGGCGCGGCGTTGCGGGACCTCGACGACAGGCTGGCGGCGCTGCCTGCCGATGCCGGCGCCGACGACATACAGAATATCGTGTATGAGATCGGCAAGAACGAGGCCTATGGCTTTGAAAATCTGCGCGATTGGTTCAAGGCGCTGTACGAGACATTGTTGGGATCGAGCGCGGGGCCGCGCATGGGAAGCTTTATCGCCCTGTTCGGGGTGGACAATACGCGGCGACTGATCGCCGAGGCGCTGGCGTGATCGATATTTTCACGACCGGCGGCACGATCGACAAAGTCTATTTCGACGCGCTTTCGGAGTTTCAGATCGGCCCCGCGGCGATCCCCGACATGCTGCGCGAGAATAATGTCCATGTCGCGCACCGCGTGACGCAGTTGATGCGCAAGGACAGCCTGGAACTGGATGATGCCGACCGCGAGACGATCCGCGCCGCCGTCGCCGCGAGCGATGCAGCGCATGTGCTGGTCACCCACGGCACCGACACGATGGTCGTCACCGGCCGGGTGCTGGCGGACATTGCGGATAAGACGATCGTGCTGACGGGGGCGATGCAGCCCGCGTCGGTCCGCGCGAGCGATGCGGAGTTCAACGTCGGCTTTGCGCTGGCGGCGGTGCAGACGCTGCCGCCCGGCGTCTACGTCGCGATGAACGGCATGATCTTTGACCCCGAAAAAACGGTCAAGGACCGCGCGGGCGCTCGTTTCGTTCAGGAAAGCTGATTAGGGTCCTGACCCATTAGCGCGCGGCGGTAATCTGTCGCAGCACAGCGGCATAGTTCGGCGCGATCGTCATCGCATCATGCTTGCCGGCGCGGCCCAGCGCGGCGTGGACCTGTGGTAGACGATAGCAGGGTACACCCATGAACAGATGATGTTCAGCATGGTAATTCACCCAATAGGGCGCGACGGTCGCCCGGGCCAGCCAGCCCGCGTGGGTGGTGCGGGCATGGGTGAAGGGATCGTCGCTTCCCGTCGTCGTACATGCATGTTCGGCGATGTTGCGGATGCGCAGATAGAGCTGGAACGTCGTCGCGAGCCCGGCAAGCCAGAGCAGATAGGGCGTCCAGCCATAAAGGACGAGCGAGGCGGCGAGCAGCAGCGCCTGAACGGTCAGGAATCGTCCCACCGCGCGCGTCACCGACATCGCGCCCACGACATCGATGGTCGGTGACGTCATGCCGTCGCCGGACTGTTTGTTGAAGGGCGTACCGGCTGGGGTGCTTGCGCCCTTGGCTGGTGCCCGTGCGCCGCCCAGCATCGCCTTTAAGCCGACGAAGGCAAAGCCGAATTGCGCCATCCGCTGTTTGAGGAATGTCCGTCCGGTCATGTCGCGCAAACATTTGCGCCAAAGGCTGGCGCGCGTCGTCGGAAAGGGTTTTGACAGTGACAGGTCCGGATCTTCGGGTTGCTGGGTGAATTTATGATGCTGAAGATGATAGGTGCGATAGGCGATAAGGTCCGATCCGACCGCCGCGCCCGTCAACCACTGGCCCAGGAAATTGTTGATTTTGCGGTTCGGATGAAGCGCGCCGTGCGCCGCGTCGTGCATCAGGATCGCAAGACCGAGCTGGCGACCGCCGACAAGGATGATCGCAACAAGCCATGCGGCGGGATTTTGCAACCATGCCGCAAGGCCGAGGAGGGCGATGCCGACGACCCACGCATGGACGACGAGCCAGACGCCGCGCCAGGGCGACGCGCGAGTGATCGCCGCCCATTCCGAGCGGTCGAAAAAGCGGTCGGGCGGGAAGAGGCGGACGGCGGGCATAAGTTCTTTCTATCAAGTTGCGAACCGAAACCAAACCCCCTCCATTTTGGGACAGTATTGGTGGTATTCGGCAGGCCGTGGTAAGGATTTGGAAACCCCTTGGCGGCACTGGCTTTGCGAACAGAAAAGCAGGAATAACCGCAAATTGGGGGTTAGGCGTCACATCAGAAAGTCGGCGGCGGGCGCGTCGCCATCGGGGGAATCACTGTTCGATTCACCCGATTTCGTCACGCGCCTGATGCAGGTCGCGCAATTATGGCATTATGTGCTGATCGGCCGCGTTCTGGCGTTTGCGGCCTTTGCCTTCCTGCTGGGCGTCGAGGGCTTTTTCAACCAGCCCGCGCAATGGCTGCCGATGGCGGTGGGCCTGCCCTGTGACCTGGTTCTGACCGTGATCGGGCAGGCGATGCGTCGACCGGGGCCGCTGTCGCAGCGCCGGTTACGGGTGCTGACGTCATTGTGCATGGCGCTGATCGCGGTCGGTTCGCTGCTGAACGCCGCGTCGATGTTCGCGGTGATCGCGGTTCATGACGGGGCCTCTCATTTCGATGCCTTTACCGCCATCCTGGTGGGGTCGCTTTTGGTCGCCGCATCGGCCGTGTCGATTGTGCGGCCCGTCTTTTTCACCTTTGCCGGTGCGACGGCGCTGGGCGGTGCCATCGGGATCGCGTCCTGGTCCTTTGCCATCGCGGGGCTCGTCTTTCTGGGCCTGCTGATCGTGATGATGCGCGAGGATGTCCGGCACCAGCGCCGTGCGAACCGCATCGCGCGGCTGACGATGAGCGACCAGCAGCGGGCGCTCAACCTGATGCGCGATTTCGAGCGCGCCGGACGCGGCTGGTTCTGGGAAACCGACCGGCACGGCCGGATCGTCTATATTTCGCCGACCGTGGCGGCGCGGCTGAAACGGCCGCTGTCGGACCTGTTGGGCCAGCCCTTTGCCGAGATCATCCGCAAACGCATGGGCCAGGACGACAGCGAGGAACGCACATTGGGGTTCAGCCTGTCGTCGCGGACGCCGTTCAAGGAACTCACGGTTCAGGCGGCGGTTTCGGGCGAGGAACGCTGGTGGTCTCTCTCGGGCCAGCCGATCAGCAACAGGCTGGGAAATTTCCAGGGATTCCGGGGAAGTGGCATCGACCTAACCGACAAGCGAAGGTCGGAACGCGAGATCAACCAGTTGGCGCGTTACGACACGCTGACCGGCCTTGCCAACCGGCGCCACATCACCGACCTGCTCGAACGGGCGCTGAACAATCATGGCGGACAATCCCAGCCGTGCGCGCTGTTGCTGATGGACCTCGACCGGTTCAAGGCGGTCAACGACACGCTGGGCCATCCGGTGGGCGACCAGTTGTTGCAGCAGGTCGCCGGGCGCCTGACCCAGATCGTCGGCGACAAGGGGCAGGTCGGCCGCCTGGGCGGCGACGAGTTCCAGATCGTGGTGCCGCAGACGAGCCAGCCCGAAAAGCTGGCCGGGATCGCCAATGCGATCATCCTGAGCATGGCCAAGCCCTTTTCGATCGAGGGGCAATTGGTGCGGATCGGATCGTCGATCGGCATCGCGGTGTCGGATGGCGAAGGGATGCGCGCGGCGACGCTGGTTCGCAACGCCGACCTCGCGCTTTATGCGGCAAAGGATTCGGGGCGCGGCGTCTATCGCTTTTACGCCGATGCGATGCAGGACCAGGCCAGCGAACGCAAAGCGATCGAGGATGCGCTGCGCGAGGCGCTGGCCCGCGATGAACTCAAGCTGCTGTACCAGCCGATCGTCGATGTCGGCAGCGAACGGATCACCGGGTTCGAGGCACTGATCCGATGGCACCATGCGACCGAAGGCCTTGTCAGCCCGTCGAAATTCATTCCGATCGCCGAGGAAACGAACCTGATCGTGCCGATCGGCGAATGGATCATCCGGACCGCCTGTGCGACCATCGCCCAATTGGGCCCCGGCTATCGCATCGCGGTCAACGTGTCGCCGCGGCAATTCGCCAACGAACGGCTGCCCGCCACGATCGTCAGCGCGGTGTCGGCGGCGGGCATCCGTCCCGACCAACTGGAGCTGGAGATTACCGAGGGCGTCTTCCTGGACGAAAGCCCCGAAAATCTGGCGATGTTCCAACGATTGAAGCGGACCGGCGTTCGGCTGGCGCTCGACGATTTCGGGACAGGCTATTCGGCGCTCGGCTATCTGAAGAAGGCGCCGTTCGACCGGATCAAGATCGATCAGGGTTTCGTTCTGGGCGCCGCCGATCCGACCAGCATGAACGCGGCGATCATTTCGTCGATCGTCAGCCTGGCGGGCGCGCTGAAGATGGAAACCACCGCCGAAGGCGTCGAGACGCACGACGACCTGGCCCTGATCCGCAATCTGGGGTGCAGCCATGTCCAGGGCTATATCTATGGCAAGCCGATGGATATGGCCGAGGTGCTGGCGTTGTTGCGCGATGGCGGCGGCCGGGCCGAACCATGCGGTTACAAGACCACGCGCGAGCCGCGCTTTTCGACATTCCGCACGATCCAGGTCGCCAGCGGCGGCCACCAATATGAAGCGATCGTCCGCAACATGTCGTCCGGCGGCGCGCTGGTCGAGGGGCTGTGGAATGTTCCGAAGGGGACGCCGCTGGTCCTTGAATTCGCCCCGGAACATCTGTTGGACGCCGAAGCGCGCTGGTCGACCGGAAATCGCGTCGGGGTGAAATTTGCGGCGTCGGTCGATCTGGGCCTGTTCATCGGGCAGACGGCGGCGGTCGCGGCGCGGAGGCAAGTGCACCGCGCCGCGTGATCCGCCGGCGTCAGTCGGCAATCCGGCCGCGCGCCATCACCCAATCGACCTTTTCCAGCGTGCGGACATCGCTCAGCGGATCGCCGCTGACGGCAATCATGTCGGCGGACATGCCGGGCGCGATGCGGCCGATTTCATTTTCCATCGACAAAAGCTTTGCGGCGACGGTCGTGGCGCTCGCCAGCGCTTCGCCCGGCGTCAGCCCATATTTGACGAGCAGCGCGAACTCGCTGCCGTTGCGGCCATGTTCAAAGACGCCCGCGTCGGTGCCGAACGCGATCGGCACGCCCAGCGCCTTGGCCCGGACGACCGCCTTGCCCACGTCATTCATCGTCATCCGCACCTTTTCCTCGACCGTCGGGGTATAGATGCCCTTGCCAAGCCGTTCGCGGATGCCCTCGAACGCCATCAGGGTCGGGACAAGATAGGTGCCCTTGGCCTTCATGATCTTGAGCGCGGCATCGTCGGCGAAGGTGCCATGTTCGATGCTGTCGATCCCCGCCGCCGCCGACGCCGCGATGCCGCCCGCGCCATGGGCATGGGCCATGACCTTCAGCCCCAATGTGTGCGCGGTGTCGGCGATGCTTTGCAGTTCGGGGCTGGTGAAATGGCCCTGAAGCCCGCGACCCTGTTGCGACAAGACGCCGCCGGTCGCGGTAATCTTGATGACGTCGGCGCCCGCGCGCGAGGCCTTGCGGACCTTTTCGGCGCATTCGGTGGCACCGGTGCAGGTATAGCCTTCGTCGAGGACCGCGTGGATGTCCTCACGAAACCCCGTCACATCGCCATGCCCGCCGATGATCGATAAGGCAGGTCCCGCAGCCACGATGCGCGGCCCCTCGATAAATCCGTTCGCGGTGCCGCGGCGCAGCGAATAGGCGGTATATTGTCCGGACCCCGCTTCCCGCACCGTGGTGAACCCGGCGCGCAGCGTGATCGCCGCGTTCTTCGCGCCGACGACGACGCCCCATTCGTCGGGCTCGACAGCCTGGAGGCGATAGTCGCCGCCGGGATCGCCGGTCAGATGGACGTGGAGGTCGATCAGGCCGGGGAGCAATGTCTTGTCGCCAAGATCGACGACCTCTGCGCCCGCAGGCGCTTCGGCGCGACCCGCGGAGATCGACGTTATGCGATCATCGGTGACGACGACGGTCGATGGACCCTGCCGACCTTTACCCGCGTCGGTGATGACATTGCCCGCATAGATGACCGTCGTGCGCGCCTCTGCCGATCCGGCACCCAGCAGCGCCAGAGTGACCGCCGCGGCGGTAGCCAATCCCGATTTTCGCATATCTGCTCCCCTGTTCATTCCATCCTGCTGTGCAGCGTTGGGAAGGGCAGGGCAAGTGGGTTAGCGATAAAGGTCGGGCCGGACGAGCCGACGCCGCAAAAAAGAGGGGCCGGACAAGCCGGCGCGCCGCAAAAAGAGGGGCCGGACAAGCCGGCCCCCGCAGTTTGCCTTCTGATAACCGAAAGGAATTACCAGAAGAAATCGTAGATCGTGTCGATCACTTCACCCGAATAGGTATCGACCAGAAGTGCGTCGTCATAATAGCGGATCCAGCGATACCCCCCATAAGCGGGCGGCAGGCGATAATAGCCGGGATCGTTGATCCAATAGCGTTGGCCATAGAATAGCGAGTTCAGCGTGAAGCCGATGCTGAACCGCGTATATCCATAACCGCGATACGGGTTGTAATATTGCGGCATCCGGTAGTGGCTCCGGTTGGTGTCGCGATAGCTGCGCCAGTCGTAACGGCGGTCGCTGCGCCAATCGCGGTTCCAGCGGTCGTTCCGTTCGCCGCGATAGCTGCGGTCGACATAGCCGTTGCGATTGCGGTCGTAACGCCGGTCGACGCGATTATTGTCGTTACGGTCCCAGCGCCGGTCGAGGTCGCCGTTGCGGTTCTGGTCATAGCGCCGATCGACCTGGCCATTGCGATTGCGGTCCCACTGGCGATCGACCTGACCGTCCCGGTTGCGATCCCATTGACGGTCCATGCGGCCGTCGCGGTTGCGGTCGTAGGTGCCACCGTCGCGGTTGCGGTTTCCGTCTTCGATTCCGCCGCGTTGGCGCTGTTCGGCCTGGCGCTGCTGCCATTGTTCGCGCTGGGCCTCGCGCTGCTGAACATCGCCGCGTTGCTGCCATTGCTGGCGTTGTTCCTGCCGTTGCTGGTCATAGCCGCGTTGCTGCCACTGGCGGCCTTCGCTGCGCTGTTCGCGCTGAACATAGGGCTGTTGGCTGGGCTGGCGTTCGGGACGGGCCTGACCGCCCCAGTTTCCGCCACCACCGTTTCCGCCACGGCGTGCTTCGCCGCCGCCGCCGCCGCGCTGTCCGCCATGATCGCCGCGCTGCGCGATTTGCATCCGCTCGCCCGGCGCCTGTGCGGCGGCCGGTGCGATGGGCGTCAGGATCGTCGCCGCGATGAGCAATCCTCCAAGCATCTTTTTCATCTCACCATTCTCCAACTCATATCCCGATCACTGACACGCCAGCCGGGATGATGAAGTGAGTCTTACGCCTGGCAAGATGATCGAAGGCTGACCGTGCCGTTGCCTGTGGTTCAGCTATATGGCGTTCGCGGGTCAGGTGCCCGGCGGCAGGCGGAGCGCGGGCACGGCGCGCGCCGCGTCTTCGGGGCGGATACCCGGCGGCGGCGCGGCGGCGATCCGTTCCTCGCCGCGCATCACGCTGGCCGCCCGGCGGATGGCCGCGCGGATGCGGGGATAGGTGCCGCAACGACAGATATTCGTCATGGCCGCGTCAATTTCGGCATCGCTGGGGTTGCCGTTCGATCGCAGCAGCGCGGCGGCGGCCATGATCATCCCCGACTGGCAAAATCCGCATTGCGGGACCTGTTCGGCGACCCACGCCTGTTGGACCGGATGGCTGCGATCGCGTGACAGCGCCTCGATCGTCGTGACGAAACGGCCCTCGCATTCGGCAATCGTGACCATGCAACTGCGAATCGCCTCACCATCGATGTCCACGGTACAGGCGCCGCATTCGCCCGTGCCGCAGCCATATTTGGTGCCCGTCAGGTTCGACGCATCGCGCAGCGCCCACAAAAGCGGCGTTTCGGGTTCCATGCGATATTCGACCGGGCGGTCGTTGACCGAGAAGCGTGTCATACGACCCCTGTTAGCGCCCCGGCGGGATTAGTCACGCCAACTTGTGTCGATCTTGTCCACCTTGCGCACCATCGCGTCGAATTCGGCCTTGCCCGCCTGTCCCGGGATCGATGCCATGAACAGGTCGCGCTGATGCACCGCGACGACGTCCTGCGGGACGATGATCGGCTTGCCCATGGTCATCGTCGCCATCTGAATCTCGCACGCGCGCTGGAGCGCCCAATATTTGATGAATGCCTCGGTCAGCGTCTTGCCCATCACGACGGGGCCATGATTTCGGAGCATCAGGATGCGCTTGTCGCCCAGGTTCTGGACAAGTCGCTCGCCCTCTTCCTCGCGCACCGTCACCCCCTCGAAATCATGATAGGCGAGCTGGCCGGCGAAATTGCAGGCGTAGAAATTCACCGGCTGGAGCCCGCCTTCGAGCGCGCAGACCGCGACCGTCGCGGTGGTGTGGGTGTGGATGATCGCATGGGCGTCGGGCAGGACGCGGTGGAACAGGCTGTGCTGGACGAACCCGGCCTTGTTGACGTGCCACGGATTGTCCGCGTCAACCTTGTTCCCGTCGATGTCGATCTTGATGAGGGTCGAGGCCGTTACCTCGCTGAAATGCATGCCATAGGGATTGATGAGGTAGCTGCCCTCTTCGTCCGGCACCTTCACCGTGATGTGGTTGAAGATCATTTCGTCCCAGCCCATCATCGCAAAGATGCGGTAACAGGCGGCCAGTTCCTGCCGCGCCGTCCATTCGGCTTCGCTATATTTGCTGTTGCGCTTGAGCTGGGTCGCCATCTTCCTGTCCCTTTGATGTTAGTTTCGTCCTGCTACCTATGCCACAGGCGACGGGCTTCGCACAATCCCGCGCAGGGAAAGGTGCGCGAAGAGGCAGGCCCGCGAACGGGCAGGGCGACCCGCTGGCGGGGCGGCACGGCCTGCCGCGCGGGGGCTTGCTTTTTGGCGCGAATCTCTCTAGTCGGCGCTTCATCGGAACGTCGCGTGATCGCGGCGCTTCTTTTATTGCCCGAATATCGGCGATTTATGGCGAACCCGAAGCATCCGGGGGCCGTGGATCGTTTTGAACATGGAGACGACACGGCGTATGCAGATCATCGTTCGCGACAATAATGTCGACCAGGCCCTTCGCGCGCTCAAGAAGAAGCTGCAGCGCGAGGGCGTGTATCGCGAAATGAAGCTGCGCCGTCATTACGAAAAGCCCAGCGAAAAGCGTGCGCGCGAACGCGCCGCCGCCGTCCGCCGCGCCCGCAAGATGGAGCGCAAGCGGATGGAACGCGACGGTATCAAATAAGACCGTCTCCCATTCGGGACATTGATCGAAAAAGGGCGCTGCGGCAACGCGGCGCCCTTTTTCGTCGTGCGCGCGGCGGGCATGACGGTCGGCAAGGGCCGCGACGATATGGAAAATTCGCGCAGAGGGCGCGGGGTCGCAGAGAGGATGACATTGTTTCTTCGCGGTCTTTGCGCCTCTGCGCGAAACGTTTGGGAAGGTGGATTTCGACCATTTGCGGTCATTTGAACAAGCGAGCTAATCCCCTCCCGCAGGCGGGAGGGGCGGCGAGACTTGGGCGCTTGCGCCCTAGTCGTAGCGGGGTGGGCATTCGCGCCGCTGCTGGCCCACCCCCGACCCCTCCCGCCTGCGGGAGGGGAGAAAGAATGTCCGCTTCCCACTCCAAATCCCACACTCGCGCATAATTGCCTCTGGACCGGTGCGCGCCGCTCCGCCTATAGGCCTCGCCAGCATTTTGCCCCGGTCGGGGCAGCGGAAGGATCATCCAAGATGAGCGTAACGACGGTTCCATTGCGTCCGGTGAACAAGGGCGGCCTGTGGCTGATGTGGTTCGGCTTGGCCGCGCTGATTGTCGCCGGCGCTACCTTTGCCTGGCATATGACGCCGCGCATCGGGTTCGAGGTGATCAAGGAAGGAACGGGCAGCAGCCCGTCGCGGTCCGATGTCGTGCTGGTGAAATATGAAGGCAAGCTGGACAACGGCACCGTCTTTGACGCCAACGAACAGGCGCCGATGCAGGTCGCGCAGGTCGTTCCGGGCTTTTCCGAGGCGCTGACCCGCATGAAAAAGGGCGGCGAGTACAAGATCACCATTCCGCCGCAGCTTGGCTATGGCGACCGCGCGGCGGGGCCGATCCCGGCGGGCAGCACGCTGCATTTCACCGTGACCCTGCTCGATTTCCGGTCCGAAGCGGAAGTTCGCGCGATGCAGCAGCAGATGCAGCAACAACAGCAGATGATGCAGCAGCAACAGATGATGCAGGGCGTTCCGGGCGGCGTTCCGGGCGCTCCGGCTGGTCCGCCGCAGCCGTAAGGCGGCGGTTCGATACGATGATAAAGCGGCGGCGAGCTTAACTGTTCGCCGCCGCTTTCGTTTCGCCAGCATCGGCGCCGGCGTTGCGTTCGGCTTCGCGTTCAAGCGCGACCTTTATCATCGCGACGATCGGATCGGCGAGGAACAGGCCCATCAGTCCCAGCAGCGCGCCGAACAATATCTGCGCGCCGAGGACGAGGGCAGGGGCCAGATCGACGGTCTTTTTGGCCACCATCGGAACGATCAGATAGCCATCGACCGTCTGGACGATGAAATAGATGGCGATCGCCCACAGGCCCGTGTCGGTCCCGGCAGAGAAGCCGACGAGGACGAGCAATACGCCCGACACGATGGCGCCGATGTTCGGGATGAAAGCGAGCAGGCCGGTCAGCAGCCCCATCAGCGCGGCCATCGGGATGCCGACCGCAAGGCAGGCGAGCCATGTCCCGATACCTTCGACAAGCATACCCAGCAGGCGGCCCGCCATCAGGCGCCGGAGCGTGAAACCCATGCGCGCCGTGGTGATATAGAAATTCTCACGGCTTTTCATCGGAAGCATCCACGCGACGCCGCGTTCGTACAGACGCGGTTCGATCGCGATGAAGATGCCGAGCACCAGGATCATGACAAAGCTGGTCAGCGCGCCCAGCACCGTGCCGACCGCCGCGGTCACCCGCCCAAAGGTCCCCGCGAGATTTTCCGCGATCGTTTTCGTGTCGAGCTGAAAATTCCCTACGCCATGGCTGCTCGCCCATTGGGCGATGCGTTCGATCTGCGCCATCACCACGGTTTGCAGCGTCGCCGCCTGATCGGCGATCTGTGACCCCGCGAACATGATCGTCCATCCGATGAAGGCAAGAAGCGACAGGCAGACGATCAGCAGGCGCCAGCCGCGGCCGATCGGCAGGACACGGCCAAGCAGCCGCGTTCCGCCGTCGAGCATCGACGCCATCACGATCGCGGCGAAAATCAAAAGAATCGGCTGGATCAGAACGACGCACAGGCCGATGAGCAGCGCCAGCCCGATCCACACGCCCGCTTTCAAAAGTTCGGTGCGGACAAGCTGGCTGCGAATTTCGGTGGGGCCGGGCGCTTCGGCATGTGATTTGGCCTTGGCAACGGCGGCAGCAGCGCGCGTTCCGGTGGTTTTTCCTGTCGCCGCCATGGTTTCTTCCCCGTTGTCCTATTCGCTTTGACGTTCGGGTCGCAGGTCGGTTCCCGCCCGTCCCGAACGAAAGGCGTTAAACCAGCTTAGCGGGTTATACCATTGGGCCGTCCCGTCGGTCGAAAAGCTGATGATTTCGGCGCGCCCGGCAATCGCATCGAAGGGAACGGCGCCGCCAAGGCCCTTTCGATTCGTGTCGACGCGGCTGTCGGCGCTCCCGTCGCGGTTGTCGCCCATCAGGAACAGATGGTCCGCGGGAACGGTCGTCGGGCCATAATTGTCGGTTTCATAGCCGGGCCCCATGTCGATCGTGTCGAACGTTGCGCCACCGGGCAGCGTTTCGCGCACGATCGGCAGTTCGAGCACCGCGCGGCCAGCGGCATCGCGGCCCGCGAAACGGCCGAGGCTGCTGTCGGGGCCGGGCAGGTTGGGGTCCACCGGGATCGACAGCAAAGGTTGAACCTCGCGCTTCACCGGCTTGCCATTGATGCTGAGTTCGCCGTTGCGCAGTTCGATCGTGTCGCCGGGCAGGCCGATCACCCGCTTGATATAATCGATCCGCGTCACCGGATGTTCCAGCACGACGATGTCGCCGCGTTCGGGCAGCTTGCCGAACAGGCGGCCGGCTATCTTTGGCGCCAGATGAAAGCTGACCGAGGAATAGGACCAGCCATAGGGATATTTGCTGACGATCAACCGGTCGCCGTTGCGCAGCACCGGCATCATCGAATCGGACGGAATATAGAAAGGCTTGACAAGGAAGCTGTGGATGCCGAGCACGAGGAGGAGGATCACCGCGACATCGCGGATCAGCTTGAACCAGCCGCCGTCGTCCTTGCCGCTGCTTTTGTCCCGCGCCATGAATGTCAGTCCTTGATTGCTTCGATGATGACGAACGCCTGTGCCCAGGGATGATCGTCAGTCAGCGTCAGGTGGATATGTGCGGTGTGGCCGGACGGTGTCATCTGCGCCAGTCGTTCGGCCGCGCCCCCGGTCAGCGCCAGCGTCGGCGCGCCCGAAGGGGCGTTGACGACGCCGATGTCCTTCATGAACACCCCGCGCTTGAACCCCGTGCCGACCGCCTTGGAAAAGGCTTCCTTGGCGGCAAACCGCTTGGCATAGGTTCCGGCGCGGGTGAACGGCCGCCCCGCCGCCTTCGCGCGCTCGGCATCGGTGAACACCCGGTTTTCGAACCGTTCGCCAAAGCGGTCGAGCGAGCTTTGGATACGCTCTATATTACAGAGGTCGGAACCGAGGCCGATGATCATTGGCGACGCTCGTCATGCAAGGTTTTGGCGCGCCCGAGTTTGAAGATCAATCGCATGAAAATATACAGGATGCCTGTCCAGAGCAGGAAGCCTGCGCCGTAGACAAGATAAATCCAGTCAAACGGCTTTCCAGCGTCGGCATCCTGCCAAATGTTCATGCCGATGATCAGCAGAATGAAAAATGAGAATATCTTGAGAAAGCGCACGGACGCGTGCCATTGCTTCTCAATATATTGGGATTTTCTCACCCGCGCGCCTCGTCCATAAGGGCACGCATCCGGCGCACGGCATCTTCCAGCCCGGTAAAGATCGCCTCGCCGATCAGATAATGGCCGATGTTGAGTTCGGCGAGCTGCGGGATCGCCGCGACCGGCACGACATTTTCATAGGTCAGGCCATGCCCGGCATGGGGTTCGATGCCATTTTTCCACGCCAGCGCGGCCGCGTCGGCAAGGCGGCGGAGTTCGGCGGCCCGCTCCTCCCCCTCGACATGGGCATAGCGGCCGGTGTGAAATTCGACGACCGGCGCGCGCAGCCGCATCGCGGCCTCGATCTGCCGGGGGTCGGGCTCGATGAACAGGCTGACACGGATTCCGGCGTCATTCAGCCGGGCGACGATGGGGGCCAGGTGATTATGCTGACCCGCGGCGTCGAGCCCGCCCTCTGTTGTGCGCTCCTCGCGCTTTTCGGGGACGATACAGGCGGCGTGCGGGCTGTGGCGCAGCGCGATTTCGACCATTTCGTCGGTGGCCGCCATTTCCAGATTCAGCGGCAGGTCGGTCGCCGCCTGAATGCGCGCAAGATCGTCGTCGCGGATGTGCCGCCTGTCTTCGCGCAGATGCGCGGTAATGCCGTCGCCGCCGACCGCCGCCACGATCTCCGCGGCGCGAACAGGGTCGGGATGCTCACCGCCCCGCGCATTGCGGATCGTCGCGACATGGTCGATGTTGACGCCCAGCCGCAGGCGGGAAGGGGCGGTGCCGATCAAGCCGTGACGCTCCGGCTGCCGGGCTTGATCGCGGGCGTGCCCGCAAGTTCGGGCGGCAGTTCGTCCGCCGCATAGGTCGGAAAATTGATCGCGACGAGCGGATAGAAAGGCACGCCAAGATCGATATTGCTGCCCGCAGAGCGATCGACGAGCGCGGCTTCGGCGACGATCTCGCCGCCTGCGGCGCGCACTGCATCCATCGCCTCGCGCGACGACAGGCCGGTGGTCACGACATCCTCGACCATCAACACTCTGGTGCCGGGATCGATGGTAAAGCCACGGCGCAATTCGAACGTGCCGGTCGGCCGTTCGACGAAAATCGCGGGCTTGCCCAGCGCGCGGCCCATTTCATGCCCGATGATGACGCCGCCCATCGCCGGCGAAACGACGACGTCGATCGCCTGTTTCAGGTCGCGCGGCAGCTTGGCGGCAAGGGCGATGGCCAGGCGCCCGGCGCGGTCCGTGTCCATCAGGACGCGCGCGCATTGCAGATAATATTCGCTGTGGCGGCCGGACGAGAGCAGGAAATGCCCCTGCAGCAGCGCGTCGGCGGCGCGGAATTCGGCCAGGATTTCGTCATCGGTCATGGGAGATTTGTTCTTTTATCCAATATGTCGCCCGCCATGGACGACCCAGTTTTGGCGGTGAAGATTATCCAGCCGCAAAATAGTGTTAGAGATGCTTGAGGCAAGCGGCAAGCGGGTCTATAGCGCCCGCGAGTTTCAGCCTCTCCGTCGGCTGCCGCGACCTGTGTCCGGCGTTTGCGGCGAGGGGGCGGACCATCGATAAGAACAACAGGCAACGGGCGGCACTATCCTTATGAAGAGCTTGAAAACCCTTGTAATTGCGGCAGCTTTGTCGCTTGGCGCGGTGGGCGCGGGCCATGCCCAAACGCCCGCGACGCCCGCGACGGCCCCGGCCGAAGCACCCGCCGCGACGGTTGCGGCGAATCCGGCTCCGGTGGCTGCGGACGCGGCCGCACCGGCGACGGCGGCAGCGACGACGAGCACGGCCGTTCCGGCTGGGGATGCGACTTATGTCCCGATGAAGCCGACCCCCGGCATCGGTCAGCCGATCGACGCGGGCATCGATTTCCAGCCGCAGGTCAGCCCGATCGGCGAACAGGCATATTGGTTCAACCATGTCCTGCTGCTGCCCATGATCACCATTATCACGCTCTTCGTGCTTGGCCTTCTGCTCTGGGTGATGTTCCGTTACCGGGCCAAGGCCAACCCCGTCCCGTCAAAGACGACGCACAACACCTTTATCGAAATCATCTGGACCGCCATTCCGGTGCTGATCCTCGCGGTGATCGCGGTGCCGTCGATCCGTTTGCTCGCGGCGCAGTATGAACCGCCGAAGAAGGAAGCGTTGACGATCAAGGTCACCGGCTATCAATGGTATTGGGGCTATGCCTATCCCGACCAGGGCATCGGCGAATATGTGTCCAAGATCCTGCCGAAGGAACAGGCCGAAGCCGCGGGCGAGCCCTATCATCTGGCCGTCGACAATCGCATGGTCGTTCCCGTCGGTCGCCAGGTGAAGCTGATCATCACCGGCGCGGACGTGATCCACAGCTTTGCGGTTCCCGCTTTCTGGACCAAGATGGACGCGGTCCCCGGCCGCGCGAACGAAACGACCTTCACCGCGAAAAAGGTCGGCGTCTATTACGGTCAATGTTCGGAACTGTGTGGTGTCGATCATGGCTATATGCCGATCGCCGTCGAGGTCCTTCCCGTCGACAAGTGGGAAGCATGGGTCCGTTCGAAGGGCGGCAATCCGGCAGGTCCGGTCGCCGAAGCTCCGGCCGCCGCCGCGCCCGCTTCGGCCGCTGCCGCCGCTGTGCCGGCCGCCGCCGCCCCGACCAACGCTGCACCTGAAGCTGCTCCGGCAGCGGCGCCCGCCGCCGCTCCGGCCGCCAAGAAATAACCAAGGGGTCCGACAGATGACCGATATTGCTGCAACTGCTCCCGCGCATGGCCATGCCGACCACGCGCATGACGACCATGACCACGACACTCCGGGCTTTTTCGTCCGCTGGTTCATGTCGACGAACCACAAGGACATCGGCACGCTTTACCTGATCTTCGCGATCATCGCCGGTATCGTCGGCGGTGGTCTGTCGGGCCTGATGCGTCTTGAACTCGCGCAGCCCGGCATCCAATATCTGGGAACCTGGGCGCAGGCGCTTGGCGGCGCGCAGGATCTGACCGCCGCAAAGCATTTCTGGAACGTGATGATTACGGCCCACGGCCTTATCATGGTGTTCTTCATGGTCATGCCCGCCATGATCGGCGGGTTCGGCAACTGGTTCGTTCCGTTGATGATCGGTGCGCCCGACATGGCGTTCCCGCGCATGAACAATGTATCCTTCTGGCTGACCGCCGTCGCGTTCGTCATGCTGATGGGGTCGCTGTTCGTCCCCGGCGGCAGCGGTAACGGCGCCGGCACCGGCTGGACGGTCTATGCCCCGCTGTCGACCAGCGGTTCGGTTGGACCGGCGGTCGACATGGCGATCTTCTCGCTCCACCTTGCTGGCGCGGCGTCGATCCTGGGTGCGATCAACTTCATCACCACCATCTTCAACATGCGCGCGCCGGGCATGACGCTGCACAAGATGCCGCTGTTCGTGTGGTCGGTTCTCGTCACCGCTTTCCTGTTGCTGCTCGCGCTGCCGGTTCTCGCCGCGGCGATCACAATGCTGCTGACCGACCGCAATTTCGGCACCGCATTCTATGATGCGGCTGGCGGCGGAGATCCCGTCCTTTATCAGCATCTCTTCTGGTTCTTCGGTCACCCCGAAGTGTACATCATGATCCTGCCGGGCTTTGGTATCGTCAGCCAGATCATCTCGACCTTTAGCCGCAAGCCGGTGTTCGGTTATCTGGGCATGGCTTATGCGATGGTCGCGATCGGTGTCGTCGGGTTTATCGTGTGGGCGCACCACATGTTCACCGTCGGCATGAGCGTGAACCTGAAGATGTACTTCACCGCCGCGACGATGGTCATCGCGGTCCCGACGGGCATCAAGATCTTTAGCTGGATCGCCACCATGTGGGGCGGGTCGTTGAGCTTCAAGACCCCGATGGTCTGGTCGCTCGGCTTTATCTTCATGTTCACCGTGGGCGGCGTCACCGGCGTCGTGCTGGCCAATGGCGGCGTCGACACCAACCTGCACGACACCTATTATGTCGTCGCGCACTTCCACTATGTGCTGTCGCTGGGCGCGGTCTTCTCGCTCTTTGCCGGCTTTTATTACTGGTTCCCGAAAATGTCGGGCCGGATGTACAGCGAAGTCCTGGGCCAACTGCATTTCTGGGTCTTCTTCATCGGCGTGAACATCATGTTCTTCCCCCAGCACTTCCTGGGTCAGCAGGGCATGCCGCGCCGTTATCCCGACTATGCGGAGGCCTATGCCTATTGGCATTATGTCTCGTCGCTCGGCTATGTCGTGATGGGCGTCGGGATGCTGTTCTTCTTCGTGAACATCATCTACTCGCTGTTCGCGGGCAAGAAGGCCGCGGACAATCCGTGGGGCGAAGGCGCGACGACGCTCGAATGGACGCTGTCGAGCCCGCCGCCGTTCCACCAGTTCAACGAACTGCCCCGGATCGCGTGACGTTTATCGCCCGATCGGTTTCGCCCCCTGCCCATGTGTGGCAGGGGGCCTGACCTTTCCGGCCGGAGTTATCATGGCGCAGAGCCTGACCCATGGCGAAACGGCGCTTCCCGCCGACTGGCGCGACCTGTTCGCGCTGACCAAGCCGCGCGTGATGTCGCTGGTGGTGTTCACCGCATTGTGCGGTTTGCTGGCGGCCCCCGGACAGGTCCATCCGGTGCTCGCCTTTTCGTCGATCCTTGCGATCGCGCTGGGGGCAGGGGCTTCGGGCGCGCTCAACCAATGGTATGAGGCGGGGCTCGACGCCAAGATGAAGCGGACGCAGGGCCGTCCGCTTCCCGCCGGGCGGCTCGATCGGCAGACCGCGCTGCAATTCGGCGTGGGGCTTGCCGCCTTTTCGCTGTTCCTGATGCTGTTTGCGTCGAACTGGCAGGCGACCCTGTTGTTGGCGGGTTCGATCCTGTTCTATGTTTTCGTCTATACGATGTGGCTGAAGCCGCGAACGCCGCAGAATATCGTCATCGGCGGGGCCGCGGGCGCCTTTCCGCCGCTGATCGGCTGGGTTGCGGCAACGGGTTCGATCGCACCGCTGCCCGTGCTGCTTTTCCTGCTCATCTTTCTGTGGACGCCGCCGCATTTCTGGGCGCTCGCGCTGTTCGTGCGGTCGGATTATGCCGCGGCGGGAATCCCGATGATGCCAGTCGTCGCGGGCGAGAAATCGACGCGGCGCCAGATTCTTTTCTATGCGATCATCATGGCGGCTGCGGCGATCGCGCCGTGGCCGCTTGGCTATACCGGCGCGCTCTATGGCTGGACCGCGATCATCCTGTCGACGCTGTTCGTGGCGCTGTCGGTTCAGGTCGGCACCCGCCGCACCGGCGACGGCGACCTGATGCAGCCTGAAAAGCGCCTGTTCGCCTTTTCCATCGCCTATCTTTTCATTTTGTTCGGCGCGGTTGTCGCCGACCATTGGTGGCCCCTATGACCGACGAACCGACGCCTGAACCTTTTGACGAGGCGGAATATCGCCGCCGCCAGCGTTCGCGCGCCAACCTGATGGCTTTGCTGCTGGGCGGGCTGGCGATCCTGTTCTTTTTCATCACCATCGCGAAGATGGGGATATTGAAGTGAAGATGGCGCTGTCGCCCAAGGCCAAGACGGCGGGGCTGGCATCGCTGCTGGCGCTCGCCATGGTCGGGCTGGGGTTTGCGGCGGTGCCGCTTTACAACCTGTTTTGCCGGGTGACCGGATTCGGCGGGACGACGCAGCGGTTCGATCCGGTCGCCGCGGCCGCCGAACCGACGATCCTGAAAGACACGATGTCGATCCGTTTCGACGCCAATGTGTCGCCCGAACTGCCCTGGAAATTCTATCCCGAACGGCCGACCGACACGGTCAGCGTCGGCGCGCGGGACATGGCGATTTTCATCGCCCAGAATAATTCGGCGCAGCCGGTCGTCGGCACCGCCAGTTTCAACGTCACGCCCATTCAGGCGGGGAAATATTTTACCAAGATCCAGTGCTTCTGCTTCACCCAGCAACGGTTGGAGCCGGGGCAGCAGATACGGATGCCCGTGCTGTTCTTTGTCGACCCCAAGATCATGGACGACCCCGACGCGCGCGACATTCAGGAAATCACCCTCAGCTATACCTTTCACCCTGTAGACGAGGGCAAAAAGGCCAGCTAAGGCCGCGATCAAGAGTCAATCAACGACCGGCGAGCGATGGGGAATCGCGCCGCTGGGGCTGCTAAAAACGGGAAAAACGCCATGTCCGGTGCGAAACATCATGACTATCACCTCGTAAATCCCAGCGTCTGGCCGCTTTTCGGATCGGTCGCCGCGCTGGTGATGTTCTTCGGCGTCGTCATGGCGATGCACGACGATTATTTCGGCGGCGTCGGCAAATGGGTCCTGGGCCTTGGCTTCATGGGCGTCATCGCCACCTTTTTCAGCTGGTGGTCGGACGTCATCAACGAAGCCCATGCCGGCGACCACACCCCGGTCGTCCAGTTGCACCTGCGTTATGGCATGATCCTGTTCATCGCATCGGAGGTCATGTTCTTTGTCGGCTGGTTCTGGGCCTGGTTCGATTTCTCGCTGTTCCCGGTGCCGATCGAATATGCCGAAGGCGCGGTGACGTCGCTGTTCGGGCAGGCAGGCGCGGACGCGATCACCATGTGGCCGCCGAAGGGCATCGAGGTCATCGATCCTTTCTCGCTGCCTTTGCTCAACACGCTGATCCTGCTCTGTTCGGGGACGACGGTCACCTGGGCGCACCATTCGCTGATCCATGGCGATCGCGAAGGGTTGAAAAAGGGCCTGTGGCTGACGATCATCCTCGGCGTCGTCTTTTCGACGATCCAGGCCTATGAATATATGAACGCGCCGTGGCCGTTCGGACAGAGCAACTATAGCTCGGCCTTCTACATGGCGACCGGCTTTCACGGTTTCCACGTTCTGGTCGGCACGATCTTCCTGATCGTCTGCCTTGCCCGCACCTATAAGGGCCATTTTACCCCGACGCAGCATTTCGGTTTCGAAGCCGCGGCGTGGTATTGGCACTTCGTCGACGTCGTGTGGCTGTTCCTCTTTGTCATCATCTATGTCTGGGGTGGCTGGGGCGCGCCGATCGCCGCGCACTAAATTGCCCACGGGTGACAATAAGCAAATGGGGCAGCCGCCGATCTGGCGCGCTGCCCTTTTTGGCCTCTGCCCCGAATGCGGGGCGAGCGGCCTGTTTCAAGGCGCCGCCGCTTTTCGCGAACGCTGTCCGTCGTGCGGGCTGGACCGGGGGCAGTATAATGTCGGTGACGGACCCGCGGCCTTTCTGACGCTGATTATCGGCGCGCTGCTGATCGCGCTGGCGTTGACGCTGGATGCCGCCCTGGCCCCGCCGCTGTGGGTGCATGTCATATTGTGGGTGCCGCTGACCGTCGTTGCGGTCGTCTATGGCCTTCGCGTCGGCAAGGCGGCGCTGCTTGCCAGCGAGCATCAGCGCCAGGCCGCCGAAGGAAAGTTGAGCGATGACTGATACCGCCCCAAAAGCGCCGCGTGGCTGGCCCGTCATTCCGACGATCCTTGTGCTCGCGTCGGTTGCGGTGATGATCGCGCTGGGCGTCTGGCAGATTCAGCGAATGAGCGAGAAGCAGGCGTTGATCGCGCTGTTCGAGCGGAACAGCGCGATGACGGCGCCGGTCGCCTATCCCGCGACGCCGCCCGTCCCCGAAGCCATGCTGTACCGCAAGAGCAGCGTCATGTGCGTGGGGCCCATTCGCTGGGACCCGCGCAGCGGCACCGACCGAAAAGGCGATTCCGGTATCCGGATGATCGCCGATTGCCGGACCGGCGGCAAAGGGCCGGGGGTGCTGATCGATGTCGGGATCGGCGATGATTTTGCGCAGCCCAACTGGGGCGGCGGCACGGTGTCGGGAACGATCGTCCCCGGTCCGGAGCAGCCGTCGGTGATACAACGGATGATGGGGACGGCGGTGCCGGCGCGCGCGATGCTGATCGCCGACCAGCCGGTCGCGAACCTGCGCGCCAGCGCGGTGCCGTCCGCCGCCGATACGCCGAACAACCACCTGGCCTATGCCGGGCAATGGTTCCTGTTCGCGGTCGCGGCGCTGGTCATCTATATATTGGCGGTTCGTCGCCGCTTGCGGGCTTGATCCTCTCCCGCTAGGCGCTGGTCCGCCATGGAATATATCAGCACCCGCGGCTCTGCGCCGACCCTCGACTTTCGTGCCGCGACCCTTGCCGGTCTTGCCAGCGATGGCGGCCTCTATCTGCCCGCCAAATGGCCGCAGATGTCGGTCGAGGATATTCGCGCGCTCGCCGGGCTGGATTATGCCGAAACGGCGGTTCGCGTCATGCGCCCGTTCGTCGCAGGCGTGCTGACCGAGGATGAATTGCGCGGACTGTGCCGCGCCGCCTATGGCCGGTTCAGCCACGATGCCGTGACCCCGCTGGTCCAGCTCGACCATCGCCACTGGCTGCTGGAGCTGTTTCACGGGCCGACGCTGGCGTTCAAGGACGTCGCGCTGCAATTGCTCGGCCAATTGTTCGAGACGTTCCTGGCGGGCGGCGACACCGACATCACCATCGTCGGTGCGACGTCGGGCGATACCGGATCGGCGGCGATCGAGGCGGTCGCGGGCCGCGAGCATATCCGCATCTTCATGCTGCATCCCGAAGGCCGGGTGAGCGACGTCCAGCGGCGTCAGATGACCACCGTGCTGGCGCCGAACGTTCATAATATCGCCATCGACGGCAGTTTCGACGATGCGCAGGCGATGGTGAAGCGATTGTTCGGAGACGAAGAGGCGCGCAGCCAGGTCACGCTGTCGGCGGTGAACAGCATCAACTGGGCGCGGTTGATGGCGCAGGTCGTCTATTATTTCTATGCCGCCGTGCGGCTGGGCGGACCCGACCGCCCGGTGGCGTTCAGCGTGCCGACCGGCAATTTCGGCGACGTGTTCGCGGGCTATGTCGCCGCGCAGATGGGGCTGCCGGTCGCACGGCTGGTCGTCGCCACCAACGTCAACGACATCCTCCACCGCGCGCTGACCAGCGGCGATTACAGTGCCGGGACGGTCACGCCCACGGCGACGCCCAGCATGGACATTCAGGTCAGCAGCAATTTCGAACGGTTGCTGTTCGACCTGTCGGGCCGCGACGGCGCGGCGATCACCGCGATGATGGGCGAGTTCGACGCCCGGCGCGCGATGACGATCCCGGCGGACATGCTGGCCGGTGCGCGCGGGCTGTTTTCCAGTGCCAGCATCGATGGCGATGCCATGGCGCTCGCGCTGCGCTGGGCGCAGGAGCATGGCGGGCAGATCATCGATCCGCACAGCGCGGTCGGGCTTGCCGCCGCGCGCGCGCTCGACATCGACGACGATATTCCCGTCGTCACGCTGGCGACCGCGCATCCGGCGAAATTCCGTGAAGCCGTCGAACGCGCGACCGGCGTGCGTCCGCCGCTGCCCGCGCGGCTGGGCAATCTGTTCGATCGCGAGGAACGCTATGAACGTCTGCCGGGCGACTATGACGCGGTAAAGGCGTTCGTCCTGGCGGAAGCGGCGCGTGGCTGATCTGCTGCCGCTCGTCACGCTGGTCGGAGAGGCGTGGGACGATTATGGGCTGGTGGACAGCGGGGGAGGGCGCAAGCTCGAACGCTATGGGCCATATCGCTTTATCCGGCCCGAGCCGCAGGCGATGTGGGCGCCCGCCCTGTCGCCAGGCGAATGGGACGCCGCCGATGGCGAGTTCATCCCCGCGTCGGACGATGACGGCGGTGGCCGCTGGTATTACAACAAGCCCGTCCCCGCCGAAGGCTGGCCGCTCGCGTGGCGCGAGGCGCGCTTTACGGCGCAATGCACCGCGTTTCGCCACCTCGGCTTTTTTCCCGATATGGTGCCGGTGTGGGACTGGCTGCGCGGGCGCGTCGCCGACAAGGCCGATCCCGCCTTTCTGAACCTGTTCGGCTATACCGGGGTGGGCAGCCAGGCGCTGGCCGCGGCGGGCGCGTCGGTCACCCATGTCGATGCATCAAAAAAATCGGTGGCACAGGCGCGGGAGAATGCGGCGCTCGCCGATATGGCGGACAAGCCCGTTCGCTGGATCGTCGATGATGCCGGCAAGTTCACGGCGCGCGAAGTGCGGCGCGAACGGCGGTACGATGCGATCCTGCTGGACCCGCCGAAATTCGGTCGCGGCCCCGGCGGCGAACGCTGGCAGATCGAGGACGGGCTGGCGCCGCTGCTGGCCGATTGTCGCCGGCTGCTGGATGCGGACAGCCGCGCGCTGTTCCTGACCGTTTATGCGGTCCGGATGTCGGCGCTCGCGATCGGTGAGTTGCTGGCGCAACTTTTTGCCGATCTGCCGGGGACGGTCGAGTGCGGCGAACTGGCGGTGCGCGAGGAGGCGAGGGGGCTGTTGCTGCCGACCGCCATATTCGCCCGGTGGAGCCGCTGAATTTTCATCGCGCCGATTTTTGCTGCATACGTTTGCTGCAAAAAATGCTGCAAAATTATGACGCCGAAACGATGGGCATCCGTTGACACTGATAACGTTCCCATTTAGATAACGTTCACATCGAGTGTCATGCCGCCGACCAAAGAGCGGCCCTTTTTGGGAGTAATAGGGGATGCGGGCGTATCAAAAGCAATGGCTTGCCAAATTTTTGGTGGGCACGTCAGCGCTGTCTATGATCGGCATGGCGCAGGTCGCTGCCGCGCAGGAGGCGCCCGCAGAAGGCGAAGTGATCGGCGACGAAATCGTCGTCACCGGTATCCGCGCAAGCCTTGCCGCATCGGCCAATATCAAGCGCGAAGCGCAGGGCATCGTCGATGCGATTTCCGCCGAAGACATCGGCAAATTCCCCGACACGAACCTGGCCGAATCGCTGCAGCGCATCACCGGCGTGTCGATCGACCGCCAGAATGGCGAGGGGCAGTTGGTCACGGTTCGCGGCTTCGGTCCCGAGTTCAATCTGGTAACGGTCAATGGCCGCCAGATCCCCACCGCCAATATCGGCGATGGCGGCAGCGCGCCGTCGTCGCGTTCGTTCGACTTTGCCAATCTGGCGTCGGAAGGCGTTGCCGGGGTCGAGGTGTATAAGAGCGGCCGTGCCACCGTCGAATCGGGCGGCATCGGGTCGACGATCAATATCCGCACGCCGCGTCCGCTGGACAATCCTGGGATGCGCGGCAGCCTGTCGGTCAAGGGCGTCTATGACAGCTCGCGGAACCAGGGCACGTCGATCACCCCCGAAGTTTCCGGCATCTTCAGCACGACGCTGGCCGACGACCGCATTGGCATTTTGATCGCGGGTTCGTATCAGAAGCGCAAGTCGAGCAACAATTCCGCCAATGTGGGCTGGCGCGACGCCTATCTGGGCAGCGATGTCGATAAATGGGGCGGGCTGGCACAGCCGACGCGCGTGGTCAATGGCGTCGTGGAACCTGATCCGCGCTATCCCAACATCACCAATCGTCCCGAAGGGAATGACGTCTATCAGGTGCCGCAGAATGCGTCCTATGACCTGAATGACATCAACCGCGAACGCATCAACGGCCAGGCGGTGCTGCAATTCCGTCCGACCGACAATCTGACCGCGACGGTCGATTATATCTATTCGCGCAACACGGTCGAGACGCGGAACAGCAATGTCGGCGTGTGGTTCAACCATGAAGACACGTCGAGCGCATGGACCGACGGCCCCGTCGCCGCGCCGCTTTTCTACACCGAACGCTTTGCTGCGCCGAGTGCCACATATGTCGGCAAGGATCTGTCGTATAGCGGCGGCCTGACCGAAAATCGGGCGGAGAATAAGTCGCTGGGCTTCAACCTCGAATGGAAGGGTCCGGACGGGGTGGAAATCGGGCTGGATGCGCATAGTTCGACCGCCGTGGTAAAGCCCGTCAATCGTTTCGGGTCGAGCATGTCGCTGGGCACTGCGGTGTTCGGCGTCGCCAATCAGACGATCAACTTCGAGAATGATCTGCCGATCATTTCCTATAATATGCAGCCGGGTATCGATGCGCTGAATCCTTCGCTGATCACCCCGACCGGCAGCGCGTTCCGCAACGCCTATTTCCGGAACCGGATCAACCAGGTGCAGTTGCGCGGGCGGTACGACCATGACGGCGGCTTCCTCGACAGCATCGATTTCGGCGTATCCTATGTCGATAGCAATGTGCGTTCGGCCTTTGGCACGGTCCAGAATGACGATACCTGGAGCGGTGCCGGACCGGCGTCGGATATTCCCGACGATATTTTCCAGTTGGCTACCGTGCCCGACAAATTCCCCGGCTATGCCAAGCCTGGGATGATCCCGAGCTTTTACACCTTTGATTTCGTGCGCATGGCGGACCTGATCGAGCAGAAATACCAGGCGTGCAGCAACCCCGCCACGGGTAAGGCGCAGCCGGGCACTTGCCTTGCGACGTTCAACACCGACCGGCGTATCAGCGAACGGACGCTGGCCCCCTATCTTCAGGTCGCGACGGTGTTCGACCTGTTCCAGAATCCCGCGCATCTGGTGGCCGGTCTTCGGTATGAAACGACCGACATCTCGTCGTCGGCGCTGGTGCCTGTTCCGGCGACCACCACCTGGGTCGGGGACAATGAACTCAACGTCGTCTTTTCGGGCGACAGCGATTTCACGCGCTTCAAGGGTTCGTACACCAATTGGCTTCCCTCGATCGATTTCAACGTCGCGCCGATGGACGGTGTGAAGTTGCGCGCATCGTACAGCCATACGATCACGCGCCCCGACTATGCGAGTATGCAGGGCGGCCGCACGATCGACACGCTGTTCCGCGTCGGCGGTGGCACCGGCGCACAGGGCAATCCGGGCCTGATCCCCTATAAGTCCAAGAATATCGACCTGTCGGCGGAATGGTATTATGGACGCGACAGCTATTTGTCGGTGGGCTATTTCCGCAAGAATGTGAGCAATTTCATCTCTTCGACGCGCATCGATACCGACGCGTTCGGATTGACGACCCCGGTGAACGGTCCGCGCTGGAACGCCGCCGTTGCGGCGCTGGGATCGAGCGCCACCGTCGCGGATATCCGCCAATATATCATCACAAACTTCCCGGACACGGTCACCGGCAATGTCATCAATGCAGCGCCTGGCGATCCGCTGGTCAATTTCCAGATTTCGACGCCGATCAACAGCGATCAGACGGCGATGCTCAACGGCTGGGAGTTCGCGCTTCAGCACAGCCTGTGGGATACGGGTTTCGGCGTGATCCTGAACTATACGATCGTCAACGGCGATGCGGTCTATGACAATGCCAAGCCATCGTCGGTTCCGCAGTTCGCGCTGACCGGGCTGAGCGACAGCGCCAATGCCGTCGCCTTTTACGACAAAAAGGGATTGCAGGCGCGCGTGGCGTGGAACTGGCGCGATGAGTTTTTGGCAGGGACGGGCCCCAACCCATTCTATACCGAAGCCTATTGGCAGATCGACGCGAGCGCGAGCTATGAGTTCATCCCCGGATTTACGGCCTTTGTCGAAGCGATCAACCTGACGGGTGAAGGACGCCGCGGGCATCTTCGCACCAAGAATAACGTAACTTTCGTCCAGCCGGGCTTTGCCCGCTATGCGGCGGGGGTCAGGGTCAGTTTCTAAAGGCGGGTGAGTCCTTCCGCCGGGTCGCAAGCCAAGAGAGTCGCGCCTTTGCAGGTGCGGCTCTTTTGCGTGACGGAAGGGGCGCGCTGGCCTAGGATCGATGGCAATGGACAGCGCGATCAAGGGACAGTTATCGTGAGCGGCGGCGCCGCACGCGCGCGATGGCGGGTCTTTGCTCTGCGTAGCGCCAGCCACCGTCCCCATATGCCTTGGCCCGATACGCCTTGGCCCGATACGGCGGCCCAGGCCGTGCGACAGGAAGAATCATGATGAGCCGTCACGCCGTCCTCGACAAGAATATCCACCGCGATCTGCACATCCACACCGGAGCCGGTGCCCAATGGGGCGATGATATGATGGCGACGCTGACGGTTCCGCGCGAGTTTCGCCGTGTCCAGGCGCATTTCCCCATATTGTTCCGCCGGGAGGTGGGGCGCGACGATTTCAACGCGCTGGCGCTTTTCGGTTTCGAGACGGGTGAGAATCTGTTCCTCGATGGCGATCGCTGGGACGCGCGCTATCGTCCCTTGTCGCTTGCCATCCAGCCCTTTCTGGTCGGTCGTCCGGCGGACGGAGATGGGCCGGGGCAGATCCATATCGACATGGGCCATGCGCGGATCGCCGCGGACGGTGACATCGACGGCGTAAGATTGTTCGACCCATTGGGCATGGCGACCCCCTATCTGGAGGCGGTCGCCGAACGGCTGGGCGATCTCGACCAGGGGTATCGCGAAGGCGCGGCCTTTTACGACGCGCTGCGCGCCTATGAACTGCTCGAACCCTTTAGCCTGGAAGTGACGCTGGACAATGGATCGGTCCATTCGCTGGTCGGTTTTCACATCATCGACGAAGCGCGCGTCCAGGCGCTCGACGCGGCGGCGCTGGGGGCGCTCCATGCCGACGGCCACCTGATGCCGATGTTCATGGCGATGGCTTCGCTGTCGCAGCTTTCGGTCCTGATCGAACGCAAGAATAGCAGGCTTCGCGGTGGCTGAACCGGCGGGACGCATCTATGACCGTCTGGCGCGGGTGCCGGAACGCATATGGGACAAGGCGGCGGGGCTCGACGCGCTGTTGAAGGGCGCGCGCGAACCCTTTGTCGTTCGCGGGCTGGTCGCCGACTGGCCATTGGTTCAGGCGGGCAGGCGCGGCCCGCGCGATGCCCGGCGCCATCTGCTCGACCATGCCCGCACGCGTCCGTTCAAGGTGTCGATCGGCCCCCCCGGACATGACGGGCGGCTGTTCTATGACGCCGACATGGCGATGAATTTTCGGGTCGGGACGGGCCAGCTTGCCGACATTTTTGCCGGCATCGACAAGGCGGAGGAGCTGGGCGAGGCCCGCACCGTCTATCTCGCCTCGATCGATATTCCGTCGCATTTCGATGGGCTGGACACCGCCAATCCGATCGATCTGGGCGACCGCGACCCGATGAAAAGCATCTGGATCGGGACGCGGACCCAGATTGCGGCGCACAACGACCTTCCCGACAATCTTGCCTGCTGCGCGGTCGGACGCCGCCGTTTCACGCTGTTTCCGCCCAGTTCGTTTCGCGACCTTTATCTTGGACCCATCGACAACACGCCCGCCGGACGGGTGATCAGCCTGGTGGATTTCGACGCGCCCGACCTTGCCGCGCATCCGCGCTTCGTCGATGCGATGGCCGAAGCGCAGACGGTCGAGCTGGAGCCGGGCGATGCGATCTTCATCCCGTCGATGTGGTGGCACCATGTCGAGGGGCTGGAGGCGTTCAATATCCTGGTCAACTATTGGTGGCGGCGCAGCCCCGCGTGGCTTGGTCAGCCGCAGGCGGCGCTTCACCATGCGATGCTCGCCATTCGCGACCTGCCGCCAGAGGACAAGGCGATGTGGCGCGAACAGTTCGAACATTATGTCTTTGAAAATGATGGAAGTGCCGTCGACCATATTCCCGAAAACGCGCGCAGCATCCTGGCCCCGCTCACGCCCGAGAGCGCCGGGAGGCTGCGCGCCTTTCTGTTGAGGAGCCTGAGCAATGAGTGAGGGAAAAGCGGTGCGGCGGATCGTTATCGCCGGCGGCGGAACGGCCGGCTGGATGGCCGCCGCCGCGATCGCGCGCACACTGGGCGAGGCGGTCGATCTGACACTGATGGAATCGGAGGCGATCGGCACGATCGGGGTCGGAGAATCGACCATCCCGCCGCTGGTCAATTTCAACCGGATCCTGCGCATCAACGAAGCCGATTTCATGCGCGCGACGCAGGCGACGTTCAAACTCGGCATCCTGTTCGACGACTGGAAAGACCTGGGCACCCAATATTTTCACAGTTTTGGGATGACCGGCAAGGATCATTGGTCGGCCGGGTTCCAGCATTTCTGGCTGCATGGCCGGACCAAGGGGCATGACCAGCCCTATGACGATTATTGTATGGAGTTGCAGGCGGCGATCGCGGGGAAGTTCGCGCATTTGCCCGATGACCGGATGAACTATGCCTATCAACTCGATTCGGGCCTTTATGCGCGCTTTCTGCGCGAAATGGCCGAAGCCGATGGAACGAGGCGTATCGAGGGCAAAATCGCGCGCGTCGAACTGGATGGCGAGACGGGCGACATCGCGGCGCTGATCCTTGACGGCGACCGCCGGGTCGAGGGCGACATCTTCATCGATTGCACCGGGTTCCGGGCGCTGTTGATCGAAGGCGCGCTGCACGCCGGGTTCGACGACTGGAGCAACTGGCTGCCGTGCGACAGCGCGATCGCGCTTCAGACGCCCAATGTGCATCCGCCGATGCCCTATACGCGCGTCATGGCGCATGATGCGGGCTGGCAATGGCGCATCCCGTTGCAGCATCGGACGGGCAACGGCCTTGTCTATTGCAGCCGCTACCTCGACCGCGATGCCGCGCTGGACCGGATCATGGGCAATATCGAGGGCGAAGCACTGACCGAGCCCAATTTCCTGCGCTTTACGGCGGGGACGCGGCGGCGCCAATGGTATCGCAACTGCGTTGCCGTCGGCTTGTCGGCGGGCTTTATGGAGCCGCTGGAATCGACGGCCATCCATTTGATTCAGCGATCGGTTCTGCGCTTTATCCGCATGTTGCCGGCCGGCCGGGTCAGCGAACGCGATATTGCCGAGTTCAACGACCAGCAGATGCAGGACATGGTGCAGATCCGCGATTTCCTGGTCCTGCATTACAAGGTCACGAACCGCCGCGACAGCCCGTTCTGGCGCCATTGCGCGGCGATGCCGATCCCCGACACACTGGCACAGAAAATCGAACTGTTCCGCGAAACCGGGCGCGTGTTCCGCAGGAACGAGGAACTATTCGCCGAAAATAGCTGGGTGCAGGTGATGATGGGGCAGGGGATCGAGCCGCAGAGCTATCACCCCATTGCGGAAAAGCTGCGCGACGACGAACTGGAACGGTTGCTGTCGACGATCCGCGGCGACGTCGGGCAGACGGTGGCGAGCCTGCCGTCGCACCAGGATTATGTCGCACGCTATTGCGGCGCGGCGGTGCCGCAGGCGGCGTGAGACGCGGAAATATGGGCGCAGATCGGGTTAGCGGCTGGCGTTATGCCGATGATTTGGTTAACGTTCGCAAGACAATAGGGGGCCAGCGAATATAATGGGGCGTCGGCGGCAGTCGGTTACGATCAAGCATGTTGCGGCCGACGCGGGGGTGTCGCTGCAAACGGTCAGCCGCGTCATTAACAACGAACCCAACGTCCGCCCGGAAATGAAGGAGCGCGTCCAGGCGTCGATCGACAAGCTTGGCTATGTGCCGTCGATCGCCGCGCAGCGGATGAGCGGGTCGCGATCCTATCTGATCCTGGCGATCAACGATCGCGAGCGCACGATTGCCGATTGGCGCGGCCGACAGGGTGTCGACTGGGTCGACCAGATGCTGCTCGGCGGCATGTTGAAATGCGCCGAATATGGCTATCGCATGATCTTTGAACTGGTCGATACGCATAACGACCATGTCGAACGCGAACTGCTCGCCGCGATTGCTGCCTTGCAGCCCGACGGCGTTATCCTGACCCCGCCGCATTCCGACAATCCGCTGATCGTCGGCCTGCTCGACCAGCAGAAAATCCCCTTTGCGCGCATCGGGTCGCGTGGCGGCGCCGCGGGGATCGCGCTGACGATGGACGACGAGGGGTCGGGGCATCGCGCGACGCGCCACCTGATCGACCTGGGCCATGAACGGATCGGGTTCATTGCCGGTTCGCCCGAATATAGCCTGAGCCGCTGGCGCGTCGAGGGCTGGGAGGCCGAAATGGCGTCGGCCGGGCTGTCCACGCAGGGGTTGCTGGCCGACGGCGACTTTAGCTTTGCATCGGGTTCTGCCGCGGCGCGCCATCTGCTTGGCGCCGCCAACCCGCCGACCGCGATCATCGCGAGCAGCGACCAGATGGCGCTGGCGACGCTGGAGGTCGCGCGTGCGATGGAGATTGACGTGCCGGGGCAATTGTCGGTCGTCAGTTTCGACAACACGCCGATCGTGCGCTTTGCCCAGCCGGCACTGACCGCGATCGACCAGCCGGTGGCGGAGACGGTATCGCGGGCGGTCGAACTCATCATCGCGGCCCAGCGCGGCGCCCCGCGCCCGGCCGAAGCGACACGTGTGCAGGGGGGGCTGGTCGAGCGCGGATCGACCGCGGCGCCCCCGCTCGCCGTCCATGGCTGACACCGGCGCTTCGCACCGCCAGTCCGCCCGGTTCCTGCTGCTCTATGCGCTTGCTGCGGCAGGCGGGGCGATCGCCTATGTCCCGTTTCTGACAATCTGGCTGCCGTCGCGGATGACCGACCTGGCGGGAGCGGCGGATGTGGAGGCGTTGGGCTATGTCACCTTTTTCGGCGCGATCGCGGCCAGCGCGTCGGGTATCGTATTCGGTTGGCTCAGCGACGTCACCGGCAATCGGCGCGGCTGGATATTCACCGGGCTGACGTTGACCATCGGCCTGTTGTTGATGGTGCCGCTGGCGCACGACCTATGGACGCTGCTGGGCATCATGATCGCCTGGCAAATGGCGCTCAACATGATGCTGGGTCCGCTTGCCGCCTGGGCAGGGGACTGCGTTCCCGACGGGCAAAAGGGACTGCTGGGCGGGCTTCTTGCCTTTTCGCCCGCATTGGGCGCCTGGTCGGGCGCGCTCGTCACCTGGCCGGGGCTGGTTTCGGCGGACCAGCGGCTGGGCGTCATCGCGTTGCTGGCGGCGGCCGCGGTCCTGCCCGTGCTGCTGTTCGGTCGGCCGCAATCCTTTCCCGACCTGGCGGCGCGGCCCACCGCGCGCGCGCCGGTCGATGGGGAGCAGATCGATGGCGCGCCGCGACCGGCGGCGCCCGCGATACGGATGTGGCTGGCACGTTTGCTGGTCCAGATCGCCGAGGCGGCGCTGTTCGCTTACCTGTATTTCTGGTTCCGTTCGATCGATCCGGCGATGAACGACAATGAAAAGGCGCGGCTGTTCAGTCTTGCCCTGACGCTCGCCGTTCCGATCGCGCTGATCGGGGGGCGCTGGGCCGATCGCAACGATCGGCCGTTTCTGCCGCTGGTGGTCAGCGCCGCGGTGTCGGGCGGCGGGATGGTGGGCATGGCGCTGGCGACGGACATCGATATGGCGAAGGGCAATTACCTGTTGTTCGGCGTCGCCACGACGGTATTCCTGTCGCTTCACTCCAGTCAGACGCTGCGCATCCTGCCGCGTTCGGATCGGCGCGGGCGCGATCTGGGCGTCTTTAACCTGACCAATACCATGCCGTCGCTCATCATGCCGTGGTTGACGATTTCGATCGTCCCAGGGTTCGGATTTGAAACGCTTTTTCTGCTGCTGGCGGTGCTGATCGCGATGGCCGTGCTTTTGTTGGCGACATTGGCCTCGCGCCGCTGACCCCTGCCGAACAGAGGTATTGATTTCATCCGGTCGCTATGCGAGAGAAGTTTGATAACGTTCACATTGACGGATGGGAGAGACAATGCGCCGACAGGCAATGGTTATGGCGACCGCGCTGCTTTTGGCAGGAACCGCCGCCGCACAGACCGCTGGGGCCGAAGCGGCGAAAGTTCACCCCGAATTGTGGCCGACGGCGAAAAGCCCGACCGCCATTTCCGACGCCAAGACCGAGGCGCGCATTGATGCGCTCATCCGGAAAATGACGGTCGAACAGAAGGTCGGCCAGTTGATCCAGGCCGACATCAGCACGATCACGCCCAAGGACCTTGAAACCTATCCGCTCGGGTCGATCCTGGCGGGCGGGAACAGCGGCCCGAACGGCAATGAACGGTCGAGCGCGGCCGACTGGGCCAAGCTGGTCGGGGATTTTCGCGCGGTGTCGCTGCGCCCGCAGGCCAATGGCATTGCCGTCCCGATCATCTTTGGCGTCGATGCCGTGCACGGCCACAATAATATTCCCGGCGCAACGCTGTTCCCGCATAATATCGGGCTGGGCGCGGCGCGCGATGCCGAACTGATCCAGCGCATCGGCGCCGTGACGGCGGCGGAGATCGCAGCCAGCGGGATCGAATGGACCTTTGCGCCGACGCTCGCCGTGCCGCAGGATCTGCGCTGGGGCCGCAGCTATGAAGGCTATGGCGCCGACCCGAAGCTGGTCGCCGAATATGGCAAGGCGATGACCCTTGGCCTGCAGGGCGCGCTGGTCGCCGGTCGCAGCGTCAGCGAGCAACATGTCGCCGCGACCGCCAAGCATTTCCTGGCCGATGGCGGAACGTTCGAAGGCAAGGATCAGGGCGACGCCAAGATCGATGAAAAGGAACTGATCGCAAAGCACGCCATGGGCTATCCGGCGGCGATCGATGCCGGTGCGCTGACGGTCATGGCAAGCTTTTCGAGCTGGCAGGGCGTCAAGCATCACGGCAACAAGGGCCTGCTGACCGACGTGCTGAAGGACAAGCTGGGCTTTGCCGGTTTTGTCGTCGGCGACTGGAATGGCCATGGTCAGGTCGCGGGATGCAGCGTCACCGATTGCGCCCAGTCGATCAACGCCGGGCTGGACATGTTCATGGCGCCCGACAGTTGGAAGGGATTGTACGCAACCACGCTGAAACAGGCAAAGGACGGCGTGATCCCCGCCGCGCGGCTCGACGATGCGGTGCGCCGTATCCTGCGCGTGAAATATAAGCTGGGATTGTTTGCCGAAGGGCAGGTCAATCGTGGGAATGTCTCTGCGATCGGAACCCCCGACCATCTGGCGGTCGCGCGGGAGGCGGTGGCGAAGTCGCTGGTCCTGTTGAAGAACAACGGCAATATCCTGCCGATCAAACCCGGCGCCAAGGTGCTGGTGGCGGGACCCGGCGCCGACAATATGGCGATGCAGTCGGGCGGCTGGACGATCAGTTGGCAAGGCACCGACGTGGTGCGATCCGATTTCCCCAATGGCCAGACCATCTGGGAGGCGCTGGGCAAGGCGATCGGCGACGCGGGGGGCAAGGCGACGCTGTCGGCCAGCGGCAGCTTTACCGAAAAGCCCGATGTCGCGATCATGGTGTTTGGCGAGATGCCCTATGCCGAATTTCAGGGCGACGTGCCCACGCTGGACTATCAGCCGTCGGAAGCGGCCGACCTGGCCACGCTCAAGACGCTGAAGGCCGCGGGCATTCCGGTCGTGGCGCTGTTCCTGTCCGGCCGCCCGATGTTCACCAATCCGGAGATCAACGCGGCCGACGCCTTTGTCGCCGCCTGGTTGCCGGGGTCGCAGGGCGCGGGCATCGCCGACGTGATCGTCGCCGGCAAGGATGGAAAGACCGCGCGCGGCTTTACCGGCACCTTGCCCTTCGCATGGCCTGCCGACGCCAAATCGCCGGTCGAAAATCCCCAATTCGCCGTGGGCTATGGCCTGAAATATGGCGACAAGACCGTGGTGCCGCCGCTGTCGGAGAAACTGGGCGTCGACATCAGTGCCGCGCTGAATGTCGAAAATTTCTTTTCGGGCGGCAGGGCGCGCACACCCTGGACATTGACGGTTGTGGATGCGGGGGGCGCGCGCCCCGTCGAATCCCCGCCCGTTTCCAGCCCCAACGGCCTGTTGGCGACACGCTCGGTCGATGTCCGGGCGCAGGAAGATGGCAAATCCTTTGTCTGGAGCGGTCCTGCATCGCTGAACCTGTCGGGGCCCTATGCCGACCTGTCGCGCCAGCTCAACAACAGCTTTGCGCTGCGCATCGACTGGCGGATCGACGCGGTCGGCGGCTCGCCCGTCAAGATCGCGCTCGGCGGCGCCGCCTTTGACATCAGCGCGCTGGTCAAGGCCGCGCCGATCGGACAGGTTTCGACGATCAAGGTTCCGCTGCGCTGTTTTGCCGATGCCGGCGCCAATCTGCGGCAGGTCGATTATGCTTTGACGGTGCAGGGCGACAAGGGCCTGGCCGCGACGCTGTTGAATACGAATGTAGAAGCGGTTGGCGAGAATCTGCCTTGCCCACCCGCCGCAAAATGACAAAACCCTGACAAGTTGACCTGAAAGAGGTTGGGGAGAGAAACATGGCATTAGCGCCCGATATGGCATCAACCGGCGATCCGATCGTCGGCAATGGGGGAGGAACGCACGTCGACGCCCCCGAACTGCGTCTGTTCGTGATGGGCCTGTTCTTCATCTTTGGCGGGATCACGTCGCTGAACGACGTCATCATTCCCAAGCTGAAAGAGCTGTTCACGCTGAATTACACGCAGGCGATGCTGGTGCAGTTCTGTTTCTTCACCGCCTATCTGGTTATCGGCATCCCGGGGGCAAAGCTGGTCAAGAAGATCGGTTATATGCGCGGCGCGGTGGCCGGGCTGTTGACGATGATGGTCGGATGTTTGTTGTTCATTCCGGCGTCGCAGAATGCGGTCTATGGCCTGTTCCTGTTCGCTTTGTTCGTCCTCGCCAGCGGGGTGGTGATCGTTCAGGTCGTCGCCAACCCGCTGATCTCGATGCTCGGCAAGCCGGAGACGACGCACAGCCGTCTGACCTTTGCACAGGCTTTCAATTCGCTGGGCACCACGGTTTTTCCCGTCGTCGGTTCGATACTGATCCTGGGCAGCCTTGCCACGGTGACGGCGGCTGATCTGTCGGGCGCGGAACTCGACGCCTATCGCACCGCCGAAAGCCAGGCGATCGTCCACGGCTATCTGGGGATCGCCGTCGCGCTGTTCGTGGTGGCGGCGGCGGTCTGGATGTTCCGCAACCGGCTGAAGGGCGAACGGCACGAAGCGAGCGCCGGTCTGGCCGGGCTCGACCTGCTGAAGCGCCCCCGCTTTGGTTTTGGCGCGCTCTGCATCTTTCTGTACGTCGGGGCAGAAGTGTCGATCGGTTCGCTGGTCGTGAATTATCTGATGCAACCCGGCGTCATGGGATTGCAGGAACAGGCCGCGGGCAAGCTGATCGGGCTTTACTGGGGCGGCGCGATGGTCGGACGCTTTATCGGGTCGGCCCTGATGCGGGCGGTCAGTCCGGGCAAGCTGCTGGCCAGTGTCGCGCTCGGCGCGATCACGCTGATCCTGATTTCGACCAGCACGACCGGCATGGTTTCGGGCTATAGCCTGCTGGCCATTGGGTTGATGAACGCGATCATGTTTCCCACGATTTTCAGCCTTGCGTCCGAAAAGCTGGGCAGCCGGGCCGCCGACGGGTCGGGCATCATCAATGTCGCGATCTTTGGCGGCGCCATCGTCCCGCTCGCGACGGGCGCGGTTGCCGATCTGACCGGCAGCCTGGGCACGGCGTTGCTGCTTCCCGCGCTTTGCTATGCCGTGATCGCGAGCTTTGGCTATTACGCGAGACGCCCCGCGGCCTGATGGATAAGTCCACGGGCGGCCGCGCCAAAGCGTGACCGCCCGTGGTTCCCCCGCCCCCTCGCGGGAAGCCGTTCAAGCTGGATCGGCGATTTCGACGCGGTTTCGTCCGCCGGACTTTGCCCGGTACAAAGCCTCGTCCGCGGCCTTTAGGGCGGCGCGCGTGTCGGCATAGCCAAAGACGTCCGCGACCCCGCCTGAAAAAGTAATCTGGCCGAATGGTTCGTCGGTCTTGCGATTGATGAGGCGGCGGTCCGCCAGCGTTTCGCGCGCATTGTCGAGTTTCTGTGCCGCCTGTCCGGGCGTGAGGCCGCAGAACAGCATGACGAATTCTTCGCCGCCATGGCGCGCGACATGGCATTGATCGTTCGAAATCCGCGCCAGCGTGTCGGCGATCGCCTTGATGACACGGTCGCCCGCTTCATGGCCGTGCAGGTCGTTGACCCGTTTGAATTCGTCGATGTCGCAAAAGGCGACGGTGAGTGGTTCGCATTTTTCGCGCGCTTCGCGATAATGACGGTCGAGCAGGACCTCGAACGCCCGACGATTGGGCAATCCGGTCAGAAAATCGACTTCGGCGTCGCGCTTCGCACGGGCGAGGCTGCGGCGCAGCGCCTTTGCCTCTTCCTCGCTCTTGCGCATATCGTCCTCGGCCCTGCGCGTCCGGTCGAGCATCACCTTCGCCAGATCGGCGAGGCTGGAGACGATGCGGCCGGTTTTTTCGAGCTGTTCGAGGTCGGAGACATGCTGTTCCAACTCGGTGCCATAGTCGCTGGTGACCGTCCGGGCTTCCTTCGTGTGGGTGTGGAACGATTCGAGGTTGGTTTCCAGCCGGGTAATCAGGCGGTCGAGGTCGGCGCGGTCCGGCTGGCCGCTGTCCTGTTCGGACAATTCGTTCAGCCATTTCTGGGTGATGCCGCCGGGCGTCAGCGACCGGCTGGCAATCTGGCGCGCCAGATGCGGGTTCGACCCCGAAAAGGCACCATGGGCCAGCAGCAGGTTCGTGGCCGACACCTCCAGGTCATTGTCGACCAGAAAGGCCATGATCGTGCCGATCAACTGATGGCGGGCGAGCCGTAGCAGGTCGCGCGGACCGCCCCCGTCGGGGAGCATATGTTCATGCTCCGCAGGGCCGCCGCGCTTCTGGCGCAGCCCCAGCCAACCCATAAGCCGCCCTACCGGCTCGTTCGATGCTGTCGCTTTGGTGGTCATGCCGTCTTTAACGTGCAGAACCGGCGACATTTAAGCCGGATTTTTCATAAGCGGTGCGCGGGCGCGGATGGCCCGCCATATTATTGATCGATGATGATCGTTCCGGGGTGATGCTTGTCGAGGTGCTTCTTGATGATCCGCAGATTGCGCGTGTTCGACCGAAAGAAAAAGTCGAACGCATCGCCGATAAGCGGAATCGCGCCCAGCGCGGTATCGACGCCCAGATTGCCGACCATCCGCCAGATCTTCCACTTTGGCATACCCAGGTTGCGCGCTTCCCATATCAGATAGGCGCCCATCGTCGCCGCGACGACGTCGCCGACGACAGGGATCAGGCCGATGATCGCGTCGAGCCCGACGGGCCGGTTGATGCCGGGGACGACGAAAGCGCGTTCAAGCAGCATTTCGAGCGTCTCGACCCGTTTGCGCAGCGCCGCGGGATCGTTGCGGTCGCGCACCAGCGCGTCGAAGATCGCGTCGGGATTGGGCGTCGAAGGGGCCATCGGAGTCCTTTCACCAACGCCCGAAGATGGGCGTCATCCAATCAATTGGGTATGGTGATCAGGTGATTCAATGGGTGCTGTGCGCGGCCGTTCGCGCGCAATCCGGTCAGGCGCTGTGACGCGACCGACCAGCGGAGCGGCGTGGCGAGCGGAATGAAGGGGACATAACGGGCGAGGACGGTCTCGGCTTCGCCAATCTGTGCGCGGCGCTGGCCGATGTCGATGTTTCGCGTCGCCTGATCGATCAGCCCCTGCGCCTCGCGATTGCACAGCGTGTCGCGGCGGCAGGACAGGCGGCGCAGCGCCCAGAGGGGGTCATCGTTCGGCGCGACCTCGTCGATCAGGCGAAGGTCGGCGGTGGCGGTCATCGCGACACGGCGGCTGGGCACGCCGATCGCTGCCAGATCGGCCGACACATAGGCGAAAAGGATGCGGCCCCCCGGCGCGTCGGGAACCGCGATGCGCAGCGGTTCGATGTCCCGGCCCGCGCTGCGCCAGGCATCGACGACCCGCTTCGCCTGCGCCAGCCGCGACGCTTCGTCATATTCGGCCCAAGCAGGGAGCATCGGTGCGGGGCCACCGTCGCGGGTGTAAAGCGCGGGGCGAAGCGTGACCTGCGGTTGCCATTCGGTCAGGCCGAATGCTTCGACCAGCCGTTCGCGCCGGATCGCGCGGACAAGGGCTTCGCGGTTCGTATCGGTCGCCAGAAAGCCCTCGGCGCGGACGAAGGACAGGCCGAACAGCCCGGGCACCGGATCGACCACCAGCCGCGACCGGCCGATATTGGACGCGACGAAATAGGGCAGGGTGGAAAAACGGCCGCCGATGACGCCGTCGGCATAGCCGTTCTTGAAACGCGCCATGGCAACCTCCGGCGATGCTCCGACCAGCTCGATCGACGCCGCCGGATCGGCCGCCGCCGCCTCGGCCGCCTCCTGATCCTCGGCCAGCGGGTCGGGGACGGGGGACAGCAGCATGGCCCCGCCGATCTTGCGCGCGCGCATCGGGCCCCAGCGCATCTCTTTCTTGACGATCGCCATCGACGGCTGTGCGAGCAGTTCGAGGATCGCCGGTTGCGGAACCGACAGGCGGATTTCGATGACGGTGTCGGTCATCGCCTTGATCGTCTCAATCTCTGGAAAATCATTTTTCAGGACATGATGGCTGGCGGGCGCGAGATAGGATCGCAGGATCGCCGCGACCTCTTCGGCGGTGACTTTGTGCCCGTTCGTCCATTTGGCTTCGCGCAGACGAAAGATATAGCTTCGCCCGTCGGTCGTGACCGTCCAGCGATCGGCCAGCCCGGTATCGATCTGCCCCTCGCCATCATAGCTGACGAGCCCCTGCGACGTCGCGTCGAGCAGCGCGAGATTGGCCTCCGAAACGTCTCCGCCGCGCGGATTGGCGCTGATATTGAGCGGGCCGATCGCTGCGATCGTCACCGGCCCGCGCGCGCCGAACAGGCCACAACTCGACAGGATGAGCGCAACGCCGGCGACAGCGGCCGTCGCCATGGCGGTGCGTCCATATCTGCCCCACATCGTCATTGCGCGTCGTACCTCATGCATCCTGCTGTTCGATCATAACCATGTGCCGCGAAACCGGAATAGGGCTATCCCGGTCCACATGGACAAAACGCGCCGCCGCCAACGGGACGCGGCCCGCGAGGCCGCCTGCCGCCAAGCCGTCGGTTGCTGGTGCGGACGGCGGGACTTGAACCCGCATACCCAGAGGATGGCAGATTTTAAGTCTGCTGCGTCTACCGATTTCGCCACGTCCGCATGTCGTCGCCGGTCAAGCCGAAGGGGCCGCGGAGGTCAAGCGATGTTTGCCGCTTCACGCGGTGCGGCGGCTCGGCTAGACGGCGGGCCATGACAGCGGTTCTTGAAATTTCCGGTCTCGGAAAAACCTATAAGGGCGGCCACACGGCGTTGGGCGGTGTGGACCTGACGATCAACAAGGGCGAGATTTTCGCGTTGCTGGGGCCGAATGGCGCCGGGAAGACGACGCTTATCAGCATCGTCTGCGGCATCGTGACGGCGAGTGCCGGAACGGTGACCGTGGGCGGGCACGATCATGCGCTGGGGTATCGCGCCGCGCGGACGCTGATCGGGCTGGTGCCGCAGGAATTGCACACCGATGCGTTCGAAACGGTAACGGCGACGGTCAGTTTCTCGCGCGGATTGTTCGGCAAGCCGCGCGATCCCGCCTTTATCGAACAATTGCTGCGCGACCTGTCGCTGTGGGACAAGCGCGATTCGAAAATCATGGAATTGTCGGGCGGGATGAAGCGGCGCGTGATGATCGCGAAGGCGCTCAGCCACGAGCCCGAGATCCTGTTTCTCGACGAGCCGACCGCGGGCGTCGATGTCGAACTGCGCCGCGACATGTGGAACATGGTGCGCGGCCTTCGCGAACGCGGCGTCACGATCATCCTGACCACCCATTATATCGAGGAGGCCGAGGAAATGGCCGACCGCGTCGGGGTTATCACTGGCGGGCGACTGATCCTGGTCGAAGAGAAGAATGCGCTGATCAAGAAACTGGGGCGCAAGACGCTGACGCTCAACCTGGCCGAACCGCTCGGCGCGCTGCCGTCCGAACTGGCCGACTGGAAACTGGAACTGGCGGGTGACGGGCATGAACTGGTTTATGAATTCGACAGCCAGGCCGAAGCGACCGGCGTGCCGTCGCTGCTGCGGCGGATGAGCGACATCGGGATCGCGTTCAAGGACCTGCATACGAAACAAAGCTCGCTAGAGGATATTTTCGTCGGCCTAGTGCATGAAACAAAGGGAGCCGCAGCATGACCGCGAACTGGCGCGGCGTGCGCGCGATCTATGTGTTCGAACTCGCGCGTTTTGGACGCACGGTGTGGACCAGCCTGATGTTGCCCGTGATCACCACCGCGCTGTATTTCGTGGTTTTCGGTTCGGCGATCGGCAGCCGGATGACCGAAGTCGGCAATGTGCCCTATGGCGCGTTCATCGTGCCCGGCCTGATGATGTTGACGATGTTTACCGAAAGCATCAGCAACGCATCATTCGGCATCTATATGCCCAAATGGTCGGGCACGATTTACGAGATGCTGTCGGCGCCGCTGTCGCCGCTGGAAACGGTGGTCGCCTATGTCGGCGCGGCGGCGACAAAGTCGCTGATTATCGGCGCGATCATTTTTGCCACGGCGCATCTGTTCGTCGACGTGCAGGTCGCGCACCCGCTGTTGATGGCGGCGTTCATGGTGCTGATGGCGGTGACATTTTGCCTGTTCGGCTTCATCATCGGGGTCTGGGCGAAAAGCTTTGAGCAGCTTCAGGTCGTTCCGATGCTGGTCATCTATCCGCTCACCTTTTTGGGCGGCGCCTTTTATTCGCTCGACATGCTGCCGACCGCCTGGCGGACGATCACGCTGTTCAACCCGGTCGTCTATCTGATCAGCGGGTTTCGCTGGACCTTTTTTGGACAGGGCGACGTCGGGATCGGGGTTAGCATGGCCGCGGTCGCGCTGTTTCTGGCGCTCTGCCTTGGCGTTATCTTCTGGATGTTCCGCACTGGATACCGGCTGAAGAACTGACAGGCGGACGAACGACGTTCCGCGTCAGGCCGCACCTGCGTCAGGCCGACAAGGATCGACAGGGGCCGACATCGCGATACGTCGCGACATGACACATCGCGACATGACGCCGATCGGGGGAATGGAATCCCGGCTTTCGCCGGGATAGCGCGGCCGGATTTGGTCAGCCGTTCAAACGCTCGCGCATTTCCTTGCCCGGTTTGAAATAGGGCACGCTTTTCGCCTTCACATCGACCGACGCGCCCGTGCGCGGATTGCGGCCCGTGCGCGACTCGCGCGAACGGGTCGAAAACGCCCCGAATCCGCGCAGCTCGACACGGCCACCCGCTGCAAGCTGGTCCACGATGGAATCGAAAAAAACGTCAATAATGCGCTCGACTTCTTCGAGCCTCAAATCGCTGTTTTCGCTGGCGATCTTTTGAACCAGTTCTGACCGGATCATATGTTTCCCCTAATCTTTCACGCTTCTCCCGCCCAAGAGGCGGCCGGTCGTTGCCGGTTTCTTGTGCGCGAGACCCCTCCCAACGCCCGGCGAACGTATCATGAATCCCTGTCCGGTCAAAATATATGACCGAAAGAAAAAGGCCCGCAGAGGGACGCTCTGCGGGCCTTTCCTATTGGCTGGCGGCGGAAAGGAGGATCAGTCCTTCTTTCCGGCCTTCAGGGCTTCGCCAAGGATGTCGCCCAGCGAGGCACCCGAATCCGACGAACCATATTGTGCGACGGCCTGCTTCTCCTCGGCGATCTGCATCGCCTTGACCGAGAAGTTCGGCTTTTTCGAACGGTCGAAACCGATGACCATCGCGTCGAACTTCTGACCGACCTGGTAACGTTCGGCGCGCTGTTCGTCGCGGTCGCGGCCAAGGTCGGCGCGCTTGATGAAGCCGGTGGCGCCGTCGTCGCCAGCCTGGACTTCCAGGCCGTTGTCGCGGACTTCGAGAACGGTGACGGTGACGACGTCGTTCTTCTTCACCGACCCGGCAGCAGCGGCACCGCCGCCAACGGCCGGAGCACCCTTTTCAAGCTGCTTGATGCCAAGGCTGATGCGTTCCTTCTCGACATCGACGTCGAGAACGACGACCTGCACGGCCTCGCCCTTGCGGTGGAGGTGCAGAGCTTCTTCGCCCGAGATGCCCCATGCGATGTCCGACATGTGAACCATGCCGTCGACGTCGCCCGGCAGGCCGACGAACAGACCGAATTCGGTCGCGTTCTTGACTTCGCCTTCGACGACGCTGCCGACCGGGTGCTGGTCCGCGAATGCGCCCCAGGGGTTCGACTGGGCCTGCTTGAGGCCAAGCGAGATACGGCGCTTGTCGCTGTCGACTTCGAGGACGATGACATCGACTTCCTGGCTGGTCGAAACGATCTTGCCGGGGTGGACGTTCTTTTTGACCCACGACATTTCGCTGACGTGGACCAGGCCTTCGATGCCGGGTTCGAGTTCGACGAACGCGCCGTAGTCGGTGATGTTCGTGACCGTGCCCGACAGCTTCGCACCGACGGGATATTTGGCGGCGACGCCTTCCCACGGATCGCTTTCAAGCTGCTTCATGCCCAGGCTGATGCGCTGCGTGTCGCGGTTGATGCGGATGATCTGGACGCGGACATTGTCACCGATGTTGATGACTTCGCTCGGGTGGTTGACGCGCTTGTAGCTCATGTCGGTGACATGGAGCAGGCCGTCGATGCCGCCCAGGTCGACGAACGCACCATAATCGGTGATGTTCTTGACCGCGCCTTCGATGATCTGACCTTCTTCCAGGTTCTGGATCAGGCCCGAACGCTGTTCGGCGCGCGTTTCTTCGAGGATGGCACGGCGCGACACGACGATGTTGCCGCGGCGACGATCCATCTTCAGGATCTGGAAGGGCTGGGGCAGGTCCATCAGCGGGCCGACGTCGCGCACGGGGCGGATGTCAACCTGCGAACCGGGAAGGAACGCGACGGCGCCGCCCAGATCGACGGTGAAGCCACCCTTGACGCGGCCAAAGATGACGCCTTCGACGCGGGCTTCCTTGTTGAATTCTTCTTCCAGGCGGTCCCAGGCGGCTTCGCGGCGAGCGCGGTCGCGCGACAGCATGGTTTCGCCATTGGCGTTTTCGACGCGGTCGACATAGACTTCGACTTCGTCGCCGACATTGATGTCGGCCTTTTGGCCCGGCATCGCGAATTCGCGAAGCGGCACGCGGCCTTCGCTCTTCAGGCCGATGTCGATCACTGCCAGGTCATTTTCGATCGCGGTTACGGTGCCCTTGACGACGCGGCCTTCAAAGCCGCCGTCGGCACCACCAAGCGATTCATCGAGCATCGCGGCGAAATCGTCGCGCGTCGGGAAAGCCGTAGTGGCCATGGATGTTCTTCCTTACTCAATTGTTCCGGCCAAGCGGTTGGTTCCGCTGGTCTTGTGGCCGATCCGTCCTGCCCGCCGGATGCGGTGCAAGACATCCTGGGGGCGACCTGCAAGCCAAGGCGGGGCAAAGCAAAATGGGCGCGATGGGTAAGCCCCGCCGCGCCCGACGCTCTATATTCGAGCGGCGGTTCGTCCACACCTCGACCGGCAAACAGCCCGTCGGATGGCGCGCCTATAATCCGCACCCCCAGCAAAAGCAAGGTGGAAAGCCGGTTTCAGCCACGCGCGTTGCGGCGCTCCTCGACAAAAGCGATCGCGGCGGCGAGGGCCTCTTCGCGGTCCATGTCGCTGTTGTCGAGCAGCATGGCGTCACCGGCGCGCAGCAGCGGGGCATCGGCGCGCCCCGTGTCGCGCGCGTCGCGGGCGTGGACGTCGGCCAACACCGCCTCCACGCTCACATCGACGCCGCGCGCGCGCATTTCGGCGTGGCGGCGGCGCGCCCGTTCTTCGACGCTGGCGGTGACGAACAGCTTGGCGTCGGCATGGGGCGCGATCACCGTGCCGATGTCGCGTCCGTCAAGCACCGCGCCGCCAGGCTGGTTCGCGAAATCCACCTGCCGCTGGAACAGTGCGGCGCGGACTTGCGGATGAACCGACACGCGGCTGGCCAGGCCGCCGGTGGTTTCATAGCGCAGCGCGGGGTCGTCGAGCAGGCTGTCGGGGAAATCGCACGCGGCCAAGGCGTCGGCGGCGTTGTCGGCGTCGCCATGGTTGAGCTGTGTCTGATAGCCCACGGCCCGATAGAGCAGCCCGGTATCGAGCACCGGCAGGCCGAAATGGTCGGCAAGCTGGCGGGCGAGGGTGCCCTTGCCCGAAGCCGTCGGCCCGTCGACCGCGATAATCATTGCTGAAGCCCGGCGAGCAGCGCCTCGAAATTGGGGAAGCTGGTCGCCACCGGCGCCACATCGTCGATCGTCACCGGGGCCTTGCTGACCAGTCCGGCGATCGCGAAGCTCATGCAGATGCGGTGGTCGAGGTGGCCGGCAATGGTCGCGCCGCCGGGCAGCGGGTCGCCGCCGGTGCCGTCGATCGCCAGCCCGTCCTCGCTTTCCTCGACCCGCGCGCCGATGGCCGCAAGTCCGCTGGCCATGACCGCCAGGCGGTCGCTTTCCTTGACCCGCAATTCGTCGAGCCCGGTGGTCGTCGTGCGCCCCTTGGCCAGCGCGGCGGCGACGAAGAGGATCGGAAATTCGTCGATCATGCTCGGCGCGACGGCGGGATCGACGGCGATGCCCTTCAGCGCGCTGTGGCGCACGCGCAGATCGGCAACCGGCTCACCGCCGACCTCACGCGCGTCGATCGTCTCGATGTCGCCGCCCATCTGGCGCAGCACATCCACCAATCCGGCGCGGGTCGGGTTCAGGCCGACATTGGCGATCAGGACATCGGACCCCGGCACGATCAGCGCGGCGACGATGAAAAAGGCGGCCGATGACGGGTCGCCGGGAACGACGATGACCTGCGGCTTCAACTCGGCCTCGCCGCGGATGCGGATGTGGCGCGCGCCGTCGGCGCCCGTATCGACGCTCAACTCGGCGCCGAAGCCGCGCAGCATCCGTTCGCTATGGTCGCGCGTCGGCACGGGTTCGATGACTTCGGTGATGCCGGGGGTGTTGAGCCCCGCGAGCAGCACCGCGCTCTTTACCTGCGCCGACGCCATCGGCAGGCGATAGGCAAGGGGAATGGCGGGCGCCAGGCCGCGCACCATCAGCGGCAGGCGGCCGCCGGGCGAGGCGTTGATGTCGGCGCCCATCTGCGTCAGCGGATCGATGACGCGACCCATCGGGCGGCCCGACAGGCTGGCGTCGCCAACAAAGGTCGCGGTGATCGGGTGGCTGGCGACAAGGCCCATCAGCAGGCGCGTCGACGTGCCGCTGTTCCCCATGTCGAGTGCTTTGCGCGGCTGGAGCAGCCCGCCGACACCGACGCCATGAATGCGCCATTCGCCGTCGCTGCGGCGTTCGATCGCCGCTCCCATCGCCTGAAGCGCCGCTGCTGTCGCGAGCACGTCATGCCCTTCGAGCAGGCCGGTGACGCGACTTTCGCCGACCGCCAGCGCAGAGAGCATCAGCGAGCGGTGCGAGATGCTCTTGTCACCCGGGATCATGATCCGGCCCTTGAGCGGAACAGAGGCGGAAAAGCTGCGCGGGATGGCGATATGGTCAGTCATGGCGTGCGGCTTTTGACAGCGGCCTTGCAATCTGGCAAGGCGCACGCCGATTTGACGGACAGCTTTTCAAATGCCGTCGTCCTTCCGATATTTCTATCCTGTTTCCAAAGGGTTACGAGGTAATTATGATAAAGGCTGAATGGGGCACCAAGCGTAGCTGCCCGAAATGCGCCACCCGATTCTATGATTTGACCAAGGATGATCCGATCAACTGCATCAATTGCGGTTATAACTGGATTCCGGAATCGGTGCTGAAATCGAAGCAGCCCATGCCGTTCGAACAGATTGAAAAGCCCGGCAAGGCCGCCAAGGAAGACGGCGCCGACGAAGATCTGGATCTCGACGTCGATGTCGATGAAGACAGCGATTCGCCGGACAACGACGTCGACCTGGGCGGCGACGACGATCTGGGCGTCGATACCGGCGACGACGAAGACGTCGAAACCTGATTTTACCCGCGCGAGGTTCGGGGGCCAAAAAAGCATCGCAAGATCATTTGGCCCCTTGCATCGCGCGACGGCGCTGCTAAAGGCGGCGTCCCGGTCGCACCACCCAGGCGACCGCGACATGGTACGGGGCCTTAGCTCAGCTGGGAGAGCGCCTGCATGGCATGCAGGAGGTCAGCGGTTCGATCCCGCTAGGCTCCACCATTTCCTACCCAAGAAATTGAAAATATTACGTTTTATATTTCTGCCCCACACTTTGGGGCCGATTTGATAAGGCTTGCACCCTAAATCCTGCAAAAAATTTCATTCGCTCGAAGAGCATGTCCGCAATCCGAGCCTATCGATGAGCGACTAAGGCAGTCGCTATGGTCTTTGTCGACGATCGTCCGAAGGCCGTTTTTCCCCTAATGAATTATATGCCAGCTATCGCCCGAGGTCGGCCGTTTCAATCTCGACACGGTCATACCCGAAAGCCGTCGTACGCATAATGTTGGAACGGGACATCCGGCATTCGTCGGAGCGGCATGATGGGACCACTAGGGTCCTGACCCTAGCCGCATCGGCAGCTTTTCGGCTTAGAATTGTGCTTCGGCTTCTTTCTCCAAGATCGGCAGGTGAATGTCTCGCAGCATCGTCAGGACCACCCGTGCGGCTTCGTCCGAATTCCTGCTTTCCGTGGCCATTATATAGGCCTGCCAGGCATCATGTGCCGCTTTGCTTGCGCCATCGAATTTGAGGCCGGCGATCGTGTAGCGGATCGAGGGCCGATAAAGCAGTTGGAGGATCAGTTCGCCGGGTCGGCCGATGACGAAACGCGCCTGTTTTTGCGACATGGCGGCGAGCGCCAGCGCGAATGCGACGGGCTCGTCGCGCAGCAGATGCTGGCCGACCCGCCTCTGTGCGTCGAGCATGGCCTGAAAACTCTCGTCCGAAACCCTTTTATAGATCAGACCGAGATGCAGCCGGGTCATCGGCCAACTGATGTCGGCGATATGGCGCATCTCGACGATCGAATAATCGGTGACGACGGCGCCACGGTTCGGTGAGTGCTGAACAAGGCCGTCGCGTTCGAGCAAGCGCAGTGCGTCACGGATCGGGCCGCGGCTGACCCCGAATCGCTCGGCCAGCGCCTGTTCGCGGAGCGCCCCTCTGGGCGGGATGATTTCGCGGGCAATCTCCTCGGCCAGTTGATCGGCAATCTGTTCGCTCGCTGCCAGCGGCCGTCGCGCGGCGTCCCTCCGGAGCAGGCTGAACGAGCGATCGCCATGGCCAATCGCCTGCATTGCCTCGCAAAATTCCCGGTCGTCCATGCCTTCCCCTTCGTGCTGCGCCTCCACCTCCTAGCAGGTATCGATGCAAACCCAAGTCGCATGTATATTGTTAACAATCGACATGTTGACATAATTCGAGTGGGCGGCATATGTTGCGTCAGCGATCGGCTCCCAGCGAACGAGGAGACGACGCGAGCGTGGAGAGGATTTGCGGCATGAACATCGTGAGCATCATCGACGCGTCGGCGCGCCGTGAACCCACCAAATCCTTTGCCGAATGCGGTGGTTCGATCTGGACCTATGCCGACGCGGTCGCAGCCAGCCACCGCGAAGCCCGTCGGCTTTCCGAAGCCGGGATCGGAAAGGGTGACAGCGTCGCGATCTTTTCGCGCAACAGGCCCGAATTCCTCGTCGCGATGATGGCGGTATGGCGCGTCGGCGCCATACTTGTTCCGATGAACCATAAGCTCGCGCCGCCTGAATGCGCCTATATTCTGGAGCATTCGGGGGTGAAGCTGGTCTATGCCGACCCCGATCTCGTGGCGACGCTGAACGAAGTCGAGGGCGCAGGGACGTTCGCCGTCACCCGTCTCGACACGATCGGGCAATCGCCGGACGATGACAGCGTATTGCGGTTTGATTCGGTCGACGTGCCGGACGCCGCTCCCGCCGAAATTCTCTACACCTCGGGCACGACCGGCAATCCCAAGGGCTGCGTCCACAGCCACGGGACCATGCGGACGACCGCCACCCAGAGCGCGCTCACCTTTGCGATGACCGCCAACGAGCGGATGCTGATCGCCATGCCGATCTGGCATGCCGCGCCGCTCAACAATTTCGCAATGAGCACGCTGCTGGTCGGCGGTACGATCGTGATGCTCCCCGAATATGAGCCCGAGGCGTTCATCGCGTCGCTGCAGGAAGACCGGATCACGGCCTATTTCGGGGCACCGGTGTCCTTCTCGCTGCCGCTGGGGCGGCCGGGCGGACTTGCAGGGTCTGACTTTTCGTCGGTCCGCGCGCTTTTCTATGGCGGAGGCCCGATCGGCGCCGAACTCTCTCAGCGTCTCGCCACCGAATATCAGACCGACCGCTTCTTCCAGGTCTATGGCATGACGGAAACGGGGCCGAGCGGTACGGTCCTCTATCCGCATGAACAGCAGGCGAAAGCGGGATCGATCGGACGCTGCGCCCAGCCCGGTGTCGATATGCGGGTCGTCGATGAAGCCGGCCGCGATGTCGAGGCGGACGGGGTCGGCGAAATCTGGCTCCGCTCGGCCGGGCTGATGACCGGCTATCTGGGCAATGACGAGGCGACGCGCGCCGTCGTCGATGCCGGCTGGTACAAGACCGGCGATCTCGCCCGGGTCGATGCCGACGGCTATCTGTTCATCGTCGACCGGCTGAAGGACATGATCATCACCGGCGGCGAGAATGTCTATTCGAAGGAAGTCGAGGACGCGCTGATGGCCGCTGGCGGCATCACCGATTGCGCCGTCATCGGGTTGCCGCACCCCGAATGGGGCGAGACGGTTGTCGCGGTCGTCGTCCCGACACCCGGCACCGCGCCGACCGCCGCCGCTCTCCAGGTCGCGCTGCAGGGGCGTCTTGCACCTTACAAGATGCCGCGCCGTGTCCTCACCGCCGACACGCTCCCCCGCACCCCCACCGGCAAGGTCATGAAACATGCGCTGCGCGCCATGTTCGCGGCCGAACCCGCCCATTCGAACGCCTGACCCGAGGACAATATATGCCCCGTTTCTCTCCCGCGACTATCCTGCAGACACACGAGGTCACCAACCAGCCGCCCGAATTCGCGGGCCGTAACCTCTATCTGATCGATACCGCGATGCGCGAGGCGGTGCTGCGCGAGGCGGGGCCGTGGCTCGACAAACGCATGACCGCACTGGGCGAGGTGCTGGGCAGCGAGCGTGTGCTCGAACTGGGCGATCATTCGAACCGCTATCCGCCTGAGCTGATCAGCTTCGACCGGTATGGCCGCCGTGTCGACGAGGTGCGCTTCCATCCCTCTTATCACGAGCTGATGACGCTCGCGATGGAGCATAATGTCCATGACGTGTCGTGGCTGGTCGATGAGCCGGGACGCCACCTGGGCCATGCCGCGCTGCTCGCGCTCTTCACCCAGGCCGAAGCCGGGACGATGTGCCCGATCAACATGACCTATTCGGCGGTCGGCGCATTCAACAGCCACCCCGAGGTCGCGCAGCCGTGGATCGATGCGATCGTCGGCGGGCAATATGACGCGCCGCTGCGGCCGATCGCGGAAAAGGCCGGCATCACCGTCGGCATTGCGATGACCGAGAAGCAGGGCGGCAGCGACGTGCGTGCCAACACGACGCGCGCCGAACCGATCGAGGGAAACAGCGGCCTTTATCGCCTCATCGGTCACAAATGGTTCTGTTCGGCGCCGATGAGCGATGGCTTCCTGACCCTTGCCCATGCGCCGGGTGGGCTGACCTGTTTCCTCGTCCCCCGGATCACGCCGACCGGGGACCGCAATGCGATCCACGTCATGCGGCTCAAGGACAAGATGGGCAACAAGTCCAATGCGTCGAGCGAGATCGAATATCATGGCGCAGTCGCCTGGCGGCTCGGCGAGGAAGGGCGCGGCGTCAACAATATCCTCGAGATGGTCCACCACAACCGGCTCGGCACCATATCGGGTACGCTCGGTATCATGCGGATGGCGCTCGCGCAGGCGGTGCATCACGTCCAGGGCCGCCGCGCGTTCCAGCGCACACTGATCGACCAGCCGATCATGCGCATGGTCGTCGCTGACCTCGCGGTCGAATATGAGGCGGCGGTCGCGCTCGTTGCGCGCACCGGCCGCGTCTTTGACGGCACGGACGAAGTCGAACAGGGTTTCGCGCGCCTCGCGGTCGCGCTGGCCAAATATTGGCTGTGCGAGCGCAACCCCAATTTCGTCTTCCAGTGCATGGAGAGCCACGGCGGCGTCGGTTACGTCGAAGAAACCCCGATGCCGCGCCTGTTCCGTGAATCGCCGCTCAACGGCATATGGGAAGGGTCGGGCAATGTCATCGCGCTCGACATCCTGCGCACCCTGTCGCGCGAGCCGCTGGCGCTCGAAGGCTATCGTTCGGAGATCGCGCCCGCGCGCGGCGTCAATCGCCATCTCGACGCCGCGACGGACGAGCTGTTCGCGCTGATCGACAAGGGAGCGGTTCCCGAAATGCGCGGCCGCTGGGTCGCCGAACGCATGGCGCTCGTCCTGCAGGGCGCCTTGCTCGTGCAGTTCGCGCCGTCGGCCGTTTCCGACGCCTTCTGTCAGAGCCGCCTCGGAGCGGGCCGCGCCATGACCTTTGGCGCCTTGCCGGCCGATTTCGATGTGAGCGCGGTCCTTGCGCGCCAGCAATTTTGAACAAAGAAAAAATCGTAGGGGATTGGATATGAAAAGCTTGTTTATCTCCAGCGCCTTGGCGGCCGTTGTCGCGGCGTCGCCAGCGTTCGCGCAGGATGCCGATACCGTTGTGGCCGGCGCAGACGCCGGCGTCGCGGATCAGACGACGGAGGATCTCAGCGGCGGCGAGATCATCGTCACCGCGCAGAAGCGTTCCGAAAGCGCGCAAAAGGTCCCGATTTCGCTGACCGTGCTTGGCGAGGAACGGCTGGCAGAGGCCGGCGTGACCTCGATCCTCGGACTCCAGCGCGTCGTGCCCAGCTTCTCGGTGCAGAAGGCGCAGCAATCGGCCAATACGCGCCTCGCGATCCGTGGTATCGGCTCGTCGGGCAATTCGGCGATCGAACCGAGCGTCGGCGCTTTCGTCGACGGCATCTATATCCCGCGCCCCGGTTCGCTGCTGGCGGGACTGAACGATATTGCCAGCGTCGAAGTGCTGCGCGGACCCCAGGGGACATTGTTCGGCCGCAACGCATCGATGGGCGCGATCAGTTTTCACACGACACGTCCCGACGACGAATTCCTGCTCGAAGTGAACGGCGAATATGGCTCGTACGACCGGCGCCGTCTGAACATCATCGCCAACACCCCGATCAGCGACCGGGCGGCCTTCCGCATCTCCGGCCTGTATGACGAGACCGACGGCTTCGGGAGGAACGATCTCACCGGCAGGCACTTTGGCTACAGCCGCCTGCTGTCGGCGCGCGCGGCGCTGGCGCTTGAGCTGACCGACACGCTGACCTGGACCGTTCGCGGCGATTATCAGCAGGTCAAGGGCGATGGACAGGGCCAGCAGTCGGTGGTCGCCGACAGCTTTACGCCGGCGGCGCGGGCGAACTTCATTACACGCACCGGCGGGCGCGTGCCGATCCTTGACAACACCTACACCTTCCGCGCGGGTCACTCGACCGACGGCTCGCTGCGCGACGAGCAATATGGCGTGGCGAGCGACCTCTCGCTCGACGCCGACGGCTTTACGATCCGGCTGCTCAGCTCCTATCGCAAATGGAGCGCGCATCAGATCGAGGGCGACAGCTCGCTGACCTCCGCCGACATCTTTGGTCGCGATGCGCGTTTCTCGAGCAAGTCCCATTCGCAGGAACTGCAGATCAGCTCGCCCGACGATCTGTTCGACGACAAGCTCAGCTTCGTCGCCGGCCTTTATTATTTCCGCGAGGTTTATGGTCTCGACGAGGTGATGAACCTGGGGTCGGGCTATTGCTCAAGCATCATCGCTTACGCGGCGCCGGCGCGCCTGGCGGCCTGCAACGCGGGCCCGCTTGCCCGCGCCTCGACCTTCGCTTTCGAGCAGGAGACCGAAAGCATGGCGGGCTATGGTCAGGCGACCTTCAATGTCACCGACCGCCTGCACCTCACCGGCGGCATCCGCTATTCGCACGACAGCAAGCGCGGCGATCTCGATTCGCGCGTCTTCAACACGGCCAATGTGCTGCGCGCCAACGATCTGGTGAACAACCTGATCTTCAACGGCGGGAAAGTCACCTACCGCGCGAACATCACCTATGACCTCGCACCCGACACGATCGTCTTTGCAACCTGGGCGACGGGTTATAAATCGGGCGGCTTCGATGCGGGCAACGGCTCGACGCTGGGACGCAATCGCGTTTTCCGCCCCGAGACGACGACCAACTGGGAACTCGGCATCAAGTCGCAGTTCCTCGACCGCAAGCTGACTGCCAACGCGACCTTGTTCCGCACTGACGTCAACGATTTCCAGCTCCGCAGCTACAACGGCACCGCCTTCAGCGTCCGCAACGCGGGCAGCATCCGCCAGCAGGGCGTCGAATTCGAACTGACGGCGCGTCCGGTCCGCGGCCTGTCAGTCGGCGTCACGGGCACGCGGCTCTGGTCCGAATATACCGATTTCCGCAACGCGCCCGGACTTCCCGGCTTTGGCGGCGTGCAGGATCTGACCGGTCGCCGCGCGCCGACTTCGCCGCGCTGGCAGGGCATCGCCAACGCCAAATATGAAGGCGAATTGTCGGGCAGCATCGGCTGGAGCCTTTCGACCGACCTCTCTTTCCAGAGCGCGTCGGACATCGGCACCGCGGGTGACGGCAATCCGCAGACCGTCCAGGCGGCCTATGGCCTGCTCGGCGCGCGGCTCAGCATCTTCAGCACCGACGATAAGTGGGAAGCCTATGTCGGCGGCGAGAATCTGACCGACAAGGGTTATTGCACGATCATCACCTCGCAGCCGCTCAATGGCCCTCTGGGGGTCAACGACCCGGCCACCGGCGGAACGCTGCAACGCTGCGTCGTCGGCGATCCGATGACGGTCCGCGCCGGTTTCAAGCTTCGGTTCCGCTGAGCGCCACTGAGCAATCTGGAGGGAGGCGCTCGAGCAGGGCCTCCCAGACATGAGAGGAGAATATCAAGATGACGGCATCCAGACACAGACTTCCGACGACAGCCCTGCTGGCGATGACGCTGATGGCCGCATTTCCCGGTACGGCACAGGCGCAGGGGACACGCGAGGAGATCGTGGCGGCAACCGAATATCGGCAGGAAACCCTCGCGCGGACGATCGGCTCGCTCGCCTACATCTATGCCTATCCGATGGTCGATTACGAACGGCTCATGTATCTTCAGACCAATCCCGGTCTGGACCCCACCGGCGCTTATGCGCCGGTCAACCGCTTTTATTCGGTGGGCAAGCTGACGCTGCCCGGTGGCCCCTTCGCGGGTCGCTCGCCCAATTCGGACACGCTCTATTTCCAGGCGTGGTACGACGTGAGCCAAGGGCCCGCGATCATCGACGCGCCCGATACGGGCGGCCGCTATTATAATCTCGACTTCGTCAACTTCTTTTCGGAGACCGACGCGCATACGGGAAGCCGCACCACCGGCGACAAGGCGCAGCAGGTCTATCTGGTCGGACCGACGTGGAAGGGCACGGCTCCGGCGGGGATGAATCTGGTCCGCATGAAAACCGACCGCGGCATCGTCTTCGGCCGCGTTCTGATCAAGGGCGCGCATGAGGTGAAGGCGGTGAGCGCGCTTGTCAATGCGTTCAAGATGGTGGAGGCACCGGGAACGCCGGCGCCGCCCAAGCCGCAGCCGGTCAAGGCAGACATACTTGGCAACATCGATTTCTTCGTACTGGCCAATCGCTATCTGAAAGCAGCCGCCCCGATCGAGGGTGAGCAGGCGCTGCTGGATCAGTTCGACCTGATCGGCATCGGCCCGAAATCGACCTTTGACCCCGCCAAAATTACGCCTGCAACGCGGCGCGGACTCGAGGCCGCGATTGCCGATGCGCGCAAGGCCGTCGAACAGGCACGCATGTGGGACCTGCGTGGCTGGGCGCCGGTGAAGACCAAGATCGGCGTCTATGGCACCGATTATTTCCAGCGCGCGGCGATCGAATATTCGGGTCTGCTTGCCAATGCGCCCGAAGAAGCGGTCTATCCGCGATACCGTTCGGACCTCGCTGGCAATCCGCTGAACGGCACCAAGCGTTACCGGATCGTCGTGCCGAAGGACATGCCCGTCGATGCCTTCTGGTCGCTGACGTCTTATGGCGGCGCGACCCGCGACCTCATCCCGAACGATGCCGGCATCTATTCGGTTGGCGACCGCGATCCAAAGCTGATCAAGCGGCAGAAGGACGGATCGGCCGTGATCTTGATCCAGGCCGACAAACCGAAGGACAAGAGCGCGAACTGGCTGCCGGTCAAGCGCGAGAGCTTTTATCTCCTCATGCGCCTCTACCGCCCGCGGCCCGAGGCGTTCGCGCCCGGCTACAAGCTTCCCGAGATCGAGGTTTGCGACGAGAGCGGCGCTTGCGCCGTTCCGCAGGGCTGATCCCGAAACCTGGCGGCGCGAACGGGATATGATAATCCCGTCTCTGGCAGGAGAGAGAGAATGAGACGACGGACGTTCCTTGCGGCAGGCAGTTTTGGCACCATGTTCGCGGCGGGGAATTCCTGGGCTCTCTCCCCTCATTCTCTCTCGGCCGCCGCCGAGGAGGCCTTGATCTATGCGATGCCGCTGATCGAGAATGCGGCATCGCGCGCGGCATCCTTCGCGAACGAAGGGGCCGTTCCCAATCGCGTCTTCCATGATCGAAAGCTGGCCACGCCCGCGTTCCGTTCGGTCACGTCGCCGAACAATGATACGCTCTATTCGCGCGCGTGGATCGATCTTGGCGGTGGTCCAGTCACGATCGAGGTCCCGTCGATGGGCGACCGCTATCATTCGGTTGCCTTCATGGACATGTACGGCAACAATTTCGCGGTTCTCGGTTCGCGCACGACCGGCGACGCGGGCGGTCGCTATACATTGGTCGGGCCGCGGGACGGACGCACCGATTTCCACATGATCCAGTCGCCGACCAACGCGGTGTGGATGCTCGTGCGCACCTTGATCGACGGCGAAGCCGATCTTCCGGCGGTGCACGCGTTGCAGGACGGGATCAAGGTCAGCGGCCCGGAACGGCCCGTGCCCGGATCCTATGCCACGCGCAAAGCGCCATGGGCGGCCTTGCTCGACACGATCCAGCGATTGATTGTCGAGAATGCGCCCCCGGTTACCGACGAACTGCTGTTCGCGCGTCTCGCGCCCCTGGGCATCCGGCCCGACGGCGGGTTCGACGCGAGCCGCTTTTCCGACGAGGACGCAAAAATGATCGCGGCGGGCCTCGATGCCGGTCGCGCCCGACTTGCCGGACCGCGCCGTCAGGGCGCGCCGGTCAACAACTGGGCCTATCCCAAGGCAAATTGCGGCATTTATGGCGAGGATTATCTCTATCGGGGGCAGGTTGCGCTCGGTGGGCTGGGTGCGCTGCCGCGGGTCGAGGCGATGTATATGCGGGCGATTGGCCCCGGCGGTAACATCTATTTCCCGTCGGGGCAGGGTTATCGCATGCGTTTCGAGAGCGGGGGGATGCCGGCCGTCAACGGCTTCTGGTCGCTCACCATGTATGAACGCGCGGACGACGGTCGTTTCTTCCTGATCGACAACCCGATCGCGCGATACGCCATCGGCGATCGCACGCCGGGCCTCCGCTATGCTTCGGACGGTTCTTTGGAATTGACGATCAGCGCCGATCGCCCGGCAACGCCGGATCGTGCCTCAAACTGGCTACCCGCGCCATCAGGCAAGAACTGGGGCGTCGTCTTCCGCGCCTATCTTCCGAAGGATGAACTTCTGACGGGCGATTACCGGCTGCCGCCGCTCGAACGCGCGGCGGCGCAATAGATATTGAAGGGGAAAGCATGCGCACGATCCTGACCTGCTCGCTCATCGCTCTTGTCAGCCAATCGCCTCTGGCGGCGGCCGACAAGCCCAACTCTTATAATGGCGGCGAGCCGGTCGCGTTTGAGACCATGCCCAATGGCGCGATCGTTAACGCAAAGCTGGGACGCGACCCCTACATGCGCAGCGACCCGCGGACGATAGAGGTTCGGCCGGGCGCGTGGATCATCTCGGGCTATGCGCTGTCGAATAGCGCGTTCGTCGAAACGCCCGAGGGGATTGTCGTTTACGACACCGGCAGCAACATCGGGCAAGGCGAGTATTTCCTGCGCGAGATCCGCAAGGTCACCAAAAAGCCGATCATCGCGATCATCTATTCACACAGCCATTACACCGCCGGCGCGAAGGCCATTGCCGAAGGGCGCGACATTCCCGTTTTCGGTCATCCGGGCCTTGCCGCCAACCAGCGTAACCGTTCGCTCGTTCGCGCGCCGCTGCTGGTGCGCCGCGCGAATATGCAGTTCGGCGGCTATTTGCCGCGCACCGGTGCGGACGCGCTAGTTGCGACGCCGGAGCCCGAATTTACCGACCCGGAAAAGCTGAAGAGCGGTTTCATGCCGGTTACGCGGACGGTCGCCGACGGTGAAACCGTCATGATCGGCGGCATGGCGTTCACCTTCAAATGGGCGCAGGTCGATACCAACGACAGCCTGACGGTCTGGGTGCCCAGCCTGAAGACGGTGATGACCAACAGCGTCACGAACATGTTCTATCCGCTCTACACGCTGCGGGGCGAGGAATATCGGCCGCCTGAAAAAATCATTCAGGGCCTGGACGACGTCCGGGCCTTGGGCCCCGAGCATTATCTGCCGGTGCATGGCGCTCCCCTGTCCGGCCGCGAAGCGATCGAGGCGCGGTTGACGCTGCATCGTGACGCCTATTCCTTTGTTTTCAATCAGGCGGTCCGGGGCATCAATCTCGGCTGGACGCCCGACGAGATCGTCCAGCGCACCCGGTTGCCGCAGCGTTTTGTCGACGAACCCTCGCTCAACCAGATATATTCCGAATTCGATTACGCGCTGCGCGGCGTCTATCGCGGCCTTATCGGCTGGTTCGACGAGGATACGGCCGAACTCAATCCGCCGAGCAAGGCCCGCCTGTCGCGCAGCATCGTCGAGGGTTTCGGAGGCGAAGCGAGGATCCTGGCCGCCGCCGCCGCCGCGACGGCGCGCGGTGAATATGATCTGGCGGCCAAGCTTGCGGGCTATGCCGTCGATGCCGGGCCGAACAGCGGACAGGCGCGGCAAGCCAAGGCAGCGGCGCTGCGCCAGCTCGCACGCCGCGCGCTCGGTTTTCAGGCGCATAATTTCTATATGACCGAAGCATTGGCGCTGGAGGGCAAGGTCGATCGCTTTGGCCCGCCGCCGTACGCCTATCTGGGCATGACCGCGCCCGACGTCGTGGCCCGGTCGCCCGGGTTCGATCTGGTCCAGGTTCTCGAAAGCCGTATCGATCCGGTCGCCGCGAACGGGGCGTCGGGCCGTCTGGTGATCAATTTCGACGGCGAGGATGGCGATTATCTCGTGTCGGTTCGCGATGGGGTTGCCGAAGTGACGCGCGGCGGAGCGAAAGGTGCCGCTCGGTTGAGCGTGCCGAAAATTGAGTGGGTGAACTTCCTTCAGGGGCATTCGAAGCCCGCAGCATTGCTGGGGCGCACAGGGCCGCGCGTGGCGGGCGGGCCGGTGAAAGAGATCGAGGCGTTTCTCGGCTGGTTCACCATGCCTGAAATGCCCGAGCCGTGAGGTGAGCCCAGACTTCGTTCCGACAGACAGCATTCGCGTAACGCTGCACGCATCGGTGACTGGTGCGGGGCCGCTTGTGTAGGTCGTGTACGGATTTGCGGAGAGCAGGTGACGCGAGCGGCGATGTATGTGCGGGGCTATGGTGGGTCGGACGGACCGCCGGTCTGTTCGGCTTCATCGACCAAGAAGACTCGCAGACGAATATGCTGTCAGCGCAGGGCTTTGAGGAGGGGTAGGGCGAGCTCTTGCGAGGACCATCCATGCAATCCTCTGCGGTCCGCTGGCACGGTCAACTGATCCGCTGTTGGCCGGACGAGAAATGCGCGCTTGGAAGGAAGAGTCTTGCACGCAGCGCCTCCAGAACGGCTTCGCCATGATCATAGTCCTGGACTTCCGCCACGACCGTGAGCACCGCCCCTCGCTGATTTTGCGTCAAACTCATCCGGTCATGCGAGACGCTGAGGATGTTCGCGCCCACATCTCCCAGGATCCGCCCGATGTCCGCAAGCGCGCCCGGCCGATCCGCGATCGGAACGTCGAACCGAAGCAGGTGGCCAGATCGCGCCAGTTCGCGCATCGCGACATCGGCGATGGCGCGAAGATCGATATTGCCACCCGACAATATTGTGCCGACGGTCCGACCCGCGAACATCTCCGGATACTGCAACAAGGCTCCAAGCCCCACTCCGCCGGCACCCTCGACCACCGTTTTTTCGATCGACAACAGCAGGGCCACGGCACGCTCGATCGCCTCTTCTTCGACCAGCAGGATGTCATCGACATAGTCTCTGACGATTTCGCGCGTGAGCGCACCCGCTGTCTTGACGGCAATGCCCTCAGCGATCGTCAATCCGTCCGTGACAGGCGCCGTCTCGCCCTCAAGCGCTCGTTTCATGGACGGATAGGTGCAGGACTGGACGCCAACGATCCGTATCCCGGGCTTCAGCGCTTTCGCAGCGACCGCAATGCCGGAAATCAGGCCGCCGCCGCCGATCGGAACAACCAGTGTGTCGATTTCCGGCGCAGCAAACAACATCTCGGCAGCGATGGTTCCCTGCCCGGCTATGACGGCGGGATCGTCAAACGGATGGACGAATGTCAGCCGATCCGCATCCGCGGTCGCTTCCGCCACCTGTAAGGCTTCGCTGAGATTATCGCCCGCGATAACGACGCGGGCACCATGGCCGCGCGTGCGGGTAATCTTTGTCAGCGGCGTGCCCCTCGGCATCACAATCGTTGCGGGAACCCCAAGCCGCCTGGCATGATAGGCCACACCCTGCGCATGATTCCCAGCGGACATCGCGCAGACACCGGCGGCGCGCTCGCTATCGCTCAGGAGCAGAAGCTTGTTGAGTGCGCCACGCTCCTTGAAGCTTGCCGTGAACTGAAGATTCTCGAATTTGAGATGGAGTTTGCAGCCGGTAAGCGAAGACAGCGTTTCGCTGCCCAGGCATGGGGTCTGCATGATGACGTCGGCGATCCGTAAGCCGGCGGCCTCGATGTCGGCAGGTGTTACAATATCCGAAGAGGACAGATTTCCGGGATATTTCACGCGCATTCCTTCATTTTGTCGATCGAGAGATCGGTGGCGGGGCCACGTTTTCCTCTCTGAGCACTCACTCTTCGGCGGAGCCGCCTTTTGGTGTGGCAGCGGATCAGGGGCTGGCGTCCAAAAGGGCCTTGTTTGCTCGACCTGACTGCGCCTTAACCTACGCGAGGGAGTTGCCTTCGACCGTAACCGACGAAGCGGTTGTGCGCGCGTTGAGGTCGGCGATGTAGCGCTCGGCCTCAAGCGCCGCCATGCAGCCCATGCCGGCCGACGTGATCGCTTGACGAAACACCTTGTCCTGTACGTCGCCAGCCGCGAATACACCGGCGACGCTAGTGCCTGTCGATCCAGATGCGATCCGGATATAGCCTTCGTCGTCAAGATGAATCTGGCCCTTGAAAAGGGCGGTCGCCGGATCGTGGCCGATAGCGACAAAAAGTCCGGCGACGTCGCGGTTGGACATCTCGCCGCTACGGGTGTTGCGTATTGCGATACCCGTTACGACCCCGCCATTGCCCAGCACCTCTGCCACTTCCGCATTCCAGATCGGTTCGATCTTGGGATTTGCAGCCAATCGGGCCTGGTTTGTACGATCTGCGCGTAACGTGTCGCGGCGATGGACAAGATAGACCTTCTCGGCAAAATTGGTGAGATAGAGTGCCTCCTCTACCGCGGTATTTCCGCCGCCGACGACGGCGACGACCGATCCCTTGTAGAAGAATCCGTCGCATGTTGCACAAGCCGATACGCCGGCGCCGCGATAGGCTGTCTCGCTGGGCAGGCCGAGCCAACGCGCCGACGCTCCGGTGGCGATCACCATCGTGTCGCCGGTGTAATGGGTGCCGCTGTCGCCGACGGCCAGGAAGGGGCGGCGCGATAAGTCCACCTCCACGATCATGTCTGACACTCTCAAGACGCCGACATTTGTGGCATGCTCAGCCATCCGCATCATCAGGTCGGGCCCCATGACGCTGGCATCTCCCGGCCAGTTTTCCACATCGGTTGTGATGGTCAACTGGCCGCCCGGCTGCATCCCTTCGATAACCATGGGAGCGAGCGCCGCACGGGCGGCATAGATCGCGGCGGTGTAACCTGCCGGCCCGGACCCGATGATGAGCACCTTGCTATGGTTCGCCGTCATTGCCTTTTTCTTCCCATCGCGATTTCGGCTCCCACTCTCATATGTCCAACTGGGTTCTGAGCCAGGTGGTAAGCAGCGCCGAAACATGGGCTGCCTGGCTGTTGTCAGCCGATCCGCCATGGCCGCCGTCGATGTTTTCGTAATAATCGATCCGGTGACCCATTTCTTCCATCCGCGCGGCCATTTTGCGCGCATGGCCGGGGTGAACGCGGTCATCCTTGGTCGATGTCTGGAACAGAACGGGTGGATATGCCGCGTCCGCCGACAGATTATGGTAGGGCGAATAGCGCGACAGAAATTCCCAGTCATCGGCATTGTCCGGATCACCATATTCGCCGACCCATGACGCACCCGCCAGCAACTTATGATAGCGTTGCATGTCGGCGAGCGGCACGGAACAGATAACAGCGTCGTACAGTTCCGGCTTTTGGGTATAGGCAACGCCGACCAGCAGGCCCCCGTTCGACCCGCCATAGATGCCAAGCCTGCTGGTAGTTCCGTCAGCCTTCAGATTGGCGGCGACGGCGTGGAAATCGTCGAAGGCGCGCTGCCGGTTTTCGCGCAAGGCGGCGGCATGCCAAGCAGGCCCGAATTCGCCGCCCCCGCGTATATTCGCGATCGCGTAGGCGCATCCCGCCTCAAGAAGAAACTGCGCCAGCGGACCAACATAGCTGGGAAGGGTCGAGGCGCGAAACCCGCCATAGGCATAGAGAAGAGTCGGCACTGGACCGACCGCCGCTTTCGGCTTCACGAGGAAGTAGGGCACGCGCGTCCCGTCGGCGGACGTCGCAAATTTCTGCTCGACCGAATAAAGATCGGCATCGAACCTGGTCGGCGCGCTGGCTATTTCGCGAACCGGTTCGCCGGGCGCATAAAGATGGAGTGTCTGCGGCGTCGTCAAGCCAACCGACATGAAGAACAGGCGATCAGAATCCGGATCGGTTGCGGCGAGGAAGATCGAACTATTTTCGGGCGCCGGCAATTTCGTCGCGATCCAGACGCCCTCGGCACTCCGGTCCAGTCGAACGATGCTTCCTACGACATTCTCGATCAGGCTGGCAAACAAGGTGCTCTTGCCGCCGCTCGCAGCCTCTATCGAACCGTTATGAGGTGGGTTCAGCACCAGCTCGAGGTCTGGCTGCTTGCCCTCGACCACGGCTGCAATGTCGTAAGCGACCAGTGCGCCTGCAGGTCCGGCGTCGTTGTCTTCATGAAGCTGCGCTACCATGAAGCCGCCGACCGAACCGACAAGCGTCGCACTCGCTGGTAGAGGTGCCGCATGGAGTTGGTCATCGGGCGCCAGATGAAATACCGAACTCGACCAGAAGCTCTTCTGCCGGACTATGACTGGCCAGGCGCCAGTGGTGTCGCGTGCCACGAAAGCGTGAACGCGGATTTCGTCCACCGCAACCTCGTCGATCAACGGTGCGTCCGCGAGCTCCGTGCCGCGGATCCATTTGCGAACCTGTCGTGGATATCCTGACGCGGTAAGCGACCCTTCACCGAAATCGCTGGTGATGAAAATCGCATTCCGGTCGAGCCACGAAGTCTGGGTTTTTGCGTCGGGGACCGTGTGTCCTCCGACGACGAAAGTGCGCGTCTGGAGGTCGAATTCCCTGACGACGACTGCGTCCTTGCCGCCGTCGGATAACATCACGATAGCACGATCGCCGTCTGGACGAAGGATGTCGGCGCCGCCCCAAACCCAATTGGCGTTCTCTGTCTCGCATAAGGCGTCGACATCGAGCAGCACATCCCACTCCGGGGATCCCGATAGATAAGCAGCCTCTGGCGAGCGCCGCCAAACTCCCCGCAAATTTGTCTTGTCCGACCAAAAATTATAGATGTAGCCGTCCAAGACCGACGGCATCGCGATGCGTCGTTCGTCGTCATAGATTTCGCGCGCGCGTCGTTCATAGGCTGCGAAGAGCGGGCTGGCACTCACGGTCGCGGACGTTCGCTCGTTCCATCTCTTGACCTGGCCGAGAGCTTCGTCGCCTTCGACTTCCTCAAGCCAGAGATACGGATCGGCAGCGGGCGAGGACTTGGTGGTCATTGGGGTTCCTTGAAGTTTGACCCGTCGATCGGGCCGTGCGCTATCGCTAGTTGGTCGGGCGGTGGAACCGGACAGGATCCGGCTCCTTCGGTGATCAAAGGGCGGTCGGATTCTCGACCATGGTCTTCCGGATGTCGGCGAATGTGCCACTACATGCTGCGCGCACGGTAGCGAGGGAGGTTTCCCGCGTGGCCATCATGGCTGGCGTGCCAGACTGCCAATATTCGAGCAGCGCCAGGCGCGTCTGATTCAAGGGCGACGCCTCCAATATCCTGTTGATCTCGGTGTTCTGGGCCGCATGAGCTTCTTCGGAGACGATCTCGCCACCGAAGCGGGGGCTGACCCTGGCATGCGCTTCGATGCTGGCGTCGCGAATTTCCTGTAGGATCTGGTCCTGGCTTTCCTGGCTCCAGCCGGCTGCGAAATCCTTGCCGATGCGGATCGCTTCCTGCCAGGCCTTCCAGACATCGGCATAGACACCGATCGCAACGGTCTCGTCCCAGGCGAGGGCGGCCGCGATATCCGCATTGGCGGCTTCCGGCGGCGACAGACCCTCGATCGCCGCAAGCTGCGTGCGAAACTGCCGCCAGGTCTTGCTCGCGACGGTCCGCTCCCCGCTGTCGCCAGCAGCGATAAACACCGCCTTCGCAACTGCATGGGCAGGCGTCCCCGCGAGGACCGGGCCGACGGCATGATCTCCATCGTACCAACGTGAGACCGCCCATTGCCTTGCCAGATCAAGACTGTCGGTGCCGACCGAAATGGCGCCAAGGCATTCCAGCATGAAATCCTTTGAGCCGTCCCAGTAGGGAAAGTTCGACGCCACCGAGAGAAGGCTGATCAGATTGGCTGAAAGGCCGAAGGTCTCGGCGCATGCCAGCCGGTCTTCGTCGGTCGCCACATTGGTCCAGCCGGGATGCGGCGTGTCGGCGATGTCGGCGATGGCCCGCGCTTTCAGGGCGGGATCGTTCCTGAATGCAGTGTCGGGCATTATTCGCCGCTTTCCAGATGCTTTTCGACGAAACGTGCGAGCGAACTGCGCGTCAGATGCCCCATCATCCTGTCCACGACTTCGCCGCCCTTGAACATCAGCAGGGTCGGCAGGCTCCGGACAGCGTAAGTATTTGCCAGTCCGGGCGAAGCTTCCACATCGACCTTTACGACCGATAGCTCGCCTTCATATTCGTCCGCGACATTCTGTACCGCCGGCGCGTTGGCCAGACAAACGCCGCAGGACTTGGACCCGAAATCGACCAAGGTCGGCATCGACGATCGCAGAACCCGGTCTGAAAACGCCTCTTCACTGATTTGCTCTATGCTGGTCATGTCGTTCATCCTTGGAAAAAAAAGCAGAGAGTGTTCGCGCGTTACCGGCTAGATCGAATCCGCCTTCGTTGCTTTCGCACACTCGATCAGGGCCTTGCGCGCAGCTGCCGTCACTGCCGCCCGATCGTCGGCAACTGCTGCGTTCACGGCATCGTAACGCTGTTTCAGACCGGAAAGGTCGGAGCGGTCCGCCCAGCACGTCTCGAGCGCCGCGCTGTAGCGGGACATCCAGCCGTCATCGTCCTTGTCCGGCGGCCCTGCCACGGCAAGAGCGTGCTTGCTGAACTCCTCGAAGGCCGGCCGAAGGCGGTCGGCGTCCGCGATCGTCCATCCGAGGCGCTGCTCGATCTGAAGTGTGGTAGCCGATTGCCAGCCGTAGAAGACGTCTGCGCTGGCGCCGGGAACCCGATCAAGGTCCCAGGCCATCGCCAGCACGGGCTCCGCAGGGGCGATATTTTCGCCAATCGCCGAAAGCGCCGCACGCGCCTGCCGCCATTCTTGGGGCGCGACTGGATGCGACCGGCTGTCGCTGACAAGTGCAATGACGGCGGATGCGTCTGCATAGGCCGCTGTCGATTTGATGCCGCTGGCGATGCCGACCCCCGGCAACTCCCAGATCGCCGCGTACCAGCTGCGGACGAGATCAAGGCCATTCGTTCCGGCCGGAATCCTGGAAAGGAGATCGAGGTAGAAGGCAAGACTTTCCGGATCGCGGCTATGGCCGCCGAGCGCGACGAGCAGTTTGAGGAGCGCGACGTGAAGCCCGCTCTCTGCGGCGACCGACTCTGTCCCCCCGCTTTCGGGCGCGCCAAGGCACGCCTTTGCCAGCGGACCGTCTTCCCGGAAGTCATCGAGCAGCGCCTGCTTGCGTCCTTCGTCAAACGTCATGGCTTTCATTCCGCCGCCAAATAGCGTTCGAACAGCGCCGAAAGCTTGCCGCGCGTGAGGGCTCCCGAGAAGCGCTCCTTCACTTCACCGTCCTTTACCATGAGGAAGGTCGGCACGCCTCGAACATCATAAGCCTTCGCAATCGCGGGCTCCGCCTCGATATCGACCTGGACGATGCGCACCTCGCCGTCGAATTCGTTCGCCAGATCGAGAAGCGCCGGATAGGCCGCCTTGCACGGTCCGCACCATTCTGCATGGAAGTCGACGAGGACAGGAATTGTCGATTCCATCACCTCCTTCTCGAACGCCTCGGTCGAAATTTCGTCGATTGTTGACATCTGTAAATCTCCTGGGGGAAGCTGGGGCGCGGAATGGCCGGTTTTATGCGGTCGCCGGGGAACGAGCGACGCCCTGATCGATCACAAGCCGCTGATCGTGGTATTGGGCGACGGCCTCGCGATGCGCGACCGAGACGATGGCGGTGTCGTGCAATTCGTCGGTCAGCATTTTGTAAACGCGTTCCTCCGATTTGGGATCGAGTGCGCTGGTTGCCTCGTCGAGGAACAGATAGTCTGGCCGTGCCAGCACCGCCCGGATCGCTGCGATCCGTTGCTGTTCGCCGCCGGACAGGATTCGATGCCACGCACCATGCTCGTGCAAGGAACTGGTCAGGTGGCCCAGGCCGAGTCGTTCCATAAGGCCGATGTAAGTGGCGTCGCTGTGCCGGCCGGGAATGTCCGGATAGGCCATCAGGCTGGCGAGCGTGCCATCCGGCATGTAGGCGCGCTGCGGCAGGAAGGCGACCCGCGCGTCCGACGGAAGATCGACTTCGCCGGATCCGAAGGGCCAGAGGCCGGCGATACTGCGCAGCAACGTGCTTTTGCCCGCGCCCGAGGGCCCTTGGATCAGGAGGTTTTTGCCAGGGGCGATGTCAAGATTTCCGACTTCGGTCATTCGGCTGCCGTCGGGGAACGCGATCGCAAGTCCGCGGATCTCGATGGCATTGTCGCGGCCACGCGTCACCTTGATGTCGCTCTTTGGCTCGAACGACAGCAGGTCATCCATGAGCCGCAGACGGGCGACGGACGAACGGAAGATCGCGAGCTGACCATAAAGGACGACGAAGATACCGATCGCGTTATAGACTTGGCGTAGCGACACCGTCAGCAGGGCGATGTCGCCCACCTTCATCTGGCCGCTCAGAACGTACGGAATGGCCAGCAGCGGCGGCGCAAGCGTGAGGATGGTTTCCGGAATACCGCCAAAAAACATGATCTTGATGTTCGAAAATGTATAGTGGCGCCAGTTCTGCCGGATTAGGCTGAAGGTCGACGTCAGGCGCGTTCCTTCGGCGCCTGCCGCGCGAGCGAAGGCGATCGATTCACCATTTTCGCGAACCCCCGCCATCTGGTGACGGAATTGCGCTTCGAGGCGCTGACGGACGACTTCGATCCGGGTCAATGTCCGACCGATCCAGTGCGTCAGGACGGTCCACAGGATTGAAAGGCCGAGTGCGAAGTAAAGAAGGAAACCGGGGATCTCTTGAGGAATCCCGATGAACCCGAAATTGACTGGTGGCGATAGCGAATAAAGCTGTCCCGAATAGAGGACCAGCGCCGTGACGGTGTTGAGCAACATCGGCGCGATTTCGAGGAGCTGCTCCATGAACTGGAAAACATCTTCCTGAATGCGCTGCTCGGGATGATCGAGGTTCGCGCGCCTTTCCAGATGATAGTAGCGGTCCGACGCCAGCCACCTGTCGAGGTAATTGGCGGTGACAACAGAGCGGAACCGGATGCGCAGGACATAGCTTGTCCAGCGCGTCAGCACGCCCACGGCAAGACCGGCAAGGCTCAGCACGACCACAAGCGTGGTGAGCCCGGGAATCACCGATACATTCTTATCGACGAGAGCATTGGTGATGCCCGCAAGGCTGACCTGCATCTGCATGAACACGACGGCCGCACCGACGGTCGGCACCAACTGACAAAGAATGAGCAGCGGGCCGATGATCTTGTCGGCTTTGATGTACATCCACAACAGGCGGCCGACATGTCTCAGGTCCACTTTGAGCGTCCCGCGCGGACTCTCGGGCGCCTTGTCAGTGGCCGCCGCAAATGCGGCGGAGGGGTTCGTCAGGGCGTCTTCTGATGAAATCACGATTATACTCTCTAAGAAGGAATGCGGGCCGTTGCCCGCACCGACGGAAGTCGTTCCGTCGGTGCTGTCGTTATCCGCCGAACATATGGTCCTTTGGTCGTCCCAGGGCTGCCCCGGTCAAAAGGGAAGCCTATGCGGCCTGTTACCAGAAGCGATACCGCAAGGTCAGATAGGCCTCGCGCGGTTGATCCACGATACCCGTTCCGTAGTTGCCGGATCCGATTAGGTAGAGCCGTTCATTGAACAGGTTCTTGACGCCTGCGGTAAGCGACCAGTTCGAACCATCGTAGCCAACGCTCGCGTCGGTCCTTACCTGCCCGGGCACCCGTGCCATCGGGATAAACGGCGTTCCCCCGCGCTGCGCGCTCCGAGCATACACGCCAATCCCGGTCCAGAATCCCTTGCCGTTCTCGCCGAAGCTGTAGGTCGCCCACAGGCTGCCTTGATGCGGTGCGTAAAAGGGGAGCGTCGCTGTCGTTGAATCGATCTTGGCAGAAGCGTAACGGTAGTTCGCCCGCATTTCGAGACGTGGCAAGGCTTTGCCAGACAGCTCAAACTCCACGCCGCGCGATGTCTGTCCGGGAACCGACTCGTAGCAAACGAGGTTCTGGCCGCGACACAGGAACGCCGGGTAAGGATATCGAGGGTCGGCCACAGCGACGTTTTTCTGACGAATGTCGTAGAGCGCAAGCGACGCGGCAAGCTTTTCCCGAAAGAGCAGCGCCTTGATCCCGACCTCATATTGCTGCGCGTCCTCCGGGGCGACCGGATTGCCGTCAATGTCGTAATTTCCCTGGTTGGGCTTAAAGCCCTTTGACGCGTTCCCGTAGAGGGAGAGGCTAGGGGTGATGCGATAGACCGCGCCGAGCGACGGGAGGGTGCGGGTAAAATCCTCAAGCGTCCCGCCAGTGAGAGTGGA
>JAIXHQ010000006.1 GCA_030145715.1 Sphingopyxis sp. | reverse complement strand
CATCTGCGGGATAGACTTGGCGCCCCAGCCTGTCTAAGGCGCCCATGCGTCGGGGAGTGGCGCAGCCCGGTAGCGCGCTTGCTTTGGGAGCAAGATGTCGCAGGTTCGAATCCTGTCTCCCCGACCATTTCCCCTCTTTCGGCCGTCCTTCGCAGCGATTTTTGCGCCAGCTTGCGACGCGCATGAAAAAAGCGGCCTTCCCGAAGGAAGACCGCCCTTTTCGTTTCAGTCACTGCCCCGAAGGGCTGCGACTTACTTCTTTTCTTCAGCCGGAGCAGCAGCGGCCGGAGCAGCAGCGGCGTCAGCCGGAGCAGCCGGGGCAGCAGCAGCGTCAGCCGGAGCAGCGGCTTCGGCGCCAGCAGCGGCAGCGTCGGCACCAGCAGCGGCGGCTTCAGCGCCAGCAGCAGCGGCGTCGGCGCCTTCAGCGGCAACAGCTTCGGCAGCCGGAGCTTCGGTGGTGGCTTCTTCAGCAGCCTTTTCACCGCAAGCGGCGAGGGCGAACATGCTGGCAGCAACGGCGATAGCAGCAAACTTCTTCATGATGTGTGGGCTCCCTAAAATGCCTTTCGCGTCAGGAAAACTTCCCGTACCGCGAGCCGCGGGATTTAGCCGTTCCGCATGAATCGTCAACAAAAATAATTGAGATGGTCGGCGAGGACGGTATTCTGTCATTTCTTCGTCACACTCGGGGGTGCGCGCAATCCCGCCTTCGATCATCTTTGCCAGAGTCGCTGCCTGACCCCGCCTGTCGTTATGCGCCGATTGCCAAGTTCGCGACCATTCGCTAACCGGCGCGCAACGCATAACTCTATCCGGTCGCGCGCGCGACCCAGCCCATAGCGGAGCATTTCATGGCAGCCCAGTATAGTTTCGTGATGAAGGGTCTGACCAAGACCTATCCCGGCGCGCAAAAGCCGACGCTGAACAATCTTTCGCTGCAATTCTATCCCGATGCCAAGATCGGCATCGTCGGGCCGAACGGCACCGGCAAGTCCACGCTGATGAAGATCATGGCGGGCATGGACACCGAATTTACTGGCGAGGCATGGCCGGGCGAAGGCATCACCGTCGGTTATCTGGCGCAGGAACCCGAACTCGATCCCAAGAAGACGGTCAAAGAGAATGTCATGGACGGCATCCGCGGCGTCGCCGACATGATGGACCGCTTCAACGAAATCAGCACATTGATGGCCGATCCGCCAGAGGATGCCGATTTTGAGGCGCTCATGGAAGAAATGGGGACGCTTCAGGAAAAGATCGACGCGGTCGATGGCTGGACGCTCGACAACCAACTGGAGATCGCGATGGAGGCGCTTCGCTGCCCCCCTGGCGACTGGAGCGTGGAAAATCTGTCGGGCGGCGAACGCCGCCGCATCGCGCTGACCCGGCTGCTGCTGGAAAAGCCGTCGATCCTGCTGCTTGACGAACCGACCAACCACCTCGACGCCGAAAGCGTCGCCTGGCTGGAAAAGCATCTGGTCGATTATCCGGGCAACGTCATCCTCGTCACCCACGATCGCTACTTCCTCGACAATGTCGTGAACTGGATCCTCGAACTCGATCGCGGCCGCTATTTTGTCTATGAAGGCAATTATTCGACCTATCTGGAGAAGAAGGGCAAGCGGCTCGAACAGGAAGCGCGCGAGGATCAGGGTCGGCAAAAGGCGATCCGCGACGAACTGGAATGGATCCGGCAGTCGCCAAAGGCGCGCCAGGCCAAGTCCAAGGCGCGTATTAAATCGTTCGACCAGCTTATCGAGGCTCAGGAAAACCGTACGCCGGGCAAGGCGCAGATCGTCATTCAGGTGCCCGAGCGCCTGGGCGGCAAGGTGATCGAGGTGTCGGGCATTTCGAAGGCCTATGGCGACAAGCTGTTGTTCGAGGACCTGTCCTTCACCCTGCCGCCGGGCGGGATCGTCGGCGTCATCGGGCCGAACGGCGCGGGCAAGTCGACGCTGTTCAAGCTGATCACCGGACAGGAAACCCCTGACAACGGCAATGTCGCCATCGGTGACACGGTGCGTCTTGGCTATGTCGATCAGAGCCGCGACGCGCTCGATCCGAACAAGAATGTCTGGGAAGAAATTTCGGGCGGGCACGATATGATGAATATCGGCAAGCATGAAATGCAGACGCGTGCCTATGTCGGTGCGTTCAATTTCAAAGGCGTCGACCAGCAGAAGAAGGTCGGCCAGCTTTCGGGCGGCGAACGCAATCGCGTCCATATGGCAAAGATGCTGAAACAGGGCGGCAATGTGCTGCTGCTCGACGAACCGACCAACGATCTCGACACCGAAACGCTGGCGGCGCTTGAGGAGGCACTCGAAAACTTTGCGGGCTGCGCCGTGGCCATCAGTCACGATCGCTTCTTCCTCGATCGTCTCGCGACCCATATTCTGGCGTTCGAGGGCGACAGCCACGTCGAGTGGTTCGAAGGCAATTTCGAATCCTATGAAGAGGACAAGATCCGCCGCCTGGGCGACGACGCAACGCGTCCCCATGCGACGTCATACAAGAAACTGACCCGCTGATTCCGAAAGCGTGTCGATAGTGCCGGGCGCGATCCTCAGGAATGCGGACGCGCTACGCATCGGCGTGGATTTCGTCGTGTAACTGCCGCCCCCTGCGGCTGGCCCTATCTTTGGCTCTATTTCAGGCCGACGGGATCCCATCGGCGCGGGCGCCGGCGACGGGATCCCGAAGGATCGAGCGGAAGCGGCGTTTGCGCAATCGGACGGCGTCTGACCCTATGCGTTTCTACGCCGCAATGGAACGGTATCGGGATCGGCGACGGTATCGGGATCGGCGATTGCGTCGAACGGGTCTCGAAATCTTGCGCGCACCCAGTTGCAAATCGATCGGCGGTGTCGCCTGTCTGTAACAGGCCTGGCGTAACGGCGCTCCGTCGCTGCCCTCCGCATCGACGATAACAGCCAAACCAAAACAGGGGCCTGTCATGATCCGTCGCTCTTCCAACCTGCTCGCGCCCAGCCTGCTCGCTCTTGCTGGCGCGCTTGTTATTGCCAATCCCGCTTTCGCGCAGACCGGCGCCGCCGCCGATGCCGAAGCCGCACCACCCGCGGATGAAGGCGATCAGGATAGCGGGACTATCCTCGTCACGGCCACCAGAACGACGCGTTCATCAACCGAGATCCCGCAGGTCGAAATCCAGAAGATTCTGCCTGGCGTGTCGCCGCTGAAGGCGATCCAGACACTCCCCGGTGTCCTATACATCACCGCCGATCCGTGGGGCTATAACGAACAGAATGCGCAAACCTTCATCCATGGATTTGCCGGAAACCAGCTTGGGTACACGATGGACGGCATCCCGCTGGGTGATCAAAGCTATGGCAATTATAATGGCCTGGCGCCCCAGCGTGCCGTGATTTCCGAGAATGTGAGTCGCGTTATCGTGTCGACGGGCGCGGGGGATCTTGCGACTCCGTCGAACAGCAATCTTGGCGGGACGGTCGAAACCTATTCATCCGATCCGCTTGACCGTTTTGGCATTCAGGTCGGACAGACGATCGGCAGTTACGGCACCTCGCGCACCTTTGGCCGTATTGACAGCGGCGTGTTCGGCGGCGGCAATTCCATCTATCTGTCCGGTGCCCGCCAGCGCGCCCGCGCATGGGACTTCAACGGCAAGCAGGGCGGGTGGCAGGCCAATGCCAAATTTGTCCACGACAGCGACATCGGCAAGCTTACGCTCTTTTTCGACTATAATGACATGACCCAGCCCAACCAGGACGCGACGGTATTTTTCAAGCCGTCCGCCGGTAATACGGCGACCCCGGTTCAGCTCTACACGCCCTATACAAAGCCGTTTTTCTATCCGGATTTCGACGCCTACCGCACGAGTTATATGACCCCGCTCGGCAATTCGCCGGCGGCTGAAGGCAATAATTATCGCAACTATTATTCCGATGCCCAGCGCACCGACTATCTTGCCTATGGCCGTTATGACGCGTCACTCGGCGACAAGGTCACCTGGTCGACGACGGGCTATTTCCACCATAATGACGGCGCGGGTGTCGTGGCGGGGCCGCTGGGCCAGTCGATCACCACCGCGCAGCCCTATCTTGATCCGGCCTATGCGACGCTTCCCGCCAATTGCCGTTTTACCGGCAACAACAATGGCGTGCGTCCATCGGCCTGTACCGCGCTGACCGATCAGCAGGCCGCGGCTGCCGGGGCCGCGCTCGTGGCGGCGACAGGCGGGTCGGGCATGATTACCCGTACCACCGAATATCGGATCGACCGCTGGGGCGTCATCTCTGCGATCAAGGCCGAGATCGGCAATCACAATATCGAACTGGGCGGCTGGTTCGAGTATAATAGCACGACACAATGGCGCCGCTGGTACGCGGTCGATGTGAACAACCCGGGTTTGAGCACGCCCTATATTCGTCCGCTCGATGTCGCGCAGCCGCTATTCACCCAATATCAGGGGGATGCGCAGATCAAGCAGTTGCAGCTGCATCTTCAGGACACGTGGCGGGTGAACGACAAGCTCCTCGTCCAGGCTGGTTTCAAGACCAGCGCCCAATGGGCGAATGGCTGGTACCCGGTACAGCCGCGCGTGGGTTCGCTCGGCGGAACCACCGCTCTACCGCAGGGCAAGATCAACACGAAACAGTGGTTCCTGCCCGCCATCGGCGCGACCTACGACTTCAACGGGCACGAAGAGATTTATTTCAACGTCCAAAAGAATATGCGGCAGTATCAAGCGTATCTCGCCGGCGGCGGCGGCCCATGGTTCACCGGTAGCCAGGCCGCCTTCGATGCCTTTGCCGCACAGGGAAAACCCGAAACCAGTTGGACATATGAAGCGGGCCTGCGCGTCCGGCGTGATCTTGGCGGCGACATCGGCCTCCAGGCGCAGATCAACTATTATCGTGTCGACTTCAGCAACCGCCTGCTCGCTATTCCGACCAATCCGGGCGGGATCGCCGGCAGCGGCATTACTGGCGGCACATCGGCGCTGGTGAATGTCGGCAACGTCAGAACCAACGGTGTCGATGCGGCTTTCACCTTGCGCTTCGGCCGGACCTTTTCGCTCTACAACGCGACCTCCTACAATCTCTCGAAATATCAGAGCGATTATACGGCGACCGCGGCCGGCATCGGTGCCGCGACCGATACGTGCATCGGCGGTTTTCTTGTCGTCGGAGGCGTTATCCCAACCTGCGGAAAGCAGCTTCCCGGAACGCCGAAATGGATGAACAAAACGGTGGCTTCGCTTGACGTTGATCCGGTCGATCTACAGCTTGTCGGCGACTATGTCGGCCGCCGTTTCAGCACCTTCACCAACGATGCGAGCGTTAAGTCCTATTTCCTCCTCTCGGCGCGTCTGGGAGTGAAGATTCCGGAGACCCTGATTCCGCTGCGCAAGGCGGAATTGTCGTTGAACGTGACCAACCTCACCGACAAAAAGGGTGATTCCACCATCTCGATCGGCTCGGCGACGAACAGCTATTCAACCTACCCGATCGCGCCGCGGCAATGGTTCCTGACCTTCTCGGCGGCCTATTGATCGGCGGGCGACCGATAGACTGACGACATGTGGCGGGCGGGCTCCATATTTGGCGTCCGCCCGCTACATGACCGTGACGGCACACGGCGCGCGCGCCATAAGATTTGATAGCGAACATCGCGGACCTCATGCGGGCAATGAGAGATCGTCGGCCGCGCGGCCTCAGGCCCTCAGCAGCGCGTCCGCGCCGATCTGGTCGCGTAGCGGCCAAGTCCATCGACGGGCCCCCGATGGAGAGGCTCCATCTTCTGCTGGCGGCCGATCATCAAGCCGCGCATCACAAACTATTCGGCCCAACACTCCATGAGCGGGAGGCTTTCTCCGGCTTGTTCGATCATGCGAAATTTATAGCCATGGGGTGCCAGGGCGCGTGTGACCGCTTCTGTCGCAACCTGTGTCGTCTTCTGTCCATCAACCGGATGAACTTCCACGATAATTTTTGGGCGGAAGCGCTCAAAGAATTTCGCGTCTTCGAACACAAATTTTTCGCCGCCCTCAATGTCGCATTTGATGAAATCGATTCGACCGAGTCCGAACCGATCGGCAATGTCGGACAAGGTGAATGAGGGGACAAGGCTTGCAGCGCCGACACGGTTGCCAACGATTTCGGCCGCGGACGAACCCATATTGCCTTCGCTGGAGAAGGTGATGCCATCGCCGTGAATCCAGACCGCCCCTTCGAGCAAGTCGATCTTGCGCCCCGTTTTGGCGAAATACATATCGAAATTCTCGCGAATGGCGGCGACATTCCCAGCATCTGCATCGACCGCAATAACGCGCCCATCGTCTCCGCAAAGCTGACGAAACATGATCGAAGTCAAGCCGGAGTAAGCGCCCAAGTCGAGCGCAATTGCCCCGTCCGACAAATCGGCGAAATCGAGATATTGCTCTGTCGTGGAAACGGGTTCCGCTAACGAAGGAAAGCGGATCGGGTGCAGATCAAACCCTTTGACACGATGCAAATTGGGTTGGGAATAGTCGATGACACCATCATCGCCAGCTTCGACGGCGTCAGAAAAATAATCGAAATTTCCAACTACATCGGCGAGATATATGGCGTGACGCTGGGAAATCCTGATACGACTATGTTTGTTCGAAACATCAATGGTGGAATCGCCATATTGGACGTTAAGGCCTTTCATTCTGGCCCGGCTCTTAATCTTGTAAGGCTGAATAATATCGACATAAAGCCGAGTGGCGATCATGTTGACCACGTCATTTTTACGTATTTCACGTTTTAATATTTCGCTCAAGGTCATATATATCCGTACTTTCCGATCAATTACGGCTGAGCCTATCCAATGAATTTCGATTCTATAAAAATTATGTCCTGAATGTCGATGCTTAAATTCCTTCTATCGGTAGCGCGAGGCATAAAGTCGCGCGGGATAGAGAATGTCTTGAGCGGGCCCTTCGGCTTCCTTGATCTGATCGTCACCCTCGGGCGGACGCGCTGCGGGCTGTGCCTTCCAGCGGGATGGTGCCGTGCATGGCAGGCTCGTGATCAGCTAGGATGCCAAGGTTTATTATCCGCAGCTGCCTGTCAGCATTTTTGGTGCCAAACGACGATGGCTTCGTCGCTACCCAGTTTATCGCTATTTGCAGGAAGGCCACGCTTTTTTCCGCGCGGCGCTTCGCCACGGTTGTTCGCTATATAATTCTGATCTAAACCAATTAGGTTCCACCGACTTGCCATTGAAAGCGCCGATTTACGCCTCTTCAGTGGGTCGTCTAGCGGACTAATTAGTTTGATTTGCGAGCAATTGTCCCATAGGTGACGCGCTTCCCGGACAAAGCGGCAACAATCGCCGCGGCTGCACCGGTCGATGCGAGGGTGGAATGCAGGAAAAGCATGAGGGGGGGGCGTCCGGTCCGCTTGATCTCAGGGTCTGGGTCCGTCTGTTGAGCTGCGTCATGCAGATGGAAAAGCGGCTGCGCCGCAATTTCGTCGACGATTTCGACATGACGCTGCCCCGCTTCGATGTCATGGCTTCGCTCGATCGCTTTCCCGAAGGGCAGACGATGGGCGACCTCTCCCGCTCGCTGCTTGTCTCCAAAGGCAATGTTACCGCGATCGTGCGCCAGCTCGAAGCGCAGAATCTGGTGGTTTCGACCGTCGATCCGAACGACCGCCGGTCTGCGATCGTCGCACTCACCGGGGAAGGTCGCCATCTTTTCGACGAGATGGCAGCGGCACATCATCGCTGGGTCCAGACATTGATGGCAGACTTCCCGCGCACGCGACAGCGTGAACTCTTTGAACTGTTGGCCGACCTCAAGGCCTCGATTGCGAAGGCCTGATCGCATGTTCACGACATCGACGCAGATACGTTTCGCGCATGTCGATGCGGCAGCGATCGTCTTCTATCCACGCTATTTCGAGATGCTGAATGCCGCGGTCGAGGACTGGTTTGCAGCGATGGAGCATGATTTCCGCAAGCTGCATGTCGAGAAGGGGATCGGCACGCCGACTGTGAAGCTAGAAACCGAATTTCTCTCGCCGAGCGAATTGGGCGAAATGCTTGTGATCGAGATTGATCCACAACATGTCGGCCGCTCGAGTTGCACCTTCACTTATCTTTTTACAGGCGGCGGCCGCGACCGATTGCGCGGGCAGGCGACGATTGTGTGCATGGATCTTGTCGCGCAAAGATCGGTGCCCTGGCCAGACCCGCTTCGCGAAAGGATCGTCGCTTTGGGCGCAGAAGCGAGGGTCTAGCGCGGCGTTGGCTGGCTGTCACAGGGGTGGCGCGACCAAATTAATTTATACTTGAACTAAATGGACGGCAGTCCTAGACCTGCCCCATCGAAAGAATCGGGGTTAGGCATATGAAGATCGCTTGCGTTGGCGGAGGCCCCGCGGGGCTCTATTTCGCGATTTCGATGAAGCTCAGAAACCCTGAGCATCAGATCACCGTGCTTGAGCGTAACCGCGCGGGCGATACCTTCGGCTGGGGCGTGGTCTTTTCCGATCAGACGATGGAACGTCTGTCGGAGAATGACCCGGTCAGCGCCAGAGTTATGGTCAACGAACTCGCGCACTGGGACGACATCGACGTTCATATCGACGACGGCGAGCGCAAGACCGGGATGACCTCAAGCGGTCATGGTTTTATCGGTATCGGGCGCAAGCGGCTCCTCAGTATCCTCCAGGACCGTGCGAGCGACCTTGGCGTCGATCTGCAGTTTGAGGTCGAGGTGGAACCCGACAGCGATTTTCTCGCGGGCTATGACCTTGTGATCGCGGCCGATGGACTCAACTCGAAGCTGCGCCGCCGTTACGACGAGAGCTTTGAGACCGACATCGACGTGAAACGTAACAAATTTGTCTGGCTCGGCACGCACCAGCGGTTCGACGCGTTCAACTTCATCTTCGTGAACACCGAGCATGGCTGGATATGGGCACATGCCTATCAGTTCGACAAGGACACGGCGACCTTTATCGTCGAGACAACGCCCGAAGTGTTCGAGGCCTTCGGCTTCGGTGAGATGAGCCAGGAAGAATGCTGCCGTCTCTGCGAGACAATCTTCGCCGATCATCTTGGCGGCCACGGGCTCATGACCAACGCCGGCCACATCCGCGGCTCGGCATGGATCAACTTCCCGCGCATCATCTGTCGCAAGTGGAGCCACGAGAATATCATTCTTCTGGGCGACGCCGCCCACACGGCGCATTTCTCGATCGGTTCCGGCACCAAGCTGGCGCTTGAGGATGCGATCAAGCTAGCCGAAGTTCTGAATCGCCCCAACATCGACCTGACGCGCCTCGACGCCTCGCTCGAGGAGTATCAGGAGGAGCGTCAGCTTGAGGTTGTGAAGCTGCAGAATGCGGCGCGCAACTCCACCGAATGGTTCGAGCATCTCGACCGCTATCTCAAAATGGACCCGATGCAGTTCACCTACACGCTGCTGACGCGCAGCCAGCGGGTGAGTCACGAGAATTTGCGCGAGCGCGACCCCGCCTGGCTCGCCAAGCTTGAGAAGATGCTCGCCGCCTCCGCGTTCGGCCATCCGGTCGAAGAGAAGGTGCCGCCGATGTTCCTGCCGTTCAAGTTGCGCGAAATGACGATGCGCAACCGGATCGTGATGTCGCCGATGGCGATGTATTCGGCCGTCGACGGCATGCCCGACGACTTCCATCTCGTCCACTATGGCGCCCGGGCGCTCGGCGGCGCGGGACTGATCGTGACCGAGATGACTTGCGCGTCGCCCGAAGGACGGATCACACCGGGCTGCACGGGCCTGTGGAGCGACGTGCAGATCGCGCCGTGGCGCCGGATCACTGACTTTATCCACCGCACCCCCGGTGCGCGCATATGCCTTCAGATCGGCCATGCCGGGTCCAAAGGCTCGACCCGCGTCGCGTGGGAGGGCATCGACAAGCCGCTCGACGGTGGCAACTGGCCACTGGTCGCGCCGTCGAACGTCGCTTATACGCCTGAAAGCCAGGTACCGGTCGCGCTCGACAAGGCAGCGATGGACCAGATCAAGCATGAGTTCGTGTCCGCCACAGTGCGCGCCGAGGCCGCGGGCTTCGACATGATCGAACTCCACTGCGGTCATGGCTATCTCCTCTCGGGTTTCATCAGTCCGACGCAAAATCGCCGCACCGACGATTATGGCGGCAGCCTTGAGAACCGCCTGCGCTATCCGCTTGAAATCTTCCGGGCGATGCGGTCGGTCTGGCATCGGGACAAGCCGATGTCGGTCCGCATCTCGGCGCATGACTGGGTGGATGAGGATGGCGTGACTCCCGACGAGGCCGTCGAAATCGCGCGGGCGTTCAAGGACGCCGGCGTCGATCTTGTCGACGTGTCCTCGGGCCAGGTGACCAAGTCGGAAAAGCCGGTTTATGGTCGCATGTTCCAGACGCCCTTTTCGGACCAGATCCGCAACGAGGTCGACATTCCGACAATTGCCGTGGGCAATATTTTCGAGGTTGACCATGTGAATTCGATCATCGCTGCGGGCCGCGCCGATCTGTGTGCGCTGGCGCGCCCGCACCAGATGGACCCGAACTGGACGATCCATGCGGCGGCGATGCAGGACTACAAGGATGCGCCCGTGCCCGATCAATATAAGAGCGGCTATTTCCAGTTGACGCTTCAGACTCAGCGCGCCGCACAGATGGCGGCGGGTAAATGACGATGGTGCCGGGCCATGCGCTCGTCACCGGCGGCGCGAGCGGCATCGGCCTCGCAATCGCCCAAGCGCTCGCCGACGCGGGCTGGACGGTCACGCTGCTCGGTCGGAGCCCAGAGCGGCTGGCGGCCGCGAAAGCGTCGCGCGAGAGTTTTGATACCGTGTCCTGCGACGTCGGTGACGCCGCGGGTGTCGCCGCGGCTATCGCCGGTGCCGCCGAAGCGAGAGGCCCGCTATCGTTGCTCGTCAATTGCGCTGGCGTCGTGACCACTGCGCCGTTCGAAAAGACCGGCCTCGATCAGTGGGAGGCGCTCTGGCGCACCAATGTCATGGGTGTCGTCCATGCGACGCGTGCCGCGCTTCCCGCGATGCGAGGGCTTCCCTCTGGCCGGATCGTCAACATTGCAAGCACGGCATCGCTCAAGGGCTATGCCTATACGAGCGCCTATACCGCCTCGAAACATGCGGTGCTGGGAATAACCCGCGCGCTCGCGCTCGAACTAGCGGGCACCGGGATCACCGTGAATGCGATCTGTCCGGGATATACCGACACCGACATCATTCGCAATTCCGTGAAGACTATCGTCGAGAAAACGGGACGCAGCGAGGAAGACGCGCTGAAGACCTTTACCGGCAGCAATCCCCAGGGGCGGCTCGTCGCACCCGAAGAAGTGGCAGGGACCGTCATGTGGCTCATCTCTGATGCCGCCCGCTCGGTCACCGGCCAGGCGATTGCGGTCGCCGGCGGGGAAATCATGTGAGGAGTGCAACACCCATGTTCAACGCAGCAGAATATCTAGCCGAACATTTCCAGTTCAGTCTCGACGGCAAGGTTGCGACGATCACGCTCAACCGGCCCGAGCGCAAAAATCCGCTGACCTTCGAAAGCTATGCCGAACTCCGCGACCTGTTCCGCAACCTTGTTTATTCGCAGGACGTGAAGGCGGTCGTGGTGACCGGTGCCGGCGGCAATTTCTGCTCCGGCGGCGACGTCCACGAGATCATCGGGCCGCTCACCAAGATGGAGATGCCAGAACTTCTCGCCTTCACCCGCATGACGGGCGACCTCGTCAAGGCGATGCGTGCCTGTCCGCAGCCCGTGATTGCGGCGATCGATGGTATTTGCGCCGGGGCCGGCGCCATAATGGCGATGGCTTCGGACATTCGCATTGCGACCCCAGAGGCGAAGACCGCCTTTCTGTTCACACGCGTTGGCCTTGCTGGGGCGGACATGGGCGCCTGCGCCATCCTGCCACGGATCATCGGGCAGGGCCGCGCCGCCGATCTTCTCTTCACGGGCCGTTCGATGTCGGCCGAGGAGGGCGAGCGTTGGGGCTTCCACAACCGTATTGTCGATGCCGCGTCGCTGCTTGCCGAGGCACAGGCCTATGCCGCCAATCTGGCCAGCGGTCCGACCTTTGCGCACGGCATGACCAAGAACCAGCTCGAGATGGAATGGGCGATGCCCGTCGCGACCGCGATCGAGGCCGAAGCGCAGGCGCAGGCGATCTGCATGCAGACGCAGGATTTCGTGCGCGCCTACAATGCGTTCGTGGCCAAGCAGAAGCCGGTCTTCGAGGGGAATTGAGATGGCCGACACAAGCTTCATCGCTTGGCCCTTCTTCGAAGACAGCCATCGCAGCCACTTCGAAGCGCTCTCGCTCTGGTGCGAGACGCATGCGCATGATCTTCATGAGGAGAGCGGCGACGTCGAAGCCGATTGCCGGCGGCTGGTGAAGATGCTGGGCGGCGCGGGCTGGTTCCGCGCCGCGGTTCCCGCAGCTTATGGCGGGTCGACCGAGAAACTCGACGTCCGCACCCTTTGCCTCACCCGCATGACGCTCGGCTATAATGCTGCGCTAGCCGACTTCGCCTTTGCCATGCAGGGCCTTGGTACCGGCGCGATCAGCCTTTTCGGCAGCGAGGCGGTGAAGCAGGCCTATCTGCCAAAGATCGCGACGGGCGACATGATTTCAGGTTTCGCGCTTTCCGAGAAGGAAGCAGGCTCTGACGTCGCCGCGATGGACACCAGCGCGACCAAGGTCGATGGCGGCTGGATCATCAACGGCGAAAAGACCTGGATATCGAACGGCGCGATCGCCGATGTGCTGACGCTCTTTGCCCGCAGCGGCGAAGCGCCGGGAGCCAAGGGCCTATCGGCTTTCGTCTTCCCGACCGCGACCGCGGGTTTCTCGGTTACCGAGCGGATCGACGTCATCGCGCCGCACCCGCTCGCGACGATCCGCTTCGAGAATTGCTTCATCCCCGACGATCATCTGATCGGCGAGCCGGGCGACGGTTTCAGGATCGCGATGGCGACGCTGGACATTTTTCGTTCGACAGTGGGCGCGGCGGCGCTCGGCTTCGCACGTCGCGCGACGGACGAGGCCGTCGGCCGCGCGACGAGCCGCCAGCTTTTCGGGGCGCCGTTGTCCGACCTCCAACTGACGCAGGCCGCGATTGCGGACATGGCGCTCGGCAATGACGCGAGCGCGCTGCTCATCTTCCGCGCCGCATGGGCCAAGGATCGGGGCCAGCCGCGCGTGACCCGCGAGGCAGCCATGGCCAAGCTTTATGCGACCGACACGGCGCAGCAGACGATCGACAAGGCGTTGCAGCTCTTTGGCGGAGCAGGGGTCGTGAGTGGCAACACCGTCGAGCAACTCTACCGGGAAATCCGCGCATTGCGCATCTACGAGGGGGCGAGCGAAGTCCAGAAGGTCGTCATCGCCCGTGCCACCATCGCCGAAACAAAGGGGTGACGATGAAGATTTTGCAACCCGCGGGCTGGCCGCGGCCGAAGGGATATTCCAACGCTATCGAAGCGCGGGGACGGACGATTTATGTCGCCGGCCTCATCGGATGGAATGAGGAAGAAAAATTCGTCGCAAAAGACCTGCCCGGTCAGTTCGAGCAACTTTTGAAGAATCTGGTGACGTTGCTCGCCGAGGGCGATGCAGGCCCCGAGCATATCGTCCGAATGACATGGTATGTCACCGACAAGCAGGCCTATCTGCGCGACGCCAAAAAAATTGGTGAAATTTATCGCACCCATATGGGGCGCAGCTACCCGACCATGGCGGTCGTGCAGGTGGTCGCCCTCATGGAAGACGAAGCCAAGATCGAAATTGAGGTAACGGCAGTCGTTCCGGACTGACCGCCCACTTTCTCCTAATTATTCCAAGGATATCACCATGAGCCAGATGAGCCGCTTCGATTGGAGCGACCCCTTCAACCTCGACGACCAATTGACTGACGACGAGCGAATGATCCGCGATGCGGCGCGCGCCTATGCGCAGGAAAAGCTGCAGCCCAGGGTGATCGAAGCCTATGCGAAAGAGCATACCGATCCCGAAATCTTCCGTGAAATGGGCGCGCAGGGCCTGCTCGGCGCAACCGTGCCGGAAAAGTTCGGCGGCGCCGGTGCTTCCTATGTCGCCTATGGGCTCATTGCGCGCGAGGTCGAACGTGTCGACAGCGGCTATCGGTCGATGATGTCGGTGCAGTCGAGCCTCGTGATCTATCCAATTTATGCATATGGCTCGGACGAGCAAAAGGAGAAATATCTCCCCAAACTCACATCGGGTGAGTGGATCGGCTGCTTCGGGCTTACCGAGCCCGACGCGGGGTCTGATCCCGGCGGCATGCGTACGCGCGCGGTCAAGACCGACGGCGGCTATCGCCTGAACGGCAACAAGACCTGGATATCCAACTCGCCGATCGCCGACGTGTTCGTCATCTGGGCGAAGTCCGATGCACATGACGGCCAGATCCGCGGCTTCATCGTCGAAAAGGGAGCGAAAGGCCTGTCAGCTCCAAAGATCGATGGCAAACTCAGCCTCCGCGCCTCGATTACCGGAATGATCAACCTCGACGACGTCGAGGTCGGCGAGGACGCGCTCCTGCCAAATGTTCAGGGATTGAAGGGACCTTTTGGCTGCCTCAATCGCGCGCGCTACGGGATTTCCTGGGGCGCGCTCGGTGCCGCAGAATTCTGCTTCCATGCCGCGCGCCAATATGGCCTGGACCGCAAGCAGTTCGGGCGTCCGCTCGCGGCGACACAACTTTATCAAAAGAAACTCGCCGAGATGTTGAGCGACATCGCGCTCGGCCTACAGGCGAGTCTTCGTGTCGGCCGCCTGATGGACGAAGGGCGCTTCGCCCCCGAGATGGTCTCTATCGTGAAACGCAACAATTGCGGCAAGGCGCTCGATATTGCCCGCGTCGCGCGCGACATGCACGGCGGGAACGGCATTTCGGAGGAATATCAGGTGATCCGTCACATGATGAACCTCGAAACGGTGAACACCTATGAGGGCGCACATGACGTCCATGCGCTGATCCTGGGACGTGCCGTCACGGACATCGCTGCCTTTTGACAGCGAAGATACCGGCCGGCTCCGCTCTGTCGGTGCCGGCCGGAATATCTTGAACGCCTACGACGCGGCGTGTTGCGGATCGGCCTTCGCCTCCGCCGACCTATTTCATTGATGATCGACGAGGCCGAGATTACTCTTGATGGGCCGGTTGGTTATTTCGATCCGACGATGATCCGATGGCGCCCGCAAGCGCCGTCCCAGCATCGTCAGCAAGCGCAGCCTCCCGCAGCTTTGCCACATCTTGCGCACCGATCGGCCCATCGGCGACATGGTCCATGATCAGGCGGAAATTGCCGAGGCCGCGATCGAATGTGTCGCCATAACCCTTGATGAGTCGCTGGCACCGAACGACCTCGAGCGCGAGTTCCGGTTGATTGCGAGCAAAAAGCCGAACTTTCTGCAGCCACTCTTCGATACGTTCCTGCTCCTCGACATATCGCAGCGAACGCGGACGGATGCGCCGCATCGACGCGACGAAACGTAGCATCAGGAACCAGTGAAGGCTCGTTGTCTCGACATGGCGGCCAGCCTGAAAGAATGGCGCCAATATCCGGTTGAGGAATTTGCTGTTCAGCACGGCACGGCCGATCGAGGCGGGCATCGTCTCGCAGATTTCCTGAAGCCGCGGGTGCATGAACTCGGTGACCTGCAAAAGGTCTTCCTTGCCGACGCGGACTTCCTTTTGCACACGTTCGCCGCGCGACGCGCGGATCTTGAGGTCGGCGACGCGGACCGTATCCTCATAGCTCATCCACAGCGCCAGGTGGCGTGCGGCTTCTTCAGTGAGTATGAAGGGGGCCATGTCGCGTTCCGCGACCGCTTCGAGCCGGTCGAGGTAAAGCGCCGCATATCGCGCGTCCTGATAATCCATCAACCGCGCGATGCCGTGGATCGCATTGCGATGCGCCGCGGTGGGCAGTCGGGCGCGTACGCGGGCTTCGAACTCGCGTCCCGCCGGAGTGGTCGGCACGGGCGCCGGATTTTCGTCGACTTGCGGAAGCGCAGGAGCAATCTGCGCAGCCACGAAACCGGCGGAAAAGCCGGAGAGATTCTGGCTAACCGCAATTCCGCTCTCGCGAATAGTGTGCTCAAACGCTTCACGGCCGAACGGCAGCGCGCCACTTCCGGCCAATGCTCCGAACATCACCGAACTGATGACGCTTCCAGCCTTGTCGGCCGCCTCTTCCATGTCGAAGCAGATGAAGCGTTTCGAACGCTGTCTGCCGGCGTCGAATATTTTCTGGCTGCTGCCGCGGCCGTCGCCCATCGCCGACTTTTCGGAGATGGAATAGACGCGGTTTGATGATCCGATGAGGGTCGTGCGGTCGGCGGTGGAGAAGCCGCGGAGCAGGGCCCGTCCCGTCTCCATCAATTCCGATGCGATCACGATATCGACATCGCCGGGGGTCGGCATCTGCGCCATCACCGGGCTGCGGCCCTTGTCGTCAGGCTTGACGAGTTCGACGTAATAGACGGTGGATCCGGTGCGCTGCGCCACGCCGGGAACCGATGTGCCCTGCGCCAGCCAGCCCTCGTGGCGGGCGACCTCCTGTATCCAGTCGGCCAGGACGCCGCCGCCTTGTCCGCCGAGCGCGAGAATCGCGATGTTAAGCCGTTCGAATTTCTTTTCCATCGGATCGTCCTAGAAAGCGCGCGACGCGCGGGCGCGGTCGTCGCGCCGCTGAAGCATAGCGATCACGCCATGACGGATCCTGTCGCGAACACGTTCCCAGCCGCTCGCATTGGTGATGATCGAGGCGCGGTAGAAGCTTGGGCAGAGCACGGCGGCATGGCTGACCTCGCCGCATAGTCCACAGCCGACGCAACTATTCTCGACATGCGCGACCGGATCCTGGCGCAGCGGATCTGGATTGGGCTTGATCGTGAGCGAGGGGCAACCCGATAGGCGAATGCAGCTATGATCGCCCGTGCAGGTGTCGCTGTCGACACCGAAACGCTCGCGCACCACCCGCTTGCCGTCCTTGACGGCCTTGCGCACCAGTGGCTTTTCACGCCGCTGCTTATTGAGCATACATTCCGACTGGGCGACGATGACCTTTGGACCAGTCTCCTTCGTCGTCATCGCCTCGCGCAGGGCATCGCGCATCTTCTGAAGGTCATAGGTGCGGTTGATCGATCGCACCCAGCCGCCGCCGACGCCCCGCACCGCGCGTTCGATCGGGTTCTTGGTCGAACGCTCCTTGTTCTCGGCACGCGACGACAGGATGTCCTGACCGCCCGTTGCCGCCGAATAGCCATTGTCGATAATGACCGTGACCGTGTCGTCCTTGTTGAAGACGGCGTTGCCGATGCCGGAGGTCAGGCCATTGTGCCAGAAGCCGCCGTCACCCATCACCGCGATCGCGCGCTTGTCCTTCGGCTTGAATGCCGAGGCGCCCGCCGAACCAAGGCCATAGCCCATTGTGGTATTGCCGATGTTGAAGGGCGGCAGGATTGAGAACAGATGACAGCCGATGTCGGCCGACACATGGGTCGGACCGAGTTCACGCTCCAGCAGCTTCATGGCCGTGAAGATCGGACGCTCCGGACAGCCTGTGCAGAAACCGGCCGGACGCTGCGGGATTTGAGACGCAACGGGTGCGGGGAGGGGGGCGGACACCGCCTCCGCGGGCGCGATCGCGGGTGCCCATTCGCGCAGGAACTTGCCGATGCCGTCGCGGATGACCTGCGCACTATATTCGCCCGCGCGCGGCAACGCATCCTTGCCGACGATCCGCGTGTCGAGCTCGGCACGGCGGACCAGCGTGTTGAGCTCATGCTCGATGAATTCTGGCTGACCTTCCTCAAGGATCAGCACCGCCTTCTTGTCGGCGCAGAATTCCTTCACTTCTTCAGGGATCAGCGGATAGGTCACGTTGAGGCAGTAAATGGGAATTTCGCTGTTGCCGAAAGGGTCGGCCAGTCCAAGCAACTCCATCGCGCGGTTGAGATTGTTGTAGAGACCGCCCTGAACGATAATCCCAATATCGCCCGTCTCCGGTCCGAACCATTCATTAAGCTTGTTGTCGCGCACAAAGGCGATGCCTGCCGGCCAACGCTGCTCCACCTTCTCGACCTCGTGCAGGAAGTTCGCGGGGGGAAGGACGATGCGATTGAGGTCGCGCACCGGCTGTGCCGCCGCATCCGAGACGGTGAGCGCCGGGCGGACATTATCCTTGGCGATGAAGGTGCCGGTCATATGGCATGAGCGCACCCGCATTTCGAGCATGACCGGCGTGTTCGACGCCTCCGAAAGCTCGAAACCCTTTTCAACCGCGTCGACGATGCTGGTAAGATTGGGTCGCGGATCGAGCAGCCACATCTGCGACTTCATGGCAAAAGCGTGCGTTCGCTCCTGCATGATCGATGAACCCTCGCCATAATCTTCGCCGACGATGATGAGGGCACCGCCGGTAACGCCGCCCGACGCTACGTTCGAGAGCGCATCAGATGCCACATTGGTGCCGACCACCGACTTCCATGCTACCGCGCCGCGCAGCGGGTAGTTGACCGACGCCGCGAGCATCGCGGCGGCCGTCGCTTCCGAAGCACTGGCTTCGAAATGCACATCGAGACTTTCGAGAAGGTCGTTCGCGTCGGCGAACACGTCCATGAGGTGGCTGATCGGAGATCCCTGATAGCCGCCGACATAGGCCACCCCGGACTGGAGCAGCGCCTTCGTAACCGCAAGAATGCCTTCGCCCGAAAAAACCTCGCCGTCACCGGCGGTGAGCTTCTTTACTTCTTCCTTGAACGACCTCTCGGCCATATCAGCCTGCCACCAGCGCGAGAACGCGAAGCGGGCTGCCCGAACCGTCTCGGATCTTGAGCGGCGGCGCGACGACCACCGCGCCCGTCGGCGGAAGCTGATCGAGATTCTCAAGGCATTGAAGGCCATAGCGTCCCGCGCCGTGCAGCAGCGTGTGGGCGGGATATTGCGGCTCCAGCAGATGCGCCTGGCCGGCATCGGTGCCGATTGTCTCGACGCCGAAACCCAGAATATCGCGCTCGTTGATCAGAAACTCGATCGCATCGGTGGCGGGTCCAGGCGTATGAGCGCCGTCCTCGCGGCGGTTCGTATATCCATCGACATCCCGTTTCGACCAGTCCGTTCGGAACAGGACCCAGCACCCGGCAGGAATGCGACCATGCTCTGCTTCCCAACCCTCGATATGCGCCGCGCGGAGCAGGAAGTCGGGATCGACCGCGCATTCGGCCGAGAAATCCAGAACGACAGCGGGGGCGATCAGCCGTTGCGGCGAAACCTTGTCGACGCTGTTATCCGGAATATCCCTGCCGCTTATCCAGTGGACGGGCGCATCAAAATGGGTGCCCGTATGTTCGCCGACGGTGAAATTGTTCCAGTGCCAAGCCACGCCGCGATCATCATAACGCGATATTTCCTGGCGGGAGAAGGCCGCCGTCTGGCCGAATGGTTCCGGCAGGACGAGCAGGGGCGTGTCTTCGGACAACTCCTGTGTCAGGTCCACCACTCGAATGGTGCCGTTCGCGAGACCGGCTGCGAAATTTGCGAGATCTTGAATACTGGACATGCCTCTACCTCCACGCCATGGACCTAGATTGATGAAGAAGATAACTTGCATATGCAACTAAAATCGTATCGCCGAGCGGGAGGATAATTTTGCCTGAAGATTTGCGGCCCTATGGCGATCCCGGCTCCGCCGCTTTCCGCGTTGAAGCCTATCCCTTCTTCCAGCTCAATCGCGCCGCCAGCCGCTATAATATGGTCATAGAAGCCGAACTCAGGGCGATCGGAATCGATATTCCGACGTGGCGGGTCCTGATGATCTTGGGCGAAGCGCAGCCGCTTCCGATCGGCCAGGTTTCGAAGATGGCCGTCATCAACATTTCGACCATGATGCGAATCGTCGAACGGATGGTGAAGGCGCGGCTGATAGAGACTCAGGCTTCGGAGCAGGACGCGCGGGTGACCGAAGTGCTTTTGACCGACCTTGGTCGCGAGAAACTTGCCGCGGCGCGGGGGGTGACATCGCCGGTCTATAAACGGCTGATCAAAGGCCTGTCGGCGTCCGAATTCTCCCGCCTGCTCGGCCTTCTTGGCAAGCTGTACGGAAATCTCGAATAGGCGCATCGGATATTGGCGTGCGCTGCACCCTAAAGGGCGGCGGAAGCGACGGTCGCCCATGGCGCCAGACCTTTGCCGTGCGGCGCGCCGAAATCGGTCCGAGGACCTGTGGCCCGCGCTAACTAACGCGCCGCCCGAGAGGCCTTACAGGCCGAAATTCATAACGTGTCGCACCGCAAAAGTGAACAGATGGAAAGCCCGGCCTTGCTCAGGGCCGAGCAGCGTGGTCGTAGGTGTGTGGAAATAAGAAAATGGAGGAGAGTGAGGGATTCGAACCCTCGGTACCGTTGCCGGCACTTCGCATTTCGAGTGCGACGCTTTCGACCACTCAGCCAACTCTCCTCGCTGAGAGGAGACGCCCCTAGCGGTGGTCCGTCGCCGTTGCAACCCTCTAGTCACAAAAGCGACGAACCATTTTTCACTATCAGGGCTTGTCGGCTTCCCACCAATAGGGTGCGCGCTTGCGCGTTCCCGTTTCCACCTCGTTCATCGTCAGCGGATCGTAAAGGCGTCCGCCCAGCATCACGCGCGAAATCCGTTCAGTGTTGCGGATATTCTCGGTCGGGTCAGCATCGAGGACAAGCAAATCTGCGAGTTTTCCGACCTCGAGCGAACCGACGTCTTTCGCATATCCAAGCGACTGAGCGGGCATGATCGTTGCGGCGCGAAGTGCGTCGACATTGCTCCAGCCGCCGCGGACGAACGACCAGATTTCCCAATGCGCGCCAAGTCCGGATTGCTGCCCATGCGCGCCGATTGAAACGTTGCGGCCCGCTTGCGCGATCTTTCCGGCCTCGCGCGCCGAATCGCCATCCACATAGTCGCTATCCGGAGCGATCATGCGGCGCTTGTTGCTGGCGGCAAGTTCCGCCGGGGGGGCATGGCGCGAAACGATCGGATGCTCCCATATATTGCTGTGGGCGCGCCAATAGGGATCGCCGGCAAGCCCGCCATAGGCAACGACGAGCGTGGGCGTGTAATCCACCTTGGTCTGCCCCCACAATTGCACGACGTCCTTGTAGAATATGTTCAAGGGAACATTGTGCTCGACCGTTGAATTGCCATCCTGAATCAGGGCGATGTCCTGCGTGAACAGCGAACCGCCCTCCGGCACGACCTCCATCCCTTCGGCTTGCGCCGCCTTGACGACCATCTGGCGCTGCTCGCGGCGCGGCTGATTGTAATTTTTGACGCTGTACGCCCCCTGCGCCTTCAACCGCCGAACATGCGCCAGCGCGTCTTCATAGCTGTTGATTTCGGCATAGACGCTTGCCGCTTTCGCCCCGTAAATGATCTCGCCGGTGGAAAAGGTACGCGGAGCAAGGATGATGCCCGCCCGCTGCATTTCCGCCGATACGAATATTTCCGAGGATCGCGACGAGGGATTATGGCCCGTCGTCGTGCCCATCGCCAGGTTGAGCATTTCCGACCAATTCTGTTGCGGCACCAATTCGTCATCGCCGTGCGGCCCATGTGCGTGCGCGTCGACGAAGCCGGGGACGATGGTCTTTCCCGCCGCATCGATCGTGCGCGCGCCAGCCGGAACGGTAATCGTTGCCGTCGGACCGATCGCGGCAATACGATCACCGTCGATCAGGATCGCGCCATTTTCGATGATGCCGCCATCCTTGTCCGCCATCGTCACGATCTTGGCGCCCGTCACGACCACCACGCCCTTTGGCTTCGACGCCGCCTGTGTCATTGCCAGCGACACACCTTCGACCGGCGGCACGAATTTCGGCGCCTTGTCGTCAACCGGCGCATTGTTGAAAAAACGGCCCAGGTCGGCGCTGAACAACGTCGGTCCGCGGCTCCAGTGCAGCCGATTTCCACCGTTCGACCAATGGATGAAATCGGCGCCGTCGCTGCTGACGCGGGTAACGGGCAGCGCCCCACTTTTCGTGCCCAGCGTCACGTCCTGCCCACCTGGCATAAGTGGCGTGACATAGACGTCATAATTCTGCCGAAATGCCAGCGTGCGTCCATCGGGCGAGATTTCATAGTCGCTGACCAGTTCGCCACTCGCATGAACGCGCTTGTCCTGTCCGTTCAGGTCAGTGCTGATAAGTTGGCTTTTGCCGTCAGTAGAGGCGACCATGAAAATACGGTCGCTCGCGGCGCCGAACTGGGGCTTGGCGCTGTTGGCGCTCACCCGCTCGGGCGCCCCGCCAGTCGCCGCGACGCGATAGATGCCGGGATTTTCGCCCCAGCGCGCCGACCTCAGGCTGCCGCCCGCGCGCCGTTCGAACGCGATGGTCTTTCCATCAGGTGAAAAGCGCGGCTCGGCATAATGACCCGGCGTGGTCGTCACCTTGCGCGACGTCCCGCCGCCGGCCGCGATGACATGCACTTCAGCCAGATTGGCGTCGGTCCAGCGGACGAAAGTGATCGATCGGCTGTCGCGCGACCAGCTCGGCCAGAGTTCGAAAGCATCGTCCTTTGCCGCGGTTAGGCGGCGGGCGGTGCCGCCGGTCGCGGGCTTGACCCACAGCTTGCCAAGCGTTTCGAACAGGATGGTGCGCCCGTCCGGCGACACCTCTGCCCATCGCGGCATTTTTGTCGTGAAGCTGTCGGGCGCGACCTCCACCGTCGGATGTACCGAATCGACTATGACGCGATCGTCGTTGACGCGGAACGGGATGATCTGTGCGTCGCCGCCGTCGGCATTGACGCGGCGCAGTTTGCCGCCCGCCCAAAAAACGACATCCTTGCCATCGGGGGTCCAGTCGATGTTCGGATAAACACCGGTCACGGCCCAGGTTTCCTGCACGTCCCGATCGAGCTTGTCATAGATTTTGTGTTCTGTGCCGGACGCCAGATCCTTGACATAAAGTTTCGATTGCACGCCTTCGCGGCGAACAAAGGCAAGCCGCCTGCCGTCGGGAGAAGGTGAGGGACGCACCGCGCCGCCGGCACCGCCAGCGATTGTCGTCACCTCGCCGGTGTTCAGATCATAGCGTTCGATGTTGAACAGGCCGGTGTTGCTGTCCTGTGCATATTCGAAGATCGGGCCGGGCGTCACGTTGCGCGTGTAATAGACGCCCTTGCCGTCGGGCGCGAAGATCGGCTCGCCGAGTTCCTTCTGATGGGTTTCGTTGGGCTTTTTGACGAGCGGCACGCCGGCGCCACCGGAAACATGGTACATCCACACTTCGCCCGTGCCCAGCGAACGCCCCGTGGTAAAATGCTTCTTGGCGACGATGAACTGGCCGTCAGGGCTCCAGCTCGGTTGATTGAGAAGGCGGAAATCCTCTTTCGAAACCTGGCGCTTGTCGCTGCCATCGCGGTTCATCAGCCAGATATTGTCCCCGCCCGCGCGGTCGGATACAAAGGCGATGCGGCTGCCGTCGGGCGAAAAACGGGGCTGATGTTCAAAGGCCAGCCCCTCGGCGATACGGGTCGGCGTACCACCCTCGATCGGCATGATATAGATGTCACCAAGAAGGTCGAAGGCGATCGTCCGTCCGTCGGGCGCGACGTCGACGTTCATCCAGCTTCCTTCGTCCACCGTTATCGGCACCTTGCGGGTCGCCATTCCGGGCGGCGCGTTGACGTCCCATTTTTCGGCCTTGGTTTCCGTCGCTGGGGCCGTCTGTGCCCAGACGGAGGTCGAACAAGCCAAAGTCGCCGCGATAGCGAAAGCGAAACGCGTCATGAAATATCCCCTTTTGCAATGGCCTATACCTATGCCTCCGCCCCGAACATGCAAGCGAGAGGTTTCGACAAAGAGGCTGGCAGCGCCGACGAGCGGCTGCTAGCCCGGACATCGACCGTCAAAAGACGGCATTAGGGAGAGATGCTCGTGCCGTTGACAGGAATCCGCGTACTCGATTTTGGTCGCTATATCGCCGGCCCATACTGCGCAGCTCTGCTTGCGGACTATGGCGCCGATGTCATCCGGATCGAAGCGCCCGACGGCAATGACGATCGGTACACGGTGCCCGTGGCGTCCGACGGATCGGGCGCGTTGTTCATGCAGATGAACCGCGCAAAGCGGTGCCTGACGCTGAAGCCGGGTAGCACAGAGGGTCGCGAGATCGTCCGCCGCCTGGTCGAAACGGCCGATGTCGTGATCGCAAATCTGCCGCACGACGCGCTGGTCAAATTGGGCCTTGACCATGACAGTCTGTCCGCGATCAATCCGCGCGTCATTCTGGCTACGGCATCGGCATTCGGCAGCGAGGGGCCGCTGGCGAAATATGTGGGGTTCGACGCGGTGGGACAGGCCATGTCGGGGACTATCCATCTGACCGGCACCGCCGATCAGCCCTATCGCGCACAGGTCAATTATGTCGATTTCGGGACCGCGCTTCATTGCGCCTTTGGTATCATGCTGGCGCTGCGCGAACGCGAGGCGACGGGGAAGGGGCAATGCGTTTCGGGCTCGCTGCTCGGCACCGCACTTGCCATGTCGAACGGGCTGACGATCGATCATGCGCTGAACGGCGTCGACCGCCAGCCGCTTGGCAACCGCAGTTTCGGTTCGGCGCCGACCGACCTGTTCCGCACCCGCGACGGCTGGATCGTGACACAGGTTGTCGGATCGCCGATCTTCGCGCGCTGGGCCGCACTCGTCGGTCGTCCCGAACTGGTCGATGACCCCTTATACGCCAGTGACATCATGCGCGGCGACAATGGCGAAGCGTTGAGCGCGATCATGCAGCGATGGTGCATCGACAGGACGAGCGCAGAGGCGATTGCCGAACTCGGCACGGCGCGAGTTCCCGCGGCGCCTGTCCTTAGCGCCGGAGAGGCGCTGTCGCAGCCGCAGGTTGCCGCGATGGGTCTGGTGGAACCGGTCGAGTATCCCGGTGCGCCGGGCGATATTCCGATGATCCGGACGCCGATTCATCTGTCGGCCAGCCCAAAGGTAGACGCGGCCCGCTCGCCGCAACTGGGCGAGCATAGCGACAGGATTCTGACCGAGATCGGCTATGACGCCGCGGCGATTTCTGCCTTTCGGTCGAACGGAATTATTTAGACCCAGGGGGGTGGACGGCGCCATGACGACTAATTAAATACCGATCAGTACGAAATCAAGCGCAGGAGTTTGCGATGACCGAACAGAGTGAGTATGTCCCGCCGAAAATCTGGACGTGGGACAAGGAAAGCGGTGGGCAGTTTGCGAACATTAACCGCCCGATCGCCGGACCGACGCATGACAAGGATTTGCCGATCGGTAAACATCCGCTTCAGCTCTATTCACTTGGAACGCCGAATGGCGTGAAAGTCACCGTGATGCTCGAGGAACTGCTCGAATCCGGTCATGACGGAGCTGAATATGACGCTTGGTTGATCCGCATCAATGAAGGCGACCAGTTTTCGAGCGGTTTCGTCGATGCCAATCCCAACAGCAAGATTCCCGCGCTTGTCGACCGCAGCGGAACCGAACCGGTCCGCGTGTTCGAATCGGGCGCGATCATGATTTATCTGGCCGAAAAATTTGGTGCTTTTCTTCCGACCGATCCCGCAAAGCGAGCCGAAACGATGTCCTGGCTGATGTGGCAGATGGGCAGCGCCCCGTTCCTCGGCGGCGGGTTCGGCCATTTCTATGCCTATGCGCCTACCAAGCAGGAATATCCGATCAATCGCTATGCGATGGAGGTGAAGCGCCAGCTCGACGTGCTGGATAGGCGCCTTTCGACAAGCGAATATCTCGGCGGTGCCGAATATACGGTTGCCGACATGGCGGTTTGGCCATGGTATGGCGCGCTCGTCAAAGGCATCATCTATGACGCGGGCGAGTTTCTGCAGGTCGACGACTATCGGAATGTTCAGCGGTGGACCGATCAGATCGCGGCGCGGCCCGCCGTCAAGCGCGGCCGCATGGTCAACCGTGTGATGGGCGATCCGGCAAGCCAGTTGCACGAACGGCACGACGCATCGGATTTCCAACTGCGAACCCAGGACAAGTTGCAGTCCGCTGAATAGATCTGCTCCTTCTGCCTTTGGATGCGTACAGCGGGTCCAAAGGCAGAAAGCGGCAGCGCGTTGATTTTGGGCGACGAAATGGCGCGCTGGCCTGTTCGCCCCCGCCGCCCTGCGCTGGACAATTTGTCGCGCGAAGCGCAATCATTGCGGGGAGGAAGGTTGCAACTCGCAACCTGCCGTTTACGTAAACGTGAGTGCCCGTTATAAGGGCGCCATTGCCCAAGGGAGAATCGTCATGGACATGGAGTTCAGCGCCGAGGATCTGGCCTTTCAACAGGAAGTCCGCCAGTTCATCACCGAAAATTATCCAGCCTATCTTCGTGATAAGCAGGATGAAGGCGAAGAAATGTCCAAGGAAGACTTTCTCGCCTGGCATAAGATCCTGTATAAAAAGGGATGGATCGCTCCCGCCTGGCCGGTCGAATATGGCGGCACGGGCTGGACACCGACGCAGCGTTTCATCTGGTCAGAGGAAACGGCGCGCGCCGACTGTGTCCGGCTGATGCCGTTCGGCCTCGCGATGGTGGGGCCAGTGATCTACACCTTTGGCACGCCCGAACAAAAGGCCCGCTTCCTGCCGCGCATCCTGTCGGGCGAGGATTGGTGGTGCCAGGGCTATTCCGAACCGGGTTCGGGGTCCGACCTTGCCAGCCTTCGCACGTCCGCGGTCCCCGATGGCGACGATTACATCGTCAACGGCCAAAAGACGTGGACGACGCTTGCTCAGCATGCCGACTGGGGCTTTTTCCTTGTTCGTACGGACAAGGATGCCAAGCAACAGGAAGGCATCAGCTTTCTTTTGATCGACATGAAATCGCCCGGCATCACCGTGCGCCCGATCATCACGCTGGGCGGCGAGCATGAAGTCAACGAAGTATGGCTGGAGGACGTTCGCGTACCCCAGTCGCAGCGTGTGTATGAAGAGAATAAGGGTTGGACCTGCGCGAAATTCCTGCTGGCGCACGAACGCACCGGCATCGCCGGGGTCGCGGCATCGAAACGCGCGATCGAAAAGGTCAAGGACATCGCCCGCACCGAATTGGACGGCGACAAGCCGCTGCTTGCCAACGCCTTTTTCAAGCGCAAGGTTGCCGAATTGGAAGTCGATCTGGCGGCGCTCGAATTTACCGAATTGCGCAGCCTCGCCGGTCCGAACGCGGGACGTGGTCCGGGCCCGGAATCGAGCCTTCTCAAAATCAAGGGAAGCGAAATTCAGCAGCGGTTGACCGAACTGACGCTGGAAGCCGTGGGCCATTATGGCGCGCCCTATTTCCGCGGGTTCGGCGAAGGCGACAATCAGCATCCGATCGGCCCCGATTATGCCCACCGCGCGGCGCCGACCTATTTCAACATGCGCAAGACGACGATCTATGGCGGGTCGAACGAGATTCAGCGGAACATCATCGCGAAGATGGTGCTGGGCCTTTGACCAAATAATTGACGGCACCCCGGACAGGTCCGGACTCTCCCCGCCGCGTCATGGCGCAAGATAATATCCGGGCTTCGGCCTGGATGGCGATCAAATTCAGGATGAACCACGATGGACTTCACCTACACCGAAACGCAGGACATGATCCGCGATACGCTGTCGCGCTTTCTGGCGGACACCTATGATTTCGAGGCGCGTCAGAAATTCATCGCCAGCGACACCGGCCGGGATCCGGGCATCTGGCGGGCACTTGCGCAGGAGCTAGGGATGCTTGGCGCCGCCTTTTCCGAGGATCAGGGCGGTCTTGGCGGCGGCGCACTCGAAAATGCGATCGTCATGGAAGAATTGGGCCAGGTGCTGGGCATCGAACCCTATCTTCAGACGGTCGTCATCGGCGGCGGCGCGCTGAAGGCGGTGGGCGGCGCGCAGGCCGATGCGCTGATCCCCGAAATCATCGCGGGCAACGCGATCATCGCCTTCGCCTATGCCGAGCCACAGGGCCGCTACAATCTGGCCAACCTGCGCACCACCGCAAAAAGGGATGGAGCAGGCTATGTGCTGAACGGCCACAAGGGGGTCGTCCTTGCCGCGCCCTGGGCGACGCACCTGCTCGTCACCGCGCGGACCGGCGGCGGGCAGAGCGACCGGGACGGCGTCTCGCTGTTCCTGATCGACGCGGGGTTGCCGGGCATCGTCCGCCGCGACTATCCGACCGTCGACGGCAACCGCGCCTCTGAAATATATTTCGAGAACGTCGCTATTCCCGCCGATGCCCTGCTTGGCGGCGAAGGCGCGGGCCTTCCGCTCATCGAGCAGATCGTCGATGCGGCCACCATCGCCGTCTGTGCCGAGGCAACCGGCGTCATGCAGAAACTGCATCAGGGTACGCTGGAGTATACGCAGCAACGCAAACAGTTCGGCGTTCCGATCGCCAAGTTCCAGGTTCTGCAGCACCGCATGGTCGACATGTTCATGGAGGTCGAACAGGCGCGGTCGATGACGATCATGGGGACGTTGAAACTCGGCCTGCCTGCGAGCGAACGCATGGCGGCGGTCTCAGCCGCCAAGGCGAAAGTCGGGCGCGCCGCGAATTTTGTCGGACAGAACGCCATTCAGACGCATGGCGGCATCGGCATCACGCAGGAGCTGGCGATCGGCCATTATTTCAAGCGCGCGACGATGATCGAGAGCCAGTTCGGCAGCGTCGATCATCATATGGATCGCTATGAACATATCGCGCTCGCCGACTGACCGGCGTCAGGCCGCCGGCAAAATCTAATAAGCGACGTCGACCGCTATGCGGATCGTGCGGGGGCGAAGGGGCGTCATATAGCCCGCGTTGCCTTCGACAAAGGGCGTGCCGAGCGAAAAGCGGTTGCCGCGCGAATCGAACAGGTTGGTCAGCGTCAGCGACAGGCCGCGCCGACTGTTACCCAGGCGCATCGCCAGCCCGGTATCGACATAGTCGCCCTGGCTTTCGCCCAGCACGGGGCCGATGCCCAGCCGCGAAGGGCCGATATAATTGGCCCAGCCGTTCAGGCGAAAATCCTGATCGCCGATCATCGTCGCATAGTTGATCGACCCCCGCACCGCCTGGCTGGCGACGTTGGGAATACGGCCCAGGCGGCCAGGCTCGGCGTCGGAAACGGGCAATATCTGGGGCGACAGATCATCGACGCGGCTTTGATTGTAAACGCCGCCGAATTCAAAGGTCAGCGCGGCATTCGGCCGAACGGCGATCGCGACGGACAGGCTGGTGATACGGCCATCGCCGATATTGGCGGTTGTCGGAAAGCCATTCCCGTCGATGAAATCGGCCTGAATATTCTGCCACCGGCTGTGCGATACCGATATGGTGGCGTCAAACAGGCTCTGGCTCCTGTCGCCGAACCGGACCCCGGCTTCCCATGTCCGGACCTGATCGTTCAGGAACCGGCGGACGAAATTGCCATCGACGGCAAGCCCACCCGGACGAAATCCCTCCTGATAGCGGGCATAGAGCCGGACGTTATGCAATGGCGTCGCGAGCAGCGACACGGACGGCAGCAAAACGGTTTCATTGCGGCTCGCCGTTGTTCCGCGCTGTGCCTGAGCGATCGCCAGGGACACGCCCTCCGCTGAGCCGCCCAGCCGCGTGTGCGACAGGCGTAGTCCACCCGCCGCGACAAGGTCCGGCATCAGCTCGACTGTCGCCTCGGCATAACCGGTGAATTCGGTGATCCGGTTGGTCACGCCGGGCAAGACCGCACTGACCCCGCGCAAGCTTACGTCGCTTTGCGCCCCACCTGAGGATCCTACAATTTCGGCGATGGGGGGCAGCGCCTTGCTGAAACCTGAAAAACCGAAGCCCGCGATACCGAAATCGCGCTGTTGACGGGCGCGATTGTCGACGAAACTCACGCCGACAACCCACCCAAGCCCATCATGATAGGGGCGCGACAGCCTGTTCTCGCTGACGAACATCCGGGTTGCGTTGAACTGGTCCAGAATGCGCGGACGGTCGGTGATCAGCGCGACGTTGACGGGGGAAAACAGGCGCGTGACGTCGATATTTCCCGCCGCCTCGACGTCGGGGACGCTGGCGTCAAAGCGTTCGGACAGGCGGTGGTCGATATAGGCGTTGGATGATTGAAAGCGAAGGTCGTCCCAATCCTTCATTGCGACGATCGTGCCGAGCCCGTAGCGCGCCTTGGCATTCTGCTCCACCCGCGAATTGCGCGTCAGCGGCGGTGCATTCTTGTCGGCATATTGGGCGTCTTTCGACGTGATCGCCTGATAAACGCCGCCGACGTCGATGGTCCAGCCATCGCCGGCTTCGACGCGAAATGTACCGCGCCCGCCGCGCACATAGACGCGATTGACATCATTCTGACCAAGAAGCGGATTGTCGATATATCCGCCGTCCGTCAGCATATAGCCGACCAGACGCAGCGCATGGCCATCGTCGCCAACCGGGACATTGGCGATCGCGGCAATGTCCCCGCCTGGATCGCCATGCTCGGTCAGGGAAGCGCCCGCAATCGCCTGTACCGCCATCGCCCTCGGATCGGGCGCCTTCGGGACGACGCGAATGATGCCGCCCAGCGACCCCGCACCGTAAAGCGTGCCCTGCGGCCCTTCGAGGATTTCGACATTGTCTATATCATAGAGGCGCAGGTCGGGATCAGGCGCATTGTAGCTGAGGCGGATGTCGCCGAAATACTGGCCGACGGTCGATTGCGTCGGTCCGGTGAAGCTGGAGTCCGCGATGCCGCGAATGAACAGCTTGTTGCGTCCCGAACCAAGATGGGTCGAGGAGACGGTGGCGGTCCGCGACAGGATCGAATCCATCCCGCGTTCGCCGCCAAACGCCAAATCGCCGCCATCCAATTTGGTGACGACGCCGGCGAAACGCGAATAGGGAAGATTGGTCTTTGACGCGGTCACGATGATTTCGTCGCGCGGCGCGGCAATCATGTCACGCGACGGTTCGCGGGCGCGGGGCTGAGGCGTCTGGCGCGGGCCGGGTAGGATGCGGGCGACAGGGGCAGGGCGATGTTCGATCCGCCAGCTTGTCGCGCTGACCCGCACGGCGCGGGCGTCCGATCCCGCGAGCAGGCGCCGTATCGCTTCCTCGACGGTCATCCGTCCGCGCACCGCCTTGACCCGCGCCTGCCATAGCCTGGCATCGGCCACGCTGATGCTCACACCCGCCTGCCGGCTGATGACCGGCAGTACGCCGGACAGGCTGCCCTTCGGCACATCGAACGCGCGATCGTCCGCTGCCTGCGCCTGTACCGGCAAGCTCAGCATTATCGCCGCCGCGACAAGAGGAAGGCGCGAGTGCATGTTCAGCGGGTCAATATCCAGCCATCGCCCTGCCGCTGAACCCTCGTCCCCGAAAGGGCTGCGAGATCGGCAAGAGTACGGCTCCGGTTCTTGTCGATGATCAACGCGCCGCGGAACGACAGGTTGGCGGCTTCCGGCGTGACGCTGACCTGCATCCCGGCGGTCCGTTTCAGATCCTGCGCGACCACCGACAAGGGGGTGCCGTTATAGACCAGCAGGCCAGTCCGCCAGCCACCGATGCTGGCGACGTCCACATCCTGCACGACCGGCGGTTTTCCATCGTCGTCGTGCGCTTCAATGCCTTTGCCGGCGACGACACGCACATTGTCTCGATCCGGGTTGTAAAGCACGATCCCTTCCGAAACTGCGACCGACGTCTGCCGTTCGCGCCGGACGATATTGAATGCGGTGCCCAGATCGACAATCTTGGCATCACCTGTTTCGACGACGAAAGGATCGTCGTCGCGGTGGACGACATGGAACATCGCCTCGCCCGATTCCAGCCGCGCAAAACGCGGGCGATCCCTGTCGATTTCGACCGTCGAACCCCCGTTGATCTCGATCTTCGACCCGTCTGGCAGATCGATGGTCCGATGTTCGCCCGCGGCGGTCTCGATCCGGTCAATGCCACCAAGGGGATTGAAGGTCGAGAAGCCGATAACACCGACAAATGCTGCGGCAACGGCGCCGCCGAACCATGCGCGGAGGGAAGGCCGCCGCCGCCGCGTGTCGGGAGCTATCGCGATCGACGGGGCTTGCGGTGAAGCCATCCTGTCCAGATCGTGATCGAGGCTGGCGACCGCATCATAGACGTCCGCATGGCCGGGGTCTTCGGTAAGCCAGTCGGCAAATCCATCCCAGTCGGCGAAATCCGGATCGCGCTGCCGGATCAACCAGTCGATCGCGCGCGCTTCAGCGTTCGTGGCATCAACCTGCATCGAACTGCCTCCGTACTGCGGCCAGAGCGGCATAAACCTTGCGCAAATCGGCTTCGACCGTGCTCAGGCTGACTCCCATTTCGCGTGCAATATCACGCTGGTTCATTCCATCGACGCGAAAACGACGGAAAATCCGCGCCGGTCTCTCGCCGGTCGCGGCTATGGCCTTTTCGACGAGTGCGAGTTGCTCGCGGGAGATCAGCGACGTTTCGGCCGAGGGGCTTTGCAAAGCGGATGCCTCGCCCCATGCCTTGTCGCGCAGTTCGCTCTGGCGGATTGAGCGATAGCGGTCGAGCATCAGATTATTGGCGGCACGCATGATATAGGAAAGCGGGTCGGAAATGGGCCCGATCCGCCGGTCGGTCAGCCGCATCCACAAATCCTGAAACAGGTCTTCCGCGCCGTTTCCGGCACCGCGAACCTCCAGAAAGCGCACGATGCGGTCGCGATTGGCGAGCAATACGCCTTCGATGCCCTGCGCTGCGTCGGTTCGGTCACGCGAACTGGTCATGAGTTGCTTGCTCTGGAACGCCATTTTTTGCCGGCGGCCGCCGCCCCGATGTGCGCCAAACGTCCCCCTGATGACGCCGTCATATAGCGTCCAGGCCCCACCGCGCAACTGCGGTGACGGAGCAGAGAGGGCATGGGGTGCGAACATCGGTTTCCTAGTGTTTTCATGTCGAGGCAAGGGGGAGGCGTGGGTAGGGGGTGCGCCTCCCCCTTGCGGGCGGAGTCGGCCCGGGGGGCTAGAGGCCGACCCGCAGGCTCGCACGGAACGCCCAGCCGACACGGCTTTGCCGTTCCTCCGCGGACATTTCGCCACCGACCTGAAAGGCCGAATTTCCGGCTATGCCGCGGACGCGGCCGACCCAGCCGCTCGTGCGATCATCGGGGATCAGGGTGAAGGGGGTGCCGCCCTTGAACGAGGCGGTGGTCGCGCCCAGCGTGCCGCTGACGATCTCGCGTCGCCCACCTTCGATTTCAAAGCGTGTCCAGCCGTCATATGCGTCGGCACCACCGAAATCGAGACCGACGGCGACCGTTCCCGACACGGCCAGTTCATCGCTGTTGCGGCCGAGCACGGTCAGGTCGAGCGCGTCGCCGCCCCCCGTTTCCTGATAACCATTTTCTTTCAGCTTGAAATAATCGACTGCGACCGTCGGTCGGATCGAAAGGCCTCCGGCGCGCGCATCATAGGCGAGCGAGCTGGAGGCGGTCCACAAGGTGGCGTCCCATTTGCCGCGCATCGTCTTGTCGATGTCCTCCGCGCCTGCTTCGGCGCGGAACCGGCGTGTACCCTTGATGCTGACCGGCGCCCCGCCAAGGCGGACGTTGGCCATGAAACCGTCCGACCGCAAGCGCCAGTGCAGCGCGCCTTCGAACTGGCTGCTGGTCACTTCATTGTCATTGCTGCCATTCGCGTCCTTGCCGGTGAGGTAGGCGATCGATCCGCCAAAGGCGCCGATGTCGCTCTTGATTTCGGCGCCGAGCGAGATGCCCCATCCGCTGACCTTGTAACTGGCCGTGTTGCCGACGGCCTTGGACGTTCCCCATACGGCCTGGTTGATCCAGTAACCCCACTTCCCCTCATCCTGATAGGGTGCGTTTGGATCCTGAAGGTAACGCGACAGCGCGCGTGATCCCGACGTCACGGCGTCGAAAATGCCACCTTCATGTTCGGGCAGCATCTGGCCAAGCTGATTGCGGAACTGGCCGCCGTCGACGATGCCCAGGAACACTTGCTCGATCTTCTGGTCGGCGACGACGGCATCGATGACCGCGTCGAACGCACCGGTTTCCGAACGGTTGAGTCCCATCTCCGCCGTACTCTTACGCGACACGTCGACGGTCAACTGGTTCGCGCTTGACGTCAAAACGCCCTTGTAGAGGAAGGGCAGCAGTGCCTGCGAAGCGGTCAGATTGGCCGCGCCCGTGATCGTTCCAGCGGTCAGAACAACATGCTTGCCCTCCGCCTTCTCGATGCTCGACAATTTCAGCAGCAGCTTGGATTCGGCGCCGAAACTGGCATTGCCCGTCACCTGCAACGCCGTGCCGGTGCTACCGCTGTCGAGCATCACGCCAAGCACCCCCTTGTCGGTGACGGCAAGCGACGAGATGGTCGCCGCCCCGGCGACATCGAACGTGCCGCCGCTGACCGAAACGGCCAGGCCCTGCGAATTGGCCAGCGTCCCCGAAAAGACCGATGTGCCGCCAATGCTCAGCGTGTCCGCCCCGCCGCCGAAATCGGCCGCGCCGTTGAACTTGGACGTGCCGGTCATCGTCATGCTGTCATTGCCGTTGCCAAAGCGCGCATTGCCCGCATAGGTCGCGTCGCCGGACAGGGCGAACTTGTTGTTGCCGGTGCCAAAGAAGCTGTTGCTCTTTACCGATCCGTCGGCGACGTCAAAGACGTCGTTGCCGCTGCCGAAGCGTATGTCGCCGACGATGCTGGGCGCAGCCACGCCAGAGGCGACCGCGGTCTGCTTGACCGTCGCGCCCGTCGTGTTCGACGACAGGTCGATCGCGATATTGCGGTCGGAACTCGCCAGTGCGCCCGTTGCACTGATCGCGCCGCTGTTTTCGACGGTTGCGACCTTGCCCGAAAGGTCGACGATCGCCCGCGCCGTCCCGGTGTCACCACCCGTCTTGGCGGCGATCGTGCCGCTGTTGCGGATCAGCGGGACGTCGCCGCCCGCCTCGATGAGGATTGCGGTGGCGACGGCCCCCGCGCTGTTGCCGCCCGTGGTCGCCTCGACCTTGCCGGACACGCGAATTTCGGGCGTCGTTGCCCCGCTGCCGATGCGGATCCCGGTCGCGGCCGTGTCCTTTGACAGCGCAGAGACACCGCCGCCGATGCCGATACCGCCGGCGATGTTCACCGTGCCGCCAAGGCCGCCGATCTGGATCGCATTGCCATCTTTCCCGGCATAGAGGCCGTTTCCGACGACTTGGCCGTCGATGATGAGGCCCAGGCCCGTGCCCGTGCCGGCAACCGGGCCGATCGTGACGCTGTTGGTTGCCGAACCGATGCGGATCGCGGCGGCCGATCCGAACGAGGTTACAGCCGCGCTGCCTTCCTTGTCGTCGTCGATGCCGTCCTTGTCCTCGTCCTTGTCATCGGGCTTTGTATCCTTGGGAGCAACGGCGAGAACGATCCCGCCCGTCACATTGCCTTCGATCGACAGCGCGGGGCCGCCGATCAACAGATCGTCAGCGTCCAGCTTCGACGGATCGGCGGGCGGGGTGGTGATGCGATAGCCCGTCGCGGTCAGCTTGCCCTGAACGACCAGCGCGCCGGTGATATTCCCCGCCAGGCGGGCCGCGACCGCATCCTGCCCGGTGGCAGCGATCGTCCCGGCAAGCCGGACGTTGCCCGTCACGTCCTGCAACCCGACGCCCAGCGCGCGGTCGCCCACAACGCTGATGGTGCCGTCATTGGTGAAATTGCCGGTCAGCGGGCCGCCCAGGCGGATGCCCGCGGAATCATTCCCGGCAATCGTGATCGCGCCGCTGTTGACGATATTGCCCGAAAAGGCACCCGTGGTGGCGATGCCGACGCGATTGGTCCCAACGGCATAGGGGCCGTCGATGTCGCCATCCTTGTCGATGTCGGTCGGCGCATAGGTTTCGCCCAGAATGATCTTGCCCGTGGCGCTGTTTGTAATGCCGCCGACCGTGTTGGCATCGGCAACAATGCCCCGCGCCCCATCGACATTGCTGAATTCGATCGTGCCGTCGTTCGTGACCTTGTTGTTGCTGTCGATCGTGACGGCGGTCCCGCTGGTCGGCTTGATCGATCCCGTCGATGTGATCCTGATGTCGTCGGGCGCGCCCGCTTTGATCGTCGACGTCCGCACCGGCGCGGTGGTGGCCGTGGTGATGGACGTTTGCGCCTGGGCCGTCGCCGAAAGAAGGGCGACGAGGCATGTGGAGGCCAGCAAGGTGTTGCGCATCGGGTTCCTCTTGTGATCGGGGCCCGGGACATTTCCCGGGAATGACCACAAGACGGAACAGCTTCTGTTCGGCCTTGGAAAAAATATGGCGCCTTCAGCCAGTCGTAGGCGCGGGCATGTCCATTTTCTCCCAAGCCACCGACTTGGGCATTTCATTTCCAGTTGCGTAGGCAAGCACTACCTCTAACGCCTCGTCAAAAGAGAAATCGAAGTTCAGCTTGCGCCGCTTTGTTTGGGCGCTGCGAACACGTCGGGCTTGATAGTGGTTCAGATAGTCTCCGTCCCTCATCTCGATTGTGAACTTGCCGCCACGAGAAGCCGTCTGGAGGTATTTTTCTGCGGACCTTTCCAGCACAATGAATTCATCGGTGCCGGTTTCAAGCAGCGCATTATAGATTGTATCCGTGGTCAACGGCAGGAGCGCGGTATCGCCCGATACGTGCAAGGCGAGATTGTCAGGTAACAGCGTTTGCGTTGGCCGAGCGCGTAATGGTGCCTCGCGCTCGCCAGCAACGTCTCGCAGGAAACGAACAAGTGGTTCTGCATCCTTGCGATCGGAATGCGCCAACCAGAGAACCAGCGGACTAAGAAGGATGAAAATGCCGAATATGGGCGCAATTTGTCCCGCGGCAGGGTCTCCGTCAGAGGCGCTCATGTAAACCAGCGAGATGAAAAACGGCATCAATGCGACGAACATCAGCACGCCGTTGAGGTCCGATCCTGCCCGCCCCTTAATTCGGCACGCCAGCCCGTCGTCAGAAAGTACACCGATTATCATCGGCCCATATCTATCAAACGCGCTAAACCATAAGCAGATAACAGGGCCGACAATCCATCCGCGTGCGCCGGTTTTCGGATGGAACCAACCTTTTTTCCGAGCGCGGATGTTACCTTTAAGGGTATCCCGAGAAACAGGGGATTTAATGTCGAATCTGTAGCCAAATGGCTGAAACGGCATAAGCTACCCCCCCCCATCTGGCCCGATAGACTGGCGAATTGGCGGAAGAGGTGGGATTCGAACCCACGGAACGGTTGCCCGCTCGCCGGTTTTCAAGACCGGTTCCTTAAACCACTCGGACACTCTTCCATACCGTGTCGGGCTTACAGCCCACGGACAGTTCCAGGGTGCATAACCACCCAACGCCCCCCGTGCCAACCCTTTGCGACCCCATTTCCAATATACGTCTGGTTTTGGGCGCCGCGCCCATCGCGGGCCGCCATAGCGCGAGATGGTCCTGCGGCAAGCGAAACCTTCCGCGCTCCGCCCGCCGCATGAATGAATCATTTCGTCCCTGCCACAGCTAGTCAAGTCGCTCGCATCTGTGCGACACACATTCTATGGGTGGGGACATCATGCATATCATCAGTTTCGGAACCCGACGCTTTTTCGCACTTGCCGCGACTTTTCTGTCGGCGTGGATGCTCACGGCCTCCGCGCCGCTCTATGCCCAGGGGGGTGAGGGCGGCTTCGATGCCTATGTTCAGTCGCTCTGGCCCAAGGCACAGGCGCAAGGCGTATCGCGCGCGACCTTTGACCGTGTGGCCATCGGGCTAACCTATAATGCGCGCGTCGTCGCGCTCGACCGGGATAATCTTGGCAGCCCGCCGAACCCCAATACGCCTATCCCGGCCTTTGCGCCTTATCGCATCAAGCATGTCGATGCGGCGCGAATTGGCGGCGGGCGTCGGGTTCACGACCGGCTTTTACCGCTCTTGTCGCGGATCGAGGCGCGCACCGGCGTGCCGACGAGCATCATGATCGCAATCTATGGCCATGAAACCGCTTATGGGCAGGTTACCGGCAACTTCGACCTGCCTCAGGCGCTGGCGACGCTGGCCTATGAAGGGCGCCGCCGCAGCCTGTTCGAACCTGAATTTATCGCGACGATGGTGATGGTCGAGCGCGGCGTTCCGCGCAGCGCGCTGAAAGGAAGCTGGGCGGGCGCCTTTGGTTATCCGCAATTTCTGCCGTCGGTCTATCTGCAGGTCGCCGAGGATGGCGATGGCGACGGTGTCGCGCGCATATGGTCGAGCGAGGCGGATGCGATTGAATCGATCGGCTCCTATCTGCGCCGCGCGGGCTGGCGCGCGGGGCAACCGTGGGGCGTGGCGGTCAGCGTGCCCGCCGGATTCGATCGCGCGCGCGTTGCCAACCGGTTGACGCCGACACGCTGCCCGCGGGTTTTCGACCGCCACAGTCGCTGGCGTTCGATGGCCGAATGGCGCGCGGACGGGATTCAGCCTGTCGACGGCCGCTGGCCCGACGGCAATGTTCAGGCGACGCTGCTGGAACCCGATGGGCCGGGGCGAACGGCCTATTTGTTGACCGGTAACTATCGTGCGATATTGGATTATAATTGTTCCAACTTTTATGCACTGTCTGTGGGGTTGCTGGCGGATGAAATCGATCGTTAAGGGCGGGGTTCTGTGGGCCGGGGCCATGTTGATGCTCACCGGCTGCGGAAGTTTCGATGGCAAGCGCGAAGGACGGCCAAATGCCGGTCCGACGCCCGCGACCGGCGCCGCCGGGGTCGCCGACGTGCCGGTCAAGCTTGGCGATCCCTACACGATCGGCGGGGTAACCTATTCACCCGCCGATGTTCCCGATTATGACGATGTCGGCTATGCAAGCTGGTATGGTGACGAACTCGCCGGGCGACCGACCGCCAATGGTGAAACATTCGATCCCGGTGCGATCAGCGCCGCGCACAAGACGCTGCCGTTGCCCAGCTATGTCGAGGTGACGGCGCTCGATACCGGTCGGACGATCCTCGTGCGCGTCAATGATCGCGGCCCGATGGTCGGCGACCGACTGATCGATCTTTCGCGCGCCGCGGCTCAGCAGCTTGGCCTCGCGGACGGCGTGACCGCCGTGCGCGTACGCCGCACGAACCCGCCCGCCGCCGAACGAGCACAGCTTCGCCTGGGCAAGCCGGTGCCAGAACGGATCGCGACGCCCGAATCGCTGCTCGCGATCCTTCGCAACAAGGCAAAGGCTTTGCCCGTCCCAAAGGCCGCGATTGCACCGGTTACAGCGCAGCCCGCCGCGCCGGTTGCGTCGGGCACCGCCAAACCCGGTGATGACCGTCTGGCCGTCGAGGCGCCCGGAACGACGAAGGCGCCCGTGCCTAAAGCCGGGGCAAAGCCGACGGCGACCAAACCGGCCCCGGCTGTTGCTGGAAAATATATCGTGCAGGTCGGCGCGTTCAGCACTGAAACCCGTGCCAATGCCGCCGCGAAATCGGTGGGCGGTCATGTGACGAAGGTGGGCAATCTATGGCGTGTCCGCGTTGGCCCCTTCGCCAGCGATGGCGAGACGCGCAGCGCTCTCGGCAAGGTGAAGGCCAAGGGTTTCGGCGACGCGGTCGTTCAGCGCGACCGCTGACGGTCGATCGCGTGGCAAAATTGGGCATCTCTGCAAAGTTCAGCATCGCGGCGCTCGCGCTCTTGGCCCTGCCGTTTGCCTTTCCGGCGGCTGCGACGGTCGGCGATGCACGACCGAAAAATGCGCCGATCAGCCGCGCACCCTATGTCACTCAGGCGCCGATCGTAATGCTCAAGGACCTCGAATCGGGCGAGATTCTTTTCTCGCGCGGTGCTGACAAACGCTTTGCCCCGGCATCGATGGCAAAGGTGATGACGGCCTATGCCATCCTCGACCTGATCAAAAAGGGCAAACTCTCCCGCAACGATCAATTCACCGTCAGCGAGGCGACGTGGAGGAGGTGGGGAGGCCGCCGCGGCAGTTCGACCATGTTCCTGCTGCCGGACGAAAAACTCACGGTCGACGAATTGCTGAAGGGGCTGATTACCGTTTCGGGCAATGACGCCGCCGAAGTTCTCGCGATCGGCGTCGACGGCAGCGAGGAGGCATTTGTCAAACGGATGAATGCCTTAGCGGCAGTCATAGGCATGGGATCGAGCCGATTCGGCACCGCCAGCGGCTGGCCGGACGGCGGGGTTACCCGGGTCAGCGCCGCCGACCTCATTACGCTCGCCGACCGCCTGATCCGCGACCATCCCGACGGCTATGCACGCTATTTTTCTGTGCCAAGGCTTCAGCATGGCAAATCGCCCGAGGGCGAGCCGATTGTTCAATCCAATCGCAATCCGATCCTGGGGCGTTTCGAGGGCGCCGACGGCCTGAAGACCGGCCATACCGCTGAAGCGGGCTATTGTTTTCTGGGGTCCGCCAAACGCCATGGCCGGCGTCTCATCATGGTCATAGCGGGGATGAGCAGCGAAAAGGCGCGGCGCGAAGAGGCCGAACGGCTGATGACCTGGGGTTTCGAACAAGCAGAGGGCAGGGCGCGCGTCTCCGCCGTGGGCATCGACCGCCCCCCGTTTCCCCAAGGCGACAAGGCCCGCGAACGCGCCGCCGGGTCTCAACGGCTGGCCGCGCGTTGACCGGGCGCTTCATCACGTTGGAGGGCGGCGAAGGCGTCGGGAAATCGACGCAAATCCGCGCCCTTGCCGCCGCCCTGGAAATGCGCGGGATCGACGTCGTGCCGACGCGCGAACCGGGCGGGAGCAGCGGTGCAGAGGCTATCCGGGACCTGCTGATGCATGGCAGCGACGACCGCTGGGATGCGCGAAGCGAGGCCTTGCTGTTCGCCGCTGCGCGGGCCGATCATGTCGCGCGCACCATCCGTCCGGCGCTGGAACGCGGCGCATGGGTGTTGTGCGATCGTTTCATCGATTCGAGCCGCGCTTATCAGGGCGGCGGCGGCGGTATCACGGATGCCGACATATTGGCGCTGCATCGCATCGGATCGGTCGGGTTGTTTCCCGACCGCACCTTCCTGCTCACCGTCAGTGCCGCAGAGGCCGATCGGCGCCTGACCGAGCGCGGCGGCAGCGACCGCATGGGCAGCAAGCCGGCGGACTATCAGGCGCGCCTTGCCGCGCGCTTCGTCGAGATCGCGGCGGCCGAACCGTCGCGGTGGCGGATCGTGAGCGCCGATGCCGCGGCGGAAGATGTCACCCGGGCGATCCTCGCCGAACTTCAGGAATGGCTGCCATGATCGGCCATGAAGGCGCCGAACGGGCGTTTCTCGAATCATGGCAAGGTGGCCGGCTTCATCACGCCTGGCTGCTCGCCGGACCGCAGGGGATGGGGAAGGGGGCCTTTGCCGAACGTGTCGCCCGCTTTCTGGTAACGCACGGTATCGGCGGCGACATGCCTCAGGCTGGGCTGGACGATCCCGGCGACGGGGCGGCGGGCCGCCTTGTCGATGCGGGCAATCACCCTGAAATCCTTCGCCTGGCGCGCCAGCCAAAGGACAAGGCAAAGGAACTCGCGCGCAATATCACGATCGAACAGGTCCGGCAGATGATCCGCCGACTGCATCTGTCGCTGTCGCTCGGCGACTGGCGCGTCATCATCATCGATGCGGTCGATGATCTTGAGACGGACGGCGCGAACGCGTTGCTCAAGACGTTGGAAGAACCCCCGGCCAAGACGCTGTTCCTGCTGGTCAGTCATTCGCCGGGCCGCTTGCTCCCAACGATCAGGTCGCGGTGCAGAACGCTTCGTTTTCAACCGGTTGACAATGACGTCATGACGGCATGGCTGCACGAAATGCGGCCGATGATCGACGTGACGGAACTACGCGCGATCGTCGCCGCGTCGGGCGGGGTTCCGGGCAAGGCGCTGGCGCTGATCGACAGCGACGTGGCGGCGATGGAAAAAAGGCTGCTCGCGATCGCCAATTCGGGAGACCCCGAAAACCGGCTGCGCGAGGCCTTGGCCCGCGATGTGGGCGGGACCAGCAATCGGGCGCGGCTCGAACTGGTGATCGATATCGTCCCCGGCTTGCTGGCCCGTCTCGCGCGCGAACGTCCGGTGGAGGAGATCGCGCCGATTCTCGCACAGTGGGACCGGGTTCAGCGAACCGTTCGCGATGCCGTGCGCGGTTCCTATGACGGGGCGATGGTGGGCTTCGAAATCGGCAACTGCTTGGCCGAACTGGCGCCGCGACACGGGCAGGGCGCACGCTGACGCTTTCCCTCGCGCGCGCCAGCGGCTAAGGCCCGCGCATGTCCGAACACAGCGAACCTTTCTACATCACCACCGCGATCAGCTATCCCAATGGGCGCCCCCACATAGGCCATGCCTATGAAGCAATCGCCACCGACACCATGGCCCGGTTTCAGCGGGCGCGCGGGCGCGAAGTCCGGCTTGTCACCGGGACCGACGAACATGGCTTGAAAATGTTTCAGACGGCGCGCGATCAGGGGCGTGCAACGATCGATCTGGCCGACGAAATGTCGGGATATTTCCGTGAGATGTATGCCAGACTGAATATCAGTTATGATAATTTCATGCGCACGTCCGACGCCGCGCATCATGCCGCCTCTCAGGCTCTGTGGCGCGCGATGGAGGCCAATGGCGACCTCTATCTCGATCGTTACGAAGGCTGGTATTCGGTCCGCGACGAAGCCTTTTACGACGAAAGCGAACTCGTCGCCGGAGAAGGGGACGTCCGCCTCTCGCCCCAGGGCACGCCCGTCGAATGGACGGTCGAGGAAAGCTGGTTCTTTCGCCTGTCGAAATATCAGGATCGACTGATCGCCCTCTATAGCGACCAGCCCGATTTCATCCGCCCGGAAAGCCGCCGGAACGAAGTCATGCGCTTCGTCGAGGGCGGGCTAAAAGACCTGAGCGTGTCGCGTACCAGCTTCGATTGGGGCGTGCCCGTTCCGGAGTCGCCGGGCCACGTCATGTATGTGTGGGTCGACGCCCTCACCACCTATTTGTCAGGCCTTGGCTATCCCGATCCGGCAAGCGATTTCGGCGAATTCTGGCCCGCGGATATCCACATGATCGGCAAAGATATTGTGCGATTTCATGCGGTTTACTGGCCGGCCTTCCTGATGAGTGCAGGCCTGCCCCTGCCGAAACAGGTGTTCGGCCACGGCTTCCTGCTGAACCGGGGAGAGAAGATGTCGAAATCGCTCGGCAATGTCGTCGATCCGATGGCGCTTGCCGACCAGTTCGGCGTCGATGCGCTACGCTATTACCTGTTACGCGAAGTCAGCTTCGGACAGGACGGCACCTATTCCGCCGAAGCGATCGTCCGCACCGCCAACGCCGATCTGGCAAACAGCTTCGGCAACCTTGCACAGCGCAGCCTGTCGATGATCTTCAAGAATCTGGACGGCAGGATTTCGGCCGATCATGCGGCCACGCAGGACGATGATGATTTGCTGGCGGACGTCACCGCCATGGCGACCGTCCGCCTGCCGAATGAGTTTGAACAACTCGCCTTTTCGATCGGCATCGAAGATTGGATCCGCGCGGTGTTTGCCTGCAACCAATATGTCGACACACAGGCACCTTGGGCGCTGCGCAAGACCGATCCCGAACGGATGCGCGCGGTGCTGATGACCCTCTTTCAGGCGGTACGGACACTCGCGATCGCGATCAGGCCCGTCGTACCGGCGGCGGCCGACATGCTGCTGGACCAGATGGGCATCGCACCCGACGATCGCGACTTCAGCGCGCTGGCGGACGGCGAATGGCTCGCGAAACTGACCGCCAGCGGCTTCACCATCGGCCAGCCGATCCCGATCTTTCCGCGGCTCGACGTGCCAGAAGGGGAAGGGGAGACTTGATGCTCGTCGATTCGCATTGCCATCTCAATTACAAGGGCCTCGCCGAGCAGCAGGACGAGGTGCTGGCGCGGGCGCGGGCGACGGGCGTGACCGCCATGCTCAACATCGCGACGCGTGAAAGCGAGTGGGATGACGTGCTGGCGGCAGCCGAAGCGCACAAGGACGTGTGGGCCAGCGTCGGCATTCATCCGCACGATGCCGACAGTCATCCGGATGTCGACACGGCCAAGCTCGTCGAACGCGCCGCGCATCCGCGCGTCGTAGGCATCGGAGAGACTGGCCTCGACTATTATTACGACAAAAGCGACCGGAAACGGCAGCAGGAAAGCTTTCGCGGCCATATTCATGCATCGCAACAGACCGGCCTGCCGATCATCGTCCATACGCGCGATGCCGAGGATGACACGCTGGCGTTGCTGGCCGAAGAAATGGCAAAGACGGAATTTCCCGGTGTCATCCATTGCTTCACCGCCAGCGACGATTTCGCTCGCAAGGCGCTGGACCTTGGGCTTTTCATCTCGATCTCCGGCATCGTCACGTTCAAGAACGCCGCCGACCTGCAAGCCACGGCCAAATGGCTGCCGCAAGAGCGGCTGCTGATCGAAACCGATTCCCCCTTCCTTGCTCCAGTGCCGCATCGGGGCAAAACCGGGGAGCCTGCCTTCGTCGCGGACACGCTCGCATTCCTCGCTGCATTGCGTGACGAAGATCAGGATGAACTCAGGGCCGCGACGTCGGCCAATTTCTATTCGCTTTTCAGCAAGGCGGCGCCATGACGTCACATCGGGCATGAAGGTCCGCATCCTCGGTTGTGGCACGTCGTCGGGCGTGCCGCGGATCGGAAATGACTGGGGTCAGTGCGACCCGGACAACCCACGCAACCTGCGAAGCCGGGCATCAATCCTGATCTCGCTCGGCGGTTTTCGGATATTGGTCGACACCAGTCCCGATATGCGGCTGCAATTGCTCGATGCCGAGGTTGGTGAGGTTGACGCGGTCATCTGGACCCATGAACATGCCGATCATTGCCATGGCCTCGACGACCTGCGCCAGATCATGCATTCGCGGGGGTCGGCCGTTCCCGCCTATGCCCGCGACCATGTGCTGGACATATTGAAATGGCGTTTCACTTACGCTTTCGCGGGCAACGCAGGCTATCCGGCCTCGGTCGATCCGATCGATCTCGCGGACCATCAATCGATCGGGCCGCTCGAAGTGTCCGCGATTGAAATGCCGCACGGACCGATCAAGGCCAGCGGCCTGATCTTTAGCGACGGTGCGCATAAAGTCGCCTATGCAACTGATTTCTCTAAATTTACTGATGAGATGGTCGATTTTTTCCAGGGCGTCGACCTTTTCGTCATCGACGCGCTGCGCCGCTATCCTCATCCAACGCATCCGCATCTTCAGATGACGCTCGAAGCATTGGCAAAGTGCGGCAATCCGCGCGCGATCATCACCCATATGGACAATACGATGGACTATGAAGACCTGGCGGCTGAACTGCCGACCGGTGTCGAACCGGGTTATGACGGGTTGGAGGTGCAGCTATGAATGCAGAAACCGGGGCGCAGCTGTTATGGTTTGCGGGTGCCTTTGCGCTGGTGATCAGTTCGCTCGTCGTGCGGCGACGGCCGATGATGGACTGGGCCAAGATGGCATTGGCCTGGATCGCCATATTCGGATTGATGTTCATCATCATTCGCGCCTGGCAAATCGTCACATGACCTGCCTACCCAGTGGCTTCATTTAACATAATATATATTATCGGATAAGTATATGTCGTCTGGCGCACCACTGGCCCCTATCGATCGCCTGCTCGCCATCATGGCGCGATTGCGTGACCCCGATGGCGGCTGCGAATGGGATCTGGCGCAGGATTTCTCGACGATCGCGCCCTATACGATCGAGGAAGCCTATGAGGTGTCCGACGCGATCGACGGCGGTGACGCGTCCGCCATTTGTGACGAACTCGGCGATCTGCTGCTCCAGATCGTCTTTCACAGCCAGATCGCGACCGACCAAGGCCTGTTCGGGTTCGACGACGTTGCCAATGCCGTCAGCGACAAGATGGAGCGCCGCCATCCGCATATCTTTGGCGACGGAAATGCCGCCCGCGATGTCGTCCGACAGTGGGAAGCGATCAAGGAAGCCGAGCGTAACGATGCCGCCGATGGGCCGATGGGCGCGTTGGCCGGCGTCGCATTGTCGCTGCCGGCGCTTCTGCGCGCGCAAAAGCTGCAAGGCCGTGCCGCGCGCGTCGGTTTCGACTGGCCTAACATCGATGGGTCGCGCGATAAGGTCGACGAAGAACTTGTCGAAGTGGCGGAAGCGTCCAGCGATGCCGAACGCCATGAGGAAATCGGCGACCTGCTCTTTGCCGTCGTGAACTATGCCCGCCATCTCGGCGTGGACGCCGAAGTTGCGCTTCGTGATGCAAACGGCAAGTTCGCCCGCCGCTTCGCCGCGATGGAAGATCGGGCCGGAGGAAGTCTTTCGGGCCTGTCACTCGATGCGCAGGAAGCGTATTGGCTGGCGGTCAAAGCGTCGGAACGTCGGTAGCGGGCCACAGGCGATCGAACCGTGCGCTATCCGCGGGATCGAGCCGGACGGTCAAGATATGCCCCTCGCCCTTCGGTTCGTCCGCCATCACTTCACCCCGCGCATGGAGCCACGCCGCCGCTTCGCCCTGGGCATAAGTCAGATATATCCGGCGCACCTTGTGCAGCGCCGTAAGCTGCGACGCCATAAGAAGCCGCGCCGCTTCGACACCTTCACCCGTGACCGCCGATATGACGGCGACGTCCGGACGCCGCATCGCCATATCCTCGATCGCGCTGCGCGTCTCCGCGTCGGCGGTGTCGATCTTGTTCCATATCTCGATCTGCGGGATGACCATGGCGTCATCGCCCTCCCCTCTGTCCTGCACGGTGCCGATCCCCAATGAATCGAGGATCGCGCGCACATCGTCATATTGCGCCTCGCTGTCGCTATGGGCGATGTCACGGACGTGAACGATCAGGTCCGCAGTGGTGACTTCTTCGAGCGTCGCGCGAAAGGCCGCGACCAGTTCCGTCGGCAGGTCCGATACAAATCCCACCGTGTCCGACAAAATGGCCTTGTCGATGCCGGGTAGGCGGATTTCGCGCATCGTGGGATCGAGCGTGGCGAAAAGCATATCTTCCGCCATGACGTCACTTCCCGTCAACCTGTTGAAGAAAGTTGACTTTCCGGCGTTGGTATAGCCGACCAGCGCGACGACTGGCCATGGCGCGCGCTGACGCTTGGCCCGCTGGAGCTGGCGGGTTCGCCTGGCATCCTCCAACTGGCGCCGGATGCGCGCCATGCGGTTGCGGATCATCCGCCGGTCGGCCTCGATCTGCGTTTCGCCCGGCCCGCCGAGAAACCCGAAACCACCCCGCTGGCGTTCAAGGTGGGTCCAACTGCGAACCAGCCGTCCCGCCTGATAATCCAGATGCGCCAGCTCGACCTGAAGGCGCCCCTCCGCCGTCGCCGCGCGTTCGCCAAAGATTTCGAGGATCAGGCCGGTCCGGTCGATCACCTTCGTACCGAAAGCGGTTTCCAGATTGCGCTGCTGAATCGCGCTGAGCGCCGCGTCGACGACCACCAGTTGAACGCCATGCGCCGCAATGTCGGGCGTGATGGCCTCAATCTGCCCAACCCCGATCAGCGTCGCGGCGCGCGTCTGACGCAGTCGCAGCGTGTGAACCGCCACCACCTCCAGCCCGATCGCCAGGGCAAGGCCTTTCGCTTCCTCGGCGCGCGCGTCCATATCGCGCGCCAGCCGCTGGCTGTGCCATTCGGGCACGACGATCAACGCGGCGGCGCCGCGGCTTACCTCGTCCTGACTGTCGATAATCGGGTCGATCAGGCGTTGTCCGCTTCGCTGTCCGGCTCGCTGTCGGTCAGGTTGATCGGCCCGTTCGGCTGAACCGTTGAAATCGCGTGCTTATAGACCAGTTGCACCTGCCGTTCGCGCTCAAGCAACATACAGAACAGGTCGAATGCGACGATGTCGCCCTGCAGCATCACGCCGTTGACGAGGAACATCGTCACCGATTCGTCCGACCGGCGAACCGCGTTCAGGAACACGTCCTGCAACGCCTTGCCCTTGCCGGCGGGCGCATCGCGCAGATTGTCGCCCAGCAGCGACAGATCAAAGTCGTGCGAGGGCATGACGGTCGAAATCGCATGCTTATAGACAAGCTGCGACTGCCCGTCGCGGCGCAGCAGCAACGAGAAATTGTCGAACCAGGTGATGATGCCCTGCAACTTGACCCCCTTGACCAGGAACATGGTCACCGGGGTTTTGCTGCGGCGGAGTGCGTTGAGGAAAATATCTTGGAGATTCTGATTCTTATCGGACACATTGGCCTCCTGTTCTTGGCGGCATAGCCGCGTTTCGATAACCGGTAGCCCCGGCATCTTTGAGCTTCTTTGCCTTGCCACTATGCGGCAAAGCCCTCGGCAGGTCTAGCGCAAAGCCGCTATCCCTCGTCGTCCGAACTCTCCGTAAGACCCAAAAGTTTCAGTTTGCGGTGCAATGCCGAACGCTCCATCCCGATGAAGGTCGCGGTGCGCGATATATTGCCCGAAAAGCGGTTGATCTGGATGCGCAGATATTCGCGCTCAAAATTTTCGCGTGCTTCTTTCAACGGGATGGCTGTGATCGATTCCGAATTGGGCAGGATGTCGGCACCGCCACGGACCAGTTCGGCGGGCAGCATATCGGCATCGATTCGCGACAGCCGATCGCTCGGCGCCAGGATCATCACGCGCTCGATGACATTGCGCAGTTCGCGTACATTGCCCGGCCATTCATGCGCCTGCAACGCGGCCATCGCCTCCGAACTGATTTCGGGCGGCGGGACATGCCGATCGGCGGCGTAGCGGCGCACATAATGGTCGCACAGGCCGGCGATGTCGTCGCGCCGTTCGCGCAGCGGCGGAATATGCACCGGCACGACATTAAGCCGGTAATAAAGGTCTTCGCGAAACCTGCTTTCGGCAATCTCGGTGACAAGGTCGCGCGCGGACCCCGATATGATGCGAACATCGACGCGGATCATCGTCCGTCCGCCGACGCGGGTAAAACTCTGGTCGGTCAGGACGCGCAATATCTTGCCCTGCGTCGTCAGCGGCATGTCGGCGACTTCGTCGAGGAACAGCGTGCCGCCATGCGCCTGTTCGAGCAGGCCGGCGCGGATCGATCCGTCCTCTGCTTCGGAACCGAATAATTCGGTCTCGACCGTTTCAGGGTCCATCCGCGCCGATGAAATGACGCGGAATGGTGCGGTCTGGCGGCCGCTCCAACCATGCAGAACACGCGCAGCGACCTCTTTTCCTACCCCCGGCGCACCGGTAATCAGAACGCGGCTGCCCGTTCCCGCCACGCGCTTCAGCGTCGCCCGGACATTGTTGATCGCCGCGCTGGTGCCCGTCAGTTCATCCGAGGGTCCGGCCTTTTCGCGCAATTGCTCATATTCGAATTTCAGCCGCTCATTCTCGGTCGCGCGTTCGACCAGATGGAGCAGGCGCGACGCTTCGAACGGCTTTTCGATGAAGTCGAACGCCCCGCGGCGAATCGCGGCCACCGCGGTGTCGAGCCCGCCGTGCCCTGAAATGACGATGATCGGCAGCGTCGGGTCGAACGCCTTGATCGCTTCGACCAGCCCCAGCCCGTCGAGCCGCGATCCCTGCAACCAGACGTCGATCAGCGCCAGCGAAGGACGGCGCTGGCGGATGGCTTCCAGCGCGGAGTCGCTGTCGAAGGCGGTGCGCGCCTCATACCCTTCATCCTCCATCACGCCCGCGACGAGATCGCAAATGTCGCGCTCGTCGTCGACTATCAGAATATCAAGCGCCATAATCTTCTCTATCCTGCCGGTTCCGCACTCGGCCGGGCACCGTTTCGCCATGACCGGTGCCGCCTTCCCCGCCCTTGCCGACCAGCGGTCGCAAACGGTTGGGGTATAATGTCAGGGTGACGCACGTTCCCTGCCCTGCCGGGTTGTCGGAAAATTCCAGTTCGCCATAATGTTGCTCGACGATCTTCTTGACGATCGCCAGGCCCAGGCCGGTCCCGCCCTGTCGCGTCGTCATATAGGGTTCGGCAATCGCCTCGCGCGCTTCGGGAAGCCCGATCCCGTCGTCGACGACGCGGATTAGCATTTCGCCATTACTCCCGATCGACAGGCTCGCATCGATCCGGCCGACTATCAAGTCTTGAGCATTTTTATATTTCTCTTCAATCGCTTCGACGGCATTTTTGACGATGTTCGTCAGCGCCTGGGACAACAGCCGACGGTCGCAGACAAGCGGCTCGATCTCGTCCGCGGTTGCGATGGCAAAGACGATGTCGGGTTTGGCGACTTCAAACAGGAACACCGCCTGACGCAGGATGTCGCGGACATCCTCGACCCCGAACGTCGGTTTGGGCATCCGCGCAAAGCTGGAAAATTCATCGACCATGCGGCGCATGTCGTGGACCTGGCGGATGACCGTATCGGTCAGTTTGCGGAACGTCGCCTGATCGCCCTCGACCTTGTCGCCAAATCGCCGTTGCAGCCGTTCGGCGGCGAGCTGGATCGGGGTCAGCGGATTCTTGATCTCATGCGCGATCCGCCGCGCGACGTCGGACCAGGCGGCGCGCCGCTGGTCGAGCAATTGCTGGGTGATGTCCTCGAAACTGAGCACAAAGCCGTCGCCTTGCGCCACCGCCTTGGCTGCAAGGGTTGCGGGCTCGGCATCGGGGCGCGCGAGTTGGACGATGGCTTCGCGCTCGTCGCCGGCCAGCAGCCGCGCGAGTTCGGGCGCAACGTCGGCGAGCGGCCGACCGGTCAGGCTTTCCGCCGATTGCCCCATCAGCCGCTCCGCCGCCGCATTGGCGAGCAGGATATTGCGGTCGGCATCGACCGACACGACCGCCGACGACACGCCGCTCAGCACCGCTTCGATCAGGCTGCGCCGCGCCTCCAACTGCTCGTTGACATTGACCAGCGCGCCGGTCTGCCCCTCCAACTGCTCGGTCATGCGGTTGAAAGCGCGGGTCAGCACCGATATTTCATCGTCGCGCGCCGGCGGCGTCACGCGCACCGACAAGTCGCCGCCCGCCGCCGTCCGCGTCGCACCGATCAGCGTTCCCAACGGCCGGACGATACGGTCCGCGACCAGGATCGCGGCGATCACCGCAAGCGCGAGCAACAGCAGCGACCCCAGATAAAGCGCGCCGTTGAACTGGAGCTGTAACTGCTGCGACCGTTCGAACAGGGCGTTATAATCGGCAAGGACGGTCCCGGCGCGAACCGACTGCTGAAATCCCTGAACGTTGAAATCCCTGGAAGCATAGACATAGGCCCGCTGTGTTCCCGGCAAACGGGTGGCTGCCTCGATCCGTCCGGGCTGGCGGACGACGACGACCTCTTCGCCGGCATCGAGACGGCTTACCATCGTCGGCGACAGCCGCGTCTCTGCCACGCGATCGTCGGGACTGACAGCGGCCGCGGTGCGCGCGATACCATCCTTGCCAATCTCGATGATCGCCGATTCGTTCAAACTTCGAACGACAACCTGCTGAAAATAATAGTTGGAGAAGTCGGGGTCGTCGATCCGCATCCGCGTCAGCAGATCGCCCAGATCTTCGGCCATTTTCGCCGTATTGGCACCGACCTCGCGTTGATTTTCCTGATAATAGCCCTCGGCAAGTCCCGCCGCATTTTCGAACATGCCGCGCGAACTGGGCGAAAACCAGAAATCGACGCCAAACTGGAACAGCAGCGAAGCGAATATCACGACCAGCAAGGTCGGCGCCGCGGCAATCAGCGAAAAAAGTGCCACCAGCCGGACGTGCAGCCGTCCGCTGCCGCCCGCCATAGAGCGGACCGCGCGCGCGCGCGCGATGCGGCTGCCGATCAGCACGATCAGCGCCATCGCCGGCATCAGGTTGACGATCATGATCGTCGCGACCAGCGCCGGGGTCAGCAGTCGCTCACTCTGCGCATCGCCGGTGACAAAGATATAGGTCGCGATCCCGACGCTGATGATGACGGCCAGCGTATAATATTCCGGCGCCGCGAACCGCCAGAAGCCCGAACGCGCTTCCTGATCGACAGAATCGGCCTCGAAAGCCAGAGGAGCGGATTGCGCCATTGTGGCTTCGTTACGACAATCCTGTTGCATAGAAAACACACAAACTGCGTCGACGTCGATCAATCGAACCGATTTTGCGGTTGCGCCAGACGTCAGGGCTGGGTCGGATCGATGTCGAGTTGCCCCAAACGCTTGCGAAGCGTGTTGCGATTGATGCCCAGACGGCGGGCGGCTTCTAACTGGTTTCCGCGAACATCGCGCAAGACACGGCGGAACAGCGCCGCCTCGACGATCGCCTCCAACTGGCTGTGTATCTCACCCTCGCACGCCGTATCGGCCATTTGTTCGCGCGCCCAATCGTCCACGGCCCGCGCGATCAGGTCGGCCGGCGCCGCCGCGCCGCCACTATCGCCATTTTCACGCAGCACGGTCTCGACATCGCGGACGGTGACGACGGTATCGCGCGACAGCACGGCCAGCCGCTGCACGACATTGCCCAATTCGCGGACATTGCCCGGCCAGTCATAACGTTCCAGCCACTGCATCGCCGCGGGCGCGAACTGGCGGTCGGGCAGCCCCGACCCGCGCCCGGCCTCGACGAAATGGCGGACCAGCGCCGCGATGTCGCTGCGCCGATCACGCAGCGGCGGCAAAGTCACCGGGATGACGTTCAGCCGGTAGAACAGATCTTCGCGAAACCGCCCCTCGGCCACCAGCGTTCGCATGTCGCGGTGCGTCGCGGCGATGACGCGCACGTCGGCGCGCAACGCTTGGTTGCCGCCGACGGTCGAATATTCATTGCTCTGCAACACGCGCAGCAAACGGGTCTGCGCCTCCAGCGGCATGTCGCCGATTTCGTCGAGGAATAAGGTGCCGCCGGCCGCCTGCTCGAAACGCCCCGCGTTGCGGCTGTGTGCGCCGGTAAAGGCGCCTTTTTCATGCCCGAAAAGTTCGGCCTCGATCAGCTCGCGGGGAATCGCCGCCATGTTGATCGCCACGAACGGCCCTGTGCGGCGAAGCCCGGTGGCGTGAATCGCGCGCGCGACGACTTCCTTGCCCGTCCCCGATTCGCCCAGGATCAGCACCGCCAGGTCGTTCGACGCCAATCGCGCGATGGTGCGATAGACCGCCTGCATCGCGGGCGCGCGACCGACCAGGCCATGGCTGTCCGCCTGCGCCGGGTCCGTCGCGGCCGCCGGTTCCTGCTGCCGCCGAAGCGCGGCGCGGACGCTGGCCGTCAGTTCGTCCAGGTCAAAGGGCTTGGGCAGATAGTCGTAACTGCCAATCCCCGTCGCGCGGACTGCGGTGTCCAGCGTGTTCTGCGCCGACAGGACGATTACCGGCATATTGGGGTCCATACCGGCCCGGACCAGCGAATCGATCCCGTCCCCGTCGGGCAGCACGACGTCGGTGATGATCAGGTCGGGCCGGTTGTCCGCCAGCCAGGCATTGCGTTCGGCGATGCTGGCGACCGAGGAAAATCGGCCGCATTCGCCGACCAGCGTCTCGCGGATAATCATCGCGATCGCGGGATCATCCTCGACCAGCAGGATCGTCTTTCCCTCGGTCATGCGTCTCGTCCATTTTGCGCGACGGGCAGGTGGACCCGGAACCGCGTCCATTCGCCGTCGCGCATATGCTGGACCGTGCCGCCCATATCGCGCGCCAGCTTTGCAACCAGTGCCAGGCCCAGCCCCCGGCCCTCGCGCTTGGTCGTGACGAACGGATCGAACAGGTCGCCACGAATATCGGCGGGTACGCCCGGCCCATTGTCGCTGACGCTAACCTCGATCGGCAACGCCACCCGTCCGCGCCCGTCGCCATTGTCGATCGACAGCCCGTGGCGATAGGCCGTCGTCAGCCGCACCATGCCATCGTCGCGCCCGCCCAGCGCCTCGCAGCCATTGGTGACGAGGTTCAGCAATATCTGAACCATGGCGTCATGATTGCCATGGACGAGCGGAAGGGACGGGTCGAAATCCTCGACAAAACGAACGCCGGGAAACTGGCGTGCCCGCACCGTTTCCATGGCCTGATGGATCGGCTGGTACAGGTTGATCGGGCCGCAGGTGATCGGCAGCCCGCGCGAAAAATGCTCCATCTGGTCGATCAGCGTGGCGATACGGTCGACCTCGGCACAGATCAGCGTGGTGAAGCGTTCCCCGTTGCTGTCGGTCTTGCGCGCCAAAAGCTGCGCGGCGCCCTTGATCCCCGCCAGCGGATTCTTGATTTCATGCGCCAGCATCGATGCGGCGGCGCCCGCCGCGCGGCCCGAACGTCCGATCGCGCCGCCCAGCAGTTCGGCATCATTCTGCGCCGGGACGAGCGCGAGGATGCGGTGGCCGCAATGGCCATAAGGCACCATCTGCATATCGACGAAAATCGATTTGCGACCGCCAAGCGAGATTTCGGCGCGATGCGCGAAAAGGGCCGATGTCGCGGCATCGCTCATCCGCTGGCGATAACTGCGGTCCATCTCGATGACGTCGAAAATCACGCGCCCGACCATTGCCGAACGGCTGACGTTGCAAAGCTGTTCGGCCGCGGCGTTCACGAACAAAACGACGCCGCCCCCGTCGATCAATAGCGTGGGGACGGGATGCGACTGGATCAGATCGTCGTTTTCAAAACGCGGAATCGTCGACGTGAGCGTGGTCACGCAGCGGCCTTGCTCAGGAATGGCGCGTAAAATTGCTCCAGCGCGTCAAGCACGTCGCGGCTGCTGGGAATCTGATTGACCCTGTTACGGAACTCGGCCGATCCATGCAGGCTCTTGACGTACCAGCCCAGATGCTTGCGCGCCATATTGACTCCGGTCACTTCGCCATAATGGTCGATCATCGCACGGTAATGGGATGTAATGACGTCATATTGTTCGTCGATGCCGGGGTCGGGGCGATCCGCCTCGCCGCGCAGCGCCGCCATGACCTGGCCCAATAGCCAGGGTCGGCCATAGGCGCCGCGCCCGATCATCACGCCATCGGCACCGCTCTGGTCCAGCGCGGTGCGGGCATCGGCGGCGGAACAAATATCGCCGTTGACGATGACGGGGATCGAAACGGCATCCTTGACCGAACGGACAAAGGCCCAGTCGGCTTCGCCGCGATACATCTGGTTGCGCGTACGGCCATGGACGGTGACCAGTTTGGCGCCCAGATCCTCGGCGATATGCGCCAGTTCCGGGGCGTTCAGGCTGTCGTGGCACCAACCCATCCGCATTTTGACCGTCACCGGTACGCTGACCGCCTTGACGCAGGATTCAATCAACGCCGCCGCCAGCTTCAGGTCGCGCATCAGCGCCGATCCCGCATCGCCATTGGTAACCTTGCGGACCGGACAGCCCATGTTGATGTCGATGATCGACGCGCCGCGATCCTCGTTGAGCTTCGCGGCCTCGCCCATTTCATAAGGGGTACATCCGACCAATTGCATCGAAACCGGTTCTTCGACCGGGTCCCATGCGGCCTTCTGTATCGACTGGCGCGTTTCGCGGATCGCGGCCTGGCTCGCGATCATTTCCGTGACATTCAGCCCCGATCCATAATAGCGGACCAGTTTGCGGAACGGCAGATCGGTGACGCCCGTCATCGGCGCGAGGATCACGGGATCCGCGATGGTGATGGGACCGATCTGAATGGGCCGCAGCGGCGCCATGGCGAGAACTTTCGTCTGAGCTGCCTAAATTTTGAGCAGCCCCCTACACGTTAAGCCGCTTTCCCGCAAGGCGCGGCTGCGCTACCGGCCCGGCTGATGACCGACTCCACCCCTTCCCTCCCGCCGCCTGTCGCGGTCGTGCTGCTCGCCGGCGGCCGGGGCGCGCGTGCGGGGTTCGAACAACCGAAACAGATGGAGCGGCTGGGCGGCAAGGCGGTGCTGCGCTGGAGCCTCGACAGCCTTGCGGCGCATCCCGCCGTATCGGGCGGCGTGCTGGTGGCGAATGATGACGTCATGACGGCGGTGGGTCCGCTTCCCGTCGGCTGGATTTCGGCCGATCCCGGCGCCGAACGCCAGCAATCGGTGCGCAGCGCCCTTGCTGCGCTTGCCGGGTGGGCGGACGATGCGCTGGTGCTGGTGCATGATTCCGCACGGCCGGGGGTCGGGATCGACGTTGTCGATCGCCTTCTCGCCGCGCTGCGGACAGCCGACGCGGCAATCCCGGTCCTTCCCGTGCCCGACACATTGGTCAAAGCGAACGGCGGCGAAGCGGGCGATGTCGTCGACCGCAGCCTTCTCGCGCGCGTTCAGACGCCGCAGGCCTTTCGCCTTGGCCTGCTGCGTCGCGCCCATGCCGATGCGGCGGGCGGGGCAGCTACCGACGATGCGCAGCTCGTCCGGCGGCTTGGTGCTACGGTGGCAACGGTTCCCGGCGACCCGCGGCTTCACAAACTGACCTATGCCGCCGACATGGCGATCCTTTCCGGCCTTTTGGGAGTGGGCATGATGACGCGGACCGCGGTGGGTCTTGGATATGATGTTCACCGGCTCGTCGCTGGCAAGCCGTTGTGGATTGGCGGGATAGAAATTGCGCATAGTCATGGGCTTGAAGGGCATAGCGATGCCGATGTCGCGCTTCATGCGTTGACCGATGCGATCCTTGGCGCGCTCGCTGACGGGGATATTGGCGATCATTTTCCGCCCACCGACGCCCGGTGGCGCGGCGCGGCGTCGCATCAATTCCTCCGCTTCGCGGCCGATCGGGTAGCGGAGCGCGGGGGGCGGATCGATCATGTCGACCTGACGATCATTGCCGAGGCGCCGAAAATCGGGCCGCATCGCGGCGCGATCCGCGCGCGAATTTCTGAAATCCTTGCGATTCCGCTCGAACGGGTTAGTGTGAAGGCGACAACGACAGAGCGGCTGGGCTTTACCGGCCGCCGTGAGGGGATAGCGGCCCAGGCCGCCGCGACCGTCCAACTTCCGGAGAATTGAACCTTGCAGTCTGTCGAACAAGCGCGCCTCGCCGTGCGCCACGAACGCGCCACCAGCGTTCTCGCCAACAACCGCAGCGCGGGCCGCAAACTTGCCGTCGCGGAAAGCTGCACCGGCGGGATGGTCGCGGTCGCCCTGACCGACATCGCGGGCAGCTCCGACGTGTTCAGCGCCGGCTTCGTCACCTACTCCGCCCACGCCAAAAAGGCCCAGCTCGACGTCAGCAGCGAGATTCTCGAAACCTTCGGCGAAGTCTCTTTGGCCACAGCATGGGCCATGGCCGCCGGCGCCCTAACCAACAGCGACGCCGATGTGGCAGTCGCGATCACCGGCATTGCGGGGCCGGGAGGCGGGTCGGAGAAAAAGCCGGTGGGCCAGGTCGTCTTTGCGCGCGCGCTGCGAGGGCAGGATCCGGACGATTATTTTACTCAACGGGTGCAGTTCGAATCTGCGGATCGCGCCGCGATCCGGCACCATGCGACGCTGTTCGCCCTTGACCTGCTTCAGCCCGATGGGGACGCATTGCGACCGTCGGAAGACATCACTCTTCTTGCTCCATAGAGTTCGCCTGCTCGTACCTCAAACGCCGCGATCATCTTGCGAAGCGCCTTGTCGAACATCTGCCCGGCCAACGCCTCGAAGACGCGGCTGCGGAACGAGAAGTCGACGAGAAAATCTACGCGGCATCCCCCATCGCCCGTTGGCTGGAACTGCCATTCATTGGCCAGATGCTTCATCGGCCCGTCGATATACGCGACGGTTACCGATGAAGGCCGCTGCTTGTGGACGCGGCACGAAAAACTCTCGCGCAGCCCTTTGAAGCCGACGATCATATCGGCGACCGCTTCATGCTCGCTGTTGCTGCGGACGCGCAGCGCAACAACCCATGGCAGGAATTCGGGATAGCGTTCGATAGCCGTTACGAGCGCAAACATCTGTTCGTCGCTATAGGGCAGGATGCGCGTTTCGTGATGCCGCGGCAAAGGCCGGTCAGTCCGCCTTGACGCGCGCTAGTTGCGCCTCACGCGCTGCGCGCATCCGTTCGAAATCGTCACCTGCGTGATAGCTCGATCGCGTCAGCGGCGATGCCGCGACCTGCAGAAAGCCCTTGGCCCGGGCAATCTGGGCATAGGCGTCAAACGCCTTCGGCGTCACGAACTCGGCGACTTTCGCATGTTTAGGCGTCGGCTGCAGATACTGCCCCATCGTCATGAAGTCGATGTCGGCGCTCCGCATGTCGTCCATTACCTGATGCACTTCCATCCGTTCTTCGCCGAGACCGAGCATGATACCCGATTTGGTAAAAATCGAAGGATCGCGGCGCTTGACGCTTTCGAGCAGGCGCAGCGACGCATAATAGCGCGCGCCGGGGCGGATCGTCGGATAGAGCCGAGGCACGGTTTCCAGATTGTGATTATAGACGTCGGGCCGCGCATCGACGATCGCGGCCACGGCGCTTTCGGGCTTGTTGCGAAAATCGGGCGTCAGGATTTCAATCGTTGTCTGCGGCGTTTCGCGGCGCAGGGCATTGATGACCTTCACGAACTGGCCAGCGCCGCCGTCGGGTAGATCATCGCGGTCGACCGACGTGATGACGATATGCGTCAGGCCCATCTTGGCCGCCGCGATCGCGGTATGCTCCGGCTCAAGCAGATCGACAGGCCGCGGCATCCCGGTCTTGACGTTGCAAAAGGCACAGGCCCGTGTGCAAGTATCGCCAAGGATCATGACCGTCGCATGTTTCTTGGTCCAGCATTCGCCGATGTTCGGACACGCTGCTTCCTCGCAAACCGTATGCAGGTTAAGCTCGCGCATGAGCTTGCGCGTTTCGGCGTAGCCTGGACTGGTCGGGGCCTTGACGCGGATCCAGTCGGGCTTGCGCGCGCGCTGGCCGGGAGTCGAAGCAGGAGATGCTGGAGCGTTCATGCGGTCCACATAGTCGTGCATGCGACTCTTCTCAACCTCTCTACCTATGCTATGGCGCCTCTATGACTCACTTTGCAGATATGATCGAGGGATACCGGCGTTTCCGTAACGGCGGTTGGGCACTACAACGCGAACGCTGGGCGCAACTTGCGGAGGGGCAATCCCCCCGCGTGATGGTGATCGCCTGTTCGGACAGCCGATCTGAACCGTCGCAGATTTTCGACACCAATCCGGGCGAGATATTTGTCGTTCGTAACGTCGCTGCATTGGTGCCGCCTTTCGAAACGACGCCCGGACGTCACGGCGTGTCGGCTGCGCTGGAATTTGCGGTGCAGTTTTTGGGGGTGGGGGAGATTGTTGTTATGGGCCATGGCTTATGCGGTGGCTGTCACGCGGCGTTGCACCGGTCGATGGCGGGCGCGGAGCCGGGGCGCGGCGGTTTTGTCGCAGACTGGATCGCGATGCTGGACGAGGCGAGCGACAAGGTCCGCAGCACCTATGCCGACATCGAAACCCGCGAAGCCGCCCATGCCATGGAACTCGCCGCTGTTCGGGTAAGCCTTGACAATCTGGGCACTTTTCCCTGCATACAGGAAAAGGTGCGTCGCGGGACGCTGAAACTCCGCGGTGCCTTTTTCACGATCGGCGACGGCGTGCTGCATGTGATGGACGAAACGACGGGAGAATTTTCTCCCGCCTGAACAAGAGGGCAATATGAGCAAAAACGCGTTCTGGGTAACGATGATCTTTGTCGGGGCAATCATCGGCGCGTTCATGGGGCCCGTGCTGGCCCAATCGCTTTCGTCCAGCGCCATGCTGACCTTTTCGATCGGCACATTCGTCGCGATCGTCGGGCTGATCACCTGGTCACTGTCGAGCAACAAGTCCGGAAAGAAGGCCGATACCGCCGCGCTTGCCGACGCCCGGACGATGCGCGCCCCCGACGGCAAGGGACGCATCTATGTGACCCGCCGCGGCTTTGTCGCCGCATTGCAGGGAATGAACGTCACGTTGGACGATGCGGCAAAGGGGCAGATCAAGTCGGGGCAGATGCTGATGGCCGACGTCGATCCCGGCATTCATACGCTTGGCGCCGCGATGGCCAAGGGCATCATGGCCAATTCCGCCACGATGGAAATCGAGGTGGGCGCCGGCGATGTCGTCGTGATCGACGCGATGTTCGAAATGGGAGCACTCAAGGGTCAGGCAAAGTTGACGCGGCTGGACGCCGCAAAGGCGCGCGAAAATGTCCATGCGACAAAGCTGATCTTATGGGAGGTGGCGCCAAGCTGACCATTTTGGCGCGACGAAAAACATGCGGCCGATCGGCAAGCGTGGATGGGAATAGACGCCTTTCAGCCTGTACTTGCGCTCCCAGAAAGCGCCGCGGAAAATAGCCGCAGATGATAGCAGGAAGGTCCGTTTTGGGGTGGGGAGCGGCCGTTCAACTAAGGGACGGCCAAAAGCAAAAAGCGACCCAAATCTAGATTCGCGAGATCGGCGAGATACTGTCGGTCCTTGTCCACAACCCAGCCTTCCGGCCAGTTGCCCAAGAGCCAGACGGCTTGGTCGAGCCAAGCGAGGGTCAGTACTGAACCCCAATGCTCGATCTCGGCCGAGGTGATCGTCACTTGTTCCTGATATGCATCAACGAAGATACGCCACTGTCTATCCGTCCAGACCTGTCCCGGTGCGGAGGGCAGGTCGCAATGGAATAGGAGTAGTGCCACCGCGAGATCGTAAAGGCGCGGCATTCGTGCTGCATGATCGGGATCGACGAGCGTCGGTTTAGGTCCGAAAACTAGGTTGGACGCCTTGAAGTCGAAGGAGCATCCCGCAAGCGGCAAGCCATCCACTGGTGCAGCGTGGGCCATTCTTGCCGCTGTACACGCTTCCAGGCCGGATGTGTCAATGCCGTGGTCCCGCATTGCGGCAGTTGCCGGGATCAGATGCTGTTCGACCCACTCAGCCGTGCGGACCACGGGCTTCTCATGCGTAACGAGGAGGTGGGCCTCCAGGGGATCGGCCGCGTGCATCTTGCCGAGCAAATGACCAGCACTGGCGATCTCGATGTCGGTAGCGCGATAATCAGTACCCGCGATGAAGGGATAGACGACCCATTCTTTGCCGTCTTCTAGGCGCCGCGGATTGGGCGCAAAGTGACCCGCCGGAGCAACAACATCGACACCAAGTCGCTGTAACGCCGTCAGCCATTCGCCGATTGCCGTACCGGTCGAGTGGACTAACCCTGTTTGTTTGAGAACCCAATCTCCCTTTCGGTCCCGCACTCGTAGAACGGGTGCGTAAGCATAGAGCGACACAGGTTCGTCGGGGCTATCGAACGGGAACGACGCTATCGCGGTTTCGTGATCCATTCTGGTAGAGTATCTGAGTCTGCTTCCCAGATGAAGGGCCGCTATCGAGGTTGCGACCTTCGCACTTTGAGGGCTGAGATTAGTCGCAAGCTGGCCTCCCAAATATTTCGCGCAGAGGCGCAGAGAGCGCGGAGAAATGGGCGCAATCCTCTCTGCGATCTCCGCGCCTCTGCGCGAAATTTCTCTAGGCTGCCGACCGTCGCTTTTCCGTTTGTGTCGAGTGAAGTCGAGGCACTCGTCGACGCAGTGCCTGGCCTGAGGGGCATCTCGACTTCGCTCGATGCGAACGGATATGGAAAGGCGAGGCTGTCCTGCCGATCCTCCCTGTCGCGTAGCGATGGGGAGGGGGACCGCGGCCGAAGGGCGTGGTGGAGGAGCTGCGGCCTTGCGCCAATGGCCCCTCCGTCATCGCTTCGCGATGCCACCTCCCCATGGCTGCGCCACAGGGAGGATTTATGGCCCCTCCCGCCTGCGGGAGGGGAGAAGATGGGTCGCATTGCCGTCATCGACCATCGCCGTCCGGGCCATAGACGGCAACCGACCAAAATATCAGCGCGTTAACCCAGTCATTTTCGGCCAAAAAGTCGCTCGACGTCGGCCATCTGCAATTTCACCCATGTCGGGCGTCCATGGTTGCATTGGCCGGAGTGCGGCGTGACCTCCATCGTGCGGAGGAGTGCGTTCATTTCGGGCACGCTGAGCGTTCGGCCCGCGCGGACGGAGCCGTGGCATGCCATGGTTGCGGCGACGAGTTCGAGTTTTTCGTTGAGACCGAGCGCCGCGTCATAGCCCGCGAGATCGTCGGCGATGTCGGTCACGAGTTTTCGGCAGTCGATCGGGCCGAGCATTGCGGGGGTCGCGCGGACCATGACGGCGGCGGGGCCAAAGCGTTCGAGTTCGACGCCAAGCGCCGCGAGTTGATGCGCCGCAGATTCAAGGCGGTCGCACGCGGGTTCGTCAAGCTCGACCACTTCGGGGAGCAGCAGGCCCTGGGACGCGACCGCCCTGCCCGCCATGCCATGGCGAAGCTGTTCGAGCACCAGGCGTTCGTGCGCGGCATGTTGATCGACGATGACGAGGCCATCCGCCGCCTCCGCCACGATATAGGTATTGGCGATCTGACCGCGCGCGATGCCGAGCGGATGATCGTCGGCCTGTGGCGGCGCGGCGTCGGCAACGGCGGCGCGGCCGGCGATCGGGGCGACAGATGCAAAGGGAATGACGCTGTCATAAACGCGCGCGACGCCTTCCCCGGCGGGTAGCGCGGTGGCGCCAAAGGGATGCGCGGCGGGTTCGGCGCGCTGGGCGAAGAGAAAGCCGGTCGCCGGTTCCGGGGGGGCGACGGGTTCCTGCTGCCACGCGGCGAGCGCGGCTTCGGCGGGGCGCTGGACGCTGCGGAAGCCATGTTCGTCGAGCGCGCGGCGGAGACCGCCGACAATCATCCCGCGGATCAATTGCGGATCGCGAAAGCGCACCTCGGTCTTGGCCGGATGGACGTTCACATCGACCTCGCTGGTCGGCACGTCGAGGAACAGCGCGACGACCGGGTGACGATCGCGCGCCAGCAGATCGGCATAGGCGCCGCGCAGCGCGCCGACGAGCAGGCGATCCTTGACCGGACGGCCGTTGACGAACAGATATTGATGATCGGCGATACCGCGATTGTAGGTCGGCAGGCTGATGACACCGCCCAGATGCACATCGCCGCGATCCAGGTCTATGCCGATGCTGTTGGTGGCAAGTTCACGCTGGGTCAGCGCCGCCACGCGCGCGATCTGGTCCTGCCCGCCCTGCACGTCCAGAATACGGCGCCCGTCATGTTCGACGACGAAAGCGATGTCGGGGCGCGCCATCGCGAGCCGTTTCACGACGTCGAGGCAGGCGGCATATTCGCTGCGCGCGCTGCGCAGAAATTTCCGCCGGGCCGGAACGCGCGCGAAAAGATCTTCGACAAGGACGCGGGTGCCGTTGGCGAGCGCCGCCGGCCCCTCGTCCACCAGCGCGCCATTGTCGACAATATGCTTCCAGCCATCGCTGCCTGCCACCCGGCTTTCGAGCGTGAGGCGCGCGACGCTGGCGATCGAGGGCAAGGCCTCTCCCCTGAAACCCAGAGTTACGACATCTTCGATCGCGTCGTCGGGCAGTTTCGACGTGGCATGACGTTCCAGTGCGAGCGCCATGTCCGCGGCGGTCATGCCGCACCCGTCGTCCTCAACCTCCAGCCGAGCAATTCCGCCTTCGCTGATTCGCGCCGAAATGCGAGCTGAACCGGCATCGATGGCGTTTTCAACCAGTTCCTTGAGCGCCGCGGCGGGTCTTTCAACCACTTCACCGGCTGCGATCCGATTTACGAGCTTTTCCGGCAGGCGACGTATTGACATGACCGCTGTCCTAGCGCAGTCGAACGCAAATCGCGACCCATCCGCACAGCCCTGATCATTTTGTCCAGCCACCCCCTGTGGACGAGCCGGAATCTCCCCCTGATTGAAGCTGTCGCCGGGCGGGCGCGCGGATAATCACGACAGGGGCGTGTCCATCCGGGCGCGGCTTCGATGACAGGAAGCAGTATCGATGTCCTTCTTTTCTCGCTGGCTCAAATTCAATTCTCAAGACATGGCGATCGACCTCGGCACCGCCAACACGGTCGTCTATGTGCGCGGCAAGGGTATCGTGCTGAACGAACCTTCGGTGGTCGCGGTGGAGACGCTGAACGGGATCAAGCGGGTAAAGGCCGTCGGCGACGACGCCAAGCTGATGATGGGCAAGACGCCCGACAGCATCGAGGCGATCCGCCCGCTGCGCGACGGCGTCATCGCCGACATCGACGTCGCCGAACAGATGATAAAGCATTTCATCACCAAGGTTCACGGCGGCAAGCCTAATGCGTTTCGCAGCCCCGAAATCGTGATCTGTGTCCCGTCGGGTTCGACCAGCGTCGAACGCCGCGCCATCCGCGATGCCGCGTCGAACGCGGGCGCCAGCGAAGTGTGGCTGATCGAGGAACCGATGGCGGCGGCGATCGGCGCCGACATGCCCGTCACCGAACCGATCGGTTCGATGGTCGTCGACATCGGCGGCGGCACGACCGAGGTCGCGGTGCTCAGCTTGCGCGGCCTTGCCTATACCACGTCGGTCCGCGCGGGCGGCGACAAGATGGACGAGGCGATCGTTTCCTATGTCCGCCGACACCATAATCTGCTGATCGGCGAAGCGACCGCCGAGCGGATCAAGAAGGATTTCGGGATCGCCCGCATCCCCGCCGACGGCACCGGCATGACGATCCACATCAAGGGTCGCGACCTGGTCAATGGCGTGCCCAAGGAAATCTCCATCAACCAGGCGCAGATCGCCGAAGCCCTGTCCGAACCGATCGGCACGATCGTCGAGGGGGTGCGCATCGCGCTGGAAAACACCGCGCCCGAACTTGCCGCCGACATCGTCGATCAGGGCATCGTGCTGACCGGCGGCGGCGCGCTGATCGCCGAACTGGACGAACTGCTGCGCGACGCGACGGGGCTGCCCGTGACGGTGGCAGAGGATCCGCTGACCTGCGTCGCGATCGGCACCGGCCGCGCGATGGAGGATCCCGCCTTCCGCGGCGTGTTGCAACAAGCCTGATACGTTAGGTCCGCACCATGGTCCGCCCGGCAAATCGACGTCCGGGGCAATCCCGAAAGGCGCAGTACAGCCTGTTCGTTGCCTATGTCATTGCGGTGACAGGCGCGGTCGCAGGCCTGTTACTGGCGCTCCTGTCGGTGGTTGACCCCATCGGCTTTGCGCAGCTTCGCGTGGCGAGCCAGGAAATCGCCGCGCCGATCGCGCGCGCGTCGCGATCGGTCATCGGGTCGATTTCCGGCATCGACGACAATGTCGGCGCCTATGTCAGCGCGGGAACGCAGAACCGGCGGCTTCGGAAGGAACTGGCCGATACCCGGCGCCAGCTTGTGGCGACCAGTTCGCTGCAGGAAGAAAACCGGCAGTTGAAGGCATTGTTGAAGTTGCAGGAAACCGACAAGACCGCGCTTGCCAATGGCTATCTGCTCACCTCTACATCGACGAGCAGCAAGCGCATCGCCTTGCTCAGCATCGGGCGCAATCTTGGCGTCGCGGCGGGGCAGCCGGTGATCGGTGCCGATGGCCTGATCGGCCGCGTGCTGGGCGCCGGACCGTCGGTGTCGCAGGTCCTGCTGATGACCGACGTCGACAATATCGTCCCGGTGCGCCGGGCCCGCGATGGCCTGCCCGCGCTGGCCAGCGGCCGCGGCAACGGCGATCTCGACATCCGCACGCTCAACATCGCGAACAATCCGTTCAAGCCGGGGGACATTCTGGTGACGTCGGGCACCGGCGGGATATATCCGCCGAACATTCCGGTCGCGATCGTGGTGCGGCGACAGGATGACGGCGCACTGGCACGCCCGCTTGCCGACCCTGCGAAGGTCGACGCGGTGTCGGTGCTGCGTCCCTATACCCCCGACAATATCGAACTCCAGGGTCTGCCGGGTCCGGCGGCGCCATCCGTCCCGTCCCCCGCCCCCGCCGCGCCATGAACCGGAAGGGGCCGCGCCTTGGCGAACCGGCGTCGCTGTGGCGGATGCGGATCGTGCCCGTCGCAACGGTCATGGCCGCGTCGGCGCTGCCGCTCATGCTGCCGCTGATCGCGAATTCGCCGGTGCTGCCGCCGCTCGGCCTGTTGTTCTTTCTGTGCTGGCAATTGCTGCGCGCCGAAATGTGGCCGGTGTGGGTCGGCCTGCCGCTCGGCCTGTGGGACGATCTGTTCAGCGGCGCGCCGGTCGGCACCGCCATGGGGCTGTGGACGCTCGCCAGCATCGCCATCGCCTATTCGTCGCAGCGCATCTATTGGCGCGGCTTCTTTCATGACTGGGCGATCGCGGCGCTGCTGATCGCGGTCATCCAGGCGCTTGCCGCGCTGATCGTCCATCCGCAGGCTGCCGCCGGGCGGGTGCTTGGCCTGGTGGTGCCGCAGATCATCATTTCGGCGCTGTTGGTGCCGCTGTTCATGCGTTTGACCGGCAAGTTTGACAATTTCCGCCTGAAGCGCCGATAAATTCCGATGCCCAAGAAAAAGAGCCTGCCGATCACCGAAGCCTGGAGGGGCATAACCTTTACCCGCCGCGCGCTTGTCGTCGGCGGCGCACAGGCGGCGATCGGCGTCGCGCTCGCGGCGCGCATGGCCTATATTTCGGTCATCGACAATGATCGCTATGTGCTGGAATCGGAAAGCAACCGGGTCAACCTGACGCTCGTGCCGCCACGGCGCGGCTGGATCGTCGATCGCAATGGCAAGGCGCTGGCCAACAACCGCGTATCGCTGCGCATCGACATCATTCCAGACCGCCTGCACGACAAGGCCGGGGTGCTGGGACAGCTTCGGACGCTGCTGCGGCTCGACGGCGACACGATGGAACGGATCAACCGCGACCTCAAGGCCGCATCGGGATTTCAGCCGGTGGCCGTCGCCGAAGACATGACCGAGGCCGAATATAGCTCGATCCTCGTTCGCCTGCCCGAACTGCCCGGCGTCGCCCCCCAACGCGGTTTTGCCCGCAACTATCCCACCGGGGCGGCCGTCGGGCACCTGATCGGCTATGTCGGCGCCCCGACCGCCGAGGAATATCAGAAGGTCAAGGATCCGCTGTATATCACCCCCGGATTCCGGACGGGCAAGGACGGGCTGGAGAAATATTTTCAGACCATGCTGCGCGGCAAACCCGGCGCCAAGCGCGTCGAGGTGACCGCGCGCGGCAAAGTGGTGCGCGAACTGGAAACGACACCGGACGAGCAGGGCAAGACCGTTCACCTGACGATCGACGCCGACCTGCAGGACTATGTGGCGCGCCGCATGGGCCGCGAATCCGGCGCGGCGATCGTGATCGACTGTCAGAACGGCGACATTCTGTCGTTCGTGTCGATGCCCAGTTTCGACCCGAACAGCTTTTCCGACGGCATCAGCAGCAACGAATATGCCTGGCTGCGCGCCGATGATCACCAACCGCTCATCAACAAGGCGACACGCGGGCTTTACCCCCCCGGATCGACGCTGAAGCCGATGGTGGCGATCGCCGCGGTCGAACAGGGCGTGGACCCGAGCGAGCGGCATACATGCATTGGCGGCTATCGCCTCGGCCGCCGCTTTTTTCGCTGTTTGGGCGTCCATGGCAGCCTCGACATGGCGTCGGCGATCATGAAAAGCTGCAACAGCTATTTCTATTGGCTCGCGCACCGGCTCGGTTACGACGCCATCGCGCCCACCGCCCGGCTGATGGGCCTGGGCGAGGAATTCCAGCTTGCCGGCAGCCAGCAGCGTTACGGGACGATCCCCGACAGCGCCTGGAAGATGAAGAAATATGACCAGCCATGGTCGGCATCGGACTCGCTCAACGCCGTCATCGGCCAGGGCTATGTCAGCGTGAACCCGTTGCAGCTCGCGGTGATGACGGCGCGGATCGCATCGGGCCGCCGACTTTACCCGCGGCTCATCAACCGGCAGTTCAAGAACGAGCCCCTGCCTTTCTCCCCCGAAGCACTCGCCGTCGCGCGTCAGGGCATGGACCTTGTCGTCAACGGCGCCGGCACCGCGGTGCGCAGCCGCCTGCCGCTCGACGGCATCACCATGGCGGGCAAGACCGGCACGGCGCAGGTGCGCGGACTGGGGACCGGGAATGGCAAGAGCGGAACGTGGAAATACCGCGACCACGGCCTGTTCGTCGGCTTCGCACCCGTCGTCAATCCGCGCTACGCCGCCGCCGTCGTCATCGAACATGGCATGGGCGGCGCGCGCGCCGCTGCCCCCGTCGCCAAGGATTTCATGACGTTCCTCTTCGACCGTGAAAAGGCCATGGAGGCGCTCGAAACCTTCGAAGCCGGCTGGGGCGGCACGATCAAGGAGCGCATGGACCGCGATTATGCGGCATGGAAATCGGGCGTGCCCAGCGACCCCGACCCCGGAGTGCCGCAATGATCCCCGTCCCACCCGCCATTCAGCGCATCCCGTGGAAACTGATCGCGATCCTTTCCGGCATCACCGGCTTCGGCCTGCTCGTCCTCTATTCGGCGGCCGGGGGAAGCTGGTCCCCCTGGGCTTGGCAGCAGGGTGTGCGCTTTCTTGTCTTTATGATCGCCGCGCTGGTGATCGGCCGCTTTCCGATCCGCATTTTCGAGGATTTCTCCTATATCGCCTATATCGGCGTGCTGGTGCTGCTGATCGCGGTGGAGCTTCTGGGCTTTGTTGGCGGAGGCAGCCAGCGATGGCTGAACCTCGGCTTCATGAATCTTCAGCCGTCGGAGTTGATGAAGGTCGCGATCGTCGTCGCGCTGGCGCGTTTCTATGCCCAGCTTCCGCCCGGCAACACGCGGACCTTCACCGCGCTGTGGCCCGCGCTGATCATGATCGGCTTTCCCGCGGCGCTCGTCATGCTGCAACCCGACCTCGGCACCGCGCTCGCCATCAGTATCGGCGGCGTGGTGGTCATGTTCGTGGCGGGGCTGCCCTTATGGTGGTTCGGTGGCACGGCCGTCGCCGGGCTCGCCGCGCTGCCTATCCTCTTTTCCTTCCTCCATGGCTATCAGCAAAAGCGGGTGCTGATCTTTCTCGACCCCGAAAGCGATCCGCTGGGCGCGGGCTATCATATCAGCCAGTCGAAAATCGCGATCGGATCGGGCGGCATCGGCGGCAAGGGGTTCCTGAACGGATCGCAAAGCCACCTCGATTATCTGCCCGAAGGGCACACCGACTTCATCTTTGCCACCATGGCAGAGGAATGGGGCCTGATCGGCGGCCTGGCGCTGCTGTTCGGCTTTTTCCTGCTGCTGCGCTGGTCGACGCGCGTCGCGCTCAAGGCGCGCACGCGCTTTGGGCAGTTGACCGCCGCCGGGCTGACGATGACGATCTTTTTCTACATCGCGATCAATTTGATGATGGTGATGGGGCTGGCCCCCGTCGTCGGCATCCCCCTGCCCCTTTTCTCCTATGGCGGCTCGTCGATGCTGACGATCATGACATGCGTCGGGATCGTTCTGGCGATCGAAAACGACAGCAAAACGGGCGCCCGCCGCCTCCACTGATAAAAAACTTCACAAAAAAGCCGCCGAGGCATTGCCATCCCCCCAACGCCATGATAGCGGGCCGCTCGCTTCGCAGCAAAGAGGACTTCCTCTCGCCGCAAAGCAAGCCGGAACACGGCAGTGGACGCATAGCTCAGTTGGTAGAGCAGCTGACTCTTAATCAGCGGGTCCTAGGTTCGAGCCCTAGTGCGTCCACCATTTTCCCATTGAAATGACAGTTCTCGACGCCCTTCGCGAATGGGTTTTATAGGCTGCCGCGAGCGTTGTGCAAAAGCGCGCTACTATCGGGTGGAGGATGCCATGGATGATGAAGATGCTTGGTCGGCGATCGCGGCCGATTGGCTGGCCGAGGCGCAGCGCTTCCTTCTCGCTGGCGAAGTGTTACGCCAGAGCGATGAATATAAGAGGGGCAAACTGCTCGTTACGCCTACCCTGCACGTCGTTGCGCATGGGATTGAATTGTTTCTCAAGGCAGGCGTGATCCGCAACGGCGCGACGGAGATTGAAGCCCGCAAGTTCGGCCACGACATCCTTGCTCTGTGGAACGACGGACGCAATCAGACCACGCGCACCGACATTCTGACCGCCGCAGCGGAGGAATGGCAGGCTGCAGCGCAGAACCCGTATTGGAAGGATGACTTCGGCGCGTTTGAAAAGGCGCCTTTCGAGGAATATCTCCAGCGCCTGAGCGAGTTGCACGCCAAAGAGAGTGATTATGCGCTTCGCTATACCATGGGCTGCACACCGGAAACGGCGGGACCGAAGCCGCATCTGCTCAGCGCAACTTTCTATCGCATCTGCGACCGCTATCTTCGCGAGATGACCCACGCATCGCAGGAACACGCCATGTCCGACGGCGCAGCATGCCGTCACCGGCAAGCAGCGAGGCGGGGTTGAAACAAGGGCGAATAGCCATAGATAGGGTGTATGATGCTCGAATCCTCTCCCGATCCTTCGCCCGTCGTGACCGCGCCGCTCGTGGGGCGCGCGCGTTTTGCGCCGGGGGACATCGTACGCCATCGCATGTTCGATTTTCGGGGCGTCGTGTTCGATATTGATCCGGTCTTCGCGAACAGCGACGAATGGTATGAGGCCATTCCGGAAGAAATCCGTCCGGCGAAGGAACAGCCCTATTATCATTTGCTCGCCGAGAATGGCGAGTCATCCTATATCGCCTATGTCAGCCAGCAGAATCTGGTTTCGGATGCCGATGGCGGGCCGATCGATCACCCACAGATCGACGCGATGTTCGAAGGATTGGAAAGCGGGCGGTACCGTGTCCGCGCCATCCATCGGCATTGAGCCGGATCAGGCCTTCAGCTTCCAGCCCGACACCAGCAGCCGATAGGTCATCATCCCCAGGCCGATATTGACGGCGATCAACACCAGCACCGCCGTCAGGACCGGATTGGCGATCGTCGTGTCGACCGTGCCGATAAAGCCGTAGCGAAAACCCATGATCGCATAATAGACGGGATTGCCGTGGGCGATCGCCTGAAACCAGGGCGCCAGCCTTTCGACCGAATAGAATGTGCCGGATAGCAGGGCGAGCGGCGTGACGACAAAGTTGGTTACCGCCGCGGCATGGTCGAATTTTTCCGCCCAGACCGAAGTGACGAGGCCAAGAAATCCGAGCATCGCGGCGCCGAGGATGCCGAACAGGATGACGGCCCACAGATGGGCGGGAACGACATGGACGCCCGGCCACAAAAGCATCGCGAGCCAAAGCGCAAGGCCGACAAGAATGGAGCGCGTGATCGCCGCACCGATCAGGGCGATCATCAACTCGCCCACCGCAAGCGGCGGCATCAGATAATCGACGATGGTGCCCTGGATCTTTCCCACCAGCAGCGAAAAGCTGGAATTGGCGAAACTGTTCTGGAGCATCGCCATCATGATCAGCCCCGGTGCGATAAAATCGGCGAACGGAACGCCGATGACCTTTCGACCCGCGCCACCCAGCGCGACGGTGAAAATGACCAGGAATAGAAGCGTGGTGATGGCCGGAGCCCAGATAGTTTGCAACTGGACCTTGAAAAACCGCCGCACCTCCTTGACATAGAGAGCTTGCATTCCGGGCACGTTCAGCGTCCGGATATGTGGCACACCGGGTTCCGCAAAGGGCGGGGTAGCGGCGAATTTGCTCGAGTCGGGGTTCGAAATTTGGGGCTGGTCGTTCATGGCGTTCTCGCCTATCGCCTCCCCGATCTTACCGCAAGCTGGGCAGCGACCGCGCCGGTCTTTGAAAGACCGGCGGCGGGGCCGTCGAACCGCCCGCGGCGTGGAATGATGAGGAATTATTATGTCATGGACTGACGAGCGCATCGAAAGCCTGCGCAGCATGTGGGAAAAAGGCCTGACCGCCAGTCAGATCGCCGACGAACTTGGGGGTGTCAGCCGCAACGCGGTGATCGGCAAGGCGCATCGGCTGGGATTGAAGTCCCGCCCTTCGCCCGTGAAGGCGAATGAAAAGGTCAAGCCGGCCAAGCCCGCGGCACCGCCCGCGCCGAAAGCGGCCGCACCCGTCACCGCTCCGCGTGCGGCGGCACCTGCTGCGCCGCGACCCGTGGCAGCCGCGCCAAAGCCCGAAGCAAGGCCCGCGGCGGCGGCGCCCGAGCCCCAAACCGAATCGCGCGACGCGGCACCGAAAGACGACGCCCCGCGTATCGTTTCGATCGGCCCCGGCGGCTTCATTCGCCAGGGCCCCGGCGATCAGCAGGCCCCGATTCCGCCGGCGCCGCCGCGGCGACTGGTGCCCGCAAAGCCGAGCCCGGAAATCGCGGGCAAGACGACCCTGCTCGACCTCAACGACCGGATCTGTCGGTGGCCGATGGGGCATCCCGGCGAACCCGATTTCCATTTTTGTGGCGAGGCGGTGAATCCCGGCTTTCCTTATTGCGTCGAGCATTGCGGCCGCGCCTATCAGGCGCAATTGCCGCGCGGCACGCGGCGTCCCCCGCCCCCGCCACCCTTTGGCGGCCCCCGCGTTCGGTGAGGCCTTTCGAGCAGGATTTCGAATTTGCCCGCGCGCTTGGCCTGCAGATGGTCGAGCGTGGCGCGGGGCGCTGTGTCATGGCGATCGACATCGATCGGGATCGCCACTTCAGCCCGCAGGGCGCGGCACATGGCGGCGTTGCCTATTCACTGGCCGATTCGGCGATGGGTGGGGCACTGACGAGCCTGCTCGATCAGGATCAATGGTGCGCGACGCTGGAGATCAAGTTCAACTATCATATTCGCGTTGGCGAAGGACGGCTGACGTGCAACGCCGAAGTGCTGCATCGCGGAAAGCGCATCGCGAACATCGATGCCAGGCTTTATCAAGATGGCCGACTGGTCAGTAGCGCCAACGGCAGCTTCGCGGTTTTTGCCGCTCCCCCAACCGCATAAGACAAAGGCGCCGGGTATCGACCCGGCGCCTTCATTGCCCACTTCAAACGGTCAGAAGCGGAAGCTCAGCGAGCCGCGAACGCTGTGCGTACGGAAGTTTTCGCTGCTGCGCTGGATATTGGTCCCACCGCCATTGAGCAGGAAGGGATTGGTCGCCGGTGCGGTTCCAGGGCCGACGTTCACGACATAATCATTGTCCTTGAGATCGGTGTAAAGATACTCGAGGCCAAGCGAGATGTTGTTCGTCACCATCACTTCGGCACCGCCGCCCGCGGCATAGCCCCAGCCATTGGTCTTACCGTTGTCGGCAAAGCTGTTCGCACCGTTGCTGGTGGCGAAGCTGTTGTGCAGACGACCATAGGCACCGCCGCCGGTCACATAGAACAGGGCACCGCCACCGGGGGTGTAGCCAGCGCGCAGACGTGCGCTTCCCTGATAATCAGCTTCGCGGCTCATCGTATAGCTTGCCGGCGTGGTCGAGAAGCCGCTGACGCTGTCACTCGCATGGCTTTTGCCGCCTTCGATCAAGGCGCCGACGACGAAATTGCCCATGCGCTTGTCGAAACCAAGGCGAGCATAATATTCGCCGGCATCCTTGTCATTCCGACATGCGGTGTTTGCGGTGCTCGTCGCGGCGCCGTTGCAGAAGCCGGGCGAAAAGGCGTCGGCCCCGCCAACCACCGTCACCGGATCACCGTAAGTGCCGTCACGATTGGTGTCGAAGACCAGCGTTTCGCCGCGATCGCTTCCCTGAAGCGTACCGCCGCCGACGATGCTGACATAGGGTCCGTTGAAATCCTGCGAAGTGTCGCGGCCTTGCTGCGCCATCGCCGGCATTGCCATGGCGCTGGCCGCAACCGCGACGAGGAGAGAGATGTTTTTCATTTTATGCTCCACTTTTTGTATGACCTTACAGTCGGCGGTCCAACTCGCCATTTCATGGCAAAGTTCCATTCCGGCGAGGAAACGCGACGAACCGAGGCGGGCTGAACGCCCCAAAACCGCCCTTGCCAGCGCCCTTTCCCGCCCCCTATAGCCGGTGCATGAGTCACGATTTGTTCGACAGCAGCACCCCCGCCACCGAAAGCTATAACGCTTCGCAGATCGAGGTGCTGGAGGGGCTCGAACCTGTTCGCCGCCGACCGGGAATGTATATCGGTGGCACCGACGAGCGGGCGCTGCATCACCTTGCGGCAGAGGTCATCGACAACAGCATGGACGAAGCGGTCGCTGGCCATGCGAGCCGCATCGAAATCACGCTCGATGTCGGCAACAGGCTGACGGTGGTCGACAATGGTCGCGGTATGCCGGTCGATCCGCACCCGAAATTTCCGGGCAAATCCGCACTCGAAGTCATCCTTACGATGCTCCATTCGGGCGGCAAGTTCGAAGGCAAGGCTTATGCAACCTCGGGCGGCCTGCATGGTGTCGGCATCAGCGTCGTCAACGCGCTGTCAATCGAAACCGAAATCGAGGTCGCGCGCAGCAAGATGCTGTACCGCCAGCGGTTCGCGCGCGGCACGCCCGTCAGTGGGTTGGAGGAACTCGGCCCCACGCCCAATCGACGGGGAACCAGCGTTTCGTTCATTCCGGATCCCGAAATCTTTGGCGATCATGGGCGGTTCAAGCCGCAGCGTCTGTACCGCATGGCCCGGTCAAAGGCCTATCTGTTCGCCGGGGTGGAAATCCGCTGGAAATGCGCGCCCGAACTGATCGGCGACGACACGCCCGCCGAGGCGACATTCCAGTTTCCGGGCGGGCTGGCCGACCATCTGAAGGAACAGATCGGAAGCCGCGAATGCGCGACCGCCGAACCCTTTATCGGTCGCCAGGATTTTCCGAACGATCAGGGCCGCGCCGAATGGGCGATCGCCTGGCCCCTATGGTCGGATGGCAGTTATAGCTGGTACTGCAACACGATCCCCACCCCGGCTGGCGGCACCCACGAGGCGGGCCTCCGTTCGGCGCTGACCAAGGGACTGCGCGCCTTTGGCGAGTTGATCGGGCAAAAGAAGGCCGCACAGATCACCGCCGAAGATGTGTTCAACGGCGGCGAGATGATGCTTTCGGTCTTTATCCGCGATCCGCAGTTTCAGAGCCAGACGAAGGACCGCCTGTCCAGTCCCGAGGCGGCGCGCTTTACCGAAAACGCGGTGCGCGACCATTTCGACCATTTCCTGTCGGACAATATGGATCGCGGCCGGGCGCTGCTCGGCCTCGTCCTCGACCGGATGGACGAGCGGCTGAAGCGCAAGGCAGAGCGCGAGGTAAAGCGCAAGACGGCGACAAGCGGACGCAAGCTGCGTTTGCCGGGCAAGCTGACCGATTGTGCCAGCGACGGCCCCGAAGGCACGGAATTGTTTATCGTCGAAGGCGACAGCGCGGGCGGTAGCGCCAAACAGGCGCGCGACCGCAAGACACAGGCGATCCTGCCCATCCGCGGCAAGATATTGAACGTGGCGAGCGCCAGCGCCGACAAGATTCGGGCCAACCAGGAAATCGCCGACCTTGCGCTCGCGCTGGGTTGTGGGATGCGCAAGGACTGCGATCCCGACCGGCTGCGTTACGAAAAGATCGTCATCATGACCGACGCCGACGTCGACGGCGCGCACATTGCGACGCTTTTGATGACCTTCTTTTTTCAGGAGATGCCCGACATCGTCCGCAACGGCCATGTCTATCTGGCGCAGCCGCCGCTCTATCGCCTGACGTCCGGCAGCACGTCGGCCTATGCCCGCGATGACGCGCATCGGGCCGAGCTGGAAGCGACGCAATTCAAAGGGAAGAAGGTCGAGGTTGGACGTTTCAAGGGACTGGGTGAGATGAACCCCAACCAGCTCAAGGAAACGACGATGGACCCGGCGACCCGTTCGATGCTGCGCGTGACATTGCCGCAGGAATATGAGGAGCGCCATCTGGTCAAGGACCTGGTCGATCGGTTGATGGGCAAGCATCCCGAACACCGGTTCCAGTTTATTCAAGCCAATGCGGCGACGCTGGACGAAGCGGCGATCGACGCATGAGGAGATGTCTGTGATGAAATGGCGTTCCGTCCTCATCGCCGCCGCGGCTGCGGCGGCCGTGCTGTTACCTGAGGTCGCCGTCGCGCAGACATCCGAAGCGACCGCGCCGGGTCCCCAGACCGCCGTCGATCGCCGCGCGGCGCAGCTTGCCGAACTGCTTACCGGACGCATTTCCTATTCGGATTTTTTCGATCCCTATTTCCAGACGGCCGTGCCCGAGCCGCAGTTCAAGGCCTTTAGCGCCAGCCTGATCGCGCAGTGGGGGCAGCCGATCGCGGTCGACAAGGTCACATCGGCGGATGGCCGCAAGGGTGTGGTTCTGCTTCGCCTTGAAAAGGGCGTCGCGACGGTAAATCTGGAGGTCGGCCTGGGCGCCGACCAACGTGTCGTGGGGCTTGTCGTCACCGGCGTCACGATGGCGGACGACAATTATGCCAAGGTGGCGGCAGAGATTGCCGCCCTGCCCGGACAGGCCGGTTTCCTGGTCGCTGAACTTGGCGATGCGGGGTTCACTCCCCTTGCCGCCGCGAACGCCGATCGACAGTTCGCCATCGGTTCGACATTCAAACTTTATATCTTGGACGAACTTGCCGCGCAGGTGGCCGAAGGCAAACGGCGATGGTCGGACGTCGTGCCGCTGTCGCACTTCAGTTTTTCGTCGACGGCGACCGCCAATTGGCCGGCGGACACACCGGTCACGCTTCAAACGCTGGCCAATTGGATGATCGCCGTCAGCGACAATGGCGCGACCGACACGTTGATCCACCTGCTCGGCCGCGAACCGATCGAGGCGCGGATCCGGGCGGCGGGTCACAGCGACCCATCGCGCAACACGCCCTTGCTCACCACCGTCGAAGCCTTTGCATTGAAAGGCAATAATTTCGCCGACCTGCGCCCGTCGTTCGTCAAGGCCGACGATGAGGCGCAGCGCAAACTGATCGAAACCAATCGCGATCGCCTGGTCCTGACGAATGTCGACGGCGTCAGCTTTACGGCCGGGCCACGCTTTATCGACAGCCTCGAATGGTTCGCCAGCCCGAACGATATAGCGCGGTTGATGATCGACCTGCGGGCTCGGAAATCAAAGCCCCTGTTCGCGGCGATGGCGATCAATAATGGCGTCGGTCCTGCCGCCGCTGACTGGAATTATCTGGGTTACAAGGGCGGGTCCGAAAATGGCGTCGTGTCGATGACCTTGCTGGGTGAACGCAAGTCGGACGGCAAATGGCGGGTCGTGACCGTCAGTTGGAACAATGCAGAGGCCAATGTCGATAGCGGCCAGATGGTCGGATTCGCTACCCGGCTGCTGGCGCTCGCGGCGAAATAATCAGGCGGAGAGCGCGGCGACGAGCGCCTTGACCTTTGCCTGTCGCCATTGCGGCGTCGGAGCGACCAGCCAATAGCCGCGCTTCGTCGCAACGGCCTCTCCAATCTGTTGGACCCGGCCCGCTGCGATGTCCGCTTCGGCGAGCATCGCGGGCACATTGGCCTGGCCCAGTCCGTTCGCGGCGGCGTCGATCGCAAGGCCCGCATCGCCAAGCCTGAGCGCAGGTTCGCCATCGCTGGCCGGGGCGCCTGGCCAGGCGATCAGCGTATCGCTGCCACGTCCCGGCGCGCCAACCGTTACCATCAACGCCTTGTCGAGCGCGATGCCTTCATGCTCGCCCGCACCGTCTGTCCAGAATATCGCGAGGTCGAGGTTCGCTTCGGTAAAGTCGATACCACTGTCGGCCGACACCAGCGTAAACCGGACATCGGGCACCTGCTGGCTGTAGCGCGCGAGCCGCGGCGCAAGCCATTTCGCCGTCAGGTCGCGCGGCGCGGCGATCGTCAGCGATTGCGACGATTGCCCGGCCTGCATCGCGCGCACCGATTCCTCGAACTGCAAAAAGCCCTGGCGAAGCGCGTCGAGGCCGGCATCAGCCTCTCCGGTCAGTTCAAGGCCTTTCGGCGTCCGCCGGAACAGCACGACGCCGAGCATATCCTCCAGCGCGCGAATCTGTTGGCCGACCGCGGCGGGCGTCACCGCGAGTTCGTCGGCGGCGCGCGTAAAGCTCAGATGCCGGGCAGCGGCGTCGAAAACGCGCAGGGCGTTGAGCGGCAGATGCGTGCGCTTCATGACGCGGTCGCGGGAGCCACGAGCGGAAAATGCGGAATGGCGACCAGCATTTGCGAACCATCGCCCATCTCCATCGCGTAACTGCCGACCATCGATCCCTCCGGGGTCGCCAAGGGACAACCCGAAACATAGTCATAGGCGCCGCCGGGACCGATGAGAGGCTGTTCGCCCACCACGCCCTCGCCCTCGACCTCGCTGACCTGGCCGCGTCCGTCGCTGATCCGCCAATGGCGGCTGATCAGTTGGACCGCCGTATCGCCGTGATTTTCGACGCGGATATGATAGGCCCAGAACCAGCGACCGAGCGCCGGATGCGACTGTTCGGGCAGATAGCTGACCGCAACGCGGACGGTTATCGACCCGGTGGTCGCCGAAAAGGGAAAGAAGGAGTCGATCATTATGGCTCCAACGTCGCTCAAAGGCCGACCTTGGTCAATGCCTGGTCCAGATCGGCGATCACGTCGCGCGGGTCTTCAAGGCCGATGTTGATCCGCAACATGCCTTCGACGACGCCCATGTCGGCTCGCGCCTCTGCGCTCACGCCATAGTGGGTGGTCGATGCGGGGTGGCAGCAAAGGCTCCGCGAATCGCCGATATTGTTCGAAATATCGACCAGTTCGAGCGCGTTCAGCAGCGCCATCGCCTGTTCGCGGCCACCGTCGAGGACGAAGGAGAAGATCGGCCCGCACGCCGCCATCTGGCTCATCGCCAGATCATGCTGCGGATGGCTGGCAAGACCGGGGTGCAGGATGTGCGGAACCCGGCCTTCGACGAACTTTCCGACCATGAGCGAATTTTCGGATTGCCGCCGCGCGCGCAAGTCAAGCGTTTCCAGCCCTTTGAGCACGACCCATGCATTGAATGGCGAGAGGTTGGGGCCTGTGTTGCGCTGAAACGGCAGCAGCACGTCGTTGATGAATTTATCCGTGCCGCAGACCGCACCGGCGAGAACGCGGCCCTGCCCGTCCATCAGCTTTGTCGCGGAATAGGCCACCACGTCGGCGCCGAAATCCATCGGACGTTGAAGCACGCTGGTCGCAAAGGCGTTGTCGACGACGGTCGTGATCCCATGCGCCCTCGCCACTTGGCAGACATGCCTGACATCGACGATGTCCATGGTCGGATTTGCGGGGGTTTCAAAGAAGAAGACCTTGGTATTCCCCTTGATCGCCCTTTCCCACGCATCATTGTCGCGCCCATCGACGACGGTTGTTTCGATCCCGAAGCGCGGACAGAGATGATCGATCAGCCAGCGACAGGAACCAAAAGCGGCCTTTGCCGCGACGATATGGTCGCCCGCCGACAATTGGCACAGCAGGGCGGTGGTCATTGCCGCCATGCCGGTGGCCTGGGCACGGCATGCCTCCGCCCCTTCCATCAGCGCGATCCGTTCCTCCAGCATCGCCACCGTCGGATTTTGCAGGCGCGAATAGGTCATGCCCTGTTCTTCGCCGGCAAAGCGCGCCGCGACCTCTTCGGCGCTGTCATAGGTGTAGCCCGATGACAGAAAGAGCGCCTCCGACGTCTCGCCATGTTCGCTGCGCCACGTTCCGCCGCGCACCGCCTGTGTCGCGGGATGCCAGTTCTTCGTCTTGTTGCGATCGAGACCTGTCGTTTTCTTCATCATATTATCCGTTCAAAACCGAAACCACGGCGTCGCCCAAGGCCGTCGTGCCCATATTGCCACCCAGATCCGCACCGCGGCATCCATCGGCAAGGACTTTGGCGACCGCCGCCTCGATCCGCGCGGCGCTGGCTTCGTCGTCGCCCGAGTGCCGCAACAGCATCGCGAGCGACAGGATCATGGCCAGCGGGTTGGCGACGCCCTGCCCCGCTATATCGGGGGCGCTGCCATGGATCGGTTCGTACAGGCCCTGCTTGCCCTCGCTCAGCGAAGCCGAAGCGAGCAGCCCGATCGATCCAACACACATCGACGCCTGATCGGACAAGATGTCGCCGAACAGGTTGCCGGTGACGACGACGTCGAACTGCCCCGGATTGCGCACAAGTTGCATCGCGGCATTGTCGACATACATGTGGCTGAGCGTCACATCGGGATAGTCCCGCGCGACCTCGACCACCACGTCGCGCCATAGCTGCGATGTTTCAAGGACGTTCGCCTTGTCGACCGAACATAGCCGCTTCGCCCGCCCCTGTGCCGCGCGAAACGCGACATGTGCGATGCGCCGCACTTCGCTTTCGCTGTACGACATGATGTCATAACCTTCGCGCTCGCCGTCGGCGGTCTGGCGCATACCCTTTTCGCCGAAATAGACGTCGCCGTTCAGTTCCCGAACGATCAGGAGGTCGATCGCCGCCGCCACTTCGGGGCGCAGCGCCGAACTATCCTCCAGTCCCGCGAACAATTTGGCAGGCCGCAGATTGGCGAACAGGCCCAGTTCGGCGCGAAGGCCCAGTATCGCCTGTTCGGGGCGCAGGTGGCGTTCGACATCATCGAATCGCGGATCGCCAACCGCGCCGAACAGGATCGCGTCGGCGGATTTCGCTTTCGCCAATGTCTCTGGCGGCAGCGGATGACCAACCGCCGCATAGGCCGCCCCACCGACAAGGGCGCGATCGAGCGTGACGGGCAGCGCAAGGGCGGCCAGAACCTTCTCGGCCTCTACCATGATTTCCGGACCGATACCGTCGCCAGCCAGCAGCAGGATGTTCAATGCTTCGCCCTTTCGTGTCTCGTCAGCCGCTTAGGGAGCGGCGGCGCGTCACGCAACCGCCCTGTTGAGACGATCGATCAGCCGCGCCCTTACGGCAAGCAGGTCGCGGCTGCGCCCATCGAGCAGGTCGCGATCGATAAAATGGCCGGTGATAGCCAGCCCGTCGATGACATCGCCCATCGACGGTCCACCATCCGCGCCGCGCAAAAAGGGCGGAAGACGCAGCAAACGATGTTCATAACCGACGGCCGCGCCGACGCTCACGGCGCCGCCCGATTTGGGGCTGACAAAAGCCAGGTCGTCGTTCGATTGCGTGACCACGCATTCGTCGAGGTTCAGCCCGAAGCCCAGTTCGGCGAGCAGCAGCAGTTCGTAACGCGCCAGCGCCGCCGCCCATTGCCGCGCCGACGGTGCGAGACCTATCGCGTCGAGCGCACCCGACAGGGCCGAATAGAGCGCGGGATAGGGCAGCCCCTCTGGCAGCGCCGCCGCGGTCACGCTCGTCATCCAGTCGATCGCGGCCGCCGCCAGCGGTTCGGCGAGCAGCGGCGCGCGGCTGGACAGAAGTTCGGCCGACGCGCCCGCCAACTGGTCGTCCGTCCGCGCCCTGAGTTCCAGTGCCACAAGATTTCCGGGGATCAGGATCGGTCGCAGCCGGGTCGAACGGCCGCCCCGCACATAGGCGGCGACCATGCCCGCACCCTGCGTCAGCGCGCGCAGAATCGCGCCATGCTCGCCGTGCGCGCGAACCGCACAGACAATGGCATTGGCGGTCAGGCGGACCAAAGAACCATCTGCGTCTGCGTCACCAGCGCGACGTCTGCGAAATCCATCTGCCCGTCCTTCCCCGTTCGCCGCGATGACGACCCAATAATCTCAACGTCCCGAATGATAGAAATCATGCACCGCCTGCGCCACCGCGGCGCTGACGCCCGGCGCTTTCCGCAGATCTTCCAGGCTTGCACCGCGCACCGCGCGCGCCGTCCCGAAATGCATCAGCAAGGCCTTTTTACGCGAAGGGCCGATGCCCGGCACCTCGTCGAGTGGGGACGCGCCCATGGCCTTGGCGCGCTTTTGCCGATGCGCGCCGATCGCGAAACGATGGGCCTCGTCCCGAAGCCGCTGGATATAGAACAGCACCGCATTATTGGGCGGCAGCGTAAACTCCCGTCCGTCGGGGTGATAAAAGGTTTCGCGCCCGGCGTTGCGATCGGGGCCTTTGGCGACGCCGATAAAGGTCAGGTCGTCGATCCCGAGTTCGGCGAATACCGCCGCGACCGCCGACACCTGACCCTTGCCGCCATCGATCAATACCAGGTCGGGCCATTCACCCTTGGTTCGCTCGGGATCCTCCTCGATCGCGCGGGCGAACCGGCGCTGAAACACCTCGCGCATCATCGCAAAATCGTCGCCCGGCATCGTTTCCGCGCGTTTGATGTTGAACTTGCGATACGCGCCCTTGATCCAGCCGTCGGGCCCCGCGACGACCATCGCGCCCAGTGCATTGCTTCCCTGGATATGGCTGTTGTCATATATTTCGATACGCTGCGGCGGGCTGTCCAGGTCGAACAGTTCGGCCAGATCGCGCCCCAGTTTCGCCTGACTGCTGCTTTCCGCGAGACGCCGGTCGAGTTCCTCGCCGGCGTTACGCACCGCCTGTTCGAGCAGACGCCGGCGATTGCCGCGCTGCGGCACGCTGATTTCAATCTTGCGGCTGCCGCTTTCGCCCAGTGCCTCGGCGAGCAGCGCGCATTCGTCAGGCTCCCGATCGACAAGGATCAGCTTTGGCGGCGGCACGCCTTCATAAAATTGCATCAGAAAGCTTGCCATCACCTCGGCCTCCGGCACGCCCGACACATGCGCGGGAAAGAAGCTGCGGTGGCCCCAATTCTGCCCGCCCCGAATGAAAAAGCCCGCGATGCAGAGCTGTCCGCCTTTCGCCGCGAGCGCAAAGACGTCTGCATCGCCCAGCCCGTCGGCGTGAACCGACTGGCTTCCCTGAATGAAGGTCAGCGATTTCAATCGATCCCGTAAAACCGCCGCCTGTTCGAAATCCATCGCATCGGCCGCCCGTGTCATTGCATCGCCAAGCCTTTTCTGCACGGCGGTCGAGCGGCCTTCCAGAAAGTCCTGCGCATCGCCGACCAGTGCCGCATAGTCCTCCTTGGAAATTCGGTCGACGCACGGCGCCGAACAACGGCGGATTTGATAGAGAAGGCATGGACGCGACCGATTGGCGAAAAAGCTGTCGGTGCAACTTCGCAGCAGAAAGGTCTTTTGCAGGGCGTTGAGCGTCCGCGCCACCGATCCCGCGCTCGCAAACGGGCCATAATAGCGCCCCTTGGCCCGCCGGGCGCCGCGATGTTTCTGAACGCGGGGAAAGTCGTGGTCCATGCGCAGCAGGATGAAGGGAAAGCTTTTGTCGTCGCGCAACAGGACATTATAGGGTGGCCGATACCGCTTGATCAGTTGCGCCTCAAGCAGCAGCGCCTCTGCCTCGCTCGTCGTCGTGACGATTTCCATCGCACGCGTTTGCGCCACCATCCGCTGAAGCCGTTGCGGCAGCCGCGCGACCTGCGTGTAGTTGGTGACACGGTTCTTGAGCGCGCGGGCCTTGCCGACATAGAGGACGTCGCCGCGCGCATCGAGCATACGATAGACGCCGGGCCGTGTCGGCAATTTGCGCACGACGTTGCGGATCGCATCGGCACCGCGCGCAAGGTCAGGCCGGTCCTCCTCCGCGCCGCTGCCGCGCACGACATAGGCCGCCTTCTCTTCATTGAACCGGTCGGGAGCGTTCGGGCGAGCCATATTTTGCATGTAGGCGATGGCGATGCGACCCGCCATAGTGTGCGATGTAAAACGGGGGGAGAATTGCGGTGGATTTGCAAGGAAAGCTTGCGCTGGTTACGGGCGGCAGCGACGGAATCGGACGTGAAATCGCGCTGCAATTGCAAGGCGCGGGTGCCGATGTCATCGTCACGGGCCGATCGAGGGACAAGTTGGCAGCGATGGCGGCGCTTGGTTTCGGCACGATCGCCAGCGACCTGTCGAGTTCGACGGGAATAGATGCGGTCGTCCGCGGCGTCGACGGCAAGCCGGTGGCGCTGCTCGTCAACAACGCCGGGGTCGGCGGTGAATATGAATTGGACGATCCGGCCACGATGGACAATGCGACGCATTGCATCCGCACCAATCTTGAAGCTCCGATCGCTCTTTCTACCCTATTGCTGCCGACGCTGCGGTCGCAGCCTCAGGCCGCGATCGTTAACGTCACTTCAGGTCTCGCGATCGCGCCGCGCTCTGGCGGATCGGTCTATTGCGCCACAAAGGCCGGACTGCGAAGCTATACGCAAGCGATCCGGCACTTGCTGAAGGACAGCAATGTCCGAGTCATCGAAGCCCTGCCCCCCGTCGTCGAAACGAACATGACGGCGGGACGAACGGGCCACAAGATGAGCGTGCAACGCTGTGCGGCCGAAATCGTCCGTGGCATTCGCACGGGCAAAAGCGAAATCAATGTCGGCATGGTAAAAATGCTGCAACTTGTGCACAGCCTGTCGCCCGCACTCGCGCGGCGCATCATGATCCGGTTCTGATTGTCGCTTTCGGCGCACGACCGAAGGGGTCTTGCGCGTTTTGGACGGATGCCAACCGCCCCCGCCAGCATGGCGCGCGTTTGCGGGAGCGATGAAGATGGCCGCTCGACCTGGCAGAATCACACCAACAGAAAAACGCCCGCGGGTTCAATCGCGGGCGTTTTGTTCTTTTGCGATGCTGAAGGCTCAGACCTTGGCAACGCCCGCGATGGCCTGATCGATCAGCGCCTTGTCTGCCGATGCGTCGTGCTTTTCGGCGATCAGCTTTGCGGCCGCTTCGGTCGCCGCCTTCGCAACGGCCGAACGGACATCGGCAAGAGCACCTGCTTCCGCGGCCGCGATGCGGTCCTCGGCCATCTGCTTGCGACGGGCGATCAGCGCGGTTGCATCCGCCTTGGCCTTTGTCACCAGCGCTTCGGCTTCGGCGTCGGCCCGGGCGCGCATATCATCGGCCTCCTTGGCCGCGCGCGCCAGCTTTGCTTCATATTCGGCCTTCAGCGATTCGGCATCAAGGCGAAGCTGTTCGGCTTCGTTGAGTTGCCTGGAAATCTCGGCAATCCGCTTGTCCAGCATAGCGGCGATCATTCCGGGTACGCCCTTCCAGACAAGGATACCCAAAAAGACCAGCATCGCGATCGACACCCATACGGTCGCATCCATGCCAAATGCCTTGGGGGTCGCGGCTGCTTCGCCAGCAGCCTCCACCAAGATGACTGAAAAATTAGCCATGGAGCACCGCCTTCACCGCTGCCTTCGCATCCGCCGCTGCGACGGTTGTACCGGACAGCTTTGCCACAAGATCGCTCGCCGCATCAGCCGCGACGGATTCGATCTCCGCCATCGCTGACTTGCGCGCCGCCGCCACATCGGCTTCGGCCCCAGCCAATTTCTCGCCTAGTTCGGCATCGACCTTGGCAAGGCGCTTTTCGGCGTCGCGCGCCGCCTTGTCCTTGGCTTCCGCCACGGCCTTTTGCGCAGCAGCGCGGCTCGCGTCACTTTGCTGAACGTAGCTTGCTTCCAGATTGTCGGCCGCGGCATGGGCAGCCTTCGCTGCCGCCAGATCGTCCGCAACCTTGCGGTCACGCGCGTCCACCGTCGCTTCGATTTTGGGAAGCATGCCACGGCCGATGACGATATAAATACCGGCAAAGACGACCAGCAGCCAGAAAAGCTGCGAGGCAAGATACCAATTGTCAGCGGTTAGCTGGGCTATCTGGGGCATGAAAGACGAACCCTAAAATATTCAAGAAACCTGAAGCGAAGCCGATCACGCAGGAGCGGCTTCGCCACATCATCGTCAAATCAGACGACGAAAAGCAGGATCATCGCAACAACGAACGCCAGCAGACCGAGAAGTTCGGCAGCGGCGAAACCGATGAACAGGCGGCCCTGCTGGCCGTCGGCTGCTGCGGGATTGCGCAGCGCGCTTTCGAGGAAGCTGCCGAACACATTACCCACACCGATGGCGGCCATGCCGGCACCGATGGCGGCCAGACCGGCACCGATCAGCTTTGCTGCTTCTGCGTCCATTGTAACTACTCCTTGGTATAATCGTTTGAAATATAAACGGAACTTAATGAAGATTGACCGCGTCGTTGATGTACAGCGAGGTCAACAGGGCGAAAACATAGGCCTGAATACCAGCAACGAGCAGTTCGAGCGCGCTGATCCCGATCATCAGGATGAAGCTTAAAACCGATACGATCGAACCGAGCCACAGCGTTTCAGCATTGAAGCCGTTAATGACGAAACCCGAAAGCACCTTCAACAGCACATGGCCTGCCGTCATGGCGACGAAAAGGCGGAGGCCCAAGCTGAACGGACGAACCATGAAAGACACGAACTCGATCGGCGCGATGATCGGGACCATCGGAAGCGGCGTACCGTGGGGCACGAACAGCGAAAAGAAGTGCAAACCGTGGCGCCAGAAACCGACCACAAGGACGATCGCGAAACTAATAAGCGCAAGAACGCCGGTAATCGCGATATGGCTGGTTACGGTGAAGGGCTTAAGCCCCAAGACACCCAGCGGCAACATGCCGAGCAAGTTGGAAAAGAGGATGAACATGAAGAGCGAAAAAACATAGGGCGTATATTTCCGACCTTCGGAGCCGATATTCGCCATCATCATGCTGGAAATAAAGCCGGTAAATCCCTCGACCGCCGCCTGCCAGCGACCAGGAACCAGTTGGCGACGCATCCCGCCCCACATGAAGATGCCAAGAGCGACCGCAGCGATCACCATCCACAGCGCGCTGTTGGTGAACAGCACTTCCTGCCCGCCCAGGTTGAAACCACCGCCAAGCGGAGTAACCTCGAACTGGTGCATCGGGTCGATCTTGCCGGGTTCAGCCGCCACTATTCACTCCACGCGTCTGGCGAGGTGGCTGCATTGCCGCCCCGCTCTAAAATTCAATTTGCGTCCAGCTATTTGCGGGACGTCGAAGAAATGCGAATGATATTCCGGAAGGCCACGACGATCCCCATGAACAACATCCCCAACAGCCCCCAGGGTGACGTCCCCGCGAAACGGTCAATCAGCCAGCCGAACAAGGCTCCACCAATCAACCCGCCCAGCAGTTCGGCCAGAACCCGATTTCCGAGCCGGTAGTTGGCATCGGATTCCGGCCCGGCGTTTCCTGCAGTCCGTTTTGCTTCTGCGGCTTCGGCCCGGTCCAATCGCTGTTCAAGCGAGACCAGGCGCGAATCCTCCGAAGCTGCTTCCGGATCGCTGCCGTTCCCCATCATTTGCGCCATCCTCCTGAAACAGAGCCGATATTCATCGATTCCGCCTGCGAAAAAAGGCCCGAAAATTCGGGGGACCCCTAAGGCGCGGTCCGTTTAGGAACGACGCCCCATTAAGTCAATGCCCGCGCGCAAACGTGGCAAAGTCTTTGCGTTGGAGGGCAAAACCAAGACGGCGCACCCAACGAAAAATGCCGCCGCGTTTAGGGGCGCGGCGGCATTTGAGGGCCAGAGGCCCTGCTATTGGTTGTCGCGACGGTTACGGGCAGCGCGTGTCCCGCTCCGGCGCGCTGCCATCGCGAGTTTTCCATGCGCCGCCCGGCGTCTGATATTTTTCGCCCGCCTTGGTGCTCGCGATCAGGTTGCAGCCGCTGGTGAACGCAAATTGTTCGACCGTGCTACCGGTCGCCTGCGCGCGTTCCGTATAGGCCGCCTTGCGCTTGATATTGAGGTCCTGCACCAGCGTGCGGATCGCAGGGGTCGGCGCCGTCGCAAAGCCGAGATAGCCGTCGGGCTGTTCACCAATCTGTCCGGCGGCGCGCGCGGCCGCGTAAGCAGGATCACGCTGAGCCATTGCCGAGGGTATCGCGAATGCGACGGCAGCGGTTGCGGCAATAGCCGCCAGCGCCATTCCCGTCGGTTTCCACATCTTCATACGCATCATCATCTTCCCCATCAGAATATCTCGCTATTCTGCTCGATCAGCTTTTTGGCATCGCCATCGAGCCTGTACACCACTTCCTGCCGGATGTTGATGTTCAGGTTGATCTCGATCGGCTTGTCAGGCGTATCGATCTGCACACAGCCCGCAAGGGCCAAGGCGCTTATCATCAACGCAACCTGCCAACCGTCAATGGGCAGCCTCCTTGCTCCAGTCTTGGACGTCTTCATCGCACAGGCTCGCTTTCTGGGGGCTGAACGGGAATTGTTGCGGCTTTTGCTGCCGCTTCGGCTTCTTCCTGGGCGCGCATCAGCGCGGGCAAATTTTGTTTCACAAGCAATGACGGGTCATAAAAGCCCTTCGCCGATGTCAGCAACTGGCGGAACGGCGCCCGAATCTTCACATTGAAAATCAGCGGCAGCTTGGCGATTTGATTGGTCAGGAAATTGCGTTTCGCGCCCTCGCCCTGCCCTACGCCGCCAAAGCGGATATCCGTCACCATTTCGCCGTCAAGATCGCCATTCAATATCACCGTGAGGTCGTCATATTTCAGGCTGCGGAGCGCGCCAAAGGCAAAATTCGCGACAGCGCCCAGATTGCGATTCGACAGTTCGCCAACATAAGCAAGCGTACCGCCGCCACCGCGCGAATCGATCCGTCCATTGACAATGCGGCCGCCCAGACCGTCAAATTCGACCGGAAGCGTACCGTCGAACACGCCAGTCGCGTTGATATTGTCGAAACCAAAGCTTTGCAGAAAAACCGCGGCATCGACGCCGACGATGTCAAAAGACAGTCGGCGCGTGTTGCTGGCGCTGAAATCGAGGGTCGTCGGGTAAAGGAGGAGCTTGCCGCCGGCAAAGGGCCAGCTTCCGCCCTCGATGCGAATCCGGTTGTCGCCCAGCAGACTATATTCGATTTCACCGTCGATCACCGGAATGCCGGGATTGATTTCCTTGATCTTTGCAATCTGCCCCGGATCGGATTTGAGGCCGAGCAAGTCGTCGAAGCTGAGTGTTGTCGTCAGCCCCTTGACCGGGCCGAAGGCGGCGGCGAGGTCGGCATTGACCGTCGCGAATGTGCCGCGGCTCGTCACCCCGGCGGGTGTCCATTCGATCCGTCCGTCGCCGACGACCGTTCCCTGCACATTGGCGACGACGCCCTTTGCCAGGTAGCTGAGTTGATCGGGCTGGAAAGCATCGCCGAAACGCAGCCCCCTGACGATCAGATCGGCAGCGCCACTCCCGTCATCCAGCCGGTGGCGGATCATCGTGTCGAGTATCTTTGTCCCGGTTTTGCCTTCGGCGAAGCCTGCGGTCGCGTCGATGACACCGCCCGCGAAACGCAGCGTCGCGTCCTTGCTCACCAGCGGATAGAAACGCGCGTCAGGTGCCGCGTCGGAAAGCTGCAAGCCACCTTTCAGCACCAGCGCCCCATTTTCGAGCCGCCATTCGCCCGCGATCTCGTTCATAACCAGCGGAACCGAGCCGATCTTTGAGGTGGCGGATCGCAGGGTGCCGGCCATGGCCTTGCCGGTGATGCTTTTGGCGGTGAAGCGGGTGGTGGTGTCGCCCTGTCCCAGCCGGACATCGACCTGCGCGAGCGACCAGCCGAGGTTCGACAGGTCGATCGCGGCGGCGCCAGTATCGACGGCGAGCGGCGATTGGCCGACCGATCCGCGCAGCGCGATGCGCGGGATGCGGATCGCGCCGCGCACCCCGCCCACCCCCGCGCTGAGCAGGGCCGTGCCGGGGCGGCTGCAAAGATCGATCGCGCTTTTGCCCAGCCGCATCCCGGCCACGGCAACGGCGTCGGCGGTCACGCGGCTGCACCCGCCATCGAGCGCGAGCGAACCGGTCGGCGCAAGCATCCCGCGCAGCGGTATCGCCAGGCGTTCGACGGTGCCGCCCGCGAGCGGCCCCGACAGTTCGGCGCGAGTGGAAAAGCGGATCAGGCCATTTTTCTGTCCGTCGAAGCGAATCGGCGCGAGGCGAAGCCGGGCGCCATCGCCGCTGTAGGGGTCAAGATTGGCGAGCCCCGTCACCACGCCATCGGCATTCCGGTCGAGGCGCAGGCTTCCCGCCGGAAGATCGCCGCCGCCAAAGGTCCAACTGCCCGCCGCGATCACCGCGGGCGACGGCGCGCCATAGAGATAGCCGATGCGGCTGTCGGCGCTGCCGGTGAAACGCGCGCCGCTGGCGCTGTTGATCTGGGGCGCGATGAGGTCGATGCGCGCGGTCGGCCCTTCGCCGATCAGGGCAAAGCCCGCGCTGCCCTTTGCGTCGGCGAGCAGGCGGGCGACGGCCGATGCAGCCTTTGCCGCCAGCGGCCCGATCGGTAGCCCCGACAGGTTGCGCGCGCTTTCGGCGATCGAACGCCGCGCCGCCGAATCGACGCTGGCCTGTGAAAAGCGGATCGCCCCGTCCAGTTTCGGCGCCGCGCTGCCGATGCTGCCCTTTACATCGCCGCTCACTTGTCCAACCGCAAAACCGTCACCGCGCAGCCGCATCATGTCGGCATCGACCGCCAGCGTCGTCCGGACGGCATTGCCGTCGAAGCTGATCTTTACGCCCAAACTGTCGGCCCGCATCGATCCGGCGGTCATCCCTGCTATGCTGGCGTCCGCCTCCCCCTTCCAGCTTCGCAGATCCTCTGACAGCGAAAGGTCCAGCGCGACCTGCGGCGAGGATGCGCCGACCCTCCCACCGCCGCAGTCCAGTCCGCGCCCGCGCAAGGGACCGACCAGACGCGGACGGACGTCGCGGACCAGCAGGGCCCCATAAAATGTGACGCCATCGCCGCTGCATCCGGCAGCCGCGATGCGCGGCGCGACGATCCCCAATTTGCCGGTGAAATCGCGGCGCAGGTTGCCGCGCCCGTTCAGCGCCGCGCCGATATTGCCCCACGGGGTTTCAACCCGCGCCCGGGCGTCGCGCAGCACGACCGACAGGTCGGGCAAGGCGAAAGGATCGGTGCTGGTCGGATCGCGAAACTTGTCGAGCGCCCCGAACGACAGCCGGCCATCGACGAACCGGCCATACAGCCGCACACCGTTGGCGCGAATGTCCGAGACATAGGGACCCGACCAGCCATAGCCGAGCAGAACCTCTACCCGATCCGCCGTCAGGTCGGGGCGCGACGGGTCGCCGATGACGACATTGGACAGCCGCTCGCTGCGAAAGCCGATCGCATCGATCCGATATTGCGCGGGGACGCCGCGGCTGCCGAGCTGGTCGTCGATAAAACGGTTCGCGATCGGTTCGCGCGCAATCCATATGCCCGCCGCCAAGAGAATGAAGGCCCCCGCCGTCATCCAGCGTTTCCTGAACAATATCGTCCGGTATCGCCACCGGGGCCGGGGCGCGATTTCACCGTCCGTCATGACAGGGCCGGACAAGACGGCTGATCGTCGGACCGTGCAGCAATCGCTGGTGCCATGGCTGGGAAATTCCGTCCTGCGCGCCTGTCCCCGTTCAGGGCGCCAACGCCGGACATCATGTTTCGCTGCAGGAAATCGATCCGCTTCGCCATCATCCGTTTCCTATGAGCGTTGAGTGCGCGTCACAAGGCGGTTATTGCGGAACGATATGGGGGATGTGCCGGATCATGTTGGACATCGCGCGCGGCTGCGCGGCCGTCTGCTCGACGATGCGGACGGCCTGGCCGATTATGAGCTGGTCGAATATCTGCTGGCGCTTGCCATTCCCCGCCGCGACACGAAGCCGCTGGCCAAGGCGCTGCTTCGCGAGTTCGGATCGCTGGCCCAGCTTGTCAGCGCCGATCCCCAATCGCTGCGCCGCGTCGATGGCCTGGGCGATACGGCGGTAGCGGCGCTGAAAATCGTGCAGGCGGCGGCGCTGCGAATGCTGAAAGGCGAGTTTCGCGACAAGCCCCTGCTGTCCAGTTGGGATGCACTGCTCGACTGGCTTCGCGCCGATATGGGGCCGATCGATGTCGAGCGCGTCCGCGTTCTCTATCTGAATGCGCGCAACATGCTGATCCGTGACGAAGTGGCCAGCGAAGGGTCGATCGACCAATCGGCCATCTATGTTCGCGAGGTGATCAAGCGGGCGCTGGAACTGGGCGCCTCCGCGATCATCCTGGTCCACAACCATCCCAGCGGAAACCCGGAACCCAGCAGACAGGATATTGCCATCACCAGAAATGTGGCTGAGGCCGCCGCCAAATTGGGAATTGCGCTGCACGATCATATCATCATCGCGGGATCCGATTATCGCAGCTTTCGCGCGATGGGGCTGATTTAACACGGGCCAATATGGATGCAGCCGCCGGATCGCTCCGACGGCTGCACCACCCCGCGCTATGCGCCGGTCAAGCGCCGCGCGAAAGGAAGCCGGTCAATTCGGTCTTGTCTACCGCGCCCGACTTGTCTCCGTCAGCGGAGGCAAAGGCCTGTCCGATCCAGGTTTTCACCTCAGCCGATTCGACATCGGCACTGGGATCGGTCGCGGCGCGCAGCTTTTTCATCCATGCGCCGAATTCCGCCTCGTTCAGATCGCCATTCTTGTCACCGTCGTAGGTCGGAAATTCCTGTTCCACGATCTGGGCGATCTGCGTCGGCGTCGCCGCGGCACCCGAAGGAGCCGGCTGGCTGGCCGCGGCAGGTGCCGTCGCTGCGTCGGCAGCGGGTGCCGGGGTCGTTGCCGGCTGGGCGGCGGTCGTCGGTGCCGCCGGGTCGGCAGGCGCGGCAGTTTGCGCCATGGCGGGGAGGCTGACAGCCGCCGCGCCGATCAAAAGCATTTGTTTAAACATGATAAATTCCTATCCAAAAATCAGTCGCTTATTGCGGCTTAGATTCCGGGGCGGGGTCTTCGGTGGTCGTATCCGTCGGCTTATCGCTGCCGGGCGCAGCCGGGTCCGAAGCGGTCGTATCCTTCTCGGGAGCCGTCACATCCTTCGGCTTTTCGGTGCCATCCGGTGACGGGGCGGTGGTGTCGGTCGGGGCCGGCTGCGCCGTCGGAGCCGGATCGGCGGTCGTCGGCGCATCGGTCTGGGCGATGGCGGGGAAGCTCAGAGCAGCGGCGCCGATGAAAAGCATTTGTTTAATCACGATAATTCTCCTTTATCGGCGACGTTGGAAGTTAGTTGCGACCTGTCGCCTTTCTGATGGGGCATAGGGGCAACCCGCCACATTCGCGCAAGGTTGCGCTACGCTGAATTTGGCGAAACGCCCCGTCCCTGCTACGGGGCGACCCGTCGTGGTTCCGCCGGGATTCCGCGACAAGGCGCCCTAAAAGGAAGGAAAATCAATGGTTCCGCGTTACGCACGGCCGGAAATGACCGCGATCTGGTCGGCCGAGAATCGGTTCCGCATCTGGTTCGAGATCGAAGCGCACGCGACCGATGCCCTGGCCGAACTGGGCACCGTGCCCCAATCCGCCGCCAAGGCGCTGTGGGATTGGTGGGCGACCAACCCCGCCATCGACGTCGCTGCCATCGATGCGATCGAAGCGGTGACGAAGCATGACGTCATCGCGTTCCTGACCTGGGTGTCGGAAAATGTCGGCGAGGAAGCGCGATTTATGCACCAGGGCATGACCAGTTCGGACGTACTGGACACATGCCTTGCCGTGCAATTGGCGCAGGCGGCGGACATATTGATCGCCGACCTGGACGCCCTGCTCGATGCAATCAAGCGCCGCGCCTATGAACATAAAATGACGCCCACGATCGGGCGCAGCCACGGCATTCATGCCGAACCCGTGACATTCGGGCTGAAACTGGTCGAAGCCTATGCCGAATTTTCGCGCTGCAAGCTTCGCCTGCAGGCCGCACGGGCCGAAATCGCGACCTGTGCAATTTCTGGCGCTGTCGGCACATTCGCCAATATCGATCCGCGCGTCGAAGCGCATGTCGCCGCAAAACTGGGCCTTGCCATCGAACCCGTGTCGACACAGGTTATCCCGCGCGACCGCCACGCAATGTTTTTTGCCGTGCTCGGCGTCGTCGCGTCGTCGATCGAGCGCCTGTCTGTCGAGGTCCGCCATCTCCAGCGGACCGAAGTGCTGGAGGCCGAGGAATATTTCTCACCCGGCCAGAAAGGGTCGTCGGCGATGCCGCACAAGCGCAACCCGGTGCTGACCGAAAATCTGACCGGGCTGGCGCGCGTGGTGCGCAGCGCCGTGACGCCCGCGATGGAAAATGTCGCGCTGTGGCACGAACGCGACATCAGCCATTCGTCGGTCGAACGCTTTATCGGCCCGGACGCGACGATCACGCTCGACTTCGCGCTTGCCCGGCTGACCGGCGTCATCGACAAATTGCTCGTCTATCCCGCGCGGATGCAGAAGAACCTCGACCGCATGGGCGGGCTCGTTCATTCGCAGCGCGTCCTGCTGGCGCTGACCCAGGCGGGGGCGAGCCGCGAGGAAAGCTATGTCCTCGTCCAGCGGAATGCGATGAAGGTGTGGGAAAGCGATGGCCAATTGTCGCTGCTCGACCTGCTCAAGGCCGATGACGACGTGACGGCGCGCCTGTCGGCCGCCGATCTGACCGCATTGTTCGACCTTGGCTATCATATGAAGCATGTCGACACGATCTTTGACCGCGTGTTCGGGGCCGCCTAGGCTGGAATAGCGCGGCGATCTGACATAGGGTCGGCGCCCGGCCGACAGAGGAGCAAGGCGAGTGAGCATCCTGCGAACGATGATCTGGGTCGTGCTGACGGCGGCACTGGTCGTTTTCGCGACGGCGAACTGGATTCCGGTGACCGTCACGATCTGGCCGGGGCAGGTGCTGGAAACGAAACTGCCGGTGCTGATCCTTGCCGCCTTTCTGATCGGCAGCGTCCCGATGTGGATCGCGCTGCGCACGACGCGCTGGTCGATGAAACGGCGGCTGGATGCCAGCGAACGGCAGGCCGCCGACCTGCGCGCGCTGGCGAACCGGCCGGTCGAGGTCGTTCCGGCGCCGACGCCCGTTAAAGACGTTACCCCCTCGCCAACCCCCACCGACCTGTTTTCAACGGACAAACCATGACATCGCCGCTCTACCTCGCCATCGACACCATCCATCTGGACGCGGCATTGACGCTGGCGCAAAAGGTGCGGCGGCATGTCGGCGGGCTAAAGCTTGGCCTCGAATTTTTCTGCGCCAATGGCCATCACGGCGTCCATGAAATGGCGAAGCTGGGCTTGCCGCTTTTCCTCGACCTCAAGCTCCATGACATTCCCAATACGGTTGCAAAGGCGATCCAGGCGCTCCGCCCGCTCGAACCGGCGATCCTGACCGTTCATGCGGCGGGCGGGCGCGCGATGCTCGAAGAAGCGAAAGCGGCGGCGGGACTGAATACCAAGGTCGTGGCGGTGACGGTGCTGACCAGCCTCGACGCGCCCGACCTCGACGACATCGGGGTGAACGGAACGCCGCACGATCAGGTCGTGCGCCTGGCCGCGCTGGCCCGCCAATCGGGCGTCGACGGCATCGTCTGTTCCGGCCAAGAGGTGAAGGCCGCGCGGAAAGCGTGGCCCGGCGGCTTTTATGTCGTGCCCGGCGTCCGGCCCGCCAACGGCCATGCCGGCGACCAGAAACGCATCGTCACGCCGGCGCAGGCGATGACCGACGGTGCATCGATCCTGGTCGTCGGGCGTCCGATCAGCCAGTCGCCCGACCCCGACCTTGCCGCGCGCGAAATCGAAGCGACGCTCTGAAAACAAAAAGGGCCGCCATGCCGCCGCTTGTCAAAATCTGCGGGCTGACCACGCCCGAGGCCATCGACCATGCCATTCGCGTCGGCGCGACGCACATCGGCCTTGTCCATTTCGAATCGAGCCCGCGTCACGTCGAACTGAATAAGGCGGCGATGCTGCGCCATCATGCCGGGTCGCGGGTCCGGGTGGCACTGCTGCTCGTCGATGCCTCGCCCCGTCTGTTCGGGCTGGCCTATGGCGCGGTTCGCCCCGACATCGTCCAGTTCCACGGGCATGAAACGCCCGAATCGATCGCGGTGATCAAACAGCATGCGACGGTCGAGGCGTGGAAGGCGGTCGGGCTGAAAGACGCGGCGACGCTGGAACAGTCGCGCAAATATCAGGGCATCGCCGACCGGCTGTTGTTCGACGCGCCCGCACAGGCGCTGCCGGGCGGCACGGGGACACGTTTCGACTGGTCGCTGCTGGCGGGCCATCGTCACGCGGTGGACTGGGGACTGGCGGGCGGGTTGACCCCCGGCAATGTCGCGCAGGCGATCGCCGAAACCGGCGCGCCGCTGGTCGATGTGTCGTCGGGGGTCGAAAGCGCGCCGGGCGTGAAGGATATGGACAAGATGACGGCTTTCCTTAAAGCGGCGGGCCGATGACCCACACACCCAACAGCCTTCGCACCCAGCCCGACGCGCGCGGACATTTCGGCCAGTTCGGCGGGCGCTATGTCGCCGAAACGCTGATGCCGCTGATCCTCGACCTGGAACGCCATTATCGCGCGGCACAGGCCGACCCCGCGTTCCGGGCCGAGTTCGACTATCTGCTGAAACATTATGTCGGTCGTCCCAGCCCGCTGTGGTTCGCAGAGCGGTTGACCAACGAGCTGGGCGGCGCGAAAATCTATTTGAAGCGCGAGGACCTGAACCACACGGGCGCGCACAAGATCAACAATTGCATCGGCCAGATCCTGCTCGCGAAACGGATGGGCAAGACGCGGATCATCGCCGAAACCGGCGCGGGCCAGCATGGGGTCGCGACCGCCACCGTCGCCGCGCTGTTCGGCCTGCCCTGCACCATCTTCATGGGCGCGGTCGATGTCGCGCGGCAGCAGCCCAATGTGTTCCGCATGAAGCTGCTCGGTGCCGAGGTCGTTGCGGTCGAGAGTGGTGCGAAGACGCTGAAGGACGCGATGAACGAGGCGCTGCGTCACTGGGTCGCGAACGTCCACGACACATTCTATATCATCGGGACGGTCGCGGGGCCGCACCCCTATCCCGAACTGGTCCGCGATTTCCAGTCGGTGATCGGCGACGAGGCGAAGGCACAGATATTGGAAGCCGAAGGCCGGCTGCCCGACATGCTGATCGCCCCGGTGGGCGGCGGATCGAATGCGATCGGCCTGTTCCACCCCTTCCTTGACGATGCGGAGGTCGAGATCGTCGGCGTCGAAGCGGCGGGCGAAGGGCTGGACGGCAAGCATGCGGCGAGCCTGGCGGGCGGACGCCCCGGCATCCTGCACGGCAACAAGACCTATCTGCTGCAGGACGAAGACGGCCAGATCACCGAGGCGCACAGCATTTCGGCGGGGCTCGACTATCCCGGCATCGGGCCGGAACATAGCTGGCTGCACGACATCGGGCGCGTCCGCTATCAACCCGTCACCGACGCCGAGGCGCTGGCGAGTTTTCAGAAGCTGACCAAGCTGGAGGGGATCATCCCCGCGCTTGAGAGTGCGCACGCGATCGCCGCCGCCGAACGCATCGCGCCGACGCTGGGCAAGGACAAGATCATCATCGTCAATTGCTCGGGCCGCGGCGACAAGGATATTTTCACCGTGGCCGATGCGCTGGGGGTGGCCCTATGAGCCGCTTTGCCGCCGCCTTTGCCAAGCCGCGCCCCGCCCTCGTCGCGTTCATCACGGGCGGTGACGGCGATACCGCCGCGAACCTCGACGCGCTGGTCGCGGGCGGCGCCGATGTGATCGAACTGGGGATGCCCTTTACCGATCCGATGGCCGACGGTCCGGCAATCCAGGCGGCGAACCTGCGCAGCCTGGCCAAGGGCACGACGACCGCCGACATTTTCGGATATGCCGCCGCTTTCCGCAGCCGCCACCCCGACACGCCGCTGGTCCTGATGGGCTATGCCAATCCGATGACGGTGCGCGGCGGCGACTGGTTTGCCGCCGAATGTGCGAAGGCGGGCGTCGACGGCGTGATCTGCGTCGATATTCCGTCGGAGGAAGACGCCGAAATCGGGCCCGCGCTGCGCGCCGCCGGGGTCGACCTGATCCGCCTTGCCACCCCGACCACCGACGCCGCGCGCCTGCCCGACGTGCTGAACGGCGCCAGCGGTTTCCTTTATTATGTCAGCGTCGCGGGCATCACCGGCCAGCAACAGGCGGCGCAGACCAGCATCGACACCGCCGTCGCGCGCCTGAAGGCCGAAACAGCCCTGCCCGTCGCAGTGGGATTCGGCGTCCGCACCGCCGAACAGGCGGCACAGATCGCCAAGGTCGCGGACGGCGTCGTCGTCGGTTCGGCCTTTATCGACATCATTGCCGAGCATGGCGACGCCGCGGCGCCGCATGTCGAGGCCTTCACCCGCACCCTCGCCGATGCTATTCACGGCGCAAAGGAGATCGCCGCATGAGCTGGCTCGACCGCGTTCGCAACGCGCTGCCCTTTACCGCCAAACGCGATACCGCCGACAATCTGTGGCACAAATGCCGCCAGTGTCAGCAGATGGTGTTCGTCAAGGAATGGCAGGACAATCTGAACGTCTGTCCACGTTGCGACCATCATGATCGCATCGGCGCCAAAGAGCGTTTTGCGCAGATTTTCGATGGCGGATTGCACGAGGTGATCGCCGCGCCGGCGGCCCCCGAAGATCCGCTGAAATTTCGCGATACGAAGAAATATGTCGATCGCATCAAGGCGGCGCGCGCCCAGACCGGCGACCGCGATGCCTATCAGAACGGTTTTGGCCGGGTCAGCGGCCAGCCCGTCGTCATCGGGGTTCAGGATTTCGCCTTCATGGGCGGGTCGATGGGCGTCGCGGTCGGCGAAGCCTTTGTCGCCGGTGTCGAACAGGCGATCCGGCGCGGCTGCCCCTATATCGCGATCACCGCCGCGGGCGGCGCGCGGATGCAGGAAGGCACATTGTCGCTGATGCAGATGCCGCGCGCGACCGTCGCGCTGGCGCGTCTGCGCCGTGCGGGCCTGCCCTATATCGTGCTGCTGACCGATCCGACGACGGGCGGCGTCACCGCGAGCTATGCGATGCTGGGCGATATTCAGATCAGCGAGCCCAAGGCCCTGATCGGCTTTGCGGGGCAACGGGTGATCGAGAATACGATCCGCGAAAAACTGCCCGAGGGATTTCAGCGCGCCGAATATCTGCTCGATCACGGGATGATCGACATGGTCGTGCACCGCAAGGAATTGCCGGAAACATTGGGCCGCCTGATCGGTTATCTGGCGCCGGAAAAGGCGGCCTGATCCTGTTCTGAATCGTCATTGCAGGGAGCGGCAATAGAGAGTGGCGTCATGCGCTCTGGATTGCTGCTCTCCGCTCGCAATGACGACATTCTTTGAGGCACGATCCCATGCCCGACCATGCCCATAGCTCTGATCCCGCTGTCCAGACTCAGCTCGATCGCCTTGCCGCGCTGTCGCCGGGTCGCGACATTCTGGGGCTGGAGCGCATTGGCGAACTGTGCGCGCGGATCGGCAATCCGCAGCATCAACTGCCGCGCGTCTTTCATGTCGCGGGGACCAACGGCAAGGGATCGACCTGTACCTATCTGCGCGCGATTCTGGAGGCGCAGGGGCGGCGCGTTCACAGCTATACCAGCCCGCACCTTGTCCGCTTCAACGAACGCATCCGGCTGGCGGGCGAACTGATCGACGACGCGCTGCTCGCTGCATTGCTGGAGGAGGTTCTTGACGAAGCCGCCGACTTGCAGGCGAGTTTCTTTGAAGTCACCACCGCCGCCGCCTTCCTCGCCTTTGCGCGCATCCCGGCCGACGATTGCATTATCGAGGTCGGACTTGGCGGGCGGCTCGACGCGACGAACGTCATCCCGGCCCCGGCGGTTGCCGGTATCGCGTCACTGGGCATCGATCATGAAGCCTTTTTACTGGCGCCGGAGGATGGGGTGCCCAGCGATCCGGCCGCACGCATCGCGTGGGAAAAGGCGGGCATCATCAAGAGCGGAACCCCGGTCGCGACGCTCGCCTACCCACCCCATGTGAGAAAGGTCGTCGCGGCCAAGGCGGCCGCGATGGACGCGACGCTTTTTTCCGAGGGCGAAGGCTGGACGGTCGAGCCGGAGGGGGAGGCTTTTCGCTGGGCGGCCAAAACGCGCGCGGTCGAAGGATTACTGCGGCCGCGCATGGCGGGCGCGCACCAGATGCGCAACGCCGGGCTGGCCATCGCGATGCTGCGCCTCGCGCTCGGCCCGCAGCCGAGCGATGCGGAGATGGCGCGCGGCGTCGCCGCCGCTTTCTGGCCGGGGCGGATGCAGCGGCTGGGCGACGGGGCTTTGGCGCAGATGTTGCCGCAAGGCAGCGCAATCTGGCTCGACGGCGGGCATAACCCCGATGCCGGGGTCGCGCTTGGCGCCGCGCTTCGGGGGCAGCCGCCGCTGCACATCCTGTGCGGGCTGCTGAAAAACAAGGATGCGATCGGTTTTCTTCGCCCCTTTGCAGACCGCATCGCTTCGTTTCAGGCCGTGCCGATTCCGGGGCATGAGCATCATGATCCCGCGGACCTCTGCCGCGAAGTTCAGGCGGCGTTTGGCCCGTTGGACGTCGAGCCATGCACAGATGTCGCGGCGGCACTGCGCCATATCGCGGCACAGCGTCCGCGCGGCGACGTGCTGATTTGCGGATCGCTTTATCTGGCCGGGGTCGTGCTCGACCTCAACCGCGAATGGCCGGTCTAACCCGACGGGCCAACAGGATTGACCATGCTCAGGCCGCGGCGGTGCGTTTCTTGCCCTTCCAAGCCATCAGCATTCCGGCGACAAAAGCGGCGAGCGAGGCGGCCAGAACGGGCGCTGTAAGTTCGAGTTGCTGATACAGCAGCACGCCGACCAGCCCCGCCACGATCAGGCCAAAGCCCGCGATGCGCCAGACGCCGACCGGCTGTTTCAGTTCGCCTTCGCCGACCGTGCCGGTCTGCCGGATCCCCTCCACCACATAGCCCTTGCTCCACAGCATCCACAGCAGCAGCATCCCCGGTATCGCCGCGATCACGGTGAAACCCCAGAAGCCCACCCAGCCGAGCTTTTCGGCGACGATGCCCGCCGGTCCGGCCATGAAGGTGCGACCGACCCCGGCAAAGGACGACAGCAGGGCGAATTGCGTCGCGGTGTAGGCGATGCTCGACAGGCCCGACAAATAGGTCGCAAAGACCGTCAGGCCGATGCCGCTGGTCAGATTTTCGGTGACGATCGCGGCGACCAGCATCCAATAATGGTTGCCGGTTGCAGCCAGGATCATGAACATGACGTTCGAAAACATCATCATCAGCCCGGAAATAAGCAGCGCGCGGCCCATCCCCAGCCACAGCAGAAAGGGCGCGCCCAGCGCCGACCCGACGATCAGCGCGCCGAACCCCCACAGCTTGTTCGCCGAAATATAGTCGAGGTCGGCAAAGCCAAGATCGACGATCATCGGCCCCAGCATCGTCTGTCCCATCGCATCGCCCAGTTTATAAACGAGGACGAAACCAAGGATCAGAAAGGCACCGTGGCGGGTCAGAAATTCGCGAAACGGGTTGACCACCGCCTCGGTCAGCCACTGACCCACCCGCATTCCCGCCGCCTGTTCGAACCGGTCGACGAACTTGCCCGGCCCCGCCCACAGCGCGCCGACGATCGCCGGGACGATGCAAAAGGCGGTGAGGCCATAGGCCGTCGCCCAGCCCAGCCCCAGCCCTTCGGCCGATGCGAAATAGATGGTGCCGGCACCCGCGATCAGATTGCCCGTGCGGTAACCGAACTGGTTGGTCGCGGTGCCGTGCGCAAATTCATCCTCTTCCAATATCTCGATACGATAAGCGTCGATGACGATGTCCTGCGTCGCGGACAAAAAGGCGGTGATCAGCGCCCACATGGCAAAGGGGCCAAGATGGCCGGGTTGCGGATCGCTGGCGCCCAATTGCCATATCGCGACAAACAGCAGCGCCTGGACCAGGAACAGCCAGCCGCGCCGCTGTCCAAACATGCGCGTCAACAGGGGGAGCGGCAATTTGTCGACCAGCGGCGCCCAGAGGAATTTGAGCGTATAGGGGATGCCGAGCGCGACCGCGAAACCGATCGTCGCGGTATCGATGCCGACCTTGGCCAGCCAAAAGGTCATCGTCGCGATCAGCAGCGTCAGCGGAAAACCGCTCGATATGCCGAGCAGGAAGGTGATCATCGGGTTCTTGCGCAAATAGGGTCGGAACGCCGGGACCGACAGGGCGACGAGCGCCAGTCCGCCAAGAATGGCGACAAAAATGATGAACCGAATCAGATCAACCGACATTCCGTCGCTCCCCGCACCTCCGTCTTGCGGATGCCCTGTTATGCGACGGGCCTAAAGGCTTGGTCCCAAATTGGAAGCGGCTATTTGTCGGCCGGTCCCATTATCGACCCGCTTCGATCAGACGGCGGCGGGGCGCCAATAGGTGCGCAGCCCGCTGACTCGGCGCGGCGCCCTGTTGGCGCAGGTCATCGTTTCCACCGCGCGCAGCGCCGCGACCAGCGCTGCAGGGCTATAGGGTTTGCCAAGACAGGCGACGGCGATGTCTGACGCATCGTCGGGGCATTGGCCGGTCACCAGCAGCACCGCAATGTCCCGATCGCGCGCAAGGCGGGCGACCTCGCGCCCTGTCATATGCCCGGCAAGCCCCAGGTCGAGGACGAGCGCGTCCACCTGTTCGGCGGCGATGATCGGCACCGCTGCCTCCCCCGAATCGACCGTGGCGACGATGTCATAGCCGCTTTGTTTCAGCGTATGTTCGTTGTCGAAGGCGATCAGCGGATCATCCTCGATAATCAGCAGGCGCCGGATGCCGGTTGGACGGGATGCGAACAGCATAACCTCTCCCTTTTGCGAAGCAACGACCCGCTTCTGCCCCCCGCTGCAACATCGCTTGTGCTTGCCATCGACGAAGCGACATTGTTCGGGCTATGACCGCGATCACAAGACCGCATATTATGTCCAAAAACGACAAGAAGGCCGCATCTGTTCCCATGACGACCCGCCGCCCACCCCGCAGCGCGCCCCGTTCGGCGCCGACCGATGCCCCAAGCGGGCGCCGCGCCGCCCGCGGAGCCGCCTCCGCGCTGCGCAAGCCGCCCGCCGAAGCCGAGCGCGAGGACGGGCCGCAGCGTATCGCCAAGCTGCTGGCGCGGGCCGGTGTCGGGTCGCGCCGCGACGTCGAGCGGATGGTCGAGGAAGGCCGCATCGCGCTCAACGGTCAGGTGATCGTCCAGCCCGCCCCCCTGCTCGCTTCGCTGGAGGGGCTGACCGTCGACGGCGTGCCCGTCGCCAAGCCGGTGTCGACCCGCCTCTATCGTTTCAACAAGCCCGCGGGATGCCTGACCGCCGCGCGCGACCCCAAGGGGCGCAAGACAATCTATGACCTGTTGCCCAAGGGCCTACCGCGCCTGATGCCCGTCGGCCGCCTGGATTATAATACCGAGGGATTGTTGCTGCTGACCAATGATGGCGCGTTCAAGCGGCAGCTTGAACTGCCGTCTAGCGGGATCGAGCGCACCTATCGCGCGCGCGCCTTTGGCGACATCAGCCAGGCGCAACTGGAAGAACTGGCGATGGGGATAGAGATTGACGGCGTCCGCTATGGCAAGATCGACGCCAATCTGGAACGCCGCACCGGGCGCAACCAATGGGTCGAAATGACGCTGACCGAAGGCAAGAACCGCGAGGTTCGCAAGGTGCTGGAACATTTCGGGCTGCAGGTCAGCCGCCTGATCCGGACGCGCTATGGTGCGTTCGAACTGGGCGGGATGCCGCTGGGCGCCGTCGATGTCGTGCCGCGCGACGAATTGTTCAAATTCCGTCGTCACCTGGGTTGATGCGATGCGGGTGATTTCGGGCGAATGGCGCGGTCGCAAGTTGATCGCGCCCAAAAATGACGCGACGCGGCCGACCGCCGATCGCACACGTGAAACGCTGTTTTCGATGCTCACCAGCCGCGTCGGCAGTTTCGAGGGATTGGTCGTCGCCGATCTGTTCGCCGGATCGGGCGCACTGGGTATCGAGGCGCTGTCGCGCGGGGCCGAACAATGCCTGTTCGCCGAACAGGATCGCGACGCGCTGACCGCGCTGCGCACGAATCTGCAGGGTCTGGACGCCGCCGCGCGCGCCGACATCCGCGCAGGGTCGGTAATGAGCCTTGGCCCCGCAAAGCGCAGCCATGACCTTTTGCTGATCGACGCGCCCTATGACACCGGCGCGGGCAGCGTCGCCCTCGACAAGTTGCGCCGCCTGGGCTGGGTCGGGCCGGACAGCCTGATCTCGATCGAAACGGCGCATGGCGAGACGGTCGATGTCGCGGGCTTTGCCATCGATGCCGAACGCAAGGTCGGCAAGGCAAAGCTCACCCTGCTCAGGCCGGTGTGACCGTCCGTCGGACCATCAGCAGTCCCAGCAGGCTGACCACCCCGGCGAGCGCGAGATAAAGGCCGACCGTCGGCGTTCCGCCCCATTCGGCGAGCGCCTGTGCGACGATCGGCGCCATCGCGCCGCCCAATATGCCGCCCGCATTGAACGCGACCGATGCGCCGGTATAACGAACATGGACGGGAAACAGGCCGGTCAGCCAACTGCCGAGCGGGCCATAGACCAGCCCCATCACGAACAGCGCCGCCGCCAGACCGACAAAGATCAACGCCCAGTTCCCCGACGCGAGCGACGGGCCGAACAGAAAACCGATCAGGATCGTCGCGCCGCATCCCCAGGTCAGCACGCGCCATTCGCTGGTCGCATCGCTGACATAGCCCGCGACGATGATGCCGACCGCCATGAACAGGATGGCGCCAAGCTGAACCAGCAGAAATTGTTCCTTGGGATAGCCGAGCGCCTGTGTCCCATGGCCAAGCGCGAAGCTGGTCGCGAGGTAGAAGATCGCGAAGCAGGCAACGACCGCGAAGGTTCCGGCAAGCGTCGCGACCAGATGATGGCGGAGGAGGTCGCCGATCGGCACCGCGACCGGCGCCTCCCTTTCCAGAGCCTCCGCAAAGTCAGGCGTTTCGCCGATCTTGAGCCGGACCCATAGCCCCAGCCCGACCAGCACGGCCGAGAGGAGGAACGGGATACGCCATCCCCATGCAGCGAATGCGGCGTCGTCGAGCCACAGGCCCAGGATGAGGAACAGGCCGTTGGCCGCGATGAAACCGACCGGCGCGCCGAGTTGCGGGAACATGCCAAACCGCGCTTTCCATCCCGGCGGCGCATTTTCAACCGCCAGCAACGCTGCGCCGCCCCATTCGCCGCCCAGCCCGAATCCCTGCCCGAACCGCAGGATGCAAAGCAAAAGCGGCGCGACCCATCCGACCATCGCATAGGTCGGCAGAAAGGCGATCAGCAGGGTCGAGGCGCCCATCAGCATCAGCGAGGCGACGAGGGTCGATTTCCGCCCGATGCGATCGCCATAATGGCCAAAGACGATCGCCCCCACCGGCCGCGCGAAAAAGGCGAGGCCAAAGGTCATGAAGCTGTACATCAACTGCGCCGACTCGGAACTTTCGGGAAAGAACAGCGGCCCGAACACCAGCGCGGCGGCGGTGCCGTAGATATAGAAATCGTAAAATTCGACCGCCGTGCCGACAAGGCTGGCAGTCAGAATGCGCCGATGCGCGCGATAGGGTGCAAAATCCAAGCTGTCCGCCCCTTCCAATCCGGTTCTGGCGCTGCTTTGGACGCCATGAAGCGGTGGATGCAAGATGAAAAGCATGGCCGCTGCGCTGGACAGCGCCGTCGCTGTTCCCTAATCGTTCGCGCGTGACCGATACCCCTGCCCCGTTGCCCGACCTGCCCCCGCCCAGCCCCATGGATCCGCCTTATCTAAAGGGCCTGAACGGCCCCCAGCGTCAGGCCGTGCTGACGACCGAGGGTCCGGTGTTGATGCTGGCGGGCGCCGGAACCGGAAAGACGGCGGCGCTGACCGCCCGGCTTGCGCACATCATTGCGACCCGGCGCGCCTGGCCATCCGAAATCCTGGCGGTCACATTCACCAACAAGGCGGCGCGCGAGATGCGTGAGCGCATCGGGCGGATGATCGGCGATGCGGTCGAGGGGATGCCGTGGCTGGGCACATTTCACAGCATCGCCGCGAAAATGCTGCGGCGCCATGCCGATCTTGTCGGGCTTCAGAGCAATTTCACCATCCTCGACACCGACGACCAGCTTCGCGTGCTGAAACAGCTTATCCAGGCCGAGGGTCTGGACGAAAAACGCTGGCCCGCGCGGCAGCTTGCCGGACTGATCGACCGATGGAAGAACCGCGGCCTTGTCCCCGCCGACCTCGACGCCGCCGACAGGGAAGCCTATGCCGATGGCAAGGGCCAGCATTTCTATGCCCTGTATCAGGCGCGGCTGAAAACGCTCAACGCCTGTGATTTCGGCGACCTGCTGCTCCACATGCTCGTGATCCTGAAAAACCACCGCGATGTGCTGGAGCAATATCAGGACCGCTTCAAATATATCCTCGTCGACGAATATCAGGATACCAACGCCAGCCAATATCTGTGGCTGCGGCTGCTGGCGCAGGCGCGCAAGAATATCTGCGTGGTCGGCGACGACGACCAGTCGGTGTATAGCTGGCGCGGCGCGGAGGTTGCGAACATCCTGCGCTTTGACAAGGATTTTCCGGGCGCGACGGTGATCCGCCTGGAACAGAATTACCGGTCGACACCCCAGATCCTGGCGGCGGCATCGGCGCTGATCGCGCAAAATTCCGGCCGCCTGGGCAAGACATTGTGGACCGAACTCGACCCCGGCGACAAGCTGAGGATCATCGGCGTCTGGGACGGGCCCGAGGAAGCGCGGCGCGTCGGCGAGGAGCTGGAAAGCCTGCAACGCCAGCGGGTGTCGCTCGACCGCGCGGCGATCCTCGTTCGCGCGCAATTCCAGACGCGCGAGTTCGAAGACCGGTTTATCGCGATCGGGATGCCGTACCGTATCGTCGGCGGATTCCGCTTTTACGAACGCGCCGAAATTCGCGACGCGCTTGCCTATCTTCGGCTCGTCCAGTCGTCCGCCGACGATTTGGCGTTTGAACGCATCATCAACACCCCCAAGCGCGGGCTGGGCGACAAGGCGCTGGCGCGCATCCACCAGTTCGCGCGCCATGAACAGGCGCCGCTTTTGCACGCGGCCGCGCGCATCACCGAAACCGACGAATTGACGCCACAGGCGCGGCGTCAGCTTGCGAATTTCGTCGCGCAGATGCGCGGTTGGCAGGCGAAGGCGAACCAGCTTTCCGCCCCCGAACTGACGCAGATCATTCTGGACGAATCGGGCTATACCGCGATGCTTCAGGCCGACCGCAGCGTCGAGGCGGCGGGACGGCTGGAAAATCTGTCCGAACTGGTCCGAGCCATGGAGGATTATGAATCGCTGGAAGCGTTTCTTGAGCATGTCAGCCTCGTCATGGACCGCGACAATGACGACCTGAGCGAGACGGTGACGATCATGACGATCCACGCCGCCAAGGGGCTGGAGTTCGACCATGTGTTCCTGGCGGGATGGGAGGATGGAGTCTTTCCGTCGCAGCGGTCGATGGACGAAGGCGGAACCGCCAGCCTGGAGGAAGAACGCCGCCTCGCTTATGTGGCGATCACCCGCGCCCGCGTGCGCGCCAGCATCTATCACGCCGCGAACCGGCGCATCTATGGCCAGTGGATGAGCAGCATCCCCAGCCGCTTCATCGCGGAAATTCCACCCGAGCATGTGCATAGCGAGAATAGTTTCGGCGGCGGGCAAAGCCTGTGGCGCGCCAATTGGTCGGCGCAGGGCGATCCCTTTGCGCATGTCGCCGAACGGCAACCGGCGCGGACGATGACACGCGGCCCGGCATGGCAGCGTGCTCTTGCCTCTTCATCGACGGTGACCCGCGCCCCCGCCCCCAGCGAAAAGGGACCGGCCGCATCGGTCGGCGCCAAGGCGCGCGCCGACCTGGCGGTCGGGATGCGCGTCTTCCATGAGAAGTTCGGCTATGGCGAAATCATGGATATTGACGGCAACAAGCTGGAGGTCGAGTTCGATCAGGCCGGAAGCAAGCGGGTGCTCGACAGCTTCGTCAAAGCCGGATGACCCGCTGACCGCGGCGGTTCGCTCAACTGGCGGAGCGTCGCTTGCAAAGGTTCGGGGCCGCGTTATGTCGAAAGCATGACGGGGCGGACATCATGGATGGAGCAGGCGCGCGACGCCTATCACCGCGGGGACGCGGTTGCAGAGGCGGCCGCGCTGGACGCCGCGATACGTGAAGACCGGAGCAATATCGCCGCCCTCTTGTCGATGGCCGAACTGAAGCGCCGCGGCCGCGACGATCGCGCGGCGGGCAGCTTCTATCGGTTGGCGATCGCCGTCGCGACACAGGCCGCCGGCGTTCCGTCCGCATTGCATCCCGGTTTGCAGCGGGCGGAGCAATTTCTGGCCGAAACCGAACGGGCGTTCGCCGACCATCTGGCCGGTCAGCTTCGAAGCGCGGGAATCACCGCGGGCAGCGCGACCCCGCGCGTGGCCGAAGCGTTGCGCATGTTGACCGGCGAACAGCCGCTTTACCTTCAGCAACCGAACATGTTCTATTTTCCCGGCCTGACCCAGCGGCCCTTTTTCGAACGGGACATGTTCGATTGGGTGGCCGGCGTCGAAGCGGCGACGGGCGCGATCCGCGCCGAAGTCAAAGCGTTGATCGACGGGGCGTCGGATCGCTTTGGCCCCTATGTGACCGCGGGTGCGGATCGTCCGCCGCCGAACAACCCGCTGTTGGACAAGCCCGATTGGGGCGCCGCGTGGCTGTGGAAGGATGGGGTCGTCGTTGACGGGATGCGCGCGCTATGTCCCACCGCGCTGGCCGCACTGGAACTGGCGCCGCAGCCGGTCATACCGGGCCGCGCCCCGATCGCGCTCTTTTCCCGGCTGACCCCCGGCACGCATATTCAGCCGCACCACGGGATGCTCAACACGCGCCTGATCTGTCACCTGCCGCTGATCGTTCCCGATGGCTGCGCGCTGCGCGTCGGGGCCGAGACGCGGGCCTGGACCGAAGGTGAAATGCTGATTTTCGACGACAGTTTCGAACATGAAGCGTGGAATCGTGGGCCGAGCGACCGCACCATCCTGTTGTTCGAGATATGGCGACCCGACATCGACGCCGATGAACGCGAGCAATTGACCAGAATCTTTTCTGCGATCGACGATTATGCGGAAGCGTAAGGGCAAGCGGCCGAAAGCGAATTTTTGTCGTAATTCCGACATTTACCCTGTTCGGTGACAAAGCGATGGGCAGCGGCCGTTAAGAACAGCGATTTCGCGGCAAGAAAGGATGCGGCCGGTCGCTGGTGGAGCCGAGGGGAATCGAACCCCTGACCTCTGCAGTGCGATTGCAGGGAACTGACACAACCACCGACATCGTGAGACGCTCAGAGCCTTGGAAACGCTTGGTTTCCATCTCCATCTGTTGCTTAGCGTCTCACGATGTATTACATACGCGTTCCATACTATTCCATACAAGGGACGCGTGATGGCATTGGATTTGAGCAGGGTCGGCAAGCGTGATGAGCTGAAGGTGACGCGCGAGCCGCATTGGCAACGTCTGCGTGCTGGGTGCTTTCTCGGCTATCGCCCCTCGAAGCGCGGCGGGTCTGGCACATGGATTGCCCGCATCTTCGACGCCGACGCCGACAAGTATCGGGTCAAGTCGCTCGGCGACTTCGGCACGCTGGCAAAGAACGACATGTTCATGGCCGCCAAGAAGGAGGCCGAGAAGCTTGCCGAGATGGTGGAGGCGGGCGGAGAGGTTCGTCGCAAGATCGAAACCGTCGCGGACGCTTGCGAGGAATTCGGCAAGACCCGGCCGGAAGCGGAGAGCCGCTTTAAACGATATGTTTATGAAGATCCCATCGCCAAGGTGAAGCTCGACAAGTTGCGCCGCCGCCACGTCAAAGAGTGGCGCTCGCGGTTAGAGGCAACGCCATCGCTGGTGAGCCGGAACAAGGAAGGCGAAAAGCGAACCCGTGAGCGTTCGCCCGCAACCGTCAACCGCGACATGGCCGTGTTGCGCGCGGCGCTGGCCAAGGTGCTCTCACCCGGTGCACCGAACTCCGAGGCGGCGTGGCAAGAGGCTCTGGTGCCTGCCAGCAATGCCGGCAAGCGGCGGACGCTCTATCTCGACAAGGATCAGCGGCGCTCGCTTCTGGAGCATATGGACGAGGAGGCCGCGCCATTTGTGCGGTCGCTGTGCCTGTTGCCCTTGCGTCCCGGCGCAATGGCTGCGCTCACGGCTGGCGACTTCGACAAGCGCACGTCTGAGCTCACGATTGGCAAGGACAAGGCGGGCGAGGATCGCCGTATTGTGATCCCGGCCGCCGCCGCGAAGCTCCTGGTCGAGCAATCGAAGGACAAGCTGCCCACGGCGCCGCTGTTCATGCGCGCCAACGGGAAAGCATGGGACAAGGATAGCTGGAAACTGCCCATTGCCGCTGCTGTCGCTGCCGCTGAGCTTCCGGTGAAAGCAACCGCCTACACCCTGCGCCACAGCACGATCACCGATTTGGTGACGGCCGGGCTCCCGCTCCTTACGATCGCGCAAATATCGGGCACCAGTGCCGAGATGATTGAGCAGCATTATGGCCACCTTGCCCGCGGTGCGGCGGTGAAGGCGCTGGAGGCATTGGCGCTTTAAGAAGTGGAGACACGCCCCGCGGTGCGCGGCGGGCGCCTTCCGGCCCTCTCACGCGAGCCTGATAGCGCTGGCGGCCGGCTACGCGGCGGCCTTACTCAATGCCATCTTTCTTCGGCCACGGCGCATCGCCGAGCGGGTAGCGGATCGTGTACGGGTCCGGTCGATCCATACGCGCGTCAGGCAGATCGAGCGCCCATTCTTCGTCTTCGATCGCATCGGTGATGGTGCGCAGCCGAGCCAGCTGATCGTGCAACGATTGGATCTCGCGATCTTTGCGCGCGATGATACCACTGTAGTGCTGGTCGATGTAGCTCAACAGCAAAAGCAGAGCCATCACGACGACATATCCTATGAGCAGTGTCCAATCCATGAGCGCTGGTTAACGCGTCATCTGGAGACGCGCAATCGTGTTCAGCTGCCGGCATTTGCAGGAAACGGGAGCAGGAGCATGATTTTTGCGCTTGAATTCTATCTGTATCCCGCGAGAAACCTAGGATTTCGATAGCCGCCATCCAAGCAATTCTCAATTTTACTAAAATCTACGTCACGAAATCCGCCTTTTATAGTAAAAACTCGGTGATTACTCCTGAGACGACTGCAATCACGCAGACATCTGGAGACATCTCATGGCCACCGAGAACGGTGAACCGCTCGTCGACACCGTAACTGCCGCGGCGCATCGCCTGGGTATCAGTCGAGCGACCCTCTATCGCGAGATAAAAGCTGGCAAGCTGCGCGCAGTCAAAGCAGCCCGCCGCACCCTCATCACCCGCGCCGACCAGGAGGCGTGGGTTGCCAGCCTGACTGAACTCAAGACCGCGGCTGGAGCCTGAGCGGTGGCGAAAGTCGATGAATACGCCGTGCTGCCGTTTGGGCTTTGGGTTCGGAATGATTTCGGCGGGCTCGAAGCGTATGACGTGAGCAGCTTTGATCATTCCGAGAGCTGGCGCGAAGGGTTCGAGCTCAACGCCTTTGACGGCGAGGATGAGCCAGCCGACGCAAAGTTCATCGCCGAGGCCAAGTCTGCCGTTCGCGAATGCACCGAAGTGGCCTACCGACACTTCGCGGCGGTAGGCGCCGTCAGTCTGCTGCCGGCAAAACACCATGGGGCGCTTCGCCAGAACCTGGCGCTCGTCGTGCACAAGAGCGATATTGAGCGGGCGCGGATGATCGCGTGGTTCGATTGCCCGATCCCGCCGGTGGGCAAGCTGCGCGACTTGGTAATCAGTGCGAGCGACGAATGGATGTCTCTCAAGGTTGAGACATTGTCGGAGCTTTTCGCAGCGGCCAAAGAAGCGATCGCATCGAGCGCCGAGCTTCCCGCGCCCTTCGCCGATCGGTTGCCCTCGACCGACGAGGATATTGACAGCTGGGCCGCGCGGGTCTGCATCCAGCCGGATCGGCTCACCGACATATGTTCCGCATGGGAACAGAGCGGCCGGGATATCCAACTTTTCGCGTGTCATTCGCTGGCGATCCGAACCCAAGCTGATGAGCAGGTGGATTGGCTGGTGCCGGGCCTGATCCGCCGCGGGGTTATCACGCTGTTGGCGGGATCGGGCGGCGTCGGGAAGTCCACGGCAATGGTCGAGCTGATGGCGAAGGTCGGCGGCGCAGTCGGCGAAGGCGCTGACTTCCTCGGCGAGCAAATTTGCCGAACGAACGGCATCTGCGCTTATGTTACGGGCGAAGACGCCGCTGGCGACATCGAGCAGATCAAGACGGCTCTCGGCTTCGGCAGCGCGGGGCCCGCCGGCTTCACCATATTCGCCGGCGACGGTAAAACCTTGGAGGACTGCCTCGCGCGCCTTGCGCGGATCGGCGAGATGGATCTGCTGATAATCGATCCGCTCACGAAATTCGTGAAGGAAGAGAACGAGGCGGGCGACGCTGGCGCAGTCTACGATGTCCTCAACTCGTTTGCGCAGGCCAAGGGCTGCGCTGTCGTGGTCGTCCACCACCTGACCAAGAACTTCAACGGCGGGATGGGCAGTTTTCGCCATGCCATCCGTGGGTCCGGCGTACATGTCGACCGGCCGCGGATGGTGATCGGCATGATCGGCCGACCGAACAATCAGGTCGAAATCGGTATCGTGAAGCGGAACATCCCGCCCGGCAATTACGAATGGGCAGCGCTGTGCACCGGCCGACGCTTCAATCAAGCCCCCGGCGGCTTGGCGATGGCAGAGACCCCCCAGGCCGCCCCCGGGGCCGTTGTCGAAGCTGACGTGCTCGACTGGATCGTCAGCCGCATCGAGAAGCACAATGCCGATGGCCGCGTCGTTTGCCGAACGGGCACGCGCAGCGTCTACGCTATGTCGGATATAAGGCCCGTTCCGTACTCGCGAGCCAAAATCGACACCGGGATCATGCGGCTTATCGACGCCGGCCGCGTCGTTATGTCGGAGGACCAGACATTGGTCGTCCGCCAGATCAAGCTCGGCTGAGATGATGCGGACCGCTTGCCTCGAAATCACAGACGGGTATTATGATACCGTTCCCACGTTCCCGTCTATCGATTTGGGAACGCGGGAACGTCGGGAATGGGTCGGGAACCAATTGGCTAAAGGACTGATTTGCCACGGTTTTTCGTTTCCATCGGTATCGGGAACCATATGGCCTAAGTCATTGAAATATATGACATTCCGGTTTCCGGTAGTCGTTATAGAGAGAGGGGGGTCAGGCCCCTCCCTCTCTCTAATACTAACCAACCAAAGGGACACTGAAAATGCAGACTGTGCAAATCACTCACAATTCCGGCCGCTCTCGTGCTCGGCGGACCCCGGTTTCTCGCGCGCCCCTGCAGCAGTGGGACGCCGCGACGCCTTGGCGCGCCACTCCCCTGCCCGGCGAAAATCTTCTCCAACTGGTCGCGCGCGTTCGCCGAGAGCGCCGCTGGTTCGGACTTCTCGAACTGATCTAGCCCGGGGGCACTCTGTAGCCTCCCGGTCTCGGTCCTGGGGCGCCGCCGTCAATCGGCCGGCGTCCCCTCGCACCCCTACCTTTTCCGGAGGCTACAGCCATGACTGACTACGCACGCGTAAAACGCAACGTCGCTAAAATGATCCGTCTCGGTGCGCCCGAGGCCGAAATTGACACCTATGTGGCATCAGAGGGCGTCACGCCGGCACAGCTTCGCGGTCATTCGACCGGACCGAAACCGGCCGGGCCGCGTGAGACTGCCACCTACCAGATCAAAGCCCCCAACGGCAAAACCTACCAGATCGACGGCCCGGCTGGCGCGAGTGACGAGGACGTGCGCGCGCAAGTGCTGCGGCAATATCCCGACGCTGGCGGCACGGCCCCGAAGCCCAAGCCGGTCGCAACCGCGAAGCCACGCCCGCCGCTCAGCGCTTATGCCGACACACCGGCCGCGCCGCGCGCTCCGGCTCCGCGTCCGCAGTCGACTGGCAAGCTGCCGGTGCGGCCTGAGCTGTTGGCGCCGCTGCGCGCGCTCGGTGCCCAGACAAAGGCTCCGGCCTCCAAGCCACGCCCACCGCGCATACAGCCTGCCCCAGTTGCGATGGACCCCGGTGTCGCCTCGATCTTTGGCGGAGAAGTTACGCCTTACGCGACGCCGGAGTTCGACCCGATGACCGTGAAACGCGTCGACAACACGCCGCTGCAGAATGGGGGGCTGCTTGATCGTGTCGGCCTGATGGGTAAGCGGTCGGCCATGCGGATCGGTTCGGGCGGTGCGCGCGTCATCGCCGCTGGCATGAACGCGATCGACGAAGGTTTCGGCGACAAGCTCACAGCGCGCGCCGATGAAGTCGACCAGTATATTGGCCGACCGATCGCGGGCGAAACGACGCTCGATGATCTTGGTTCGAATTTCAGCCTGGGGAAGCTGGGCAGTTTCATCGCCGAGCAGAGCGCGGGTGCCTCTGTCGACATGCTCGGCATGACAAACCCTCTCAGCATCGCATCATATCTAACGAGCAATGCTGGCAACATTGGCCAGAACCGCGCGGAGAACAATGGCACAGGCACGGCAACGCTAACTGATGTTGCCAAGGCATTGCCAGCGGCAGCGGTCAGCACGCTGGCTGAAAAGCTCGGCACGAAATATCTCGGCGGCGACTTGGGCGGCAACCTGATGGTACGGCTCGGCGGGAGCGCAGTGTCCGAGGCTGCGACAGAGGGCGTACAAAGCTTTGCCGAATATACGGGCGGTTCACTAGGAACCGATCGCGGTTTCGATCTGGATGAAGGTTTGTCGCAGGCGGGGCGCGGAGCAATCACTGGCGGCATTCTTGGGCCTGCGCTTCGCACCGGCATGACAGAAATCCCCAATGCCGCGGGCGCCGGTGTCGCCAAGGTGCGTGACGTCCTTGCCGAGCGCGCGGATGCACAAGCCTTCTCGCCGCTGGCGAATGCGATTGCGGTCGACGCTTTCCGCCCGCGCGTCGAAGCGGCACCGCCCGCGCCGACGGAAGCGCCATATCGCGTCGAACCCGCTGGGCGCACCGTCACCGCCACCGATAAGGACGGATCGCGTTCGTTCGTCGCCAAGGTGGGCGAGACAGCCGCGCCAGCGGCCACCACGACGCCAGAGGCGCCGAAGGCAGCACCGAAGCCCGTCGCCCCTGTTGCGCCTCCCGCAGCGGTCGAACAGCCGCCCATTAAAGAGCCTGCACCGGCAGAGGTGACAAAAGCTGTCACCCCCGCGCCTGTCGTCGAGCAGCCCGAGCCCGCTAAGGCGACCGTCACGGCCAAAGCGCCGATCGCAGCGCGCGAGGGAACGCGCCGGGTCACGATCCCGACCGGCGGCAAGATCGATGTGCGGATGGAGCTGGTGAACGCCGACGACATCACGCAGGCCGAGGGCTCGAAGCAGAACCGGGATCGCGACCGCGCCGCGAGCGAGGCGCAGATCATGGCCATCGTCGGCAAGTTCGATCCCGAGCAGCTAGGCGATGACAATTACACAGACCGCGGCGCACCGATCATCGGGCCGGATGGCACGATCGAGAGCGGCAATGGCCGTGTGCTCGCAATCAATCGCGTGTTCGACGAGCGCCCCGAAGCGGCGCAGGCGTATCGCGATTATATCGAAAGCCAGGGCTTCGATACGACGGGCATCGAGCGACCGATCCTGATCCGCCGCCGTGTAACGGAGATGGACGACGCAACGCTGCGCAATTTCATCACCGGATCGAACAGCGACACCAAGCAGGAGCTATCGGCGCCGGAGCGCGCGGCGCAGGACGCGAGCGACATTCTGACGCCCGAAGTCTTCACCTCCTACATGGGCGGCGCGCTCACTTCGCAGCGCAACGGCGACTTCGTGCGCAAGTTCATCGACGCCGTGCCCGACGGCCAGCGTTCGACCTTCATGGACGACAAGGGCAACCTGTCGACCGCCGGCGTCGCGCGGATCGAGAACGCCATGCTGGCGCGCGCGTTCGGCAATGGCTCGCCCGCGGCCAAGCGGTTTCTGTCGAAGGCGATGGAGAACACCGACAACCAGACGCGCACGCTGACCGGCGCGCTGTCCGAGGTCGCAGCCGATTGGGGCAAGATGACCGAGGCGATGCAGGATGGCACCGTCGACAAGCAATATGACCTGACCGACAAGGTGCTCGAAGCGATCGGGCTGATTGCCGATGCCCGCGCGCAGGGCGAGAAGATCAGCGACGTGTTCGCGCAGCGCGACGCCTTCAACCAGATCGATCCGCTCGTCGAGAAGATCATTCGATCGTTCTATGACGGCAACCTACGGCGCGCGGCCGGCCGGAACAAGGTGGCTGGTATCCTGCGCAGCTATGCCGAGTTGGCGAGTGAGCAGCGTGCCGACGCTGACCTGTTCGGCAATGCAGCGCCGCCGACACCGGCCGATCTGTACGCCGCGGCGATCGAGCATCAGCATGAAGCGGACCTTCTCGCGACCGCCGCCGACGCTGGCGCGGAGGAATCGGCGCCAGATGGGGTGCGCAGCGATCAGCCCGAGGCTCAAGCGGCCAACGATGACGATATCCCCGATATCGACACGCCCGACATAGACCGCGCGTCGTATCCGCTTGAAGACCGCGCGGGCTACGATCCCGAATTCTTGAGCCGCAGCTTCACCGATCGCCCGTCATTCTTCGCCGGCATTGTGCGCACCTCGCTCGACATGGACCCTGACAAGTTTGTCTTGCTCCCCGCCCCGCGCCAAATCTTTTTGCTGAAACGGGCCGTGAAGGAGGCTTTCGGTATCACTGTTGATGTGCAGCCCGGCGTGCAAGCCCGCTTTGCGATCGACCAGATGCTCGATATGCTGCAAAACGTGCAGGGCATGGCCGCGGTCCTCGGCATTCCCGCGCGCGGTATGTCGCTCGGCGGGAAGCTCGGGCTGACCATTGAAAAGCAGGCGCGGGCGCTAGGCTGGTTCCAGCCAGGCACAAACATGATCGGCCTTCCCCGCCGCAGCAACAGCTTCGCGCACGAATGGGGTCACGCGCTCGATTACCATCTGCTCGCAAATCTCGGGTCGACGGAGAACGACAGCACCGGCCGCGGGCTGAGTGGCGCCATCCGCCAGATGGGCGAAAATCTCGCCGATGCTGACGGGATACCGAACCGCGATATCCGCGATGGGTTCATCCATCTTCTCAACACGATGTTTTTCGACAAGGCAGGGCTGGCTACGCGCGTAATGGATCTCGAAGCCAAGATTGCCAAGACCAGCAGTGACAAGGTGCGCGCCGAATTGCAGCGGCAGATCGACAATATCACGGCCGGCAACGCGAAGCCGCGCGGGCTCACGTCCGATTTCGCCAAGCTGTCCAAGGCCTTCGGCAACAAGGCAGGCACTCAGGAATATTGGACGAGCCCGACCGAAATGCTTGCCCGGGCGTTCGAAGCCTATGTTTCCTACAAGGCCGAAAGCGCCGGCATGTCGACGGAGTTCATCGGCAAGGGCGATGCAGCATATTTGAGCGAGGCCGATGAGCGCTTCGCGATGACGTTTCCCAAGGGGACCGAGCGCCTGCGGATTTTTGACGCGTTCGACAACATCTTCGCGCACATCGCCACGCAAGAGACGCTCGGCGCGGGCGCTGCGGCTATGCCGGACCCGGCCAACAAGGCGAGCCTCAACCCGTTCGAACAACCCGAGACGGTCGCCCCGCGCGAGCGCAACATCTTCCGATCGGCGATCGGTCGGGAATGGGATGCAATCTGGTCGCGCAGCGAGGCGCGCCGCAAGCGGCTGCGCGATAGGCCCGCCAGCGCCGATGCCTCAATCCTTCGCAACATGCACGACGCCTTGTCGTTCTTCAAATATGGCATGACGGCCCGGTTGAAGATGATCGGCCGCCGATATGACGCCCCGTCGGTGCTCAAACTGCACAACATGCTGACGCACACCGCTGGAGATAAATCGCCCGGCAGCGACTATTTGCGGGCGACCGAGCTTCGCATGAACCAATACCAGAATGTCATCAGCCTATTGGTCGGGAATTATAATGAGGCGCTCGGCTACAAATTGCGAACGCGCGAGCTGTCGATCGAGGATAGCGATCATCTTCGCGACCTGTTGATCAGCGCGGAGACGGCGGCCGGTAGCAAGCCAATGCAGACCCTAGCGGCTGGCCTCCGCAAGCTTTCCGACAGGATATTCTACGACATGCAGCGCGCCGGGATCGATGTCGGCTATGCGCGCAACGGTTATTTGCAGCGCCTCTACGATGACGCAATCATCGGCAGCGACGAGGCGGGCTTTCTGGCCCAAGCGGCAAAGGCATACAAGATCGCCTTCGAGCGGCAGTGGGGCGATAGCGATGCTGTTCTCGCGGACGACGAAGCTCTGCAAACCTTTCTGGCCGCAGCGCGCGACCTGTCCCGGAACGGCCATGATGGCGTCGTCGACCCCTACAAGGCATTTGCGAAGATCAGGAAGCAGATCACCAGCCTGAACCGCGCAATTGCTGCGGCCGAAAAAGCGGGCGAAGATGCCGGCACGATGCAGGGAGAGGTTGCGGCGCTCGACGAACAATTGAGCGAGGCGTTCGGCGACCTTTACGATGCGGTTCAAGCCGCATGGTCGAAGCAGGCCGCTGCCGATTGGTTGTTGAAGATTCAGGGCTCAAACCCGCACGAAGTCGACAGCCGTGGTCCCGACGGCAAATTCCTCAAAGGCCGCGAGTTGCCGCCCGAGGCGGACAAGCTGCTTGAGAAATATATGGTACGCGATCCGGTGCACGTCATGATGCTCTACAGCGGCAAGGTCGCACGGCGGATCGAATATGCCGAGCGCTTCGGCGCCGACAACAAGAAGATCGATGCGCTGTTTGCGCAGATGGGCAAAGAGGGGGTGTCCGCCGTCGGCCAGGATCAGGTGCGCGCCATCTTCGATGTCGTGACCGGCCGGTCGGTCAGCAAATTGCCGCCCGGCGTCAATTGGGCCTTCGAAGCGATCCACGTTATATGGGGCACGATTTCTTTGCTTCCGCGCGCCGTTTGGTCGTCGATGTCCGAGAGCGTCACCGCCGGGCTTCACGCTGGCAATGCGAAATTTGCCTTCAAGGCGACAGGCGATTTGCTGGCGTCCATCGTCAAAACCGACGGATCGAGGGCGCGAGCGGACCTCGCACGCTTCGCCGGTATCGTCAGCGACCGCGGCGGCCACAACGTGCTCACTGAGCGCTATGGCGGCTCCTACGCCAATGACACCTTCTTGTCGGATGCTGCGACCCGCATGTTCTACAACACCGGCTTGGTCGCGCTTACGCGGGCACAGCAGGGGCAGATGGTCGGCGCCGCGCACGCCTTCCTCGATTGCATGAGCGGCTGGGTTGTCGATGGCGCCAGCGCGGCTCCGGGTTCGAAAGCCCATATTCGCCGGGCCGACGCCATCGCTCGTCTTGAAGAGTATGGCGTGTCTGATCCCGACGCGTTCGCTAAACGGGTGCGCGCTTTCGACAGCCTGCCCACGCCGGCCGACTTCGCCGAAGGCGACCCGTTCACCCGCGACTGGATCACAGCCATTGACCGCTTCGTGAAAGGGTCGATCCAGTCCCCCACTGTCATGTCGCGACCGGAGGCGGCAAGCAGCGCTTTCGGCCGCCTGGCCTACGGCATCATGTCATTCAATTATGAGTTCTATCGGAACATCATCAAGGGCTCAGCGATCCGGGTTGGCCGGCAATATGAGCGGCGCCGCGACATCGCTTTGGATGTCGGCGACGGTAAGGCAACGGCAAATGCCAAAGCCGCAGCGGCTATCGCGCCGCAAGTCGCGGGCGGGTTGCTCGCGAGCGCCGCGGCGCTGGTGGCCGGCCAGCTACTGGTGTCGACCGTTCGCATGTTCTTGTTCGACCAGGAGAGGTGGAAGGAGCTCGACGAGAAGGACGAACTGGCTGGCTATTTGATCACGACTGCGATGGGCCGGACCTTCGCGACACCGCTCGATCCGATCATTCAGGCTTATGCCGGCTACAAATACAGCGGGTCCGCCGCGTCAAATCTTTCAGGCCCCGCGCTGTCCAACATCGTGCAGCAGGTCGATGCCATCGGCACCACCTCGGTGCGCAACAGCGAGAAGACCAACACCGCGGAGTATAACCGAGCCAAGGCGATCTATCGCCTCGGCATCGGCCCCGGTGCCGGGATGGCGCTGCAGTTCATCCCCGGCGGCTCGTACATCAGCGGCGCGGCCGGGCTCGCTACAATGGCGGTGACATCGACGACGACCGCTGACGCTTTCGCTGAGAAGCTGATTGGCGAGAAGGGCAGCGTCACCGATCCCGAGACGGGCGAAATTACCGGACCGCCCAAGAAGAAGGGCAAAGATGACGTGGCGAGCAAATATATCCTGTAGCGGTCATCGCCGATCATTGCTCAAGAGCGGTGCCGATATCGTCGAGCCGACTGCTTAGCTCGGCCGCGCTCGCGTCCACGTCGTCCGTGCCGCTCTGCACGTCCGGCACGACTGATCGCCAGCTGTCATGCTCGAAACGCGAGCTTTCGCCGTCGAGGTTCGAGATGGCGCTTTGCAGAGTGGCGAGTTGCTGTTGAGCGTCTCCCAGCTTTTCAGTGGCATCTTCGATCTTTGCCGTCTCCGCGGCCAGTTCATCGGTCAGCTCGCTTATCTGGCTTTCGGCTTCGTCAATCTGCTCTTGCAAATCATCCGTGGAAGGGCCGCATCCGGCGAGCAACGCCAGCGCCATAGCGGCGACAATCACTCGCATCCGACACCATCCCCGTCGCGATCGAGGTGCCGGGCATATCCGGCATCGCCACGGCGGACCGGCGCCGCACCAGCAGCGCGCGCGGCAGTGCAATTTGCGAAATAGGCGTTGCCACCCGACAGTCGTTGGGGACGGTCCGCCGATGGAGCGGATCGGGCGGGTGCACGATGACAATGCCGGCCGCCGTTCTTGCGATCGTTGTGACAGCCGTCGGCGGCCAAGCCTCCGCCGTGGGCGTTGGTCGGTGCTGGCGATAGCGATAGAACAGCAGCAGCGCAGATAACGGTATGTCGCATTTCATCCCCCCGTGATGACTATGACACAGGGCTGTTAACAAATCAGAAGACGGTCAATCGCAGCGATGGCGCTGCCAGTACCGATCCCAGCGAGCCGCATAACCATCGCGGACCATCGCGCAGGAAATATCACCAGATCGAGCCGATGAGCAGAATGCCGCGGTGCGCGTGCCACCGGCGCCACCAGCCGATAGGCAGATCATCGTCGGGCCGGTCACTGAAATATGGCCGGTCGGCCGGACACCGCCGCGCTTGCCCAGCAATGCCACCAGATGATCGCGAGCAGCGATAGCGTCCGCAGAAGGGCATGGATGCCCTGCACGACACGTCCCATCCATTTCGCGCGCCGCGATGCCCGACAGGCGAACATGCGGCCCCTCGGCGCACCAGATCGGGCCGTCACCATCCCACACCGCTGTGGGCGTGCAATTGAATGATTGGCCAGCAGGGACGACGAAGGCCGCCGCAAATAGCAACGATAGGATCATTCGTGGCCCTTAGCGGCAATAAGGTTCCGGGTTTTTCTATCCTCACCGTGAGCGGCAAAACCTGCTTTCAGCTTGCGACGCACGTGAAGCAAATCACCTAATATCTGCAATACGAGCTTATTGCGCTTACCGCGCTTTCGAACTCGTCCTGTGCATATTTTAACCGGCGAAACTCCGTCGAGCAGTCGTCAGACCCGTCCGCCGAATTCAGGCAGTTGGTGTATCGACGGAGCGCATAAGAGATGCCATCGAGCGCGGCATTGTAGCTTTCCCGAGCGTCGCTGCATTCTGACGCAGATGCCGGGCCGCTTAAGATGCAAGCGACTAATGCAGCAGAAGCTGCAAATTTCCTCAACATTCCAATCCCTCCCCCTCGGCAGTCTGTTTTGTTATGCGCACATCAAGGGCGGCACCTCAAGCTGATCGCCGAAGCCCTCGGTCCGCCCTACTACGGTGAACCTCATCGACGCCGCATTCCGGCTTAAGGCCAGCGACTAGCCGGCTATAAGCCGCAAACCGCCGCGGCTTTCGCCATCGCTTCACCTCGCGGATCGTGACCGTTCCTCCTGTCCTGATCCGGAGATCGCAGGCCATGCGGTAACGCAAATTCTTGAGATGGGTGGCGTTTAGCGGGATATCCGACTTTTCGTCGCCGAATGGTTTTGTCGGCTCGCCGATCGCGACAACGAACCGCTCATATGCCTCGAAGTCCGTCAGCTTCTTTGGTCGGGCTCCGCGTTTACCGGGCTTTGCGTGCAAGACCTTCATCGCCTCGACCATCAGGAAAATATGGTTCAATGATTTAATAGGAACCGGTTTGACCGGGCCGTAGGGCTGCGGTTCGTAATGCTCGTTTATGATTGCGAGTAAATCTCTTTTGGAGCGACCTACCGGCTGTTTCGGCTTGGGCGCGACTGCCGCGCGCGCGCGATCAATAACCTCGTCAAGCGCGAGCCCCGCCCTGTCGGCGTCTTCGCTCGCCCACGCTTCGCCTCGGAGCAACGCCCGGCCGATCCGCTTGAGCCTAGGTTGTGATATTTCCTGCGTCATGCGGCGACAATACGACACGTCAGGATTCGTGCGCAATAGATGGAGACAATATGTCCCACTGATTTCGCCAAAAAAAAATTTAGCGCGGGGCGCTGAAATAGATTTTGGCGAGGCGGCGCGGGTGCCCCCGCCGGGGTGCGGTTCGGGATGCGGCACCCCTGCCACGGGTCGATCGCCACCCCCTGCCCAGCCTGGCGCGCCGCGTGATCGCCAGCCAGCTGAACGCCATTGATGACGCCGACCATAGCCGCGGCGGCCCCGCCTCCTGCGGGGACCGTCTGGATAGTCTGCCACCACCGACCAACGAAACCACCGACGCTCGACGGCCGGCCAACATCACCAACACTTTCGACGGATATCTGCGGCTTTGCGCGGGACGACCCAACCGACAACATTTTTGTTGCTATCAACAAGGAATTTCGGGACTTTTTGGGCATCAACAAAGGAGATCAACCATGAGCAATGTCATCCAGTTCCGCCCGTCGCCCACCACTGGGTCGACCCCCAGCGCGCCCGCGCGCGGCCCAATCGGTACCGTCCTCCCCTTCCCCTCGATCGCAGACTGCGAGAGCCGCGCGATCGACGCAGCAGCGGCATCGGCCGACCAGGGCGCGTTGGAGGTGATGATGAAGCTGGCGGTCAACGGTCGCTCAGCCGAAGCCAGAAGCCGCGCGAGCGTGTGGCTGGAAGACATTTTTAATGTCCGCGTGGTCTAAGGCGCGCAGGGGCAAAGGATAGCCCCTGTTTTCCATACGCGTTCCATACGAAATAAATCTGTGTCGCTAAGTCATTGAAAAATGGTGGAGCCGAGGGGAATCGAACCCCTGACCTCTGCAGTGCGATTGCAGCGCTCTCCCATCTGAGCTACGGCCCCGCGACGGGCGGGTCTTAACGGCACTGTATGACAGTGGCAACGGCTTTTCTG
>JAIXHQ010000005.1 GCA_030145715.1 Sphingopyxis sp. | reverse complement strand
ACGGCCATATGCTGACCAAATGCGAGCTAACCGATGACGAGGCGCAATGTGCGAAGGGCCGGGGAGACCTCGACACTTCGTCCCCAGTCGAAAGCGATGAAGTCCTGTTCTATGCCATCGGCAAAGATCACCCCGCCTTCGTTCATGCGTGACGTGACGATGAGCGGATCTTCGGTAATCAGCCCGGCGCGAAGCTCGGTTCCGGTCGCGATGCTTGGGAACGGCTCGCGGACCCAGAAGCCGACCGCGCGCTCGCCATGTCCAAGCGGGAATCCCAGATGGGTCGCTTCGGCGATCGACCGAGCCCAGCCGGTTGCGCCGGTGCCGGAGGCAACGATCAGACCGCTCGACGAATGGTCTTCGGCTTCGCCATTCGCCTCGATGCGATAGCGTGCTGACTGGTGACTGCGGTGGCCGATGAAAATCTCGTTGAGTGCGGTCAGCGTTTCGCCGGTATCGAGCTTGGCCCCTACCATGGTGCGATGCTCGGTATCCGCGTCACCTGCTATGCTCGCGCGAAGCAAGCGCCCCAATCGATCGACCGCGATGCGAACGAGAATGCCGTCGTAGATATCGGGCGCCGGATTGATGCCGAGTACCGGTTGGCCGTCCAGATATTTGGCAACATTGGCGACCAGACCGTCCTGTCCGACCGCGACGATGACATCGTCGGGCGCGAACAGGAAGCGGTCGAGATCGGCGCGGCGGACCAGCGACTGGCGCCATTCGACCGGGGCTGACGCCCTTGCTTCGGACAACACCGCATGAAAGCGATGGTGACGCGCCTCGACATCCTCGATCCGCTGTCCCCGGGTTTCGAGAAAGAAGCGGGCCTGATCGCGCGTCGCGTGACGCGCGATCAGCAGTTCATAGTCGGTCTCCCGGACGACGAACACCGCACGAGGTGTCAGAAGGGCCATGGGTGCCTAACTCAGCCTGCCGCCGTCAGGGCAGGCGCCGGCGCCTTGCGGAACTCGCCGAGAACCGCTGCGAGAAGGTCGGGTGTCACATTGACATGCTCGATCGTCTCGAGCTTGCCGGCGAGCTCCTGTGCCGCGAGCCCGAGCAGGATTGCAGGGGGCAGGTCGCGATATACAGCGATCCGCTGCTGCTCGGCGTCGGCTTTGGCGCTTTCGACGGTGCGGATGCGCTCCGCCTCCGCGGCCGCCTCGACCTGACCGGCTTCGGCGACGCCCGCCGCGCGGCTGCGCGCATTGTCGGCTTCCTCGGCGATCAGCAGCTTTTCGCGCCGGGCGAGTTCGGTGCGGTTCGCAAGTTCATTTTCGGCGATTGCCCGCTCTTTTTCGACGGCCAGCGCGCGGCGCTCGAATGTCGCTTCGTCGGCCTTCTGCTGCAGCGCCTCAAAGGTCGGCGTCTGAAGCGCGCGTTCGAGTTCGCTCGTCGGCGCGAGATTGGTCAGCCTTACGCTCACCGATGCGACACCGATTTCGGCGAGCGCCGGATCGCCAGCAAGTGCTTTGGCCAGCTGGTCGCGGAGCAGTTCCGGCCCGGCATCGAGAAGAGCCCTGACCGGAGCCTGCGCCAGATATTGCAGCACGGCCTGATTGGCGATGCCGCTGACGCGCGCCTCGATCTTCTCGATGGGTTCCCCCTGTAGCCGGCCGTGCGCCAGCCCGATGCTGAAGTCGACGCGCTCGGCAAGCCGTTCCGGATCGACGACATGCCAGCCGATCGTGCCCTGGACGGACACGGTCTGGAAGTCCTGGCTGCGCCCCTTCACGAATAGCGTCATCTCGCGATCGTCCATCGGAATCTCGGCGATGCTTGCCGTCTCGGGCCGGAACCAGAAGACGAGACCCCGCCCGCTCTGCTTCACGCGTCCGCCACGATAGCGGATGATGTGGCTGCTTGCTTCGCTGCGAAGCTGGGCGAGGAAGGCGAAGTTACGAATAGTGGCCATGTTGTCCTCCTGTGTCAGAGCGGCCGATTGAAACGATAGAGTTCTGCGGGGCGGAAGGATGTGCCTTCCTGACGATCGCCGGTGGCCGTGATCCAGCCCTTGTCGAGCATACGGCGACGAAAGGCGGGCTTGTTGAGCGGCACGCCAAGGATCGCCTCGTGGACATCCTGCAGCCGGCGCAGGGTGAAGCGATCGGGAAGCAGCGCAAAGCCGACGTCGGAATAGTCTAGCTTGCCGCGCAGTCGCAGGATCGCCATCGCCAATATGTCGGAATGATCGAAGGCAAGGGCCAACGCTTCGCCATTTGGACCCATGGTCTCTACCGGACCGCCCGTCTCTCCTGACCACGGTACATCGATGATCGCGGGCAGCAGGCTTGGGGTTGCTTTCAGCGCTTCCGCAAATGCCCTCTCTTCAAGCAGAGCAAGATAGGCGACGGTGATGATCCGCATGCGCGGATCCCGCTTTACCGCCCCGAAGCTGTAAAGCTGTTCCAGATGTGCAGCGCCGATCCCTGCCTTTTCGCGTAATATCCGCTCGGCTGCATCATCGAGCGCTTCATCGATCCGGACGAAGCCACCCGGAAGAGCCCAGAGGCCGGCAAAGGGGTGGTGGTCGCGCTGGAGAAGAAGCGCCGCCGGGCGGCCCTCCAGCAATCCGAGCAACACAAGATCGACCGTTACGGATGGCCTTTCGAAGGCGGCCGGATCATAGTCGTTGAGGAGTTCTGCTTCGGTCATGGCGCACCTTATATGCAATACGCATCTTAGATAGATGCGTATTGCATATAAGTCAAGCGCCCCTTTCAATTGGCATTTCCGGCTGTGATTCGGGCAAATTTCGCGTGAGCCGTTGCGGATCGGATGCGGAAGGCTGATGCCGCGTCCGCAGCGGGCCGCTAGCTCTCCAACTTCATGCGGCCGAGCTTGGCGGCTCCGACGTCGAGCAACCGGGCAATCTCTTGAGAGGTTTCCTGGACGGCCATTTTGACCGCCTTGTCGATGTGAATATAATCTTGGGTAACCGACTGGGATGCGTGACCGAGCATCGCGCGGATCGTCAGTTCCGAAAAGCCCAGTTCCCCCGCCATGCTGCCGAAAGTGTGGCGCAAGGTGTGAGGTGTAACATCTTGTATGCCCGCTGCCTGGCAGGTCCGTGCAAGGCAGTCGCTTACGGCGGTGTAGGAACCATTTCCTGTCGTAGCCGGGAACACATGGGGATTGCCGGGGACCTCGGACTGCGCGTCAATCACCGCGAGCGTTGCAGGGCCGATCAGGCGTAGCTGTGCGCCCGTCTTCGTATCGGGAAAGGCCACATATCCACCCGATGAACTCACCCAGTTCCGCTGCATGGCTTGCGCTTCCTCGCGCCGGAAGCCGGTCAACAGCAGGGTGCGGAGGACGGCAAGGCCGGTACGATTCTCGCCCTGTCGCTCGCCGAGGGCCATGGCCGTTCCGATCAGCTCGATTTCTTCGGTGCTGAGGCGTCTGGTGCGCTTCTTGCCGGCGAGCTTCCGCGCTCCGCGCGCAGGATGTTCGGCAATCAGTCCCTTGTGCTGGGCATGGCCCAATATGGCCTGCAGGGTGCTGACACATCGGGCAGCGACCCCCGGTCCGCCTCTCGCTTGCCCGCCTCGGCCGCCACTGCGTGGCTTGGCCGTCTTTCCCAAAAGCACATTGGTCTGCATGTCTTCTACGTCGGCGATGATGAGCGATCGGACACTGCGCTTGCCGAGCAGGGGCTTGATGTGCGTTTTGATCCGGCTTTCGTCCATGTCGAGAGACGATGTCTTGATTGGCAGATTCCTGCGGCCGAGAATGCGTCCGGATCGCGCCTCGGTCAAATACCAGTCGCAGAGATCCGAGACAGTGAGCGCTTTCTTGGCTGCGCGCGCTTCTTCGGCGGGATCTTCGCCAGCTGCCACTTGGCCGAGCTTGATCTTGGCAAGGTCGCGCGCCCGTTCGACGGTGAGAATTCCGAAGCGGCCGATTTTGACCCTGCGCGTTCTACCTTCAGCATTGGTGTACTGAACGACGAAGGTCTTCGTGCCGGTCGCCCCGACGCGAATGCCAAAACCCTTGATGTCGGTGTCCCAAAGGAAGGTTTGACCAGTGGAAGGCGCGTCGAGCGCTTCGATTGCTCTCTTGGTCAACTTTGCGAGCGCCATAGAGGTCTCCATTCGTTACGCGAGTGCGATCGAGTGCCGAGTAATGGAAAAGTAACGCACGCGAAGCATTCGCTGTCGTCGGAATTGTATCCTCTGGAGTAGAGAATTTCAACAAGACTATGTAAAATCGTAGAAAAAGATGCGGTGGGTAACCATGGCGTAGGCCTTCGCACTGATTGCCAAGGTTGGGGTCGAGGGTTCGAATCCCTTCGCCCGCTCCAGAAATCCAGAAATCGACAGAAAACTGCGACAAACCATCCTCGCGACGGTCCCCCGCGAGCGTCTGCTACACAAAGCTGCTACACAAACGCGCGGTTCGTCTGTTTGATCGGAACGGACGGTTCTATTACCGAAGGCGGGTTCCGACCGATTTGGTGACGGCGCTCGGGTGTCATGAAATCTGGCGCTCGCTGGACACCGATAGCCGAAAGGTTGCGGCTCGCCGTCTCTATGGCGTCGCAGCTATGGTAGAGGCCAAGTTCGAGCAAGCGCGGCCTGGAAGAAAAATCGGTGGGATGTCCATTTGATCATCGGCAGGCCATCGCCACGGCGCTTTCCGATTTTGTGCGTTCCTGATGCGCGGCTGCTGCCAAGGCCATTGCGTCGTGCGCGACCAGTTGATCGCCCTGTTCGCCCGATGCGCGGGAATCTCGCGCGCCCAATCAACGGGGCGGGGCACAAAACCGCGCAGGTCGCTGGCTGATTGAAAGCGCGGGTTGCGCTCCCTTTCGACATACGACCCGATCCGCCTACCATCTCGCTCTTGTGAGTTTATCGCTGCTGCGTCCCCCCATCGATTATTCGATAATGCGCGTTCAGCACTCATATGGGATCCGTGTCAGGCCCGCCCGAAGCGGCCTCTATTTCGATCTGCGGGCTGCCTGCGCGCTTTTCGACGCGGGCGATAGTTCGGACGCGGCCAGCCTGCTCCGTTGCGTCGATCGCGCGCAGGTCGGTCGTCATGCGCGCCCGATCGAGATCGATCAGAGCATAGCCGGTGTTTTGAACGTTGCTGAACCGAATGTGCGGATTGTTAGTGCGCACGTCGCCGAACCGCCCCGATGGCGGCGACTGCGCAGCCAGTGCGGATGTCACGATTTCGGTGGCGACGGGCGGGGTGCCCTTGGCAATGGCGAGGTCGTTGATCCAGAAACTGTGGACGTCCCCGCTGAGGATCGCGGCGTTGCGGACCGAGGGACTCGCCAATTGGCCGAGCAGACGGTCGCGGTTGGCGGTATAGCCGTCCCATTGATCGCTGAACACCGCCTCGCCCGACCCATCGAGCGCGAGCGGCGCGAAAAACACGCCTTGAGCGATCAGGCTCCACGGCCGCACCTCCTGCTTCAGCCGTGTCGAAAGCCAGCTTTCCTGCGCATTTCCCAGCATCGTGCGACCGGGCAGGTGGCGTACCGCGCACCCATCCAGCCGGACGTTGCGGGCCATATTCGGCGCGGCGCAGGGCGGCGTGGAACGATATTGCCGCGTGTCGAGGACGGAGAGCGACGCGAGATCGCCCCAGTCGATACCGCGATAGAGCCGGGGGCTGCTTCGCCCCCGCCACAGGCTGGGCCGGATCGGCATATGTTCGAAATAGGCCTGATAGGCGGCGGCACGCCGGGCGGCGAAGATGGCAGGCGGCAGGCCTTCCCGATTGGCGAGCGCCGCATAGTCGTTCAGCACCTCATGATCGTCCCAGGTCACAACCCAGGGCAGCAGCCGATGCGCTTCCTGCAGATCGCGGTCGGTACGATAAAGGGCATAGCGCGCACGGTAGCCGTCGAGATCGACCGGATCGGGTGCGCCGAAGCGCCGTACCGCGGGCTGATCGGGATAGGATTGTTCGTAAATATAGTCGCCGACCTGGAGGACGAGATCGGGCGCGGCGTCGATGATGTCGCGGTAGGCGCCAAACCAGCCCTGTTCCCAATGCTGGCAGGACGTGAGCGCGACGCGCATCCGGTCCGCGCGCACGGGCGTGGTGGAGGTTCGCCCGATCGCGCTGGTCGCGCCAAGGGCGTGAAATCGATACCAATAGCGGCGCCCCGGACGCAGGCCCGCGACCTCGACATGCACGGCGTGGGCATGATCCTGCACGGCTTTTTGCGTGCCTGATCGGACGATGCGCTGAAAGCCCTCATCCTCGGCGACCTCGAACCGAACGGGCACAGCGCCGTCCTGCAGAGGGGCGGCTCCCGGACCGACCAGCCGCGTCCACAGCACGAAGCCATCGGATGCCGGATCACCGCTGGCGACGCCGAGAGCGAAGGGGTCGGCTGTCGCGGCCGTCCCGGCGGCAAGCAGATGGGTCGGGCGCGCAGCGAGCGCGGCCATGGCGGCGAGCACGGCGCGACGATGCCAATGATGGTCCTGCATGGCGCGCGTCTATGGACCATGTGCGACAGTTTCGCGACCGCATCCTGCCCCTGTCCCCGATTTGTCATGCACGGCGCGTACCCGGCGGCCTCAGGCTATAAGAGGGGTGGCGCGTGGCTTGGCTCCGTGACGTTGACCGCTGGTTTATCGACGAGGTGCTTCCGCACCGAGCCGTCTTCCGGCGGCATGCGACAAGACTGGTTTCGCCCGGCGAGGCGGAAGATCTCGTCCAGGAGGCCTATGCACGCGCGATCGATGCGTCCCACCATCGCGAGATTGCCAATGCACGGGGCTTCGTGCTCACGATCATCCGCAACCTCGCCTTTGAACGTCATCGCCGCGCCGCGATCGTGCGGATCGAACATCTGGCCGACCTTGGGGCGCTGGAGATTGCCGATGCGGCCCCGGACCAGTTCGCCGTCCTTTCCGGAACGATCGAGCTTGGCCGACTGATGGCGCTGCTCGACATGCTGCCGCAGCAGCAGCGCGCCGTCGTAAAATTGCGGCGGATCGAGGGGATGCCGCCAAAAGACATAGCGGTGCGGCTTGGCTTATCCATCTCTACGGTGGAGAAGCATCTTGCAAAGGGGCTGGCCATGCTGGCCTCCGCGTTGCAAGAGACCCCGACACCGGACGAAGGAGTGACCGTTTCAACCCTATGGCGACGCCACCAACATCAAAGGAACTGATGGAAGAGGCCGCCGGCTGGCTGGCGGGACTGGACACCGGATCGGTCGCTCCCGATGCCTTCGAAGCCTGGCGTGCCGCCGATCCACGACATGCCGTTGCCTTCGCGCAGGTTGCAGACGCCTATCAGCAGGTTGGTCGGCTGCGTGTGATGCGCGACGTCCAACGATCCGCAACGTCTGTCCCGCGGTTCAATCGCCGTATGCTGTTGCGCGGGGGAGGACTGGCGGGCGTCGGCGCCCTTGTCGGATCGGTCGTCGCCATACAGGCGACCGCTCGCGAAACATCGTCCACCGCCGTCGGTGAGCGGCGCACGGTCACGCTGGAGGATGGCACGCGCGTCTACCTCAACACCGCCACCCGCATCAGTTGGCGCTTTGCGGACGGCGCGGGCACGATATGGCTGGAGGAAGGCGAAATCGGCATCGTCGTACCCCAGCAGGCGCGCCGGGCGCTCACGCTCGATGGCGGCAGCCGGAGCTTTCGCCTGGGCGCCGGCATGTTCAACGCGCGCCGCCACACCGAGACCGCCGGGCTTCTCGTGCTCTCCGGGCGCGCGACCATTCCTTCGAGCAGGCGGCCGGAGGCCGTCGTCACCGCAGGCTCGATCGCGCAGGTCGTGGGGGCGACCGTGTCGGTCAAACCGGCCGACACCATAGCCATCGAGCGCGCGCGGGGCTGGCAGAACGGGCAATTGGTGTTCGAGGGCGAAAGCCTTGATTTCGTGGTGGCCGAGTTCAACCGCTATCTGGAGCATAAAATCGTCGTCGCAGATTCCAGCCTGTCGCGCGTCCGGCTTGGCGGCCGGTTCACCTCGACCGATCCAAAGGATCTGCTCGTCGCGCTGCGCGCTTCATTCGGCATCAAAGCGACCCGAACGCAGAGTGGGGTCATCGCGCTAACTGCGATCTGAGATTTATTTTGCACTGCAATAGAGGCGCGCGGTCTCCTGCCCATCCTTACCTTCCGAGAGCGTATTTTTCGGAGGGCTATAGAATGAAACTTTCTTCGGTCGCATTGCCAATGCTGCTGATCGCTGCGCCGGCTCAGGCGGCGAGCGAGCGCACAATCGGCTTCGATATTCCCGAACAGGATCTTGCCGCGGCACTCAATGAATTCGGTCGTCAGGCCGGGGTGCAGATGGTCTTTCCCTATGACAGCGTCACCGGGCGCCGCGCGGCCGCGCTCAAAGGCCGCTTCACGCGCGGCGAGGCGATCCGCAGGCTGATCAGCGGCCGCGATCTTTCCATCGCCTTCGAGGGGCCGAACATGATTTCGCTCGCAGCGGCGAAGCAACGTCCATCGGTTCCGCGTTCCGAAAGCCACGAAACGGACAGCACCGACATCGTCGTCACCGCCCAGAAGCGCGAGGAGGGCCTGTCACGCGTGCCGCAGGCCATTACGGTCGTGTCCGCTGACGAGGTCGAAAAACGGCGCATCGTCGATTTCGCCAGCCTCGTTGACGAAGTGCCGGGCCTGTCGATCAACTACGCCTTTGGCGGCGAAGGCTATGGCCTGCTGAGTATTCGCGGCATCGGTGGCGCGGACGATTACAAGCCCAACGGCAGCCCGTCGGTCGCCCTGCACGTCGATGGCGTCTATCAAAGCTCAAATGCCTATCTTGGCATGCCGCTGTTCGATGTGGAGCGCATTGAGGTGCTGCGCGGTCCGCAAGGCACGCTCTACGGCCGTAACACTACGGCAGGCGTCATCAACGCCATCACCCGCGGTGGCGGCGATACGTTCAGCGGCTATGCCGATGCGCGTTATGGCAGCTATGAAAACCTGCGCTTCGAGGCGGCGGCAGGTGGCCCGGTCTCGGACAAGGTCCGCGTCCGCCTGGCGGTGATGACCGATCAGGGCGGTGGCTTCATGAATGGTGCGGGTGCCGGCAAGCTTGCCGGCGCGCGGCTTAGCGTTGGCGGCGTGGTGCAGGCCCAGGTGCCGGCGATCAGCGATCCCGGGCCGCGCAAGGGCTTTGGCGACAAGGACCTGTTCGCCGCGCGCGGCACCGTGGAAATCGACTTCACGCCCGACACGACGCTCACGCTCAAGGCCTTCGCCAGTCGCGATCGGGGCGATGCGCGTCAATATGACCGGCTGAGCAACGCGCGGGACAATACGGTCCTCAATGCCGGCGAAAATGACGATCCCTACACCTTCTATTCCAGCAAATATTACGACCAGAGGATCGACATCAAGGGGACTTCGGCGAGTCTTTCCCATCTTCTGACCGATAGCGTGCGGCTTGATCTCGTAGTCGGCGCGCAGTCGAGCACGCGAAAGGTAGGCGGCAATGGCGACGGCACGCCCTATCCGCAGTATGAATATCTGTTCGACGAGAAGCTGAGCCAGACATCGATGGAACTACGCCTGCGCAATGAGCAGCAGGGCCAGTTCAACTGGGTGGTCGGCGGCTTCTACATGAGCGACGAGATCGACTTCAGCAGCGACTGGACGAGCTGGGCCGCCCGCACGATCTATCAGAACATCCACAGCCAGCGCCGCCGCAGTGCCGCATTGTTCGGTCAGGTCGATTATGAGATCCTGCCCAAGGTCAAGCTGAGCGGCGGACTCCGTTACACGCGTGACCAGACGGACTCCAAGGGTCGCAACGTCGATCTCAACCCATGGGGCATCACCAACTATACCGCCTTCTTCGCGACCACGCCGAACTTCAGCTGGGACAAGCAGTTCAAGGATGACGATGTCTCCGGCCGGGCCGGCATCCAGTGGTTCATCAATGATGAGTTGAACGTCTTCGCATCGGCTGCGCGCGGCTATCGCTCGGGCGGGTTCGACGGCACCTCGATCATGACGCTCGAGGAGACCGAGCCGTTCGCGTCCGAGACGGTATGGGCCTATGAGGCCGGCATACGCTACCTCAAGGGGCCGCTTCGTGTCTCGCTCGACGCTTTCGCCAATGACTTCAGCAACCTGCAGGCCACAACGCGTCTCGCCAACGATACCAACGGCCGGACCAATGTCGGCAAGGCGCGCACGCGCGGCGTGGAAGGTGCAATCGACCTGCGGCTGATCAAGAGCGGCGGTCACCAGCTCGATTTCGATGCCTCGGCGACCTATCTCGACTCGAAGATCACCGAGTTCAACTCGCGTCGTATTGCAGACGTGCTGGCAACCGTCGGCGATCCGCTTCCCGGCGCGCCGAAGTGGACGGCACGGGTCGGCCTCGTCCATGGTTTCCGTTGGGGCGGCGGCTGGTCGCTGACGAGCCGGGCGAACATCGCGTTCCACGACAAGGAGTCCAACCGCCTGAACGCGGTTCCGGGGAATGTCTCGCCGTCCTATACGTTGCTTAATGCGCGCATCGACCTGGAATCGCCCAACGGTTGGTCGATCTATGCGATGGGCCGGAACATCACCGACGCGGTGTATTTCCCCGAACTCAACGGCCCCTCGCGCCTCGTCGGCGCCCCGGCCACATACGCAATGGGCGTGAAGTTCCGCTTCTGAGCGGCCACGCGAATATAGTGCTGATCACCCCCTCGCGTCCCATGAGGCGAGGGGGCAATGCCATTTCGGCCAACGCAGTTGGCGAGGCCGGAAGCCCCGACCGTGCTTCGTTGGTTCGCATCGAGCGTGAAACGCAGCGTCGCCTCGCCGGACAGGCGCAGACCATCGGGCCGGCGCGCCATGACCCGCCGCCACAACAGTTGCTGGTAACTGTTCCATGCGGTGTCGGCGGCCTGCGGGCTTTCGGGGCGCGGCGCGACGGGCGTGATAGCCGGAAGGGGCGCGCCGACAGACGAAGGTCGGAATTGCCCTCATGGGCAACGAAACCACCGTTGGCCAGATCGACAGCCGCAAGAGCGCGCTTGCCCAAATCGCCTCGCGCTTCTCGATCCGCCATGTGCAGGCGGTGCCGATGGCTGGCAACATGGACGCGCTGCTCGACGCGTGGCGGATCGAGGAAGCCGACCAGCGCGCCTTCCTCGCCAAGGTCGGTGCGATGCCCGGTGCGCTGCGCGAGGTCACCCACACGATCAAGATAGCCCTGATGGCCGCGCTCGGCACCGACAGGAGGCTGACGCTGGCGCATCTGCGCGATGCCGCCCGCCAGCGGAACGTCAAGGCAGGTGTGCTGTGATGCGCGCGCAGATCGATCGCGTCGTCGCGGCGCTGTGCATGGGCCGGATCCGCAAGGCCGCGCTCGCCGAGGTCGCGGCGGCGTTCGCCTTCGCCGCCATCCTTTGGGTTGCGGCCTGCGCCTTCGTGGCGCTGGAGCCGGTGCCGACCGCTTCATCCGGACAGGAGGACACCCTTACGCGAGATGCTCCCGCCGGACGGCATGTCCACCATAAGGGATGTGATCGCGCTTGCGGAATATGTCAGTGACGGATCTCTCAACTGTGATCCTTCGCTGCTCGGGCTGGCGGAAAGTTGGGAAGGGCCGCCCGCTGGCTTGGTTGAAGCGGTAGCGAGGGCGCCCTCATGGGCCCACGGCTAAGCGATTTCGGAATTCGGGTTGCCCCGCCTTACTTCACAACCTCAAATCTGTGCCATTGGCGCTGACGGCGGACAGGTGAATCGAGGCCGCAGCAATGCGACGAATCTGCACCAGCCTATACAGAGGTGGTGCGGTTTTCCCAGAAAGGTGCGCGCAAATCGCGTTTCAGTATCTTGCCGGCTGGTGACAGAGGCAGGGACGCGCGAACCTCCAGCGAGCGCGGGCTCTTGTACGGCGCGATCGCCGCCCGACAATGGTCCCGCAAGGCTTCAAGCTCGATCTCGGCGCCTTCGTGAAGCACGAGAACGGCATGGACCGCCTCCCCATATTCCTTGTCGGGGATTCCCACGACCGCGGCCTCGCGCACGGCCGGGTGACGAAGGATCACATTCTCGACTTCGCCTGAAAAAACATTCTCGCCGCCAGTAATGATCATATCCTTGGCGCGATCGCAGATGTAGAGAAACCCGTCCTCATCCTGATAGGCTATGTCCCCGGTCCGGACCCATCCGTCGTCGGTTATAGCCTTTGCAGTCTCGTCCGCCTTGTTGAGATAGCCGGTCATCTGCCCCGGCCCACGTGCCCAAATCTCCCCGATTTCGCCCAAGGCGACCGGATGGCCGTCCGCATCGACCAGCTTGACCTCCACCGTCGTGAAAGGGGTTCCCACCGACAGGCCTTTGGGACTGCCGACATACTGCCAGCGCGGATGAAGGAACGAAATCGCCGGTCCCATCTCCGTCTGGCCGTAGGTGTGGACCAGCGAGACCCGAGGCAGATCCTCTTTCAGCCTCGCGAGGATCGGCTCCGGCATGGGCGAGCCGCCGAAAAGCAGACCTTTGAGCGACTGCAGCTTCGCCGGTGTATAGGTTTCATGGTCCATCATCATCTGGACCATCGTTGGCAGGATGAGGAGCTTGGTAACCTGCTGTTGCTCGACTTCCCGGATCAGTTGGTCGGCGACGAAGCGGGGCATGAATATGTGCGTGCTGCCGCTGATGAGGCCGGCCTGCAGCATGATGGCGCCGGCGACATGAAACAGCGGCGCCGCGTGCAGCAGGCGATCTTCTTCGCCGATGCCGGTCGCCATCGCGACCCCGATCGAGTTGATCCACATCGCACCATGCGACAGCATCACCCCCTTTGAGCGCCCGGTGGTGCCGCCGGTGTAAAAAATGCCCGCGAGGTCCGTGGATGCCGGCTCATAGTCCAGCGCACGGTTGCTCGCCTCGATCAATTGCTCACTGACACAGTCTCCGGCAGCGCCCTCGGCGTCCATCCCGACGATCAGAAGATCTTCGCGGGCGGCCCGAAGCAATTCGGCCTCGGCCAGAAAATTGCGGTCGGCAAAAAGGACGCGAATGTCGGAATCCTCGATCGCATAGCCATTCTCGGCCGTCGACCACCGGATGTTCATTGGCACAATGACGGCTCCTGCCGCCCAGATCGCGCACTCGGCCTCCAGATACGCCCGGCTGTTCAGAGCGAGAATGCCCACCCGGTCCCCCTGCCCGACGCCAAGCGACCGCAGCCCCTCCGCGAGCCGCAGAACGCGGTCTTCGAAGCGGCGCCAGTCGTGCTGCGCCTCACCCTCGATCATGGCGACTTCGCGCGCCCGGAACCGGGCATGCCGACGCATTGCCTGAAGCAGCGACATCAGACGCTCCCGCAGAGCGAGAGCGTGTCGGCAATGAAATGAAACCCGGCCCTGGCCGCCTCCGCGCCTTGAGCCTCCGCGATAAGGGCGTCGATGTCGGTGCCTGCGTTCGGATCAAGAGGCGCCCTTCGCCGACCCCAGTGCGATCCACCGATCCCATCGAGCATCACGCCGAGTTTCATGTGATCAGATCGCATCCGAACCTCCTCTGCAGGGAGATGGATTGATGGCGATAACCATCAATCCATCGATGGCACTGAGTAGGCCAATACGGATCGGTAAGTCAATTCAGATATAGTGAAAATTTACGGAGTGAATCCAACTCGAACTATAAATTTAATCCCTATATAACAATATTTTGTGATTAGACCACAAGGCCTGCCACCTCTACTTCATTCCGGTTCGGTAATCCTGGCCCAGATATTGCCCGCGCGCGAGTCAGGGGGCGCCGGCGAAATTGCCGGCAAAGCCCACCGGCGGCGCGACAGCGACGGCAGACTGACGCAATGTCGTAATCAACGGCTTCATCTCGTCAGGGCTTTGCATCAACGGATCGACCGCATTGAACAGGAGCACGCGCGTCGGTCCGCGCCCTTTTGCCACATAAGCATGCGGGATTTCGCCATTGAACAGCACACTCGCCCCGACACCGAGTTCCAGCGGCGCGCGATCGACGAAATGCATGATCAGGACACCCGACAGCACATAGCAAAGTTCAGCCCCGCCATGCCCCCGAAGACCGCCGGCCTCCTCCACAGTCTTGCTGCAGATGTCGAAGATCACCGGCTGAATCTGATGGTTGAGCCGGCTCGTCGCGTGCGGCACCGTATAAGTGTTCCCCTGGACGTCGATCACCTCCCCCTCTCCGGGCAAGGCGATGCTGATCTGAGATTCGTGGGGTTGCGGCGGCAGCGGCGCCATCAGTCCCGCCCAGGTAATCCGCAGCCCCGCCATCAGCTTCAGCACGACCGGCATCGTCGGTGACATCCGGTTGTTCTCGATCCGCGAGAGCGTCGCGGCGGGAATGCCCGTCACCTTGCTCGCCACCGCGAGCGACATGCCCAAAGCCTCACGGTGCTGGCGGATTCGTTGACCCAGCCGCGCATTCACATCATGAGCGGCCGAATCGCGGCGCCAGGCGCTGCGCTCCGAAGGACCGTCATCGGGAAGGCCGTCGAAATCGGGCTTTTTGTCAGTATCGGCTGTTGAGGACATATTTTTGACCTTTGACTGGCTGCCGCGCGCATATGCGAGTGCAATCGGCGAGGAGCCGAGGGGGTCGCTTAGCAGCATCCCCCTTCAAAGACGAGAATAAATCCCTTGCTGCAACGGATCGGTAGCGTTCAATTTTCACACATATAGATTCTACGACGAAAGTTGCGTCGAAAGAATTGGAAGGAGAGCATTGACTTACGTATCGGTAATACCGATATGAGTGTCGCTCGGCCGTCGCGCCATGCGTTTCGGAGATACCCTCTATGTCTTTGCCGCCCCTTCTGCGCGAGCGCCTCCGGTTGCCAATCATCGCTTCGCCGCTTTTCATCATCTCGGGGCCCGATCTGGTGATCGCCCAGTGCAAGGCTGGCATCGTCGGTTCCTTTCCGTCGCTGAATGCCCGGCCGCTGTCCCAACTCGACGAGTGGCTGGCGCGTATCGTGGAGGAATTGGCGGCCTGGGATCGCGACCATCCCGAAACGCCTTCGGCACCGTTCGCGGTCAACCAGATCGTTCACAAGACGAACAACCGGCTGGAGCAGGACATCGAGCTTTGCGTGAAATACCGGGCTCCGCTGGTCATCACCTCGCTTGGCGCACGAGCCGAAGTAAACGACGCCATCCATTCCTATGGCGGCCTTGTGATGCATGATGTGATCACCGACAGCTTTGCCCGCAAAGCGATCGACAAAGGCGCCGACGGCCTGATCGCGGTCGCGGCGGGGGCCGGCGGTCATGCGGGCACCCTGTCGCCCTTCGCGTTGATCCAGGAAATTCGCACCTGGTTCGAAGGCCCGCTGGCTCTCTCGGGCTCGATCGCTTCGGGCCGCGCCATCCTGGCCGCTCAGGCGATGGGCGCCGATCTTGCCTATATCGGCTCTGCCTTCATCGCCGCGGCCGAGGCCAATGCCGTCGATGCCTATAAGGACATGATCGTCGAAAGTTCGGCATCCGACGTCATCTACAGCAACCTCTTCACCGGGGTACACGGCAACTATCTGGCGCCGTCGATCCGTCAGGCGGGGCTCGATCCGAAGGCTTTGCCCCAAAGCGATCCCTCAAAGATGGACTTCGGCACAAATGGCAGCGGCTTTGGGTCCGGAGGCAGTCAGAACGCCAAGGTCTGGCGCGACATCTGGGGCTGCGGCCAGGGGATCGGCGCGGTGACGGCGCGCGGGACCGCCGGGCAGTTCATCGCGCGCCTCGCCGAGGAATATCATGATGCGCGCGCCGAACTCGCCCGCGAGGTCAAGGCGGCGCAGCGCCAGCCCAGGGAACTGACGGCCAGCTAATTCGCCACACAATCTTTCGTCCCATGTTCGACGTTGCGAGGGGCGGTCGCGGGGCGGAGCCGCCTCGAACACCGTCACAGCGAGCGACCTGACACGACAGCCACAATTCACCCCCAAGGAGAAATATTATGACAGAATCCGTTCCAGCCTTCACAGCCATGTTGCGCAACGTACTGGGCGCTCGGATCAGCGGCACAGGCGACAGCTTTTTGGACCTTGTTGCCGACGATATCGTGTTTGAATTCCCCTTCGCTTTCCCCGGCGGCACGTCGCGGCTTGAGGGATCAGCGCAAATTGCGGCCCACCTCGAAAGCCTGGCGGGCATGATAACGCTCGACCGGATGAGCACGCCGGTCGTCTATGAGACCAAAGATCCCGAAACGATCATCATCGAAGTCAACGGCTTCGGAAAGGGAGTCCAGACGGGCGAGCCCTATGATCAACGCTACATCTGCGTCATCCGGACGCGTAATGGCCGCATCGTCCATTATATCGACTATTGGAACCCGCTGATTTTCCTTCGCGCGTTAAGGGGATCGGCCAAGGTCGATGCATTTCTCAAAGCGGACGCTCAAGACTGAGTCTGACGTTGCGTGCGATCGCCGGTGCCGCTGGCGGTCGCACGTAACATCACCGGGATTTCCGGCGCCCGTCCGGCGACAGACGGCGGGGCCTTTCCCCCTGGGATTATCTTGCCCGCCATCACGGACGACGATCATGCTGGCAGGTGTCGGCTGTCCGTGATGGGGGTGATTGTTTTAGAACCCGGCGCGCAATTCAATGCCATATGTTCGCGGCTCGTCAGCCGCAAGTACCGTCCCCAGCCCCTGGGCTTGCGTCGGGGTGTCAGGCACACCAGCCGTCATCGACGAGCATGATCAGGCCGTGGACGCCCTTGGCGTCGTCGCTGGCAAGAAACGCGACTGCGCCGACCATGTCATCGGCGTCCATGAAAGCCCGGCCGGTCGGCGTACGGCTGCTCATCAACGCGACATAATCCTCGTGCCCGGGCCCGCGCAGATGCGCATTGATCGGCGTCGCGACATTGCCCGGCGCGATGGCGTTGACGTTGATGCCCTCGCTGGCCAGTTCGGAAGCCAGCGCCTTGGTAAGGAGAGAAACGCCGCCCTTGGACGCGCAATATGCGGGACAATTGGGAAAGGCGTCGACGCCGGCGATCGACGAAAGGTTGATGACCTTTCCGCCGCCCTGTTTGCGGAACCAGGGCAAGACCGACTGTACCGCAAAGAATGTGCCTTTGAGGTTGAGATCGATCTGAGCGTCCCAGATCTCTTCGGTCGTATCAGCGACCGGAACGGTGAGGAAGGTGCCGGCGTTGTTCACCAGGATGTCGATCCGGCCATACGTATCGCCGACCTCACCGACAAAGCGCCTGATATCGGCCACGTTCGAGCAATCGCCGCGAAACGCCTTTGCCGTTCCGCCCGCCGCCTCGATGTCGGCGACGACCTTTTGGGCGGCCGCGTCGTTGCGGCTGTAGTTGACGGCGACTGTCGCCCCCTCCTTCGCCAGCCGTTTCGCGATCGCTTCGCCGATGCCCTGCGATCCGCCCGTTACGATTGCTATCTTGCCATCCAGTCTCATCATGCGCTCCCTATTATTCCGACATTCCGTAGATCTCCGCCGCCCGCTGCGGACTGATCCAGCCCTCCGCGACATCGTGTCGAACTTTCGCCGGGTCACGATCGCGCGGGTCGCCATAGCCGCCGCCGCCGCAGGTGATGGAAATGATAACCTCGCCATCCTTGACGCGCTGGACGCTCACCTGATCGGTCTCGACGAGCGTTCCGTCGACTTTCCGGAGATATTGCCGCGATTGGCCACCCGTTCCGCCACCGCGAACGCCAGTCGGCCCGTTGACCGTGCCGTCACTGACAAAGGCGACATCGACATCGCAACCCACGGGCCCGAACGCGACCTCCAGACTTGGCGCGCCGCGCTGCCGACCCGGCCCCTCGGTATCCTTGAGCAGGCGCCGACTTTCGACGAGTATCGGTTGGCAAAGTTCATCAAGCTCGACGCTGTCGATGAAGCACAAACCGCCGTTGCCGGCGTGAAGATAGGTCATCCACGCATCGTTATGCGCAGTGGCGCCGCCGCCGGTCGCACCGAGGAACAGCTGGTTGATAAACTTTTTTCCGGTGCGCGGGTCTCTGCCCGAAATCACGCCGCTGGCGGGCGACAGGCCAGCGCCGACCTCCGCCATTCCGACCCCGTCGGCGATCTGCGCCAAGGCGGATTGCGTCGCGGCACAAACCCGGTCCGCAAGGTTCGTCGTCGCCGCCGAACAGCTAGCCGGATGGACGGGGATGCCGCAGACGCTGCCTTCGCGCAAACGCACGTCTACCCGGCGAAAGGCTCCGGCATTCTTTGGCACCATATGGTCGATCGAATTGAACACGCCGATCAGCGCGCTGGTCCGCGCGCAGGCTTCGCTGAGATTGAGGCCGCACGGCAGGCTGTCGATATTGTCCAGCAAGTCGACGATTATCCGGCCGGCGTCGGCGTCGACGGTTACCTCTGCCTTGATGACGATTCCCTCTGCCGGCGTCCCCGGGATCGGATCATGCGTGCTCGTCGCCGAAACCCGGCCTGACGGAAGCTTCGCGATCGCATCGATCATGCTCTTTTCGCTGTAGTCGAACCAGCGTTCGCGGAACGCGTCGAGCTGGTCCCAGCCAATCTCGGCGGCGAGATCGAGTATCTCGCGCTCGCCGATCCGTGCGGCACCGAGCATGGCGAGGAAATCGCCCTTCCACTGTTCGGGGACGCGGATGCGCATCTGACACATGCGCACGATGTCGTCGATCGTCTGATAGTTCTGCTGGACCTTGACCGCCGGAAAAATCAGCGCGCCTTCCTCATACACGTCGCTTGCCGTGCCATGATAGGTGGTCGGGATCGAATTGCCGATGTCGGCCTGGTGCGCCTTGGCGACGACCGTGAAGCGGTGTACCCCGTCATCGTCCATCACTGGCACAAGGATCGTATGATCGGCCGGGTGCGAACAGCCATGATAGGGCGAGTTGTGCAGGAAGGCGTCGCCCCGCTTCAGATCTGGGTGAAATTGCTGCATCGATGCCGCCATCAGGTCGGGCCCGGACAGAACATGGATCGGCAGGCTCTCGGCCGCTGCCAGCAGAAGATTGTCGGCGGTGACGATACAGGCGGAGAAATCGCGCGCGCGGTTCAGCACGCCCGAGCGCCCAGCTCTGAGCAATGTGTTCGCCATCTTGCGTGCCACGCCCTCGAACCGGTTGTTGAGGATGGCAAGCTGCGCGCCGTCGAGCGGCTGCAGCGAGGGAAGCGTGTCGAAGGTCATACGTCGGCTCCCTGCGAGGCGATGTCGATGACGAGGCTGCCGTCGTTAGTCCGCCAAAAAACCGAACCGGGGTCGGCGACCACGCTGGAGAACGGCGATTCGATGAGCGCCGGGCCTTCATGAACCTGGTCGACGGCAAGCGTGGCGAATGGAACCACGGCCGCATCGCAAAAGCCCGAACCGCCGAAATAGACGCGACGGGTTCCAGCTCTTTCAGCCTCTCTGGCATGGGGCTTCATCCGCCCGATGATGTGCTGATGGACGCGGCAACTCGCGCGCGCCGACCAGCCGATAATCTCGATCGCTGAGCCTTCGTCGCGGAAGGCGAAGATGCGCTCATGCGACCGGTGAACCGCCTCGGCGAGCTTTCCGATATCGGACTCGCTCGAAAAATGGTCGAACGACAGCGGGACTTCGATTTCCCACACTTGCTGCTCGTAGCGCGCCTCTAGCGACAGCTCGATCTGCGGGTCGAAGCTCGCACCCGCGGTTTCGGCAAGAAAGGCCTCGCCCTTGCGCCTGAGGCCACCCAGAATTTCATTGGCGCGCGCCATGTCGAAATTCGTCGTGACCATATATTCGACCGCGCGATAATCGGCCGCCAGTTCGGACATTAGCGCGCCCGCGGCGCTGAGCGCGGCGCCGACCTCCGGGATCACCAGCCGGGGAATGTTCATGCGGCGGGCGATGAAGATCGAGTTGAGCCCCGCGGCGCCGCCGCCGCCGATCAGTACAGAATGCCGCGGATCGATGCCCTGATTGACGGTAATATCGGCGATCGCGCTGGCCATATTCTCGGTCGCGAGCGTGACGATCGCTGCCGCCGCCTCCTCGACGCTCATGCCCAGCGGATCGGCGACCCTATCCTTGATCGCATGGCGCGCCGCTTCGCGGTCGAGCCACATCTTGCCGCCCAGAAAATAGTCGGGGTCCACATAACCCAGCGCCACGCAGGCGTCGGTCAAAGTCGGCTCGCTGCCACCGCGGGCGTAGCAAACCGGCCCCGGTGTCGAGCCCGCGCTTTGCGGACCGACCCGAAGCAGGCCGCCCTTGTCGACATGCGCGATGCTCCCCCCGCCTGCGCCGACGCTCTGGACATCGACCGACGGAAAGCCGGTCAGATGGCCGCGAAAGGGTTGTCCGATCCAGGCATCGCGCGTGAGCGGAATCCGCCCGCCACGCACCAAGCTGACATCATAGGTCGTGCCGCCGGTGTCGGCCACGACGATATCGGCACCAGGCTTCGCCAATTCGCCAAAATATTTGCCCGCGATCGGTGCGAGCGAAGGCCCGGAATTGATCGCGCGGATCGGCGAGGCGGCGATTTCATCGGCATCGACCATGCCGCCTTGCGACGTAAGCACGAGCAGGCGACCCATGAAACCTGCGTCCTTCAGCCGCCGGGACAGCGACCCGAGATAGGAAGCCATGAGCGGTTTCAACGATGCGTCGATCGCAGCAGACGAAGCACGGCGGAATTCGCGGATGGTGGGATTGAGTTCGCTCGATAGCGTCACCGGGACCGATGGCAGATGCTGGCGCAATATCTCGCGAACGCGCTGTTCATGCGCGTCATTGGCCACGGACCATAGCAAGGCAACAGCCACCGCCTCGACCTTGGCCTCGCGCAATTTCGCGCAGGTCGCGACAATTGCGGCTTCATCCAGCGCCCGGACGATCTTGCCGTCGGCGCTCACGCGCTCGGGCACTTCAAAGGTGAGAGCCCGCGGAATATAGGGTTCGGGATAGGCAATGGTGAAGTTGAACGGCTCGGCGCGTCCGCCTTCGCGCAACACCAATATGTCGGGATGCCCCTGCGTTGTCAGCAAGGCTGTCCGGGCCGTCCGGCCAGTGATGACCGCGTTGATTGCGTGGGTCGTACCGTGGATGAAGCTGTCGGCGCGCGCGAGATAATCGGCAAGGGAAACTGCCGCGTCATCGGCTGCCAGTTGCAGCGCGTCGATGACGCCCTGAACCGGGTCGGCGGGAGTTGTCGAGGCCTTGTACATGCCAAGCTGACCCGAATCGTCCTCGACGATCAGATCCGTAAACGTGCCGCCGGTATCGCATGCCAATCGCATCATTTAGCCCGTTTCATGTTCGCTTTGCCGCGAGTGCCAACCGGAGGGCGGTTGCGCTCGTCGATTTGTTACCGATCCGCAATTGACCTGTACGCTTCGGTAAGTCAATAGCCGAATTTACATGGTGGTGGATGTGCGATAGCCCACGCCCCCACCCGCCAAATTCACGCGATCCGGCTGAACAGGCGGTCATCTATCTAGGCTCCCCTGCCCCAAAAATCGCTGTCATTGGATGAAAATTCTGGCGCAATCCGTATCATCGTTGACTTCATGTTCGACATTTTCGATAATACCGATCGGTAATTTAATAGATGGGCTGAGATGTGGTGAAGCTTGATCAGGAACTCCCAGGCGACGCCGACAATTCGGGGCCTCGGGCTGCGGACATGCCATATGGCGTCGCTGAGGCGGAGAGCCTGTGGCAGAGCGAGTTTGGCTGCACTGCCCGCGCCGAACGGATTGCGAGCGAAGTGGATGCCGTCTTTCGACTCACCGAAACCGGCAGCGGCGAATCCTATCTTCTCCGGATTACCGACAATCGCGATGGCATCGCCGACCTCCAGGTCGCGGTCCTGAACCATATCGCGGCGGCGATGCCGCAGCTTCCCGTTGCGCGGGTTCACAGGAACTGCGCGGGCAGCGCCGTCGTGCCGCTGCCGTCGGGGCAGGATCGGCGTTATGCGGCGTTTGCCACGACGTTCCTGTCGGGCCGACCGCTCGCGAAGCTTCGGTCTTTGTCCCAGCGCAACGCGATATTCGAACTGCTCGCAAGGCTGGATGGATCGCTCGACGGATTTTCTCATCCCGGCGCAAGTCGATCGCTCCTCTGGGACGTGTCGCACGCGGACCAGGCTGCACCGTTGACCAATGCCATTCCCTTGGCCCCGATGCGCAATCTCGCCGAATGCGCGTTAGAGGACTGGCGCACGATTGCCGCCCCCAGGCTGGGCGAGCTGCGGCGGCAGGTCATTCACAACGACTTCAACCCGTCGAATATCTTGGCAGCCGAAGACGGCACGATTACCGGCATTATCGATTTTGGCGACGTCATCGACGCGCCGCTGATTTGCGACCTCGCCACGGCGATCGCCTATCAGGAGCCGCAGCACGGCTTCGAAGCCTTGGTGGCTACGGCGGTTGCCGCATATGGTCGCACCATTCCACTGCTGGAGGAAGAAATCGCCATTCTGCCGGTACTGGTCCGGGCGCGCGCCGCAATGGTCATCGCCATAACGCATTGGCGTGCAGCGCAAAATCCCGGCAATCGCGACTATCTTTTGCGCAATGCTCCGCTCGCCTCCCGTCTGCTTGCATCAGCGGCGCCGCGCTCCGGCGGAGCCTGTGATTCCCTATGAGAGGATTATCATGACACGCGATTCCTCTGGTATGCTGAACGCCTATTCGGGCGCGGGAGATGTCGATCAGGCAACTGCCGCACTCATCGAACGCCGACGATCCTTGCTCGGCCCGGCCTACCGGCTCTTTTATGAACAGCCGATCCATATGGTCCGCGGCGAAGGCCCATGGCTTTTCGACGCCAAGGGTGACCGCTACCTCGACGCCTATAACAATGTCGTGTCGGTCGGACATTGCCATCCGCATATCGTCGGGGCGATCGCGCGGCAGGCAAGCGTGCTGAACACGCACACGCGGTATCTCGGCGACCTGATACTGACCTATGCCGAGCGGATATTGGCAACCGTGCCCGACTCGCTCGGCAACATCATGTTCACCTGTACCGGCAGCGAGGCCAACGACCTGGCGCTGCGGGCAGCGCGCCATTGCACCGGTGCGCGCGGCATCATCGTCACGCAGCTTGCCTATCATGGCGTCACGCAGGCGGTATCGGAAGTTTCGCCCTCGCTGGGTTTCGGGGGCGAGCAGCCGCCCTATGTCCGCACGATAGCGGCGCCAGACACCTACCGGTCGGTCGGAGACGTCGCGGGCGCTCTCGCCGGTCAGACCCGCGCCGCGATCGCGGATCTCAAGGCAGCCGGCCATGGCGTTGCGGCCATACTCTGCGACACGATCTTCTCAAGTGACGGCCTGTTCACCGCGCGCGGCCTGCTTGATGGCGCCGTGGCGGCCGTTCAGGCGGCGGGCGGCCTTTATATAGCGGATGAGGTCCAGGCGGGGTTTGGTCGGACCGGCGGAACGATGTGGGGATTCGAGCGCCACGGCGTCACGCCCGACATCGTCACCCTGGGCAAACCGATGGGCAATGGCCATCCCGTCGCCGCCGCGATCATGCGGCCCGAACTGCTCGCCCAGTTCGGCGAGTCCTCGCGCTATTTCAACACATTCGGCGGCAACACCGTGTCCTGCGCGGCGGCATCGGCGACCCTCGATGTCATCGAGAGAGAGGGACTGCTGGCCAATGCCGATGGGGTCGGCGCCTATTTCAAAGAGAGGCTTGGCGCCCTCATGGCGCAGCATGAATGCATCGGCGACGTCCGCGGCGCCGGTCTTTTCCTCGGGCTCGAACTGGTCAGCGACAGACAGGGGAAAGTGGCGGACGCCGGCTTGGCGCAGCGCATCGTCAATGGCCTGCGGGAAAAGCGCATATTGATCAGCACCACGGGCATTTACGGCAATGTCCTCAAGATAAGACCCCCCCTGATTTGGGGCACCGAGCATGTCGACATGTTCGTCGACGCTCTCAACATGCTGCTGCGCGAACGACAGGCTTAGGGTGAGGACCCATTAATTCCCCGGTCGAGGTTTGAAGCGATTTTGCTCAGTGCGAGGAGGAAAGGCGAAGGAATATGTCAATATTTCAAGACTTTTCGACGAAGCAATGGGCAAAATCGGTCAAATCCCAAGGGACGCCGAAATGGCTTCGATCTCAGGCCCGAGCGGCCTTGCGGGTAGCGATGCTACCCGCTGCGCCCGCCCGAGCCCGATATCTTCGCCATTTCGACGCCTCGATCGGGAAATTAATGGGTCCTGACCCTAGTGCCCACGGGAAGACGAAAGACCATCATGCTCAAAGATATTTACCCGCTCTATCTCAACAATCGGGCACGACAGCCCAACGCCGACCTTGAGGTGACCGATAAATATACCGGCGCGGTGGCTTTTCGCGTGGCGCAAGCCGACGCAGGCATCATCGACACGGCGATTGCGGGCGCGGTTCGTGCGGCCGCACCGATGGCACGAATGGCAAGCTACGAACGGCAGGCGGTGCTCGACCATTGCGTCAGGCGTTTTCGCGAACGGTTCGACGAACTCGCCTTCGCCCTCTGCGTCGAAGCCGGCAAACCGATCAAGGATGCGGAGGGAGAGGTCTCGCGGCTGATCGATAGTTTTCGCATCGCCGCCGAAGAATCGACGCGGATGTATGGCGAAGTACAACCTCTCGACATCAGCCCGCGCGCCAAAGGGTATCAGGGCATGTGGAGGCGCGTGCCGATCGGACCCTGCTCCTTCATCTCCCCGTTCAACTTCCCCCTCAATCTTGCCGCCCACAAGATTGCGCCGGCGATCGCGGTCGGCTGCCCATTTGTGATGAAGCCCGCGAGCCGTACTCCGCTGGGAGCGATCATCATCGGCGAAGTACTCGCCGAAACGGACCTGCCCGAAGGCGCCTTCTCCATCCTGCCCGCGCACCGAGACGGCGCCGACCTCCTCACCGAGGACAACCGGCTGAAACTCCTCTCCTTCACCGGATCGCCCGACGTGGGTTGGGCCCTGAAGGCAAGGTCCGGCAAAAAGAAGCTCGTGCTCGAACTCGGCGGCAATGCCGCCGTGATCATCGACGCCGACGCGGACCTCGACGATGCGCTCGAACGTGTCATCTTCGGCGCCTTCTACCAGTCGGGCCAAAGCTGCATCGGCGTCCAGCGCATCCTGATCCACGACACAATCTATGACCGCTTTCGGGATATGCTCGTCGCGAGAACCAAGCGCCTCGTGTCGGGCGACCCAAAGGATCGCAGCACGTTCATCGGCCCAATGATCTCCGAAAGCGAAGCTTGCAGGCTCGATGACTGGATAGGGCAGGCGATCGCGAGCGGTGCCACGCTTCTGTGCGGCGGAACGCGCAAGGGCGCGATGCTCGAAGCGACATTGCTCGAAAACGTCCCCCGGTCGGCGGCCGCCTATACCGAGGAAGCTTTCGGCCCGCTCGCGCTGCTTTCACGCTTCTCCGACTTCGGGGCCGCGCTGGACGAGGTCAACGACAGCAAATTCGGACTGCAGGCGGGAATTTTCACCCGCGACCTGTTCAAGATGTTCGACGCCTGGGACCGGCTCGACGTCGGCGGCGTCGTGATCAACGATGTGCCCTCTTATCGCGTCGACAACATGCCTTACGGCGGCGTCAAGGATTCGGGCCTCGGTCGCGAAGGCATCCGCTTCGCGATGGAGGATATGACCGAAATCCGGAATCTCGTCATCCGGCGAAACTGAGCGGGGCAAACGGCGGTGGTTCAACCCACCGCATCGCCAAGGCCATGATCGCGCATCGCGCGCCGGACGGCTGGACGCGCCACGACGCGCCCCATCCAGGCATTGAGGCGCGGATATTCGATCGCGGGATCGAAGCCTTCGAACAGGTGTATCGAGCCCCGGACCATGACCAGCAGATAAAGGTCTGCGATCGTCAGGCGATTGCCGACAAGATAGTCCGAAGTTTCCAACGCCTTTTCACTATGCTCGAACCGTTCGATGACGCGGGTGCGCACCGCCATTTTCGCGACGTCGTCGATGTCCCAGAACAGCAAGGTTGCCAGCTTGTGCTGTTCGGATGCGAAAAAGACCATCCATTCCGTGATACGCACATGGTCTTCGCTATGCGCCGGCGCGCTCAGCCTGACGAGCGGATCCTGGGCGGCAAGCCAGTCGAGAATAGCGGCCGTCTCGGTCAGGATCGACCCATCGGCTCGTTCAAGGACCGGCATGCAGTTTTTGGGGCTGATCTGCGACAGCAAGCGGCCGTCGGGCATCCGGCGGCTCTCCATATCCATCTGCACAAGTTCGATGGCCTGTTCCGTCTCATAGGCAAGGATCACGACGGCTAGCGACGCCATAGGCGGTGCCCAGTAAAGCTTCATGGGATGATGTCCTTAAATAGCGATCGCGCCTTTGCCCGATCCATTCTCGATCAGTCTGGAAAATTGCTGCCGCGCCCGTATCCATAGCAGCACGGCGACCGGGCCCGCGACCAGGACGACGCTCGCCATCGACCAGCCGACCATCGTGTCGTCCCCGAAAAAACCGTCGGTAATCACCGCGACGACAACGGGGCCCACGGCATATCCCAGAACGGAGATGGTCAGCAGATATACCGCATATATCTGCCCGCGCATTTCGTTGGGTATCACGATGGGGAGCGCGGCGGGCGCGAGAGCGATGGCGGAAGCAAAGCCAAACACGGCTATGGCGGACAACAGCAAGGATGCCGTGAGGTCAGGCACGACCGGAGATAGCGCAGCAGGGACAAAGGCCAACACCGTACACCCCAGCGCAACGATGATTGACGCGTCGCGGCGACCCGCCGCTGCAAAGCGATTGGCAACCCATCCCGACGCCACAAGCCCCGAAATGCCCCCGATCAGCACGGCAAGACCATAGCCAAGCCCAGCTTCGCCGGCGGTCAGACCATATGTTCGGTTCAGATAGGTCGGCATCCACGCGAGCGTCGACAACAGGGCCAGCGCGCAAGCCGCCGATGCGCAGAATTGCGGAATGAGGAACCGACTCTTTTCCCAAAGCAATGAGATCGTAGCACTGATTGGGACGGCCCGGACGTCGCCTTCGACGAGGCGTCCTCGACGCGGCGGCTCCTTCACCAACAGAAAGGCGGCCGCGACGGCCAATCCCGGCAGACCCGCGACGAAGAAGGAGGCCTGCCACGCATGGATTTCGCCGAACAGCGGTACGCTGAACCGCCCTAGCCGACTCACATAATCGACGATCGATCCTCCAAAGATCAGCGCCAGCCCGCTTCCCGCCGACCCGCCGATGGAATAGAGCGTGATGGGAAGCGACAGGCGCGACGGCGGAAAATAATCCGCGATCATCGAATGCGCCGCGGGGGAGATTCCGGCCTCTCCGATCCCCACCCCCATCCGCGCGAGAAATAGCTGGGTAAAATTTCCCGATACGCCGCATAAAACGGTCATCAAGCTCCACGCCGCCACGCTGACCCCGGCGATCATGCGTCGGCTGTAGCGGTCGATCAGCCATCCCATCGGCAGCCCCACGATGACGTAGAGCATCGTAAATGCCAGCCCGTGGAGGAGACTGATCTGTGTGTCGGAGAGCAGGAAATCGGCTTTCAGCGGCCCCACGAGCAGCGTCAGGATCATCCTGTCGATCATGGCAAAGGTGAAGGCGACAATCAGCAGCGCGACGACCCCCCATGCATAAGCCTCGCTTCGCCACGAGAAATCGAAGACTTCGCGTCCTGCCGCTTGCTTGCCGTCTTCCATGTTTCTTCCTGCAATGCCGTCGTGGGATAGCGGTTTCGCCGATGATGTCCTGCCCGAAAAATGGGGAGCGGACGGCCCTGCCCGCTCCCCAGGCTCCCGAGTGTCAGAACCGAACGGTGACCGTTCCGACGATCAGGCGCGGCTGGCCGCGGCGTGCAATCAGGTCGGGATCGAACGGCTGCAGTTCGGTATGATATTTCTCGTTCAGCAGGTTATCGGCGCGGACCGCCAATTCCCATTTGTCGTCGATGGCACCGATCGCGATTCGCCCGCCGACGACATCGTAGGATTCCTGCCGCAGCGTGTTGGTGGTGTTCCAGAAGAAGCCCGAATTATGGGCTGCGTCCGCACGCAGCGAAAGCTTCAGGGCGGACGAAATATCGGCGGTATAGTCGATGCTCATACCGCCGGAAAAGCGCGGCGCATAGGGAACCCGAAAGCCGTCGAAGAGGCCTGCCGTGAATTTCGAATTCATGTAGCCGCCATTGGCATTGAAGGAGAGGTCCCGCGTCGGACGCAAGGTGAAGGAGAATTCCGCACCCCAGGTGCGCGCATCGCCGACATTGCCGATCGCCTCGTTGGGAACGCCGCTATCGTCGAGGATAAGCGTCTCCAACTGACGGTTCTTGCTCTTGATATAGAAGCCGGCAACTTCGTAAGACAGCAGACCGCTGTCGGTCTGCCCCTTGGCACCCAGCTCGAAGTTCCGCGCCGTTTCAGCCTTGTAGGGAAGGATCGACGTTTCACCGAAAAGGGTGAACCTGGCTGGCTCATAGCCTTCTGACGCGTTGAAGTAGAGCATCAGCGCCGGATCGATCTTATAGGACAGCGTCAGCTTGGGCAGAACGACCGTGTCTTTCACGTTGGCGCTGTCATTGAGCAGGCGGTTGAGGCCGAAGAAGTCGTTGTGGTTGAGCCGCGCGCCGAGCGCAATTTCAAATGGCCCCGATTTATAGGAGATATTGGCGAAACCCGCGTAGGTTTTCTCGTCGCTCCGATTATTGCTGAAATCGAGAACGGTGGAGGGCTCGCCAAAGTCGACGCCAAAGACGGCGTCGGCAACGAGCGTCAGGCTGCGATCGCGAACCCGCGAATAATAGCCGCCCACAAGCCAATTGAAACCTTCGCCATTATCCGACTGCAGTCGAACCTCCTGCGTGAAGACACGGGTTTTGATCGGCGCGCGCTGGGCAACATACAGACCGTCGAGAGCACTATAGTCGAGGTCCCAAAGGATACGGTTCTTGCGCTCGGTGTAGGACGTCAGCGAGGTCAGCGACAGATCGCCGATCTGCTGCTCGACATTGAGGATGACTCCGAACACGCGGCGACGATTGTAGATATTCTGGTCGAGACCGGATTCGCGTTGGTACGTCGTCTCGTTGGGCGTGATATAATAGTCGTTTCCGCCATTATTCAGATAGCTATAGCGCACGCTGAGATTGATGTCGGTCGTATCCGAAGGCGTGAAGCGCAACGCTCCGCGAAAGCCATATTCCTCGGACTTGTCATTGTTGATCCGTGTAATCGGATTTTTCATGAAGCCGTCGCCGGTATCGGCATAGCCCGATACCCGGACTGCGACCATATCCGACAGCGGCACATTGACCGAGGCATTGACGTTCAGAATGGATTGCCCGCCCACCTCGCCGGACATGCGGCCCTCGAATGTATCCGAGGGTTTCTTGGTGACATATTTCACCGCCCCGCCGATCGAACTGCCTCCGTAGAGCGTGCCTTGTGGCCCTTTCAGAATTTCGACGCGCTCAAGGTCGATGAGGCGGCTGGCCTGGTCGGTGAAGTTCTGCACGTCATCGATGTAGAAGCCGATGCCCTGAACATTGCCGAAGGAGCCTACGCCGCGGATCACCACGTTCGGCTCATTGTCGCCGCGCCGATTCAGCACGATGTTCGGCACCGCCTGCCCAAGCTTGTCGAGATTGTTGATTCCCGCCTTTTGGAGCGAGGCGTCCGAGAACGCCGAAATCGTCTCCGGAACATCGATCATGCGTTCGTTGCGCTTTCGCGCCGTGACGACGATGTCGCCGCCCTGACTAGCTTGCGTGTCCTCGGCAGCGGCCGCACCGCTGTCCTGGGCAAATGCCAGAGTGGGGAGGCCCGACAGCGTCGCAAGGATGGAACCTGCCAGCAGCCCTAATTTCGAAGCACCCGTCATCTCGATCCCCTTATCGCTCGTTCCGGTGTACGGATATCCATTTTGTCATCAGATGTTTCCGATCCGTAACAATTACCCGTTTCCGTTCGGTAAGTCAATCGCCTCCCGGTTGGGCAGAACGCTTGAAAATTGGCCGTTTTTTCGGGTGCCTTTTGCGGATGCGTATTTCATCATCGCCTGTCCGGCCTCCGGGGAATCAGGCACGTGTCGGGTCGATCAAAAACTTTTGACCGGTCGCCTTCAGGAAATAGGCACGGAGCATGTCAGGCTGCAGCGCTTCGGCGAGTCCGATGGTTTGCGAATAGCTGCTGGCGAATGTCGTGGTGAGTTCGTCCGCGACGCGTTGACGGAGCCGGTTCTCGACGTCTCGCCCAGCATCCCTCAGGAACGGCCAGAGGAGCCATCCCGAGACGCTCCATTCCCAGCCGAAGGTCAGGCAGTTGAGCGTCGTCGGCCCCGCGTTCAGCACGCCATATATGTAGAGCTGCTTGAAGCTTCCTGAGCCGTAGCGGTCAAACTGGGTCATGCGCCGCGTTGCGGCCTGCTCCATGGCTTGCAGGATCGTGTTGCCCAGCGCCCCGCCGCCCACCGAATCGAACGCAACGGTCGCGCCCGTTTCCGCGATCATATCGACGAGGCGACAGGAAAATCCTTCATCGTCGCTGTTCAGGACATGGGTCGCCCCGATGTTTCTGAGGATATCGGCCTGCGCCTGCGATCGCACGATGTTGATGAGCGGTATGCCGTCGGCAAGGCAAATCTTTTGCAGCATCTGGCCAAGGTTCGAGGCCGCCGCTGTGTGGACGATGGCCTTGTGACCTTCGCGCCGCGCGGTCTCGACAAAGCCGAGCGCGGTAAGTGGGTTGATGAACATCGAGGCGCCATCGACCGCGGATGCGCCGTCGGGGAGTTCGATCACGTCGGGACGGCCGATACGCCGATAGTCGGCGTACATACCGCCGCCAATCATGCCGACCCGCTTTCCGATCAGCGCCTTCGCGTCCCGGCCCGCCGCAACGACGGTTCCGGCGCCCTCATTGCCTATCCGAAGCGAAGCCCCCAGCCGCCCCTTCACCCCGGCGAGCCGGGCCGTCGGGACATGAAAGGCCAATGACGGCTTTTCCGGGGTGCCAACTTCGGCAATCGATGAAAGGTCCGCTGGTCCAAGCAGCAGGCCGAGGTCGCTGGGGTTGATCGGAGCGGCTTCGACGCGCACGATGACTTCGTCATCCCCTGGATCCGGTATCGCGACCGGTTCAAGCGAGAGGGTCAGGATACCGGTCTCATCGATCCGCGACCGCATCTCGCGCCCTGTCATGGCCATATCCATTTCCTCTGCCTGAGTGCCGATGTCGCGTTCGGCATGGCCGCAGGCACATGGTCCGCAAGTCCGCGATGTTCAGCACGCGGCGGAGCCTCAAGCATGGCTCCGCCGCGGCTGATGGTGGTTGCTGCGCGCTGGTCAGGTCTGAACAAGCCCAAGCTTGTCCGCGATCCAGTCGCAGATATATTCCTGGCCAAGCGTCGGATTGTCCATTTGGCAATGCGCTGCGCCGGTCTCCTCTGGAGTGAACAGTTTGTACGTCACATCCACCCCCTTGGACCTCGCGTAGTTGACGCTGTCCTCGGCGATATCGGCTCCCAGAAAGTCCTGCTCGCCATGGACGACCAGATAGGGGCAACGAATTTTGTCGATGACCCCCTCAAGTTTGAAATTCTTCAACTTCTCGATCGTTTCGTCCCAGTCTTTGGCGCCAACCAACCATGTGAGCTGCCGCACATTCAACGAGTCCGGATTGTTTTTTTCGAACGCGCGCAGGAAATCCTCTTCGGACAACCGATTCCAGATCGCGCCATCGCTGACGACGCAGGCGAGCCGATGCTCGAAACTGGCGGCGCGCGGCGCGTAAAAGCCGCCGAGGCTGGCGCCATAAAGCGCGATACGCGCACTATCGACGTCGCCACGCGAGAGCAGATAATCGACGCAGGCACCGACCGGCTTTTCTGTTTCCACGCGAGCATGGAGCTGGCGGCGGCGAAGGCTTCCGCCCTGGCCAGGCAGGTCCACCAGCAGCAACGAGAGGCCTCGCGGAAAGGCGTGCCGCGGCATCTCATGCAGCAATTCGTCCTTATATTCGTCAGCACCTCCAAAGCAGATGACAACGGGATAGGGCGCCACGGCATCAGGCGCTCGCACGAAATAGGCGTCGAGATACGAGTCGTTGAACGGAATTTGCAGGACTTCGCCAGCAGGTTTCATCAACCGCAGAAAATTCTGCGACGAATCTTCGACCTTGTCGAAAGTCTGGAGGCGTCGCGGATCGCCATGATCCATGAAATATTCGGCGGCACGGTAATAGTTCGCCGCGCGCAGAAAGTTTCCACGAGCAGTCTCGGGATGACCTGCTCCAAGCGCATCCTCCGCGCGCGTCCGGCTTACATCACCCATCCGGGTCCACTCGACGTACCAGCTTTCGTCGTTGCCGGGCTCGATCCGTGAGCCAACCAGGAAAGCCTCCCCCACGGTGCAGGCACCCTCGTACGCGCTCGCAAGCACACGAATGAAATTGAAGGATTTTTCGCTATGCTCTGGCCAGTGCAGCCACCCTTCGGGCCCATAGGCGCCTGCATGAGCCTTTGTTTGAGAACTGGTCACCTCGTCTCCTTCCCTATGAATCGCGATATGCCAACGCACACCCATTATCCGCATCGTAGTACCGATCCGTAATATATGCGCTGCGACATACCGATCCGTAAGTCAAGCGAAAGAACGAAAGCCTCGGCTGTCATTGGTGCCGTTCCGGTCGTCGATGCCGTGCGCCGATGTGTGCGCCATCGTCTCCATTTTCGCAGAGGAGGACAGCTCGCCGGGTCATGAACGGGCTCTGGCGAGCGCCGACGCACCGTTCACCCCGACGCTCGCGGCATGGGAAGCCATCACCATATTGTCACGGCCGGACCAGTTGGACTGCGCCTATCTCGACGCCCATGCCGTCGTAACCGAGTGGCTGGATCTGCGGAACACCGGTTGCGGGATAGGGCGTCCCCTGAAAACGCACTGCGGGTCGCAAAGTGGGTAACAGCTTGGCTGTCCGTCTGTCCGCTGAGATTGTCGAAGCAGTCGAACGCCGGCAATGCCCAACCAAGATTCGAGGCTAGACTAACCTCACTCGAAGATAGTGAAAATCATGCATAATTTTTATGGCTGGAGGCCCGAGCCGGAATCGAACCGGCGTGCGCGGATTTGCAGTCCGCTGCGTCACCACTCCGCCATCGGGCCTCATGCCGAAAGCCGCATCCTGGGGATGGGCCGGGTGTTGGACGGCGCCGCTAGTGAGGGGGTTTCGCCGCCTTGTCAAGGATAGGACCGCATCTTCCGGCGCGATGAGGGTTGGCGTCATTCGCGTTGCCAGCTATGCGCGGCGATGGTGCGGCTGCGGGGCTGTATTACTATTGCAATACAGCATTGCTTCGGCTAAAGCTGCCCCGCAACATCGAATGCGCAGGGAATCGGAAAAGGCTGATGGCAACGAAGTTTAGCGAAACAACTGCGGCGGACATGCGGTCGGCGATGATCGACAGCCAGCTCCGCACCAACGATGTCACCGACCCCGCCGTGGTGGGCGCGATGGCCGCGGTGCCGCGGGAGGCGCATGTGCCCGGCACGCTGGCCAGCGTCGCCTATATGGACCGCGCGATCGCGCTGGGCCACGGGCGCGCGCTGAATGCGCCGCTGGTCACCGGCCGGTTGCTGGTCGCAGCGGCCATTCGCCCCGCCATGCGCGTGCTGCTGGTCGGCAGCGCCACGGGCTATACCGCCGCGCTGCTGGTGCGGCTGGGCGCCGAAGTCCATGCGGTCGAGGAAAAGGGCGAATTGATGGCGGTCGCCCGGTCGGCGGTCGCCGACGCGAATATCCGCTGGATCGAAGGTCCGCTGAACGCGGGGGCGCCCGATGCGGCGCCGTTCGACCGCATCATCGTCGAAGGCGCGGTCGAGGCGCTGCCCGATGCGCTGATCGCCCAGCTTGCCGAGGGTGGCCGCCTGGTCGCCGCCCGCCGCGACGGCGCGGTCACGCGGCTGGTCGAAGGCGTGAAGATCGGCGGCACCGTGGCGCTGCGCAGCTTTGCCGACATGGACGCCGCGCCGCTGCCCGGCTTTGCCGCGCCGGCGGGCTTTCAATTCTAAAAAGCCTTATCCTTCCTTGTTTCAGGCTGACACCGCGATGATCGATACTGACAGGAAACAGATTCTGCGTCGCGCCCGCTGGCTTTCGGGCCTGGCCGCGGGCGCGCTGATGCTGTCCGCCTCGGCACAGGCTGAAACATTGCAGGGGGCGCTGGCCAAGGCTTATGAAAACAACCCGACGCTGACCGCCGCCCGTGCCGGTCAGCGCGCGACCGACGAGAATGTCCCGATTCAAAAAAGCTATGGCCTTCCCGATGTCGCTTCACAGGCGAATTATGACGAAAATATCGTTGTTCCGGGCAATAGCTTTAACGCCATATCCCGTTCGCTGAGCGCGAGCAGCCAGTTGACCGTTCCCATCTATCAGGGCGGCGCGGTGCGCAATGCGGTGCGCGCGGCGCAATATCGCGTCGAGGCCGGTCAGGCGAACCTGCGCGCGACCGAAGCGAGCATATTTTCGCAGGTCGTCGGCGCCTATATGGACGTCATCCGCGACCAGGCGATCGTGCAGTTGAACCAAAAGACCGTTTCGGTCCTGCGCACCAATCGACAGGCGACCAGCGACCGGTTCGAAATCGGCGACCTGACCCGGACCGACGTGGCCCAGTCAGAGGCGCGGCTGGCCGTCGCAGAGGGCAATCTGCGCACCGCCGAAGCCAATCTGATTTCCAGCCGCGAAACCTATATCCGGTTGGTCGGCGATGCGCCGACCGACCTGGAGGCGCCGCCGCAACTGCCCAACCTGCCGGCAAGCGCGGAAGAAGCCGTCGCCATTTCGCTCGACAGCAACCCCGACATCGAATCGGCGGACCAACAGATATTGGCGGCCAAGGCCGATGTCGGCACGGCCAAGGCGTCGCGCGCGCCAAAGGTGTCGGCGGTCCTCAACGGCAATTACAATAATTACCTCGGCTCGCTGAACAGCGGTATCCCCGGGTTCAGCGTGTTGCAGGAAACGACCAGCGCGGTCGCGGGCGTCCGGATGACCATGCCGGTCTTCACCGGGGGCCGCCGGTCGGCGCAGGTGCGCCAGGCGCAATCGCGAAACAGCCAGGCGATCGAACAATATGTCGAAACCGAACGGCGGGTGATCGCACAGACGCGCGGCGCCTATGCCGCGTGGCAGGCGAACGAACGCATCATCGCCGCGACGCAGCAGGCGGTCAGCGCGAACGCGCTGTCGCTGGAGGGTGTGCGCGCCGAAAACAGCGTCGGCACCCGCACGATCCTCGACATATTGAATGCGGAACAGGAATATCTGAACACGCAGGTCCAACTGGTTTCCGCACAGCGCAATTCCTATGTCGCCGCCTTTTCGGTCCTCGCCGCGATGGGCAAGGCGGAGGCGCGCGACCTGGGCATCGAAGGCGGCGCGCTATATGATCCCGAGGTCAATTATCAGCGGGTGAAGGGCCAGATCTGGGACTGGTCCCAAGATCCGACGCCGCAGCGGGTCGCGACCGACACGCGCGCCGTTCCCGCCGCGACCGCCACCGTTCCCATCGGCCCGCCCTCGCTTTCGCCGCAATAAGGCGTGGCAAAATGCAGCCCGAATCGGTAAGAGGCCGTTAACCATCCGGTAATCGCGGTGGTTTAAGGGGCTTGCTATGGGCGATATGTCGCGGGAACCGTCGATGGAAGATATATTGTCGTCGATTCGGCGCGTGATCGCGCGTGACGAAACGCCGGGTTCGGTGCGGGAGATTCGCGTCCCCGAAGCCGACGACATCCTTGACCTTCAGGAAGAGGAAGAGGGCGCCGATCCGGCCCCTGTGTCCCCGGACCTTGTTTCCGAAGCCAGCGCCGACGCCGCGCGCCAGTCGCTCGACGCATTGACCGCCGCCGTCGCACCCGCTGTCGCCGCCGCGACGGTCGCCGCACCCGCAATTGCCGGCCGGACGATGGAAGATGTCGTCGTCGACGCGCTGCGTCCGATGCTCAAACAATGGCTCGACGCCAATCTGCCGCCGCTTGTCGAAGCGATGGTGGCCAAGGAAATCAGCCGGATCACCGGCAAGCGGCTGTAATTAGAGTGCGTTCGGTTTTGACGGAATCAAGACCGGCACTCTAGATGCTTGTTTTTCCGTGATTTCCGAGCCGCGAAATATCCCATTTCACTCGAAATCACTCTAACCAGCCCAATCTTCCAGCAGGTGGCGCGCGATCGCCAGTGGCGGCGGGGCCATGAACGGCGCGCCCATGTCGCCCGCCAGCGCGGCGCGCACCTCATCCTTGTCCACCCACATCGCCGCTTCGATTTCGGTCGTGTCGAGCGTCAGCGCCGGGTCGGTCGCGACCGCGCGGCAACCGATCATCAGCGATGACGGGAACGGCCACGGCTGGCTCGCCACATAGCGGACGTCCGCAACGCGCAGCCCCGCTTCCTCGAACAATTCGCGCGCGACCGCTTCCTCCAGCGATTCGCCGGGTTCGACAAACCCCGCGAGCGCCGAGAAGAACCCCGGCGGGAATCCGCCCTGCCGCCCGACCAGCGCGCGCCCTTCATAGGTCGCGAGCATGATGACCACCGGGTCGACGCGCGGAAAATGTTCGGCGTTGCATTGTGTACAGCAGCGGCCCCAGCCGCCCCGAAACGGGTCGGTCGGCGATCCGCATACGGCACAGAAACGGTGCCGCGCATGCCAGTCGACCAGGCTGCGCGCGCCGCCGTACAGCGCCGCATCCTCGCCCGACAGCAGCGGCAGCAACCGCATCACGGTGCGCGAGCGCGCGTCGATCCGGGTCCCCGCCGCCGCTTCGCGAACGAAATGGGGAATGCCCCCATCATCGATCCCGAGCAGCAGCAGCGCCCGGTCGTCGGCGGGATCGAGCGGATCCCAACGCAGCCCCCCGCCCTCACCCGGCACGAAATCGATCCCGTCGAGCGCCAGGCAGCGCGCGCGCGGATCGGCGGCGGCGGCGGCGAACCCGTCCGCATTGGTGCGAAGCTGATCGGCGCGATCGAGCCGCGCGCCCGTAAAGCCGAGCGGCAACGACATCAGCCAGCGATGTCCTTCATGACAGCTTCGGCGAACTTGCCCTGAAAGGGGACGACGTCAGGCGGCATGATCTGCGTATAGCCGGCCGCGCGATACCCCAGCCGCCGATGGATGAAACCGATCGTCCCGGCGGCGCCCGCCCAGCCGAACAGCCCCTCGCCGCCCGGCGACGTCGGCAACGACACGCGGCCGCCCGCGCCAAAGCCCTGTCCGTCGATGAACGTCCCCTTGCGGTCGATGCTGTCGGCCAGAAGGTTCGACATGGCGAGGCGCGCCGTTTCGGCCTTCATCACGCGCACACCGCCGATTTCCCCCTCACCCAGCAGCATGGCGAGGAAGCGGTCGTAATCGCGCGCGCTCGACACCAGGCCGCCGCCGCCAAAGGGATAGGGCGGCGGGTCGAGATAGATCGAGCTTTTGGCGGGATCGAACGGGATCAGAGCGCCGCCGAACGGCGCATAATTGCTGGTGAAGCGCGCGACATCCTTTGCGTTCACCATGAAGCCCGTGCTCGTCATGCCCAGGGGGTCGAACAGGCGCGCCTTCAGAAAGGCATCGAATGCCTGTCCCGACACGACCTCGATCAGTCGGCCCATCAAGTCGAGGCTGATCGAATAGCTCCACTTGGTTCCGGGTTCATAGACGAGCGGCAGCGCCGCGAGCCGGTCGGCCATGACGGCAAGGCTGGGCGCGGGCGTGACCGGCGCAAAGCCGGGGATCGGCAGGCGGCTGGCCTGTCCGCCGACGATACCGGCATCGTCATAGGCCTTTTTGATCGGCCCCTTTTGAACGATATTATAGCCAAGTCCCGCAGTGTGGGTCAGCAATTGCCGGACCGTGATCGGCCCTTTCGCGGGGCGCAGGTCGGTGATCGAGCCATCGGGCGTCACCTGAACCTTCATATTCGCGAACGCGGGCAGGAAATCGGCGATCGGCTGGTCCAGCTTCATCTTGCCGTCCTCGATCAACAGCATCGCGGCCATGCCGGTGACGGGCTTCGTCATCGAATAGAGCCGCCACAGCGTGTCGGGGCCGACCGGCGTCGCGCCGTCGATCGACTGCACCCCCGCGCCCAAAAACACCGGCGCGTCATGGCCCTTGCCGATTGCGGCGAGTGTCCCGACGAGTTCGCGGCGATCGACGAAGCCCTTGATATACGCATCGGTGGCCGGATAGAGCGCCGCCCCGTCGGCCTTCCACGCCAGCGCGGCGCGCGGCAGCAGCATTGCCGTACCGCCCAGCGCCATCCCGCCCAGCAGCGCACGGCGCGAAACCATCATGTTCATTCCAACCTCTCCAACATCCGCTCGACCAGCTTGCGATAGAGCGTCGGCAAACCGGCCGCGTCAAGGTCGGAGATGGACCACCATTCGCCTTCCGCTGCGGCATCAAGGGATTCGGTGGACGCGTCGCCGCGCACAAGCGTCAGCGTCAGGTCGAAATGGGTAAAGCCATGATCGACGTGGACGATACCCGACTCGGCGGGCCGCGCGTCGGTCCACGCGCCGCCGGGAAGCGCCCGCATTCCGCCGAGCATCCCCTTGCCCGGACGGCGGACAAGCCAGATCCGGCCATCGCGTTCGATCCAGTGCGCGATTCCATGGCGGTGCGGCTTCGCCTTTTTGGGCGGTTTGACCGGCAGGCGATCGGCATCGCCCGACGCGCGCGCGCGGCAATCCGCCATGATCGGGCAGATCGCGCAGGCCGGGCCGCGCGGGGTGCAGATCGTCGCGCCAAGGTCCATCAGCGCCTGCGCGAAGTCGCCCGGCCGATCGGGCGGCACGATCGGCGCCAGCGCCGCGCGAATGTCCCGCTTTGCCGCCGGAAGCGGGGTGTCGATCAGGCGGTGGCGCGCGATCACCCGTTCGATATTCGCATCGATGACGACCGCCGCCCGGCCAAACGCGATCGCCGCGACCGATGCCGCAGTATAGTCCCCGATGCCGGGAAGCGCGCGCAGACCGGCTTCGCTGTCGGGAAAGCGGCCGCCATGCTGTGCCACCACCGCGCGGGCACAGGCCAGCAGGTTGCGCGCGCGGGCATAATAGCCAAGGCCGGCCCATGCCGCCATGACGTCGGCATCGGCGGCGGCGGCCAGGTCGGCGACGGTCGGCCATCGTTCGGTAAAGCGTGCGAAATAGCCCGCGACAGCGGCCACGGTCGTCTGCTGCAACATGACCTCGGCCAGCCATATCCGATAGGGATCGGGCGTCTCGTCGCTGTTCGGCGCGATGCGCCACGGCAGCACCCGCGCCGACCGATCGTACCAGGAAAGAAGCCGCTGTGCGAACGCATGAATAGCAGAAGTCTGGACGCTCACCCCTAGCTTATGGCATGGCCTTTGGCGTGGTGGAAGACGCGGGACAGGACAAGCGGCCGAAAAAGGCAAAGGCGGGACGCACGAAGCAGGCGGCGCGCGTTTACGAACGCCCGCGCGGCGGCGAAGCGCGCATGATTTCCGACCTTGTCCCCGAAATCGGTCGCGCCGCCTTTCGCAAATTCGGCTTTATCCAGAGTTCGGTTGTCAGCCGCTGGCGCGAAATCGTCGGCGACCGGCTTGCCGATGTCACCCAGCCCGCGATGATCCGCTTTCCCGCCGGACAAAAGGCGGGCGGCACACTGCACCTGACGATCAGCGGCGCCCATGCCCCGATGCTGCAACATGTGGCCCCCGACATATTGGGCGCGGTCAACCGTTTCTTTGGCTATGCCGCCGTCGCGCATGTCCGGATGACGCACGGCCAGGTCACGCCCGCCGCGCCGGTTCAGCCGCCGGCGATGCTGAAACCCGTACCCGCCGAACTGGGCGACAGTTTACGCGACATCGGCGACCCCGAACTGCGCACCGTCCTCGAACGCATGGCCGCCGGGCTGGCGACGGCGCCGAAGCTTCCCCGGATCGGCTGAGGAGGACAGGTCGATGGTCGCGCTCCGCCATCATGGTCGCCGCGCCACAGACACGGCTGGCCCGACGATCAAATCGAAACTCGACCTTGCGCGCAAGGCCCCTTAAAACGCGCCATATTCCGGCTAGTGAAGAAAGACAGATTATGACCCTGCTGCGTACCGTCCTTTTGACCACCATGGGCGCGCTGGCGCTCGCGTCCTGCGGCGAAAGCAAGACCGATCCCGCAAAGGAACAGACCGCGATCGCCAAGGTCGCGCCGCCCGCCGGCAAAAGCTGGTCGCAGGTCGTCAGCTTTGCCCCCGATGGCGGTGCGATCATGGGCAATCCCGACGCGCCGATCAAATTGCACGAATATGGCGCCTTCACCTGTAGCCATTGCGCCCGTTTCGCGCAGGAATCGAACGAGGAGTTGAAGCGCGATTTCGTCGATACCGGCCGCGTTTCGTACAAGCTGACCCCCTTCATGCTGCATCCGATCGACGCGATTTCGGGCGCGATCGTCAAATGCACCGGCCCCGACCGTTTCTTCCCCCTCGCCGATGCGACCTTCATCGAACATGAGGCGTTCATCGCGGGCGCGCAAAAGCCGCAGCCGGGAATCGAGGCGGCGATGCAGTTGCCGCCCGCGCAACGCTTTGTCGCGCTCGCCAAGGGCTGGGGCATCGATCAATTCTATCAGCAGCGCGGGGTTCCCGCGGCGACGATCCAGCAATGCCTGAGCAAGGTCGAAAATGTGGCGGCGATCGAAAAGGGCACCAACGAAGGCGTCGAAAAATATCAGATCACCGGCACGCCGACCTTTGTCATCAACGGCCAGGTCGCCGAAGGCATCACGACATGGAGCGCCCTGCGCGACCGTCTGCGCACGATGGGCGCGCGCTGACCCGGTGACCCGGCTTCCTCCCCGTGCGGACCGCATGGGGAGGATAGGACCCCCTTGCGAGTCCCCCGGCCACGCGGCATGACGGCTGGCAGGGGGATATGTGACACCAGGGTTGCAACAGCTCCGATTCGATGACCTGCATGGGGATGGCCCGTGCAGATAAAGCGGCTGCGCCTGACCGGTTTCAAATCTTTCGTCGAACCCACCGAACTGCGCATCGAACCGGGGCTGACCGGCGTCGTCGGGCCCAATGGCTGCGGCAAATCGAACCTGCTCGAAGCGATCCGCTGGGTGATGGGCGAATCGAGCGCGAAATCGATGCGCGGCGGCGGGATGGAAGACGTGATCTTTGCGGGCACGTCGTCGCGCCCCTCGCGCGATTTCGCCGAGGTCGCGCTGCATTGCGACACCGAAGGGGCCCTGGTCGCCGGCCTGTCCGACGCCAGCGACGGGAATGAGCTGGAGGTAATCCGCCGTATCGAGCGCGGGGCCGGTTCGGCCTATCGCGCCAACGGCCGCGACGTCCGCGCAAAGGATGTCGCGCTGATCTTTGCCGACGCCGCCACCGGCGCGCACAGCCCGGCGCTGGTCAGCCAGGGCAAGATCGCCAATGTCATCGCCGCCAAGCCGACCGATCGCCGCGCGATGCTGGAGGAAGCAGCAGGGATCGCCGGGCTGCATGTCCGCCGCAAGGATGCCGAACAAAAGCTGCGCGCGACCGAAACCAACCTGACCCGCCTGTCCGAAATCGTCGCGGATATGGAGGTGCGCGCCAACGCGCTGCGGCGACAGGCGCGGGCGGCGGAAAAATACAAGAAGCTGAGCGACGACATTCGCATTGCCGAAGCGCGGCTGATCTATGCGCGCTGGCGGGACGCCGCCGAAGCCGCCGATCAGGCGCGCCGCGATTCCGACGCCGCCGAAGCCGCGGTCAGGACGGCGCAGCAGGAACTGGAAACGCTGTCCGCGGCGCAGGTCGAGGTCGCGGGCCGGGTCGCGGCGGCGCGAAGCGATGCACAGGCGCAGCGCGACGCCCTGTCCGAAGCGACCGCGACGCAGGTAAGATTGCAGGGCGAGGAACGCGCGGCGATTCAGCGGATCGAGGATCTGGCTGCGCAAATCAGGCGCATCGCCGACGACCGCGCGCACGAAGGCGAACTTGCGCGCGAAGCCCATGCGGCGCTGACCGCCCTTGATGCCGAAACCCGAACGCTGGCGCAGGAAATCGCCGGGCACGATCAGGGCAAGGCCGCGCTGGCCGACGCCAGCCTGACCGCGCAGGCCCATCTGCGCGATGCCGAAATCGCGCTGGCGCAGGCACGCGCCAAGGCGGCAAGCGAAGCGGCCGACCGGCGTATCGCCGTTTCCGCCCGCGACAGCGCCGAGGCCGCGGTTCGCCGTATCGCCGCCGACAAGGCGCGGGTCGACGCCGATGTGGCTTCGCTGGGCGACAGCGGCGCCCTCGCGGCAACATTGTCGCAGAGCACCCAGAAGGCCGAAGCCGCCGAAACCGCGATCACCGCCGCCGAAACCGCCCTGCACCAGGCCGAAGCCGATCGCGAGGCGGTGGCCGCCGACCTGACCGGCATCGAAGCCGGGCTCGCCGAAGCGCGCGCCGCGCTCGCCGCGCTTGATGGCGAGGCGACGACGCTCACCCGCGCGCTTGCCGCCGCGCGCAGCGACGAATGCCGGATTCTCGATCAACTCCGCGTCGCGCCGGGTTATGAAGCCGCGCTTGCCGCCGCGCTCGGCGACGATCTTGACGCCGGGACCGATCAGGCGGCGGCGCGAAGCTGGATCGGCGCCGATGCCGGAAAGCAGGACCCCGCGCTGCCGACCGGCACCGAGTCGCTCGCCCGGTTCGTTCAGGCACCGGCGGCGCTTTCACGGCGCCTGGCACAGGTCGCGGTGACGACAGGCGACGGCGGCCAGCCGCTTGCCGTCGGCCAGCGGCTGGTGACGACCGATGGGGTGATGCGCCGCTGGGATGGCTTTGTCACGCGGGGCGACGGCGCGACCGCGACCGAACGGCTGCAGCGTCAGAACCGGCTCGACGCCCTCGCCGCGCAGCGACCACAGGTTGAACTGGGCGTGCAGGAACTGCGCGACCGCCGCGATGCCGCCGCCGTCAGGGCGACCGGGCTGACCGAAGCCGCCGCGGCCGCTCGCAAGACGCTGGCGCAGGCGGACGAGGCGCGCCGCGCCGCGTTGCGCGCCGCCGATCAGGCGCAGGCGGCGATCGATCGCCACCGTGACGCCGCCGCGCTGTTCGATCGCCGCCTTGGCGAAATCGCCGAAGCCGCAAAGGAGGCCACCGACCAACTGGCAGCACAGGAACGCGCGCTCGCGGCGCTGCCCGACGACAATATCGCCCGCACCGAACTTGCCGCCGAAGACCAAAGGGCCGAACGCGCGCGCGCCGATGCCGCCGCCGCACGCGATGCACTGACGGCGCATGAACGCGCGCTCGCCGGTTTGAGCGAGCGGCAGGCGGTGGTCCATGCGGAGATCAAGAGCTGGAAGGCGCGCGCGGGCGAAGCGGCGCGGCGTGTCACCGAAATGGACAAAAGGTCCGACGCGCTGGGGGCCGAGGCGGCGAAGATCGCGGACGCGCCCGCCCGGCTGGCCGAACAGCGCAGCGCCGCCGAGACGCAGCAGGCGGCGCTGCGCGACAAGGTCGCGGCCGCCGAAACGCAGGAACGCGCCGCCGAGGCCGCGCTCCGCGAGGCAGAGACCGCGCTGTCGGCGATCCGCGAACGTGTCGCCGCCGCGCGCGAAACGCGCGCCGGTGCGGTGGCGCGATCCGAAAATGCCGAACTGCGCCGCATCGAAATGGGTCGGTTGTCGGGCGAACGTTTCGAATGTCCACCGCCGCTGTTGCCGCAAAAGGCCGGGTTCGAAAGCGATAGCGTCCGCGATGCCAGCGCCGAATCGGCCCAGCACGACCGGTTGATCGCCGAGCGCGAGCGGTTGGGGCCGGTCAACCTGGTCGCCGCCGACGAACTGGTCGAACTGGATAGCGAGCGCGAACGAAGCGCCGCCGAGATAGAGGAATTGACCCAGGCGGTTCACCGGCTTCGCGGGTCGATCGGCAATCTGAACCGCGAGGGCCGGGTGCGCCTGCTCGCCGCCTTTGAAGCGGTGAACGGTCATTTCCAACGGTTGTTCACGACGCTGTTCAACGGCGGTCAGGCGCATCTGGAGCTGGTCGATTCGGATGACCCGCTGGAGGCGGGGCTGGAGATCATGGCCCAGCCGCCGGGCAAGCGGCTTGGCACATTGACGCTGCTGTCGGGCGGCGAACAGGCGCTGACGGCGGTCGCGTTGATCTTTGGCCTGTTCCTGACCAACCCGGCGCCGATCTGTGTTCTTGACGAGGTCGACGCCCCGCTCGACGACGCGAATATCGAACGATTTTGCGACCTGCTCGACCGGATGACGCGCGAGACGAACACCCGCTATCTGATCGTTACCCACAATGCGGTGACGATGGCGCGGATGCACCGGCTATTCGGGGTGACGATGATCGAAAAGGGGGTCAGCCGGCTGGTATCGGTCGATCTGGGCGGCGCCGAAGAACTGCTGGCGGCGGAGTAGGCAGGTACCGGCCTAAAGTGCCGGTTTTGACGGAATCAAAACCGGCACTTTAGATTCTTGTTTTTTCCGTGATTTCCGAGCCGCGAAATGCGTCATTTCACTCGAAATCACTCTAAGGCGCCGTGCCGACCACCAGCATCGCGGCAAAGATCAACAGGCCGGCGAAGCGGTTGCTGCGAAACTTGGCGAGCGCGTCGTCGCCGTTCGCGGGGTCGAGCGTCACCACCTGTCCGGTCAGATGCACCGCCGCGGGCAGCAGGGCCAGCAGCACCAACGGATCGGGACGCACCGCCCACAGCGCGCCCCCCCACGCCGCAAGCGCCGTCCCATAGCATAGCGCGACGCCGCCCCTGACATGAGTGCCCATCGCGCGCGCGCTCGACTTTACGCCGATCAGCATGTCATCCTCGATGTCCTGCAGCGCATAGATGGTGTCGTAACCGATCACCCACGCAATCGAGCCCGCGTACAGCAGCGGCAGCGCAAGGCCGTCCTGGCCGCCCACCGCGACCCAGGCGACGAGCGCCCCCCAACTGAACACCAGGCCCAGCCACGCCTGCGGCCACCAGGTGATGCGTTTCATGAAAGGATAGCCGGCAACCAGGATCAGGCTGGCGAGCGCGACGATCTGGGCCGAATGCGGCAATTGCAACAGGACGAGAAGGCCGACCAGCGACAGAAACAGCGTCCATAGCAGCGCATTGCGCACCGACACCGCGCCGCTCGCGACGGGGCGCGACGCGGTGCGTGCAACGCGCGCGTCGAGGTCGCGGTCGACGATGTCATTATAGACGCATCCCGCGCCACGCATCGCGATCGCGCCAAGCAGCAGCCACAGGAACAGCGGCCAATGGCTGATCGCGCCGCCGCCCAGCGCCAGCGCCCAGGCACAGGGCCAGTACAGCAGCCACCATCCGATCGGCCGGTCGAACCGCGCGAGCAACGCATAGGGCCGCGCTGCGGCGGGCAGCAGGGCCAGGAAACCACGAAGCTGGCTGTCGGGCGGGTGGGTAGCAGTCATCGGCAGACGCGCGATAGCAGCGGGAAGCGCGGCGATAAATGCCTGATTCGATGGCGCGCGCTGAAGGGCGCCACCAGGTCAGGCGCAGCTCGATTTGACCCCGGTCGGATAGACTTTGGTGAAATCGCGCGTTTCGCGGACATTGAACGCCGCGGTCGACTGTATGCGCGGCGTCCCCACCACCTTGCCATAGACCAGCGGTTGATAGTCATAGGCAATCTCGACGAACATGACGGCGGTGCCGCTTGCCGCCTTTACCTCCTGGCCCGCCGGTCCCATTCCGGCAAAGCTGGTGCCCGTCGCGCCTTTTCCTTCGGCGCCATAGGCCGAATTGATGGCCAGTTTGCCATAGCAGCGTTGCCATTTGATCGTCTGTCCGCCATCGGCGTTGCGTTCGAGACTGGACAGGATGACGCGGCCATTATCCTTGAAATTCAGGTTCTTTGCCTGTTGGTCGAGCGCTGCGAACACATCGTTGATGTCGGATTCGCGCACCTGCGGCAGCGTCAGATTGCTGCCCGCCGCGATACGCGAGGCATTGTCGGCGACGCTGAGCCCCAATTGGCTGACCCGCGTGCTGACGAGCGTCAGATTGGCCATTTCGAGCCCACCAAGGCCGAGCAGTACGAGAAGCGGAATAGTGAAGGCCATTTCGATGATGACCGCGCCGCGCACGTTGCGCGCCAGGCGGCGGACCAGATAGCGCGCACGGCGTAAAGTTACAGGATAGCGCCTCATTTGCATTCATCCGGAGGCGAATCGCTGCCATTGGCAAAGGGCTGGTTGCGCAGCACCGTCGATGATGTCAGCGTCGTTTCCTGTGGCTGGCCCAGCATCACCCACACCGGCAAGACGCGGTTGAACTTCATCGACGCGGTATAGAGGACGACGTCGTCGGCGCCGCCGTTGCCGCCATTGGCTGAACGGCCACGGTCGGCGTCCCATTTGCCATTACCGTTAAAGTCGTCGAAACATTCGCCAGCATCATATCGGCCGTTCTTGGGATTGCTGTCGGTGTAACGTTCCTCGGTCCCGACCTGCGCGAAACTGTCATAGGATTTGCGTTCGAAGCTCACGTCGGCGCTCGCAAATACATTCTTGACCTGCGTTCGCACGATGTTGTCGAGCGCCGCCTGATCCTTTGAAAATTGTTCGAGCGCCGAATCGCGGCCAGCCTTGTCGACGGCGCCCTGCAACACCTGCTGCGCATACATTTGCCAGCAATAGTCGAAGATGCCCATCAGCAGCAGCAGGAATACCGGTGCGGTCAGCGCGAATTCGATAAGCGCGGTTCCGCGCTCGCTTTGTCGCAAGCGGCGGATGAGGGCGTGCCGACGCGTCATTGCGACAGTCTCAGCCTGGAAATCTGACGAGCGATCGTCTGGAAATTCTCGTTCAACTGCGCCGAATTCTTGGCTTCCAGCGCCTTGCCCGACGAAGCGCATTTGTCGAGATTGGCGTCGGTGCCGATGCCGAAGGACACGACCCAGACCGTGATCTGCTTGCTCTGCGCGGCCGCGCACAATTGCTGGAAGCGATTGTTATGGCGCGCCTTCAGCGCCGCGTCATCGGTCCCGCCGACCCGGCCCATCAGATATTCATATCCCTGGAACGACAGGTTGCCCATGTTGGGCGCCATCAGGCCGTCGGTCATGAACACGATATGACGCCCGATCGTCCGCTTGTTCGGCGCCTCGGCATTCTCATCCGCGAACAGGCCGGTCGGCGACAGCAGACGCACGCCCCAAACCATCCCGGCATCGTGATAGGTGCCGCCGATCGGCTTGAGCGATTTGATATAGGTTTCAAAGCTCGACTGATCCGATTTGGTCATCGTCGTCAGCTTCATCGCCGGCGCCGGGCATACGCCCCAGCCATCAGCCCAATATTTCGAATAATTCTGCCAGCTGCCCCTTGTCTTGTCATTGGTGGTGACGTCGCTGTAGTTGAGCACGCGCGCGCTGTTCGACGCCGGCTGGTTCGCCGGATGGGAGGCGCGAGCAAAGGCGATTTCGGGGATGAGAAGGCTCCATTTCGTGGCGTCTTCGCTGGTCGGCTTGTCATCGACCTTCATATCGAGCGCCGTCGAGGGCGCCGTTTCGTTCGCCGCGAAATCGTCCGTCTGCCGCTCCATGACGCAGCCGCCCCAGACATTGCTCTGCGCCTGTCCGCTGTCCCCGACATTGGTGACAAGCGACGTCGTGCCATTCTTGATGTCGGCGACGTTGAACTCGCGGTCCTTATAGGTATATTTATTGTCAAAGACCTTGCTCAGCGTCTCGGTCTTCGTCACCTTGTAGGTGCGGGTGAAGGTCGTACGCAGTTGCTGAAGACGACAGGCTTTGTTCGACCATATGTAGCGATAGCTGTAATATTGATATGTCCGCTTTGAATCATATTCGGTAACGCGGGTGTTGCCGTCCACCTCGGGATTTCCCGTCACCGTATCGCTGGTGTTGATAAGCAGCGCCGGGTCGGGATAATCGTCAGGCGGCGTCAGGTTTCCGCACCTCGCGCTCGTGTTGGCATTGCCGGTGCTGCCCGTGTTCGTCCAACTGGGGTTCGATGCGCCGCCATCCACAACGGGCGCCGTTTCGGAATAATCGCTGGACGTGACGTTTGACGTCGTATTCCACACATCCTTCGTCACCGGCTCTCGCGACGGGAGCACGACCGAATCGGCGAGCCAGGACGGATCCTTTTTATACAGGATCTGGCCGACATTCGCCGTCGAGCTGTAGGGCACGACGCCAAAGCGCAGCCGCCCGTCTCCGATCTGCGCTTCGGTCAGCGTCTTGAAGAAATCGATCGTGGCATTGTGAAGCGCGGTGATCTTGTTGACCGAATCGCCCGCATTGGTGTCGTTCATCGACCCGGTGACGTCGAGCACCAGCATCACGTCGGTGTTCGAAATTTCCAGCTTGGCCGTGCATTCGACCGCCAGATTGAACTGGTTGGTGCCGAAAATATACATGACCATCGTCGGCAGCGACGCGCTCGCGGTGCCCGCGACGTCGGAAACGCCCTGAGCCTTTGACGTAAAGACGACATTCTGGCTGCCATAGATGTTGTTCGGCATGTTATAGCCGAACATCTTGTTCGCCTCGGCCTTGGCGGCGTCCGTATAGGTTCCGGCCGCCATCACGCGCCGCCCGGCGAGCACGCCCGCGTCGCACGCCTGTTGCAGGCGAAGCTGCGCCATATAGGCGCGCCCGATGTCGATGCCCGATCCGGCGATGCCGACGACGGGCACGATCGCCGCCGCGGTCAGCATCATGGCGTTGCCGCCCTGATCGCGAAGAAATTTCTTTGCACCCTGCCGCATACGGCTGATCCAAGTCCCGCGCATGGTATAACCCCTCTTGCAGCACGCCCCCACTTAGATGCGCCGCTGGTAATCTCGCACCTAAGGCGAAACTGCTTACCAAACCGCTAATCGCCGCGGGCGCGACCGGCCGCCAAATCGGTTGTTCTGCGCCAGCCCGGGACAGGTTGGCGGGTCGCACGCGGCGGATGCGCAAAATATCGCTGTCTGCTATCGCCGGGCCATGCCCGCGATTCCCGCCTGGCCGCCCGCCAGCACCCCCCGCCTGTTCGTCGACCTGCCGCTTGGCCCGGACGCCGCGCCCACGATCGACGGGTCCGCGGCCCATTATCTGCTGAACGTCATGCGATTAAAGGTCGGCGACCCGATCCTGCTGTTCGACAACCGCAGCGGAGAATGGCTGGCGGTGATAGCCGACGCGGCGAAGCGATCGCTGACCCTGCGTATCGAACGGCAGACGAGAGCGATGGAAACGGTCCCCGACCTCTGGCTCTGCTTTGCGCCAGTCAAGAAAGCCCGGCTCGACTGGATCATCGAGAAGGCGACCGAACTGGGGGTCGCGCGATTGCAGCCGGTGATTACCGAACGCACCATCGTCGAGCGCGTCAAGAGCGAGCGGATCGAAGCGCAGATTGTCGAAGCGTGCGAACAATGTGGGCGCACCACGATCCCGACACTGGGCGAACCCGTCAAACTGGCCCAGTTGCTCGCCAACTGGCCCGCAGACCGCGCGCTGCTGTTCGCCGACGAAGCTGGCGGCGAGGCGCTTTTGTCTGTCGATGCCCCGGCGCCCGCCGCGATCCTGACCGGTCCCGAGGGCGGCTTTACCGATCGCGAGCGCGAAATGCTGATCGGTCATGCCGCCGTCCGCCGTATCGCGCTGGGTCCGCGCATCCTGCGCGCCGAAACGGCGGCGATCGCGGCCGTCAGCCTGTGGATGGCACGGCACGGCGACTGGACGGGCGAGAACTGATCGACGGGATCGTCCTGCCGCCGAACAAAGCGGCGCACGGGCGGCCGCGCCCCGCATTCAACAGCCGATTGCATTCTATACCGAACCGTCTAAATGCGCGAAATGAGCACGCGAACCGCATCGGACGGCAACGACCCCATCGTCGAGAATGCGAGCGACCTCGCAGCCCCCATGGCGAAGGGCGAAAAGCCCAAGGACCGCTGGCGCATCGGCACCGAGCATGAAAAGTTCGTCTATCGCACCGCCGATCACCGCGCCCCTTCCTATGACGAGCCCGGCGGCATCCACGACCTGTTGATGGCGCTCACGCGCTTTGGCTGGGAACCGGTGGTCGAGGGTGGAAAGGTCATCGCGCTGGCGGGCAGCGACGGCACCGTCAGCCTGGAACCCGCGGGACAGCTTGAACTGTCGGGCGCGCCGCTCGAAAACCTTCACCAGACCTGCGCCGAAACCGGCCGCCACCTGAAACAGGTCAAGGAAGTCGGCGCCGAACTCGGGCTCGGTTTCCTTGGCCTTGGCATGTGGCCCGACAAGACGCGCGCCGAATTGCCGATCATGCCCAAGGGGCGGTACAAGATCATGCTGGACCATATGCCGCGCGTCGGCACCATGGGTCTCGACATGATGCTGCGCACCTGCACGATCCAGACCAACCTCGACTATGCGAGCGAGGCCGACATGGTGCAGAAATTCCGGGTCAGCCTGGCGCTGCAGCCGCTCGCGACCGCGTTGTTCGCCAGTTCGCCCTTTACCGAGGGCAAGCCCAACGGCTTTTTGTCGTATCGCAGCCATATCTGGACCGACACCGACCCGGCGCGCACGGGCATGTTGCCCTTCGTCTTCGATCAGGGGTTCGGATATGAACGCTATGTCGACTATATGCTCGACGTCCCGATGTATTTCGTTTTCCGCGACGGCAAATATATCGACGCTGCGGGGCAGAGCTTTCGCGCCTTTCTGAAGGGCGAGCTTCCCGCGCTGCCCGGCGAAAAGCCGCGGCTTTCCGACTGGAACGACCATCTGTCGACCGCCTTTCCCGAAGTGCGGTTGAAAAGCTTTCTCGAAATGCGCGGCGCCGACGGCGGCCCGTGGAACCGCATCTGCGCGCTTCCCGCGCTATGGGTCGGATTGCTCTATGATCAGGGCGCGCTCGACGCCGCCTGGGATCTCGTCAAGGGATGGACCATCGAGGAACAGCAGGCGCTGCGCGATGCCGTGCCAGGCGAAGGACTCGACGCCCCGGCCCCCGGCGGCGGCACCGTCGGCGATCTGGCACACCGCGTTATCGACATCGCGGCGGCGGGCCTTGCCGCGCGCGGCGAGGTCAATTCGATGGGCGACAATGAAGTCGGCTTCCTCGAACCGCTGCGGCGCATTGCCAAGAGCGGCAAGTCGCCCGCGCACGACCTGCTAAGCCGATATGAGGGCGCGTGGAATCACGACCTGTCGAAAATCTACGACGAACTCAGCTTTTGAGCATCGCGCCGGCCCCTGTTTGCAAGGCCCGGTTTCCATGTTATTATTCGGCATCCAGCCCTTTCAGGGAGCCGATGATGTCCTATCTGAAAGCCGCTATTCTCGCGATCGCCCTGCTGCCATCCGTCGCCGCCGCGCAGACCGTCAATTCGGCCGCATCCATCGGCGCAAGAGCAGTTTCCAGTTACAGCGGCATTGGCATGTGGGGCCCCGACCGTGCCACAGAGCGCAAGATGGCCGTCGCGCGACTTGAACAGATTTGTGCGAGCAAGCGGGCTTCCGACCAGCGCGGATGCGATCGGGCGTGGCGCATCATCGCCGCTGGCCATGCCAAAATCCAGGCCCGCCGCGATGCCGAAGCCGATAAAGCCGCGAAGGCGGAGGGTGTCGTCGCGCCCTGACGCGCGCCGTCGCGGTCCGTGCCTGTCACGCCACCGGCCCGACGCGATCGTCGGGATCGAGGCGGATCAACGGGCGCGCCCGGCCCGTCAGCTTTGCAAAAAAGCGCGGGATCGCGGCATTCGCCTGCGCCCAGTTCCAATAGGCCACATAAGCCGGATCGGCGAGCAGATGCCGTTCCTCTGTCTTTGCCCGCCAATAATAGACGCCGCTGACCATCCCCAGCAGGATGACGTTGCGCGCGCCCTCTATCCACCCGCCGTCAGTCACCAGAAACGGCAGCGAGCCGACCCACCAACTGAGATTTTTCGAAATATAGGCCGGATGGCGCGTATATTTATAGGGACCATGGGTGATGACGCCGCGATGCGTCAGGTTCGAAAAGCGGATGCCGAACGCCATCGTCGCCCAGCTATATACGGCGGTCAGCGCGACCAGCACGACGCCCCACAGGATCAACAGATTGTCATGGCCCGCCAGCCAGTACCCCCAGTCGGACCCGGCGACCTGATAATCGAGCGGCCCGCCGTTCATCAGGATGAAGGGCGGATAACAGACAAGCGCCGCCACCCACGCCATGCCATAGGGATTGGCGGTGCGGATATGCGCGTCGAGCGGCCTTAGCGTCAGGATATAGCCGACGGTCGCGATATGGACATCGACCAGATAGAGGAAATTGATCGCCCACAGGCCGGTCATATAGGGGTTGGCGAAAACCTCGCTCATCGGCACGGTCACCAGCGAGGAAAAATTGCCCGGCACGATCGACAGCATGAAGGCGGTAAAAAACCCCTTGACCGTCCAGGCGCGCAGGTGATGGCCGATCGCGCGGCCGTCAACCGGCTGTCCCGGCGCAATCAGCCAGCGCCCGAATTGCCAGCACCCGTCGCGCGGTTCGATCATGCGCCGATCGAGCCACAACATATAGGGCACGGAAACCAGCAACAGCCACGGCGCGACGGTTTCGAGCAGGTTCATCGAAAAGGCGTAATTGCCCTCCCAATAATAGCGCATGGTGGCATAGATCAGCGCGATCAGCCCCCATGTCGCCCACAGTCCGGCCAGTTTCGTCAGGCTGATGTCGATCGTATCGCGCCATGGGCGGCGCTGTGCCCAGTCGATCCCCGTCGACGGATTGCGGTGTACCTTGTCGACCAGCACCGACCACAGCACCATCGGCACGCCGCACGCCAGCACACTGGCGATGGCCGAATTGGGGCCGTCCATCGGCCCGCGATCGCCCCAGTCGATGCCGAAAAAGGCCGCGATCTGCGGCGCGAACCGCGCGATCAGCAAATAGCCGACCAGCCCTGCAAGGCCGACGATGCCCACCCCGGCGCTGACCGCCGAACGCGGACGCGCGCCGGGCGGGACGGACGGGGCGGTCGCCGATTCGGTCGGACCGGATGAAGCGGATTTGGCCATGCTATTCACCTGCCTAGCCCTAACCAAAATTGGTAAGCAAGCCGTCAACGATTCGACCGATTCGGGGCCTGTTTCCTACCAAAACGGCAGCTTTCAGCGCCTTTGGCACCGTTCACCGCATGATGGTTTCGATTCAACCCGACTCGCCCGCCAAAGATTCGCCGCGGCCGGTCGCGGCTGATAAAGGGCGCGTCCATCGGGGGGGAGGGCTCCCTAAAAACAAGTCAAGATGGGGTCGCCACTTGTCATCGAGAACAACGGGTCTGCGCGATGTGCGTCGGCGCCTTGCTGCGCTGTTTCAGGACCATGAGATATTCGTTCGCACCCACGGCCACGTCCGCTTTCTGCGCGTCAGCGCACTGTGGCAAAAGCGTGTCGCGCTGATCACCGGACTGGTGCTGCTGGCGTGGGCCGGGGCCACGATTGCGGTGCTGGTCAGCCAGTTGCTGAATTCGGGCGAACGCGCCGCCGTCGCCAAGCAGCAGGCCGCAGCCGCCGCGTCGGAAGCGCGCATCGCCAAATATCGCGACAATGTGGCCGAAACCGCCGCCGATCTGGAAGACCGGCAGGAACAGCTTGAAGAATGGTCGAAGGCGCATTTCGGTGTCGCACCCGCCGTGATGACGCCGCAAGCAGGCGCCCCGGCGCCGGTCGCCGAAAAGGCCCCGCTCAAGACGAGCGCACGGAACAGCGGCGCGGCGATCAACCCGAATCTGCCACCCGAAGCGCAGGTGCTGGCCCGGCTGGAAGCGCGGCAGGAAGATTTCGCCACGCGGTTGCTGGCCGCCGTCAACGACCGCGCGACAAAGGCCGAAGGCGCGGTCGCCAAGCTGGGCATGAATCCCGCGGCGCTGGTTCGCAACGCCGCCGCCGGGCGCGGTGGTCCGTTCATCCCCTATCGCAGCCGCAACGGCCGCGCGAGTTCGCTCGGCGAATCCTTTGCCGCACTCGAAAGCGCATTGTTCCGCATGGAAGTGCTCGAACGGACGCTCGTCGCCATCCCGTCGGGCAAACCGGCCAATGTGCTGATGCTGTCGTCCAGCTATGGCTATCGCAGCGATCCGTTTACCGGGGCCGGCGCGATGCATTCGGGGCTTGATTACCCAGGACCGATGGGCAGCCCGATCCTGGCCGCCGCGCCCGGACGTGTCGTTTTCGTCGGACAGAAATCGGGCTATGGCAATGTCGTGGAGGTTGATCATGGTCAGGGCATCCTGACCCGTTACGCCCACTTGTCGGGCTTTGCCTCGACCGTCGGGGCACAGGTTGCCGCGGGTGAGCAGATCGCCAAAATGGGCTCGACCGGCCGCTCGACCGGCAGCCACCTGCATTTCGAAGTCCGTTTGAACGGCGTCGCGGTCAACCCGCGCCGCTTCCTGGAGGCCAAAGCCGATGTTCTCGAAGTCAAAGACGACGCCCGGCAGCGAGTCGGTTCCGTCGCAGCCGTCCGCGGTGCCCGCTAAAATGGCGACGGGCGCGCGTCATACGACCTTTTCGATCCTGGGATCGGACGTCGTCGTCACCGGCAATATCGCCGCCAGCGTCGACCTGCACGTCGATGGCAAGATCGACGGCGACCTGAAATGCGCCAATCTTGTCCAGGGCGAGGCCAGCGAGATCAAGGGGTCGGTCATCGCCGACACGGCAAAGATCGCCGGTCTGCTGGACGGTGCGATCGAGGCCAAGACGCTGATCGTCCACGCGACGGCCCGCATCACCGGCGACGTGACCTATGAAAATATCACGATCGAAAATGGCGGCAAGGTCGAAGGCAAGCTGAGCCATCGTCGCCATGGCGCGGCCGGCAAGGCTCCGCCGCTGGAAGTCGTCGATAACAAGTCGGCCGTCGCCGGACTTTGACCCGGCGGGCGCGCCGCGCGCGCCGGCTCAATTGGATCTGGCGACCTCACGGCCCTGCGGAAGTCCCGCCATGTCATAGTGGCGCTGCACGACGACCTTGTCCCGGCCGCCGCGCTTTGCGTCATATAATGCTTCGTCGGCAAGCCGGTACAGTTGCTGGAAATCACATGCGGGCCGGACTTCGGCAACGCCGACACTGGCGGTGACGGACCGGTCGCCCAAAATCTCGCGATGGTCGCAGGCGGCGATTCCGCGCCGGACGCTTTCGGCAAAACGGCTGAGGATGATCCCCTCCATGCCGATGGTCAGCAGGCCGAATTCCTCGCCGCCCAGCCGCGCGACCGTACACATCGGCCCTTCCCAGCGTTCGATGCGGTGGGCGATGCCGCACAGCACCGTGTCCCCCGCGTCATGGCCATAGACATCGTTGATCGATTTGAACCGGTCAATGTCGACGAGCAGGAGCGCCGCCGGCAGATTGTCCGCCCGCGCGCGCGCCAACAGCGGCGTCACGCTTTCGACGAAGCCGCGGCGGTTGGGCAGGCCCGTCAGCGGATCGCGCCGCGCGAGTTGGCGCGCCTGTGCCTCGGCATCGCGCGCATGATCGCGCTCGATGCGCAAATGCGCCAGCCGGCGCGTCGCGGCGGCGGCCAGCCACAAGGCCTGCCACGTCGCGGCGACAAAGATCAGCAGTTTTGACCCGCCGCCCCAAAAGCCGTCCTCGACATCGACGACATGGATGAAAGCCAGCATCGCCATCGGCAGCCCCCATGCCGCGAGAAAGTCGCGCGCCTCGATCGATCCGTGCCGCCACGCCCAGCCAAGACAGACGACGACGATCACAAGGTCGGCGATGACGACCATGCCCAATATGTCGGCCAGCGGCCCCAGGCTGCCGCTGCGGATGAACGCCAGCGGGATGCCGACCAGCCCGACCCCGATGCCAAAGGCCAAGGCGAACATCCGCAGCCGTTCCGGCACGGCGCCGCGATCGACCGCCATCACCGCGCTGATCGTCGCCAGCGCGATCGCAAGACAGGCAAGGAACGTGGAAATCTGTGCCGACAGGGTGCCCGCCATTCCGGGCAAAAGCGCAAGATGCATCTGCGACCAGACGCCGCCCCACAACAGCATCGTCGCCGACCAGGCCGCCTGCCACGCAAGATATTGGCGACGCACGGCAAAGGCCAGCGACATGCTGTAGATACAACTCACCAAAAGCAGCATCAGCGCGGCGCCCACCGCCGCCGCCATGCCCGCCGACTGCATCCCCGCCGCCGCTTGCGACACCAGCCGTGCGCGGACGAACTGGTGACTGGACAGGCCGTCGAAACGCATCGTCACCGCGGTCAGCGGGACGGCGCGGTCGGGCGCCTCGAACAGGATTTGCCCACCCGCGCGCCAGTGCGACCCATAATCGCCGGCGCGCACCTGTTGCCAACGCGTTTCGCCGTCGGCGTAGGAAAAGGCGACCGCCAGCCGGTCGAACCGCGAATGATGGATCATCAGCGCGGCGTCGTTTCGCCCGGCGCGGAAATTGTCCAGCGGCGTGCGCAGCCACAGGCTTCCCTGCTGGTATCCCGCGGGCGTTCCCGTGCAGGAAAAGCGAAGATTTGCCAGACCGTCGTCGGCAAGCGCGGTTCGGCTGGTCGCATGGCAAAAGTCGCGATCGACGTCGAGCGTGGTGGCGCTTGCCGGGAGCGCAAAAAGGGCAAGCACGAGCAGGGCGAGGCCGCGCACAAGCGGGCCGCACAGCCGTTCCAAAAGATCACCCCCCGCAGTCATCACCGTCCCTTCGCACGAATATATTGGAAAATCTTTACCGCCGTTGACGCACGCCCCGCCGCCGGTCGCGGGGTCCGCCCGCGCGGGGCATTGTCCGTTGCAAGGACCCTGTCGATATTCACGGCCATCAATTCCGTGGCGCCTGCCGCCGATAGCTCAAAGCCTCGGCAATATGGGCGCGGCCGATGTCGGCGGCGCCCGCCAGATCCGCGATCGTCCGCGCGACGCGCAGGATGCGCGTATAGCCGCGCGCCGACAGCCGCATCGCTTCCGCCGCCTGTGCCAGCAATTTGCGCCCCGCTTCGTCGGGCGTGGCGACCGCTTCCAGCAGATCGCCGTCAATCTCTGCGTTGGTCCGCGCTTTGTCCCGTGCATAGCGCGTGGTCTGGACGGCGCGGGCGGCGGCAACGCGCGCCGCGACCTCCGCGCTGCCCTCTGCCGGGGGCGGCAGGACAAGATCGGCGGCGCTCACCGCCTGTACCTCGACATGCAGGTCGATCCGGTCGAGCAGCGGCCCCGACAATTTTGCCTGATAATCGGCGGCGCAGCGCGGGGCGCGGCTGCAGGCCAGCGCCGGGTCGCCCAGATGGCCGCATCGGCACGGGTTCATCGCCGCCACCAGTTGGACACGCGCCGGAAAGGTGACATGCGCATTGGCACGCGCGACGCTGACCTCTCCGGTTTCCAGCGGCTGGCGCAGCGAATCGAGTACGCCGCGTTGAAATTCGGGCAGTTCGTCGAGGAACAAGACGCCCAGATGCGCCAGGCTGACCTCACCCGGCCGGACGCGCAGGCCGCCGCCGACAAGCGCAGGCATCGACGCCGAATGATGCGGCGCGCGAAAGGGCCGTGCCCGGACCAGCCGCCCGCCCTCCAGCGTACCCGCGACCGACGCGATCATCGACACCTCCAGCGCCTCGACCGGGGTCAGGTCGGGCAGGATACCGGGCATACAGGCCGCCATCAGCGACTTGCCTGCCCCCGGCGGTCCCGACATCATCAGATTATGCGCGCCCGCCGCCGCGATCTCGAGCGCGCGCTTCGCGGTTTCCTGACCCTTTACCTGGTGCAGATCGGCGGTGCGCGGCGGAACATCGACCTCGCCCGGCACCGGCGGCGCCAGCGGCGCATGGCCCTTGAAATGGTTGAGCAGCGATAGCAGGTCGGGCGCGCCCAGCACCTCCACGCTGCCTGCCCACGCCGCCTCTGGTCCCTGTGCCGCGGGGCAGATCAGCCCGCGTTCGACGCTGCCCGCATGGATCGCCGCAAGCAGCACGCCCGGCGACCCCGCGACACGCCCGTCGAGCCCCAATTCGCCGACGACGACATAGGAAGCGAGCGTTTCGGCATCGATCACGCCCATCGCGCCGAGCAGCGCGAGCGCGATCGGCAGGTCGTAATGCGACCCCTCTTTCGGCAGGTCGGCGGGCGACAGGTTGACGGTGATGACCTTGGGCGGAAGCGACAGGCCGATGGCGGCGATCGCGGCGCGGACACGCTCGCGGCTTTCGCCGACCGCCTTGTCCGGCAGGCCGACGACGACGAAGCGCGGGACGCCGGGGGTGATCTGGCACTGCACCTCGACCCCGCGCGCGTCGATGCCCAGATACGCAACAGTGGAAACGACTGCGACCATATTCCCCCCGGAACAGCATCATGTGCCCCCTTTGTTCCGACGCCCTTTTTAGGCGAAGCGGTGGGAAGGTCGAGTCTTTTTAAGGCGTTGACCCATCGGTCGCCGCGCGCGCCCGCCCTTCCGATCGCCGCCTGCCGATGGGCCGGACGGATTCGGTCCGGCCAAAGCGGCGAACGATCCGGCGATTGCGCAGGGCACCAGCTTTGATCTCAAGCGTTATGTCGGAATGTTGCTTGGATCCGCCGGTCCCGGGGAAAGCCCGAAAGGCAAGATGACGGACCGGGGGAGAAGGAGAAGAATGATGAACCAAGCGAGCCATGGTCCGACGACCGGCCTGACCCCGCGCATCGCAATCGCCGACCGGCGCGCCCGCGAGGCGATCGATTTCTATGTCGAGGCGTTCGGCGCCGCCGAGGATATGCGGATGTACACCGAAGACGGCAGCCGGTTGATGCACGCGCATCTGACGGTCAACGGCGCGCCGTTGATGATGCATGATGAATTTCCGGAATATGTCGGCGAATCGTCCAGCAAGCCGAACGGCGTGACGCTGCACCTGCATGTCGACGATGCCGACGCCTGGGTCGATCGCGCGGTCGCCGCCGGTGCCCGCGTCGTCATGCCCGTCGCGGATATGTTCTGGGGGGAACGATACGGCCAGATCAAGGATCCGTTCGGCCATCAATGGTCGATCGGCGGGCCGATGAAGGGAGGATGACAATGACCCCGCAACCGACGCGTCAGCCCATGAGCCTGTGCCTTTGGTACGACAAGGATGCCGAGGAAGCGGCGAATTTCTATGCCGCCACCTTTCCCGACAGCCGCGTCGGCGCCGTCCACGCGGCGCCCGCCGATTTCCCCGGCGGCAAAAAGGGTGATGCGCTGACCGTCGATTTCACCCTGTTGGGCATCGCCTGTGTGGGGCTGAACGGCGGGCCGATCTTTCCCCACAGCGAGGCTTTTTCCTTTCAGGTCCACACCAACACGCAGGAGGAAACCGACCGTTACTGGAACGCGATTGTCGGCAATGGCGGCCGCGAGAGCGCGTGCGGATGGTGCAAGGATAAATGGGGCGTCAACTGGCAGATTACGCCGCGGATTCTGACCGACGCGACGATGGGTGACGACCCGGAGGTTGCGAAGCGCGCGTTCGATGTGATGATGACGATGCAAAAGATCGACATGGCGAAGATCGAGGCCGCGGTGCGGGACGCGGCCGATGCGCAAGGATGACCGCTGATGCTGATATATTATGGCCACCCCTTTTCCTCCTATACATGGAAGGGGCTGATCGCCCTGTATGAAAAGGGGATCGAGTTCGATTATCGATCGGTCGACCCCGCCTTTCCCGACCATATGCCCGAATTGCGGGCGCATTGGCCGGTCGGGCAATTCCCGCTGATCGTCCATGATGGGGTGCCCTATTTCGAATCGTCTATCATCATCGAATATCTGGACCATCTGGTGCCCGAACCGCGGCTGATCCCCCAGGATTTCGACGCGGCCCTGACCGTGCGCCTGTTCGACCGCCTGTTCGACAATCATGTGATGGAGCGGACGCAGGCGGTGGTGAACGACGCGCTGCGCGGCCCGGACAATCATGTGCCGATGATCGTGGGACAGGCAAAGGCAAAGCTGGACGTCATTTACGCCTGGCTCGACCGGGAATTGGCCGGCGGCGGCTGGGCGACCCCGCATGGCTTTACCCTGGCCGATTGCGCCGCAGCGCCCGCGCTTTTTTATGCCGACTGGGTGCATCCCATAGCCGAGGCATATGAAAATCTGCGCGCCTATCGCGCCCGCCTGATTGCCTATCCGACGGTCGCGCGCTGTGTCGAGGACGCGCGCCCCTATCGCGCCTATTTCCCGCTGGGCGCCCCCGACCGCGACTGATGCCGGGCGTCCCATATCAGGGTTAACGCGGCGCTGACGCTGACTGTTTGCCAATTGATAGGCGCGCCCGCGCGAAGGCGGACGCATGGTTTCGCCGTCCGCCCTGTTCCGCACGCTGATTGTCGCATCGTTCGCCGCGGTGCTGGCGTTCGCCCCTGCGCAGGCGCAGCAGGTGATGACGATCACTACGACGACGGTGACCTGGACCTTTGACGAGGCGGGCGACTATGCGGGCGAGGACGCAGACGACGATGCGGGCGGCGCCTTCATCGACGAAAACGCCGCGCTGCTGGACGACGAGGCGCTGGCCGAGGATGCCGATTTCGCCTCGACCCGTCGCTATGCGCCGAACGCCGCGCTGGCGACGCTGGGCCATGCAAAGGCGAATTTCGGCCCCTTTTCGGTCATCGACAATGCGACCGTCCGAATGGCGGGCGATGTCACGTCGGCGACGCCGCGCCAGTTCGCCGCGATGCTCGCGGCCTTTCCGGGGCTGAAGCGGCTGGAAATGATCGATTGCCCCGGCAGCCTGGACGAGGAAGCCAATCTGATCCTGGCGCGGGCGATCCGCCGCGCAGGGATGGAAACGGTCGTCCCGGCGGGCGGGTCGATCCGTTCGGGGGCGGTCGAACTTTGGCTGGCCGGCACCGTCCGCCGCGCCGCGCCCGACGCGGAGTTCGGCGTCCATAGCTGGGCCGACGAATATGGCCGCGAGGCGAATGATTATCCGGCGAACGATCCGGTCCACGCCGAATATCTGGGCTATTACCGCGAAATGGGGCTGAACGACGCCAAGGCGCGCGAATTTTACGCGCTGACCAACAGCACCCCGTTCAGCGATGTCCGCTATCTGACGCGCGACGACATGGCGCGCTTTGTTACGCTGAACTGACGGGCGCCGTCGCCCGAAACGGCGCCGTCAGGTCGCCGGTCGGGTTTCGTCGACCTTTTCCACCCATTCGGGAAAAAAGCTCGGCTCGCGCGCCGACCAGCCGGGCGCCGTCGCGGCCGCTTCGCTGATCGACTGCAACAGCAGCCGACGCTTGTCGGGATGCAGGTGCGGCAGCGATGCGGCGGCGCAAAAGGCACCGGGCAGCCACGGCCGCGCATGGGCGCCGAGCAGCCGTTCATAGAGAAAGCGATAGGGCGCAAAGGCGTGCAGCCGGTCCTGCCCAAGGTCAAAGGCCGACACCGCGATCAGCGGCGCCATGAAATGTTCGAGCGCGTCGAGCCCGCTGTCGTCGGGGATATGCCCGCGAATTTCGTGCAGCCGCTGATACACCCGCGCCTGGACGCGGATCGCCGTTTCCTCGACCATGTCGCGCGACCAGCGGGCGATCGCGTCGTCGCGTTCCAGCCCGATGTCGAGCGAGCGGCGGATATACCGCTGCGTCGCGGCGGGAAATCCCGCAAATTCCTTGATTTCCGAAAGGGACAGGTCGCCTGCTGCCGGTCCCGAACGCCCTGAACGCGTAACCATGGTCATGCTCCCGCTCGGCACCCGGGGAGCCATCCCCCCGGAGGCCTGCATTCGACAATCTGCCACCAAAAAGGTTAGTGGCAAGTTAACCATGGCGTTAGCGACCGTTCAGCCGCCTGGCGGGCGTTGCACGATGCCGCGCCGCGCCCTAATCAACATGTCTTCAAGCCATAAGACATATGAGAGCCGCCATGTCGCACGCACCGCAGCCGGTCATTTCCGCAACCGGCCTTTTCACCCCCGCCGAACGCATATCCAACGAAGAACTTGTGGCCAGTTTTAACGCGTATGTTGCGCTGCACAATAGCGAAAATGCCGCTGCCATTGCGGCCGGCGAGATGGCCGAACTGTCCGAATCGAGCGTCGAATTCATTGAAAAGGCCAGCGGCATCGGGTCGCGCCATGTCGTCGACAAGGCGGGCATTCTGGACCCCCGGCACATGGCGCCGCGCATCGCCGAACGCGCCAATGACGAAATTTCGATCATGGCCGAAATCGGCGTTTTCGCGGCCAAGAACGCGCTGGCGCGCGCCGGACGCGACGCGCGCGACGTCGATGCCGTGCTGTGCGCCGCATCGAACATGCAGCGCCCCTATCCCGCGATGGCGGTCGAGATTCAGGACGCGCTGGGGATCGACGGGTTCGGGTTCGACATGAATGTCGCCTGTTCGTCGGCGACGTTCGGCATCCAGACCGCCGCCGACTATATCCGCGCCGGCCATGCCAAAAGCGTGCTGGTGGTGAATCCCGAAATCTGTTCGGGCCACCTGAACTGGCGCGACCGCGACAGCCATTTCATCTTTGGCGATGTCGCGACCGCGATCCTGGTCGAGGACCGGGACATCGCGCCCGCGGGCCATTGGGACATATTGGGCACCAAGCTGAAAACCCAATTTTCGAACAATATCCGCAACAATTTCGGCTTCCTCAATCGCGGCCATGGCGGGATCGATCAGGATGGACCCAAGAGTGACAAGCTGTTCGTTCAGGAAGGCCGCAAGGTGTTCAAGGAAGTCGTGCCATGGGTCGCGAACCTGATCGTCGAACAGATGGACCTATTGGGCCTGAAAGGCGAAGACATGCGCCGCCTGTGGCTGCATCAGGCGAACACCAACATGAACCGCCTGATCGCGCAGCGCGTCCTGGGCCATGAAGCGAGCGAGGACGAAAGCCCGACGGTGCTCGACACCTATGGCAACACGTCCAGCGCGGGATCGATCATCGCCTTTCACCTGAACCACGAAGACATGGCGGCGGGCGACACCGGGCTGATCTGTTCGTTCGGCGCGGGTTATAGCGCGGGGACGGTGTTCGTTCGAAAGACCTGATCGCGCGATACCATGGCCCGGATCATGGCACGAAGGTCGTGAACAGATAGATGGCGAACAGCATCAGGTGGATCACCCCCTGCAAGACGGTGGTGCGGCCGTTCGCCAGCGTCTGAACCGATACGATCAGCGACAGGAACAACAGCACCGTCGATTTGGCGTCGAGGCCAAGGCTGATTGGCAGGTCGGTCATGATCGACAGGATCGCGACCGCCGGAATGGTCAGGCCGATCGTCGCGAGCGCGGAACCGAGCGCGAGGTTGAGGCTGGTCTGCAACCGGTCCGCCTTTGCCGCGCGCACCGCCGCCAGCCCCTCCGGCGCAAGGATCAGCGCGGCGATCAACACGCCCAGCACGGCGGGCGGCGCGCCCCAGTCGGCGAGCAGCGCGCCCATGACGGGCGACAGGTTTTTCGCCAGCAGGACGACCGCGAACAGGCTGGCGAGCAGCAGTGCGCTCGAAATCGCGGTACGCTTAACACTGGGCGGCGCGGCGTGGGCGTCGGGTTCGTCCTGTGCATCGCCGTCGGGCAGAAAATAGTCGCGGTGGCGAACCGTCTGCACCAGCGCGAAGGTCGCATAGAGGATCAGCGACACCGCCGCGACAAAGCCAAGTTGAACCTCCGAATAAAAGGGCCCGGGCACGCTCGACGTGAAATTGGGCAGCACCAGCGTCACCACCGTCAGCACGGTCAGCGTCGCCAGCGCGGCGCCGATGCCGGTGCGCTGAAACCGCTGTTCATGGTGCCGGATGCTGCCGACGAGCAGGCACAGGCCCATGAGCAGGTTCAGGATCACCATCACCGCCGCGAACACCGTGTCCCGCGCCAGCGTCTGCGCCTTGGCCGGTTCGGCCTGCATCAGGGTGAGGATCAGCCCCACCTCGATCACCGTCACCGCGAGCGCGAGGATCAGCGTGCCGAACGGTTCGCCGACGCGGTGCGCGATGACTTCGGCATGATGGACCGCCGCGACGACCGCGCCCATCAGGATGATCGCGACGATCCACGCATTGAGCGGCATCGCGAAACTGGCGAGCGCGGCGACGAAACCAAGGATCGGGAAAAGATCGTTGGTGCGATCGGCGAGGCGGAGTTTGGAGGTCATGCGGCTTCTATTGCAGCCGCCTTGCCGCATGGCCACCCCGCAGAATTATTTAATGTGCGCGAACCGGCAATCCGGCCGCCGCCAGCCGCGCATGGGCTTCGGCGACCGTCGCTTCGCCAAAGTGAAAGATGCTGGCGGCAAGGACGGCGCTCGCCCCGCCTTCGATCACCCCGGCGACCAGATGGTCGAGGTTGCCGACCCCACCCGACGCGATCACCGGCACGCTGACCGCATCGGCGATCGCGCGGGTGAGCGTCAGGTCATAACCGTCCTTGGTGCCGTCGCGGTCCATGCTGGTGACGAGCAATTCGCCCGCGCCCAATTCGGCGAGGCGCATGGCATGGTCGATCGCGTCGATCCCGGTCGGCTGGCGTCCGCCATGGGTAAAGATTTCCCAGCGCGGCGCCTGATCGCCTTTGGTGTCGACGCGGCGCGCGTCGATGCTGCCGACCGCGCACTGGCTGCCAAAGCGGTCGGCGATGTCGGCGACCAGTTCGGGGCGCGCGACGGCGGCGCTGTTCACCGCGACCTTGTCGGCGCCCGCGAGCAGCAGCGCGCGCGCATCGTCGGCGCTGCGCACCCCGCCGCCGACGGTCAGCGGCATGAAACAGACCTCGGCCGTGCGAGCGACCATTTCGAGCAACGTCCCGCGCCCCTGATGGCTGGCGCTGATGTCCAGAAAGCAGAGTTCATCGGCGCCCGCCGCGTCATAGGCGCGCGCCGCCTCTACCGGGTCGCCCGCATCGCGCAGATCGACGAAATTGACGCCCTTCACCACGCGCCCGTCGGCGACGTCGAGACAGGGGATGACGCGGACGCGGACGGTCACAAGCACAGCCTCCCAAACCCGTTGGTGTCGAGCGAAGTCGAGACACGCCGCAAGGACGCGCCCAGCCAGGACGTGTCTCGACTACGCTCGACACGAACGGAGAGGGGCAGGCCTTTCATCCGCGGCCCGCCGCGATCGCTTCCGCAAGGTCGAGGCGGCCGTCATAGAGCGCGCGGCCGGTGATGACCCCTTCGATACCGTCGGCGACATGCGGGCGCAGCGCATGGATGTCGCGGATGTCGGCAACGCCGCCGCTGGCGATGACCGGGATCGCCACCGTTTGCGCGAGCGCGACCGTCGCGTCGACATTGCAGCCCTTGAGCAGCCCGTCGCGGCCGACGTCGGTGAACAGCAGCGCGGCGACACCCGCATCCTCGAAACGGCGGGCAAGATCCTCGACGCGGACGTCGGACACGTCGGCCCAGCCCTCGGTCGCGACCATGCCATCGCGCGCGTCGACGCCGACGACGATGCGGCCCGGAAGGTCGCGCGCGGCGGACTTCACGAATTCGGGGTCCTTCAGCGCGGCGGTGCCGATAATCACGCGATCGACGCCCAGCGACAGCCAGCGGTCGACGCCCGCACGGTCGCGAATCCCGCCGCCGACCTGCACCTTGCCCGGAAAGGCCGTAATGATGCTTTCGACCGCCGCGCCGTTGACGCTGGCGCCCGCGAAGGCGCCGTCGAGGTCGACGACATGCAGGTGCGAGGCGCCAGCGTTTGCGAAGAGGCGCGCCTGCGCCGCCGGATCGTCGCCATAGACGGTCGCGCGCGCCATATCCCCTTCGGCGAGCCGCACCACCTGCCCGCCCTTGAGGTCGATCGCGGGGAAGATGGTCAGGGCCGCCAATTGAGGAACCTTTCGAGCGTCGCGAGGCCATAGGCCTGGCTTTTTTCGGGGTGATATTGGACGCCGAGGATGTTGTCGCGACCGACAGCGGCCGCGAACATCACGCTGTGATCGCTCATCGCCAATATCTCGCTCTGCCGGGCTACTTCGAAATAATAGCCGTGCAGAAAATAGGCTTCGCCGGGTGCGAGGACCGGATGGCACTCACCTGCCAACTCCTCGATGGCTAATTTTCCCGATTTCCCGTCAAACGGGATGACATCGTTCCAGCCCATGTGCGGGAAGCGATATCCGAACCCTTCCTCGAAACGGCGCACCGTGCCGCCGATCCAGCCGAGTCCCTTGTGCCGCCCATGTTCCTCGCCCGCATCGGCGAGCAATTGCATACCGACGCAGATGCCAAGGAAAGGCGCGCCGTCGCCGCGCACCCGCTGCTCCATCGCCGCGACCAGCCCGTCGATCGCCGACAGGCCGTTCATGCAGGCGGCAAAGGCGCCGACGCCGGGTAGGACGATGCGGTCGGCCTTTGCCACGACATCGGGGTCCGCGGTGACGGCGACATTCGCCGCGCCCGCCGCGACCAGCGCATTATGCACCGAGCGAAGATTGCCCGCGCCATAGTCGATCAGGGCGACGGTCATTCAAATCCCTTCCCACAGGCGGGAGGGGCAAAAAGGCTTGCCGGCTTGCTGGGGGTGGGCAGCAGCGGCGGGTTCATTTGCCCACCCCGCTGCGACTAGCGAACAAGTTCGCAAGTCTCGCACCCCCTCCCGCTTGCGGGAGGGAGGAGGTCATAGCACGCCCTTTGTGCTGGGAATGGCGTCGCCCTTGCGCGGGTCGATCTCGACCGCCTGACGCAGCGCGCGCGCCAGCGCCTTGTACATGCTTTCGGCGATGTGATGGTTGTTCTCGCCATAGAGCATCTCGATGTGCAGCGTGATGCCCGCGGTCTGCGCGAAGCTCATGAACCAGTGCGGGAACATCTCGGTATCCATCTCACCCAGCCGGGGCTGTGAGAAGCTGGATTTATAGACGCAGTGCGGGCGGCCCGAAATGTCGAGCACGCAGCGCGTCAGTGTTTCGTCCATCGGCGAATGCGCCTCGCCATAGCGGGCGATGCCGCGCTTGTCGCCAAGCGCCTTGGCCACCGCTTCGCCCAGCGCGAGCGCCGAATCCTCGACCGTGTGATGCTGGTCGATATGAAGGTCGCCCTTCACCTGCATCGAAATGTCGATCAGCGAGTGGCGCGACAATTGTTCGACCATATGGTCGAGGAAACCGATTCCGGTGGACACCGAATATTCGCCCGTCCCGTCAAGATTGACGGTAATCGCGACATCCGTTTCCTTGGTCGTGCGCTGGACAGTGGCGGTTCGCATGGGATGCCCCATAGCAGCGACTTTTCGGGTTGCAAGGCCACTCTCCCCCCTTGACCGGCGCGCGCCGCCCGTTCATCCCCCTGCCCCATGAGTGACGATGTACGCGACAGCCTGATTCCCTATGACGAAATCGTGCAGGACGCGCTGCGCGCCGTGGTCGGCCGCGTGCTGAGCCAGATTGTCGGCTATGACAGCCTGCCCGGCGATCATCATTTCTATATCACGTTCAAGACGCAGGCGGCCGGCGTCGACATTCCGGCGCATCTGATCGCCAAATTCCCCGACGAAATGACGATCGTGCTGCAAAACCGGTTCTGGGACCTGAAGGTCGAGGACGATCATTTCAGTGTCGGCCTGTCGTTCAACCAGACCCCGTCGATCCTGACGATCCCCTATGCGTCGATCACCGCCTTTGTCGATCCGTCGGTCGATTTCGGATTGCAGTTTCAGGTCAGCGACGACGAAACGCAGCCCGAACCGCATGACGAGGCCGACAATGACCGCCCCGAAGTGACGACAGAAGACGGATCGAACGTCGTCACCGTGGACTTCGGCAAGAAGAGGTAGCGCGGTGGGAGCCAACTGGCCCCCCAGCCGATTCTGGCAATATTGGGCTCTGGCGGGCATGGTTCTGCTGACCGCCGCCTTCTGGTGGGGGATCGAAGGCTATGCGCTGGCGCAAGGCAACGTCCCGCGCGGACAGATTGCCGACGGACTGCTCCGCTTCAGCGTCCTGATCCTGACCCCGGCGCTCCTCCTCGCCTGGCTGGCCGCCGCTTGGCTGCGTCGCCGCGTCGGCGAGGGCGGATATTGGCAGTTGCTGGGCGTCGTCGCGATGATCTGGACCGGGTCCGTCGTCGTGACACGGATATTGATCGGATGACCGCGACGCGGACCGAAAGCGACAGCGTCGGCCCCATCGCCGTGTCCGCCGACGCCTATTGGGGCGCACAGACCGAACGGAGCCGCCACAATTTCGCTTTCCCGGCGCATGAACGCATGCCGTTGCCGATCGTCCATGCGCTGGCGCGGATCAAGGGCGCGGCGGCGCGGGTCAATCGCGGCCACGGCCTCGCCCCCCATATCGCCGACGCGATCGCGGCCGCCGCCGACGCGGTGGTCGCCGGTCGCCATGACGATCAGTTTCCGCTCGCGATCTGGCAGACGGGCAGCGGCACCCAGTCGAACATGAACGCGAACGAGGTGATCGCCGGCATCGCGAACGAGGCGCTGGCCGGCACACGTGGCGGAAAAGCGCCGGTGCATCCCAACGACCATGTCAACATGGGCCAGTCGTCGAACGACAGTTTCCCGACCGCGCTGCATATCGCGGTCGCGGTCGAGACGACGGGGCGGCTCCTGCCCCCGCTGATCGCCCTGACCGCCGCGCTGGCCGCAAAGGCCGACGCATGGGGGCACATCGTCAAGATCGGCCGCACCCATTTGCAGGACGCGACGCCGCTGACGCTGGGACAGGAATTTTCGGGCTATGTCGCACAGCTTGTCGCGTGCCGGATGCGGATCGAGGATGCACTGGCCCACGGCATCTGTCAGCTTGCGCAGGGCGGAACCGCCGTCGGCACCGGGCTGAACGCCCCCGCGGGCTTTGACGCCGCAATCGCGGCCGAACTGTCCCAAGGCACCGGCATCGCGTTCGAACCCGCCCCCAACAAGTTCGAGGCGCTGGCGTCGAACGACGGCCTCGTCTTTTTTTCCGGCGCGCTGAACACGCTCGCGGTCGCGCTGACCAAGATCGCCAACGACATCCGCCTGCTGGGGTCGGGCCCGCGCGCGGGACTGGGCGAGATCGACCTGCCCGCGAACGAACCCGGCAGTTCGATCATGCCGGGCAAGGTCAACCCGACCCAGTGCGAGATGCTGACCATGGTTGCCGCGCAGGTGATCGGCAATCATCAGGCGGTGACGGTCGGGGGGATGCAGGGCCATCTGGAACTCAATGTGTTCAAGCCGCTGATCGGCGCCAATGTCCTGCGGTCGATCGACCTGCTGGCGATCGGCATGGCGGGCTTTACCGAACATTGCGTGATCGGGATCGAACCCAATCGCGCGCGCATCGACGAACTGATGAACCGTTCGCTGATGCTCGTCACCGCGCTGGCGCCCGAAATCGGTTATGACAAGGCGGCGAAAATCGCCAAGCACGCGCATGATACGGGCACCACGCTGAAGGAAGCGGCGCTCGCGCTGGGCTACGTCGATGCCGCGACCTTTGATCGCGTCGTCGATCCCCGCGCGATGCTGGGCGGGAACCCGCGCGCCGTTTCGCGGATTGATGAGGGGAAGGAGAGATAAGATGATCGGTCGGATCGTAGGCGGCGTCCTGGGCAGCGCCATCGGGCGTAACAAGGGCAATCATCCGGTTGCCGGCGCGGTGATCGGCGCGGGCACTTTGTTCGCGGCACGGCGCCTGTTTCCCCAGCGTTATGCCGTGCTGGCGGCGACCATGGCGGCGGGATACCTCACCAAAAAATGGGCCGAGCGATCGGAAGCGCGCAAGGTGGCCGAAGAGGCCCATGCGAATGATCCGGCGCTGGTCGATGCGGGGGTCGTCGATCCCTATGCCGGTATCGCACCCGCGCCCCGGCCCGTGACGGCCGCACCGGCCGACGGGGCGGCGATGGGCGATGCCCTGCCCCCGGCGATTCCCGTCGATGCCAATGGACGGACCGGGGCGCTGCACTGAAATTCCCGTGAAGGCGGCGGCGGTGCTTTCCCGCCCCTTCGAGCTTGACCCGTGGCGCAGCTTTGGCGATTAGCGCCCATGGTCGATAATGTGCACCTGAACCGCCGCGGCGTGTTGTTCGTTCTTTCCTCGCCGTCTGGCGCCGGAAAGACCACCATCTCGCGAATGATGCTGCAAGCGGACAAGGACATCGCTTTGTCCATATCCGTCACCACCCGCCCGCCGCGCCCCGGCGAGGTCGACGGGGTGGATTATCATTTCGTCGATACCGAGAATTTCAAGAAAATGGCCGCCGACGGCGAGTTCCTGGAATGGGCGCACGTCTTTGGCCACCGCTATGGCACGCCGCGCGCGCCGGTGGAGGCGCTGCTCGCCGCGGGCCGCGACGTGTTGTTCGACATCGACTGGCAGGGCGCGCAGCAACTGTATCAGGAGGCCGGCCCCGATGTCGTGCGCGTGTTCGTCCTGCCGCCGACGATGGAGGAACTGGAACGCCGCCTGCGCAGCCGCAACACCGACAGCGACGAGGTGATCGCCGCGCGGATGGAGCGCGCCGCGAACGAGATCAGCCATTGGGACGGCTATGACTATGTGCTGATAAACGACAATGTCGAAGGCTGTTTCGACGAGGTTCGCGCCATCCTGCGCGCCGAACGGTTGAAACGGCGGCGTCAGATCGGGCTGATCGGCTTTGCCCGCGACCTGATCCGCTCGGTCCCCGATGCGGACAAAAAGCTGTAAAAGTTCATCGGCACCCGCCATCGCAAGTGACCGGCTTTTTCAGGCCGCCCGCGCGAGCTTTGCTTTCAGTTCGGCCACCATCTCTGTCCGGAGCGGCTTTGCCTGTCCGTCGGTGCGGCACACGACCACCGTGTCGCAGGTCGCAATGCAGCGGCCATTCTGAAACATCGCCTGCACGATCGTCCAGCTTGAGGTGCCGAGGCGGCCGATGCCTGTCGCGATCATGACCGGATCGGGGAAATTGCCCTCTGCCAGATAGTTGATCTCGACCGCCGCGACCATCGTGCGCTCGTCCACGGGGCGTTCGTCCAGCGGCCTTACGTCGCGATTGAGCAGCACGCGGCCGCTTTCGAACAGGGCGGCAAAGGCCACATTGTTGAGGTGGCCGTTGATGTCCATGTCCTGAAATCGCGTCTGCAATTCGATACAGACGGGGTAGCTGGCGGCATCGCGCCGCCAGCTTTCCGGTTTCGGCATATCAGCGCGGCGCCATGCGGATGCCGCCGTCGAGACGGACGTCCTCGCCGTTGAAATATCCATTTTCGATCATGCACATGGCCAGATTGGCATATTCGACCGGATTGCCGAGGCGCTTTGGATTGAGCACCGATGCGCCCAGGGCATCGCGGACATTCTGCGGCGCGCCCGCCAGCAGCGGGGTGTCGAAAATGCCCGGCAGGATCGTGTTCACACGGATATTCTCGTTGCCCAGATCGCGCGCGATAGGAAGCGTCATGCCGACGACGCCGCCCTTTGACGCCGAATAGGCGGCCTGACCGATCTGACCGTCCTCCGCCGCCACGCTGGCGGTGTTGACGATCGCACCGCGCTCGCCATCCGCCATCGGGTCAAGCGTCAGCATTCCCGCCGCCGATTTGGCGATGCAGCGAAAGGTGCCGACCAGATTGATCTGGATGATCCAGTTAAAGGCATCGAGCGGGAAATGCTTGACGCTGCCGTCTTCCTTCGACCGGCTCGCGGTCTTGATCGCATTGCCGGTGCCCGCGCAGTTCACGAGGATGCGTTCCTGCCCATGCGCTTCGCGCGCCTTGGCAAAGGCGGCATCGACCGATGCGTCGTCGGTGACATTGCATTCGCAAAAGACGCCGCCCAGTTCGGCCGCGATCGCCAGACCCTTTTCCTCCTGCAGGTCAAAGATCGCGACCTTCACGCCCTTTGCGGCAAGCGCGCGCGCGGTCGCGGCGCCAAGGCCCGAAGCGCCGCCGGTGACGACGGCCGATACGGTGGAATCAAGTTTCATGCCTCTCTCCTGATGAAAGCCCCCCCTCTGACCGGGCGGGGTTTGAAGAATATTACAGCCGTTCGATAATCGTGACGTTGGCCTGGCCGCCGCCTTCGCACATCGTCTGCAGACCATATTTGCCGCCGGTCGCGTCGAGCACGCCGAGCAGCGTCGCCATCAGCTTTGTGCCGCTGGCGCCGAGCGGGTGGCCGAGCGCGATCGCGCCGCCATGCTGGTTCAACCGCGCATGGTCGGCGCCGAGATATTTGATCCACGCCAGCGGCACCGGCGCAAAGGCCTCATTCACTTCATAGGCGTCGATGTCCGCGATCTTCATGCCCGCCTTTTTGAGCGCGCGTTCGGTCGCGAACAGCGGCTCTTCCAGCATGATGACCGGATCGCCAGCCGTCACCGAGACATGGTGGATGCGCGCGCGCGGCATCAGCCCATGATCCTTTAGCGCCTGTTCCGAAACGATCAGCGCCGCCGAAGCGCCGTCGCAGATCTGCGAACTGGTCGCCGCGGTGATCGATCCGCCTTCCTGAAGCAGCTTGACGCCCGCGATGCCCTCAAGTGTCGCGTCGAAGCGAATGCCCTCATCCACCAGATGGAGTTGACGCCCTTCGGGCGTATCGATTTCCACTCCGACGATTTCGCGCTTGAAATGACCGGCCTCGGTCGCCGCCTTGCCGCGCCGATGGCTTTCAAGCGCATAGGCGTCCAGATCATCCTTGGTCAGGCCATGTTTCTTGACGATCATTTCGGCGCCCGCGAACTGGCTGAACATGATGCCGGGGAATTTTTCCTCCAGCCGTTCGGACTTATAGTGGCCCAGCCCTTCCTTCATGAACAGCGTCGCGACGCTGCCCATCGGAACGCGTGTCATGCTTTCGATGCCGCTGGCGAGCACCATGTCCTGTGTCCCCGACATCACCGCCTGCGCCGCGAACTGGATCGCCTGTTGCGACGATCCGCACTGGCGATCGATGGTGACGGCAGGGATCGAATCGGGAAGTTTCGAGGCGAGAACCGCGTTGCGACCGACGTCCATCGTCTGCTGGCCGCCCTGCGACACACAGCCGGTGATGACGTCGTCGATCGCCCTGGTATCGAAGTCATTGCGATCAGCGATCGCGTCAAAGACCGCGGCGCCCAGATCGACCGGGTGAACCCCGGCAAGCCGACCGCCACGCTTGCCACCGGCGGTGCGGACGGCGTCGACGATATATGCAGTAGCCATGGGAGAATTCCTTTCGTATCAGCTCCCCTCCCGCAAGCGGGCGGGGAAATTAAAGCTTACGCCCGATCAGTTCCTTCATGATTTCGTTCGTGCCGCCGAAAATGCGGGTGACGCGGGCGGCGCGCCACGCGCGGGCGATCGGATATTCGTTCATATAGCCCGCGCCGCCAAAGAGCTGGAGGCATTTGTCCATCACCTCCCATTGCAGTTCGGTGTGCCACAGCTTGGCCGCCGCGCCCTCTTCGGGGGTCAGTTCCTTTTTCAGGTGCCGCGACAGCGCCCAGTCGAGGTGCGCCCAGCCGACCTGCAACTTGGCCTTCAGGTCAGCGAGGACGAAGCGGCTGTTCTGGAAATCGAGGATCGGTTTGCCGAACGCCTTGCGGTCGCGGGTATATTCGACCGTGTCGTCGAACGCGCGCTGCGCCGACGCCTGGGCCGACACGGCGATCGACAGGCGTTCCTGCGGCAGTTCGCTCATCAGATAGATGAACCCCTGCCCCTCTTCGCCCAGGCAGTTGGTGATCGGCACGCGGACGTCGTTAAAGAAGAGTTCCGACGTATCGGCTTCGTCCTGGCCGATCTTGTCGAGGTTGCGGCCGCGCTGAAATCCCTCGCGATCCGCCTCGACCAGCACGATCGACACGCCCTTCCATGCCGGCTCCACATCGGTATCGGTCTTGACACAGACAAGGATCAGGTCGGCGTTCTGGCCATTGGTGATATAGGTTTTCGACCCGTTGATGACATAATGATTGCCATCCTTTTTCGCCGTCGTCCGCATCCCCTGAAGGTCGCTGCCGGTCCCCGGTTCGGTCATCGCGATCGCGGTGATCACTTCGCCCGCCACCATCTTGGGCAGCCAGTGCTTCTTCTGCTCTTCGCTGCCATAGCGGGTGATGTAATTGGTGACGATGTCCGATTGCAGCGAAAAGCCGGTGGTCACGCGGCCGTAATAGGCGCTTTCTTCATCGACGATCGCATTATAGCCGAAATCGAGGCCAAGCCCGCCATATTCCTCTGGCACCGTGGGGCATAACAGGCCCAGTTCGCCCGCCTTCGGCCAGATGCTTTTCGGGACGATGCCATCCTCTGCCCATTGCGCCTGGTTGGGGGCGACTTCGCGTTCAAGGAACTGGCGCACGGTGGCACGAAACGCCTCATGATCCTCGGTATAGGCGGAGCGGGAGAGACGATCGAGCGACATGATATTTCCTTTTCCCAGGGAGCGCCCGGATTTCGACCCGATACGCAGCACGCCCCACGCCGTCGGCACGGGCTTCGGCGCCAACAGGCCTTACGTTTACGTCCACGTCAAGTGGAAATGCCGCCACGGCGGCAGAGATGCGGCAAAGGCCCGCAGAGCCGCGCCGCAACGAATAGGTTTGCAGCCGCTGGGCAGCGTCCGGCGGTCGCGCTAGCATCCCCCGATGGTTGAATTGCTTTTTGACGCCGGCGCCCTGCTCGGCGAATCGCCGCGCTGGCACGCCGCCGAAGCCCGCCTCTATTGGGTCGACATCGACGCGCATCTAATCCACCGCACCGATCCCGAAACCGGCGCGACCGAAACGATGCGACTGGACGGCCCCGTCGGCTGTGTCGCGCCGCGCGCGGGCGGCGGGATGGTCGCCGGGATGAAGGACGGTTGTGCGCTGATCGACGCATGGGGCGCAGCCCCGCGCCCCTTTGGCCCCGCGGTACTCGCGGGCATCCCCGAACAACGGTTCAACGACGGCTGCGTCGATTCCGCCGGGCGCTTCTGGGTCGGCAGCGTCACGACCGACAAGGCGAATCCGGGCGCGATGCTCTTTCGCCTGGACCCGGACGGCAAATTGACGCCGATGATCGGCGGGCTGCTGACCAGCAACGGCGCGGCATTCAGCCCCGACGGGCGCATCTTTTACCACGCCGATACGCCGACCCATGCGCTGCGCGCCTATGACGTCGACCCCGCGACCGGCGATCTGGGCGAAGGACGGCTGTTTCACCAGTTCGAGGCGGGCAAGGGCCGCCCCGACGGCGGCACCGTCGATGCCGAGGGCTGTTACTGGTCGGCCCTGTGGGACGGCTGGCGCGTCGTCCGCCTGTCGCCCGCGGGCGAGTTGCTTCAGACCGTCGAGCTGCCGGTGCAGCGCCCGTCGATGATCGCATTGGGCGGCGCCGACCTGCGCACCGCCTTTGTCACCAGCGCGGGCAAGAATCTGACCGATCAGGAACGCGCGGCGCAGCCCCACGCGGGCGGGCTGTTCACTTTTCGCGTCGACGTGCCGGGCCTGATTCAGCCGGAATTCGGCGGCTAGGCCGCTTGCGCCGCCCTGTCATATCAGGTTAGGACAGTCGCTTACATGGTTTCATCCGAAACCTTTGCCCCGGGGAGATTCACCGATGCCGCGCCCAACGCACCCTTTTGCCCGCCGCCTGTCGATGATGCTTGCATCCACCGCGATGATCGTGGGTTATAGCCAGATGACCATCGCCGCCGCCGAACCGACCGCCGCCGCCGCCAAGCCCGCGACCTCCGCCCCCGCGGGCGCAAATCCGATGCTGGCACCCTGGACGGGTCCGTTCGAAGGGGTGCCGCCGTGGGACAAGATGGACCCCGAACTTTTCCCCGACGCCTTTGCCAAGGCGATGGCGGAAACCAAGGCGCAGGTTCAGGCGGTGATCGACAATCCCGCGGCGCCGACGTTCGACAACACCCATGTTCCGATGATGCTCGCGGGTGACACCGCCGACCGGCTGTTCGCGCTATGGGGCGTGCAATCGTCGAACAAGTCGAACGACCGGGTCGAGGACATCGACGCCGAGTGGAGCCCCAAAATCTCCACTTTCTATACCGAGCTGTTCCTCGATCCCAAACTCTTCGCGCGGTACAAGGCGGTCTATGACGCCCGCAATTCGAGCGGCCTGAACGCCCAGCAGATCCGCATCGTCGAGCGCAGCTATGACGAAATGGTGCGCGACGGCGCCAATCTGTCGCCCGAGAACAAGGCAAAGCTGGTGGCGATGAACGCCAAGCTGGAAGGCCTGTTCTCCAGCTTTTCGTCGAAACTTCTCGGCGATGAAAAACTTTATACCATCGTCACCGACAAGGCCGAACTCGCCGGGCTGGAACCCGGTTTCGTCGCATCGCTCGCTTCGGCCGCGGAAGCGAATGGCAAGCCCGGCCAGTGGGCGATCAAGAATACGCGATCGTCGGCGCAGCCGGTGCTGCAAAACGCGACCAACCGGGCCTTGCGCGAGAAAGTCTATAAGGCGTTCGTCAACCGCGGCGACAATGGCGATGCCAACGACACCAATGCGACGATCGCCGAAATCCTGAAACTGCGACAGGAACGCGCGGTGCTGCTCGGCTTTGCGACCCACGCCAACTATCGCATGGCCGACACGATGGCCAAGACGCCCGAAGCCGCGATGGGCCTGATGATGAAGGTGTGGCCCGCCGCCGTCGCGCGCGTGAAGGAAGAGGTCGCCGACATGCAGGCGATCGCCGACACCGAAGCCAAGGCCAACAAGACGGCAAAAATCACCATCGAGCCATGGGATTATCGTTTCTATGCGGAAAAGGTCCGCAAGGCGAAATATGACCTCGATGAAAGCGAGGTGAAGCCCTATCTTCAGCTCGACAAGCTGGTCGAGGGCATGTTCTGGTCGGCGGGGCGCCTCTATGACCTTGGTTTCCGCGAGAATAGCGGCACCGTTCCCGTCTTCGATCCAAAGGTGCGGACGTTCGAGGTCTATAACCTCAAGACGAATGAGAATGTCGGCCTACTCTATCTCGACAATTTCGCGCGCGACGGCAAACGGTCGGGCGCGTGGATGACGACCTATCGCAGCCAGCAGACGCTGGGCGGCGAACGCAATGTGCTGGCGTCGAACAACAATAATTTCACCGAAGCGGCCAAAGGCGAACCGACGCTGGTCAGCCTGGACGACGCGCAGACGCTGTTCCACGAATTTGGCCACGGCATCCACTATCTGTTGCAACAGGTCACGTACCCGGCGCTTGCCGGGGTGCCGCGCGACTTTGTCGAATATCCAAGCCAGGTGAATGAAAACTGGCTGATGACGCCCGAAGTGCTGTCGAAATTCGCGACGCATTACAAGACGGGGGCACCGATCCCACAGGCGCTGGTCGACAAGATTCTGGCGTCGGACAAGTTCAACCAGGGTTTCCAGACGGTCGAATATCTGTCCAGCGCGATCGTCGACATGAAACTGCACGACCGCAAGGTGCCGGTCACCGACGTCGACACGTTCGAACGCGAAACGCTGGCCGAAATGAAGATGTCCAAAGAAATCGTCATGCGGCACCGCCTGCCGCAGTTCGGCCATCTGTTCAGCAGCGACGCCTATTCGGCGGGCTATTACTCCTACCTCTGGTCCGAAACGATGGACGCCGACACATGGGCGGCCTTTACGGAGGCTGGCGGCCCGTGGGACCGCAGCGTCGCCGACAAGTTCCGCACCATCCTGCTGATGACCGGGAACGAGACCGACCGCGCCGAAGCCTATCGCGCCTTTCGCGGCCGTGACCCCGACGTCAGGGCGCTGCTGAAAAAGCGCGGTTTCCCGACCGAGTAAAGCCTGGGCGATCGAGGCAAGGGGGGCGGGCTTCGCTCCCGCTCCCTTTGCCATGGCGCCGGGTCGCCGCCCGTAACGCGATCAGGGAATCCGCTTTGTCGGATAGGGCGTACCATCCTTGCGGAAATAGCCGTCGGGCCGGAACAGCATGTCGATGTCCGAATAGCCGCCGCCGGTGTCATATTTCCTGCCGCCGCCCAGCGCGACAAAGACGCAGTCGGCATCGCTTTCGTTGACAAGGTGATGGCCGTTGGTGCTGCCCTTTGGCCACACCGCAATATCGCCGGGTCCCATCGGCCAGCGCCCGTCATCCTCGACCAGCACCGCTTCGCCCGCGATCATCACCAGCATCTCGTCCTCGCCGTCGTGCCAGTGGCGCTGCGACGACCAGGCACCGGGTTTCAGCACCACATGGCTCGCGGCGAAATCGCTGAGGCCGGTCGGCGGCGCCAGACGCCGATACCAGCGGCCCTGCACCGGCGCGTCATAGGGCGCGGGATAGCCGGTGACGTTGGTTTGCGGGATGGTGTCGAGATCGAGTTTGGGCATCGCGGTCCTCCGCCCGCATCTTGCCGCGCGTCGCGCACGAAGTCGAGAAGTCGAGATGCGCGCCCGACGGGGCGGCGAAGATTGGCGTCTCGACTTCGCGCGGCACCAACGGGTAAAGGCGGGCCATGACACATCGCATCGACCCCGTCGAACTCGCCAAGGCGCTGATCGCCGCGCCCAGCATCTCGCCCGCCACCGGCACCGTGTTCGACACGCTGGAGGCGGCGCTGGTCCCCATCGGCTTCACCGTCGAACGCTTTATCGACGGGATCGAACCTGATGGGCCGGTTGAAAATCTGCTGGCGGTGCGGACGGGCAAGGGGCCGGTGCATTTCGGTTTTGCCGGGCATGTCGACGTCGTGCCCGCGGGCGTGGGATGGACCGGCGACGCCTTTGTGCCCGAGGTGCGCGGCGACATGCTCTTTGGACGCGGGGCGGTCGATATGAAGGGCGCGATCGCCTCCTTCGTCGCGGCCGCCGCCGCGATGCCGGTCGATGCCGGGACGATCAGCCTGATCATCACCGGCGACGAGGAAGGTCCGGCGATTTTCGGCACCCGCGCGCTGATGGAGCATATGGACGCGCGCGGCGTGAAACCCGACATGATCGTCGTCGGCGAACCGACGTCGGTGAACCGGCTGGGCGACATGGTAAAGATCGGCCGGCGCGGATCGGTCAATATCTGGATCGACGTGCCGGGGACGCAGGGCCATGTCGCCTATCCCCACCTGGCGGACAATCCGATCCCCAAGCTGGTCCGGATATTGGCCGCGATCGACGCGGTGGAACTCGACGCGGGCAACGACTGGTTCCAGCCGTCGAATATCGAATTGACCGATGTCGAGGTCGGCAACGGCGCGACGAATGTCATTCCCGCCTCTGCGCGCGCGCGGCTGTCGATCCGGTTCAACGACCAGCACCGGGGCGCCGCCCTGGTCGCGATGATCGAACGCATCGCGCATGGGGTCGAACCCAATGCAAAGGTGTTGGGCAGGATTTCGGGCGAAGCCTTCCTGACCCCGCCCGGCGACCTGTCGGAACTGGTGGCAGAGGCGATCCGTGCCGAAACCGACATCACGCCCGAAATGTCGACGACGGGCGGCACATCCGACGCGCGCTTCCTTCATGTGCTGTGCCCGGTGGTCGAGTTTGGCCTGACCAACGCGACGATGCACAAGCTGGACGAGGCGGTGGCGCTGGACGACCTCCACAGGCTGGCCGCCATCTATCGCGGGATTCTGGTGCGGGCCTTTGCCTAATCCTCGCGGCCGCGCCGCAGGATGACATAGACCGCGCCCGCCCCGCCGTGGCTGATATGCGCGGGGCGCAGCGCGACGATCTGGTCGGCGTGGGGCGAATAGGCGAGCCAGTCGGGCAGCGAAGCGCGGATCGCGCCGCGCGGGCGCGGGTCGCCGTGCATGGTCGGCAGACGGTCGGCGCCGGGCCGCAGCCGCCCCGCCACCACCAGCAGCACGCGCGCGCCGCGCATCAACCCCCGGCCGATCGCATCGTTGAGCAGCGCCTGCGCAGACACCAGCGTATGGCCGTGCAGGTCGATGCTGATGTCAGGGCGGACCAAGCCCTTGCGCAGGCGGCGGTCCCAATGGCCGTCGAGCGTCGCCTGGCTATGCGTGCGGCGCGGCGGCGGCAATTTCGCCGGGGGACGCGGCGCGGCGGCGGGGGCGGCGGAACTGCGCGGCGCCACCTTTGGCACGCTGACGGTCGGCGGCGACGCGGGGGCCAGCGGTGCCTTTGTCCGGGGCAGCGGCGTTACGGTCGCCGCGACCTTTTTCCACAGCGCGCTTTCATCCGGGGCCAGGCGCCGCGGCACGTCAACGCGCCGGGATCAGCCGCGCGATGCTGGCCCGCGGCAACAGCAGCAACGCCGCGCCGCGCCCCGACATGCCACCGGCGATCGCACGCGCATCATTGCCCGCACCCCAAAAACTGTCGAAGCGATTGGCGCCCTTGATCGCGCCGCCGGTATCCTGTGCCACCCACAGGCCGTTCGGTTCGGCACGGTCGAGCGAGAGGAAGACGGGGGCGCCAAGCGGCACGAATTTGGGATCGGCGGCGACGCTGGCGCGGCCCGTCACCGGCACGCCCAGCGCGCCGAGCGGACCGGCGCCGGTGAGTTCGCGGAAAAAGACCCAACTGGGATTTTCGTTCATCACCGCCGCGCCGCGCACCGGGTCGGCGCGCAGATAATCGAGGATTCCCTGCATCGAGGCCTGCCCCGATTTCAGCTCGCCGCGATCGAGCAGCAATTTGCCGATACCGACATAATCGCGGCCATTCTGGGTATCATACCCGATCCGCATGATGTCGCCGTCGGGCAGGCGCAGCCGTCCCGAACCCTGGATCTGCAAAAAGAAAAACTCGGCGGCGTCGGCGGCCCAGGCGATTTCCAGCCCACGCCCGGCAAGCGCCCCGCCCTCGATCGCCGCGCGATCATGATAGCGTATGAAATTCGAACCATCGGCGCGGCCGCGAATCTTGCGGCCCTTCAAATCATCCGCGAACTGCCCCAGATCGACCTCGACAAGATCGGCGGGGCGGCGATAGATCGGCACGTCGAAACCCGCCCGCTTGGTGCGCGATGCGGCGATTTCGGGTTCATAATATCCGGTGACGAAAGCGGTGCCGGTCCCGACCTGCACGGTGCCGAAATAGCGGGCGAAAAATGCCGCGGCATCCCGGTCGGACCAGCCCTTTGCCGCGTTGCAGCTTTCGGCCCAGTCGGCATTCTGGGTCAGGCCGCTGGTGTCGGCCCGCCGCTGAACCGAGGGGCAACTGATGCGAAATGCGGCCAGCGCCGCCGCCGCCTGTTGATCGGTAACGCCCAGCGCCGCGAAATCGGGTCCGGCCACGACGCCGCTGGCCGCGGCCGTGGCGGCACCCTGTGGAACCGGGGCGGCGGGAAGCGTGGCGCGCGCGGTCGCCGGGATCGGCCGGGCGGCGGCCCCCGGCGTTTCCGACGGGCGCGGCTGATAGGGGCGCGGCGCACCGGTCGCGGGGAGGGTCGATGCAGGGCGCGGCGGCGGGGTCGTGGCGACCGGGCGGCTGGACCCGCCGGTTTCGGGAATGACCGACGCGCAGCCTGAAAGCAGCGGCAGCGCGGCCAGCAGCGCGAATCCGAAAGTCCGTGCGCGCGCCGCCGCCCCCGACAGGATCACCCGATCAGGCCGATTCGGCTTCGTCGAGCAGCCAGTTGGGGTCGTTGCTGGCGATCTTGCGGCGGAACGTCCACATATCGTCGGTCTGCGCCGCGTCGCTCATCGACCCGGCGATCATCCGGCCTTCGGCGTCGCGCGTCACCGCGCTGATGTCGGCACGATAGCGCACGGTGACGCGCGCTTCGTCACGGCCGACATCGACCGCCGTGATCTTGGCCGAATCGATCCCGATCAAGCGGTTGTCGAGCGTTTCGCCGCGTTCCTCGCGCGCCGCAACGGCGTCGGCAAAGGCGGTGTAGCTGTCGTCGTCGCACAGGTCGCGAAGCGTATCGCGATCACCCTTCCAATAGGCCTCAAGGATCATGCGATACGCCGCCTCGGCGCCTTCCATGAAACGGCCCGCGTCGAAATTGCGGTCGGTGGCGAGCAATTGGCGCAGCCCCGCCTCTGCGGCGGGTTCATAGACCAGGCCCGCGACGTCGGCGCCCGCGCCGGTCGCCGGGCCCGTGTCGCCATCGCCCAGCCGGACGGGCGAGGGCGCGGCACGATCGTCGCGGCGCGGCAGCACGGGTTCCTGTTCATGCCCCGTGCGCTTGCCGAGCACCGAATAGAGCCGCATGCCAAGGAACGCGGCAATCATGGCGAGCAAGACGATCGAAAAAGCAGTCACAGGCAATAGTCCAATGCGGGCAATGGCAACATAGTCGTGGATACATAGGCGATAAGCGCCCCGGTTTCAAATGACCATGACCGCTGACGAAGGGCGGGTCAACGATTAGCCCTTAACCACGCCACGGCACAGGGCGGCCATTGTGCTTGCCGCCGGGCGCTGCTAAGCGCCGCGACAACCGTCCGCCGCGGACTTGGCACAGGTGCGCGGATGCGGATATTGTTCTTTTTTCAACGAAAGCTTCATCATCATGGCTGACGAGACCAGCGCCGACCTCAACAACCCCGCCCTCCAGCCGAACGGCGAAGATACGAGCCCGGCGATCGGCCTGATTTCGCAATATGTGAAGGACCTGTCGTTCGAAAATCCGAACGCGCCCGCCGTCTATCAGTGGCAGGACGCGCCGCAGGTCGATGTGCAGTTCAACATCGCCGCCGACGGCGTCGGCGAGAATCTGTATGAAGTGTCGCTGAAAATCGACGTGACGTCGAAGGCCGATCAGGGCACGATCTTTGTGATCGACCTGAAATATGCTGGCCTGTTCGGCGTCCGCAACGTCCCCGACGACCAGCTTCAGCCCTTTTTCCTGGCCGAAGCGCCGCGCATCCTGTTCCCCTTTGCCCGCCGCGTCGTCGCCGATGCGGTCCGCGACGGTGGCTTCCCGCCGCTGCTGCTCGAACCGATCGACTTCCACAGCCTGTTCATGCAGCAGGTCGAAGCGGCGCAGGCCGAACAGGTCGCCCAGATGACACCGGCCGGCGAAGCCTGATTTCGACCGCCTTTGCCGCGACACCAGCCCCCTCCCCGAAAGTGGAGGGGCCGATGTCATGAGCAGCCTGATAAAGAATGTAGGGACCATCGGCGGGCTGACGATGGTCAGCCGCGTGTTCGGTTTCGCGCGTGACATGCTGCTTGCGCGCGTGTTGGGCGCGGGCCTGGCCGCCGACGCATTCCAACTGGCCTTCACCCTGCCCAACACATTCCGGCGCCTGTTCGCGGAAGGCGCTTTTTCGGTGGCGTTCGTGCCGATGTACAGCCGCGCGCTGCACGGGGGCGATGACGCGGCGGCGGGCGAGGAAGCCGCCGCGAAATTCGCCGACGACGTGCTGTCGGTGTTCCTGTGGGTGCTGCTCGCCTTTTCGGCGATCATGATGATCGCGATGCCGGGGGTCGTATGGCTTCTCGCGCGCGAGTTTCAGGATGTCCCCGGCAAATTCGACCTTGCGGTCTTCCTCAGCCGATTGACCTTTCCCTATCTGGCGCTCGTCAGCCTTGTCGCGATGCTGTCGGGCCTGCTCAACGCGCGGTCGCGCTTCGCGCCCGGCGCCCTTGCTCCGGTCTTGCTCAACATCGTGCTGATCGGCGGCATCACGGCCGGCTGGTGGCTGCGCGGCGACAGCCAGGACGACCGCATCGTCGCCGTCGCGCTGGCCGTTTCGGTCAGCCTCGCGGGCGTGGCCCAGCTCGCCTATCTGATCTGGGCGGTGCGCCGTGCCGGGCTGACGCTGCACTGGCGGCTGCCCAAATTCACGCCCGAAGTGCGCAAGCTGGGGCTGTTGATCCTGCCCGCGACCTTTGGCGCCGGGATTTACCAGATCAGCCAGTTCGTCGACACATTCTTTGCGACGTCGCTGCCGCAGGGATCGCTGACGCTGCTCAAGCTGGCCGACCGGTTGAACCAGATGCCGCTGGGCATCGTCGGCATCGCGCTGGGCACCGCGATCCTGCCGATGCTGTCGCGCCACATCCACAGCGGCGACGCGGCCGAAGCGCAGCGGTTACAGGGCAATGCGTTCGAGATCGCGACGCTGTTGACGCTGCCCGCCGCCGCCGCGCTCGCGATCTGCGCCCCCGCTTTCGTCACCGCCTTTTTCGTCGGCGGCAAATTCACGGCAGCCGACGGCGCGATCATGGCGAATATCGTCGCGGCGCTGGTGGCCGGCCTGCCCGCCTATGTCATCGTCAAGATATTGAACCCCGGCTTTTTCGCGCGAGAAGATATGCGGACCCCGGTGTGGACCGCGCTGGCCGCGCTGATCGTCAACATCGCCATCAACCTGTATGTCGTCGAACATTATGGCATCGTCGGGCTGGCCGGGGCGACCGCCGCGTCGGCGTCGCTCAACTGCATCCTGCTCTATACCGTGCTGCACCGCCGGGGCTGGTTCCATTTCACCGCGCGGCTGGCGGGAAAGATCGCGCGCCAGTTGATCGCGGTCGCGGCCATGTCGGCGTTGCTGTGGTGGATGATGCCGATGATGACGCCTTATTATGGCGGCGGCGTGTTCGACCGCATCTGGTCGCTTGCCGCGCTGGTCGGTGCGGGCGGCGCCGCCTTTTTCGCCGCCGCCTTTCTTGTCGGCGCGCTTGACAAGGATCTGGTCGCCATGCTGACGCGGCGGCGCGCCAAGCCGGGCGCCACAGGGGAGTAAGACATGCGGACGCTATCGGGCATCCAGCCCACCGGAAATTTGCATCTGGGCAATTATCTGGGCGCGATCCGCAACTGGGTGCGGATGCAGGACGAAATGCCGGGTGAAAAGCTCTATTTCCTGGCCGACCTGCACGCGATCACCGTCCATAACGACCCGGCCCAACTGGCCGCGAACACGCGCGAGATGGCGGCGGCGCTGATGGCGGCGGGGATCGACCCGGCAAAAGCGATTCTGTTCAACCAGGCGCGCGTCCCCGCACATGCCGAACTGGCGTGGCTATTATTCTGCACCGCGCGGATCGGCTGGCTCAATCGCATGACGCAGTTCAAGGAAAAGTCGGGCAAGAACCGCGAAGGCGCCAGCGTCGGCCTTTATGCCTATCCGGTGCTGCAGGCGGCCGACGTGCTGCTCTATCAGACGACGCACGTCCCCGTCGGCGACGATCAGAAACAGCATCTGGAACTGGCCCGCGACATCGCGACCAAATTCAACCTCGATACGGGGACAGAGACTTTCACGCTGCCCGAACCGACGATCCCCAAGGCCGCCGCGCGGATCATGAGCCTGCGCGACGGCAATGCGAAGATGTCGAAATCGGACCCGAGTGACGCCAGCCGCATCAATCTGGTCGACGACGCCGACACCATCATGACCAAGATCCGCAAGGCAAGGACCGATCCCGAGCCGCTGCCGTCCGAAGCGGCGGGGCTGGAGGGACGCGCCGAGGCCCGCAACCTGGTCGCCATCTATGCCGCGATGGCCGACGAAAGCATCGACGATGTGCTGGCGCGCTTTGCCGGACAGGGTTTTGGGGCGTTCAAGCCCGCGCTTGGCGAATTGCTCGTCGAAACGCTGCGCCCGATCGCCGAGCGGCTGAACGCGCTGAAGGCGGACCCCGCCGCGATCGACGCCGCGCTGGAATCGGGCGCCGCGCGCGCCGCCGCGCTGGCGCGGCCGACGCTCGATGCCGCCTATGCCGCATTGGGGCTGTGTCGCTGATCGCGTCGTGGGACTTGCCTATCCTTTGCAAAGTCCCATATTCGGACGATGGAACCCCGGTGCGATGAACCGGGTTCAACCAAGGTTAAGTCGCGCCGATATAGTCTATGGTATCTAGAGTGCGATTTTTGGACTCGACCCGAATCACGGAGCCAAGACGATGAGCAAGATGAAGTTTCGGCGGCTGGGCCTTGCCGCCATCACCGGAGCGGCGCTCGCACTGGGTGGTTGCGCTACCCCGTTCAAGGCGAATGTGGCGCGTTTCCAGACCCAGCTTCCTGCACCGCAGGGGCAGAGCTTTGTCGTCGAAGCGGCCAACCCCGCGCTCGCGGGCGGCATCGAATTCAGCCAATATGCCAATCTGGTCGCCGGCCAACTCACCCGCTACGGCTATCGCCCCGCCGCGAACGGCGAGCGCGCCGATCTTGTCGTCCGCATGGATTATGGCATCGACAAGGGCCGCGAACGGGTCGTGTCGAGCCCCGGCTTCGGTGGCCCCTGGCACGGCGGCTTTGGCGGCTTTCACGGTGGCGGCTTTTATCGGCCCATGATCATCGGCGGCCATGGCGGGCGCCGCTTTATCTATGGCTATAACGACCCCTTCATGTGGGGCGGGGGCTGGGGCGGATATAACGACATCAGCAGCTATACCGTCTATACCAGCGGCCTGAACCTTCAGATCAACCGCGCCGCCGACGGATCGCGCCTGTTCGAAGGCAACGCCCAGGCGCAGTCGCGCGACAATAATCTGCAATCGATCGTCCCGAACCTGGTCGAGGCGATGTTCACCGGCTTCCCCGGCAATTCGGGCGAACGGGTGCGCATTACGGTCGCGCCGCCTGAAAGAAGCTGACGCGCCAGACCGACGTAAAAAGGCCCGCCTTCCATTTTGGAGGGCGGGCCTTTTTTTGCTTTGGTGCCGGTCGGCAGGTGTCGGGGCGAGTGCCGCAGCGCCCGCCCCGCGCGACCGTCAAATGCCGTCGAGGCCCTTGCTGACCATGATGTTCACCGCGACGCGGCGGTTCTGCGCCTTGCCTTCGGGCGTGCTGTTGTCCGCCGCCGGATCAGCCTCTGCCATTCCGGTCGGGGTCAACATGCGATAGGGCTTCCATCCGCACGCCTGCTGAAGATAGTTGACGACGCGCGCCGCGCGCTTTTCGCTCAGCTCCTGGTTCAATTCCTGGCTGCCGGTCGAATCGGTATAGCCGACGACCAGCAACAGGGCATTGTCCATCCCGTTGGCGGTGTTGGCGGCGTTGCACAGGTCGGCCTTGCCCTGTTCGGACAGCACGGCCTTGCCGGTGTCGAAGTTCACATTGGTCGTTCCCTTGATATTATATTGGTCGATGTCGCCGACGCGGCCGCGCAGCGCCTCTGTCGCGGCGGTCTGTTCGGCGAAACGCTGGTCGGTGCCGGTCCGGATCATCGACGCGGTGCGCAGATCCTTGCTCTTGAGCGACACCTGGTTCGCGACAAGCCCGCCGCTCCACTGCAGCGTGTCAACCGTTACCGGCAGGCCGTTGAGCAGCGAGTCCGAAGCAAGCTTGCTGCTGGCAAGGCCCAGAAAGCCACCGCTGCTCTTGACCCGCGTTTCGTCGGTCAGCGAGAGGATGGTGTTGTTGCCATCGGCGGTCGTGACCTGAATCCGTCCTTCGCTGCGGGCAGAAATAATGCCTTCGACCTTCGGCCCCTTGGTCATTTCAGACGCCGGCGGGATCGTCCCATATACGGTCGCCATGACGTCGCCGTCCGCGCCCGGGTCCTGCTGCTCCTGCGCGGCGAGGCCGACGGTCGCCGACCCGGCGAGCATCGCCGCGAGCAGCATCATTCTGGAACTTTTGGAAACTGCACCCATCATCCAACTCCTTCATCAAGATCGGTTCGCCCCGCCGTTCGGCGTGGCCCATTCTGGCACATGGAAACTCTTGAGGGAGGGTGAGGTTGCGCCCGGCCGCGGGCACCGCGAAGGGCCGGCGAGGCACGCCATTGGCCCTCGCCCACGTCTTTTCGCCGTCCGCGACGCCGATTTTCGTGAGCGAATATATTGATTTTCCGCGTTCATTTATGATTCGGGAACAGCGGCGAAGCGGGGTGGGACGGGAGAATCCCGCCCCGCCTTCATACGCTATGCCGTTGCATCGGCGGGACCAATGGCTAACGGCTTACGAAGGAAAAACCCCCACAAACCGGGTCGATCAGCCGTGCAGGCTGCGCCGGATCGCGGCGATTTCGGCGTCGAGTTCGCTGTCGGCGATGCGCAGCGCCTCGACCGTCCGAACCGCGTGGATCACCGTCGAATGATCGCGCCCGCCAAAGCGGCGCCCGATCTCCGGATAGGAACGCGGGGTCAGTTCCTTGGCAAGATACATCGCGACCTGCCGTGGGCGGGCGACCGCGCGAACGCGGCGCTTCGATGCCATTTCGGACTTGTCGAGCCGATAGTGCGAACAGACGGCGCGCTGAATCTCGTCGATCGTGATGCGCGGACGCGCGGTGCGGACATTTTCGGCCAGCCGGTCCTCGGCCAGCGTCAGATCGACCGTCGTGCCGGTCAGCGCGGCATAGGCGAGCAGCTTATTGAGCGCGCCTTCGAGTTCGCGGATGTTCCGGGTGAAATGCTTGACCAGATAGGCGACGACATTGTCCGGCACATCGACCATCGGCATCGCGGCCAGCCGCTGGCGGATGATGCGTTCGCGCAGATCATCCTCCGGCGCCTCGATGTCGGCGACCAGCCCGCCCGACAGGCGCGACAGCAGCCGCGCTTCGACCCCGTCGAGCATCGCGGGCGGGCGATCGGCGGTGACGACCAGGCGCTTGCCCGCGGTCATCAGGTCGTCGATCGTGTGCAGCAATTCTTCCTGCGTCGAATTTTTGCCGATCACGAACTGCAGATCGTCGAGGAGGAGCAGGTCGGCGGCGCGCAGCCGCGCCTTGAACGCCATCATGTCGCCGCCGCGCATCGCGCCGACGAATTCCAGCATGAATTTTTCGGCCGACATCAGGATGATGTTCGCGGTCGGGTGCGCGCGGGCATAATCCTGTGCGATCGCCTGAAGCAGATGCGTCTTGCCTTGCCCCGTGCCCGAACAGAGATAGAGCGGATTGAACTGCGGCGCTTCGACCATCGCCATGCGGCGCGCGGCATTGGCGGCCAGGATGTTGCTGCGCGCGACGACGAAGCGGTCGAACGACAGGCGCGGGTCGAAACCCAGCAGCGCCGGATTCGCGGCGGGGGTCGGCGCGGCGAGCGGCGCGTCGAAACGCGGCATCGGCGATGCGGCCAGCGCGCTGGCCCGATCGTCCGCCGCCGCGCCGCCGCGCACGGTCACGCCGCGCACCGCCGGCAGTTGCTGCCGCCACGCGAGTTCGAGCCGGTCGCCGAAACGTTCGTTGATCCAATTGGCCGAAAAGCGGCTGACGGTTTCCAGTGTCACCACGCCCGACAGTGTGCAATAATCGGCAAAGCGCACCGGCTTTAGCCAATGGTCAAAGGTGCGGCCCCCCAGATCGCGGCGCAGCCCTTCGGCAACGCGCGGCCAGAGCGCCGCGGCATCACCGCTCATTGCTCCGCCCTTTGCGTCTTGCCCATGCTGATTGCCGCTCTCTGTCACTCTGTACCGCCCCCTCAGGTCCCCGTGCCGCCGGACGATCAGGGCGGCCCGCCCACACGCCGAATCGTCGCCCGCGCAGAGCGCAGGCATCCTGCCCGGGACCAACGGCCCGAAGAAGTGCGAATCATGTCGATGTGGCGGCCACCGGCGAAGGCCGACGACGCACCCTGTCTAGTCAGCGCCGACCGAGTCGAGCAAGGCGCTCGATGTAAAAATACTGAAATAAAAATCTTGACTCATCACAGGCGCCGGAAACCCGCCAAACTGTCATTTTGTGACATTTTTTCAAATACTTAAATGTTACATTGCCAAGACCAAATAACGAATCGCGGTAATTCCGTCACTTACCGCGTTGCAACACTATTGCCATCGCAGTGTCACAATATCGGACGCAAAAAAGGACCCGCGGGCAAGGTGCCAACGGGTCCTTTCTGGTCCCTTTCGGGACGAATGATCAGGCGATCGCGTTGACGCTTTTGGTCAGGCGCGAGAATTTGCGAGCCACGGTGTTCTTGTGCAGCACGCCCTTGGCAACGCCGCGCGCCATTTCGGGCTGGGCGGCCTTCAGCGCGGTCGCCGCGGCATCCTTGTCACCGGCGGCAACGGCGTTCTCGACCTTCTTCACCAGCGTGCGAATACGCGAAACGCGATTCTTGTTCACGATGGTGCGCGCGGTGTTGCGGCGGATGCGCTTTTTTGCCTGCGGCGTATTGGCCATAAATTCCTCGGTTTCCAAACGGTCTAAGTCAGTCGGAGCGCAGCGTCACCGGAGCAGCCGAATCGCGCAAAGAGGCGAATCAATGTCCGGATACGGCCGGTTCCGGTAACCCGGACCCTGCTCGAAGGGTGCGCGCATAGCCAGCTTGGCCCTTTTGGTCAATGCCTATTGCGCCGCGGTGCGGGCATTACCGCTGGCATTTCGGGCAGTAAAAGGTCGAGCGGCCCGACTGCACGATCCGCGCGATCGTGCCGCCGCATTCGCATCGTTCGCCTTCGCGCCCATAGACGCGCCAGTCCTTGGCGAAATAGCCAAGATCGCCTTCGGGGCTGAGGAAATCGCGCAGGGTCGATCCGCCGGCCGCGATCGCGGCGATCAGCACCTGCTTGATCGCGGGCACCAATATAGCGAGTTTCGCCTTTGACACATCGGTCGCGGGCTTCGTTGGCGCGATGCGCGCCATGTTCAGCGCCTCGCAGACATAGATATTGCCCAGCCCCGCGACGAGCGTCTGGTCGAGCAGCATCGCCTTGATCGGCGCGCGCCGCCCGGCGAGCGCCGCGGCCAGATAGCGGGCATCGAACGCATCCGACAGCGGTTCGGGGCCAAGCGTCACAAACGCCGGAAAGCGGGTCAGCGGGTCGCCGCTGACCAGATCGACCGATCCGAATCGGCGCGGGTCGTGCAGAAACAGCCGGTGTCCCGCACCCGTTTCGATCAGCAGATGGTCGTGCTTTCCCGCATCGCCGCCCTCGGTCCGCCAGCGCCCCGACATGCCGAGGTGAAAGATCAGATGATCGTCGCGGTCGGTCGAAATGACGCCATATTTGGCGCGGCGCGACAGCCCCGTCACCGTCGCGCCGGTCAGCCGCTGGGCCAGGTCGACGGGAAAGGGGCGCCGCAGGTCGGCGCGAAAGGTGGTGACAACGTTCAGCCGCTGCCCCTGAAGAAAGGGCGCGAGGCCGCGGACGGTGGTTTCGACTTCGGGCAGTTCGGGCATTTCACCGGTGGCGGTAACTGGCATTTGCTTGCACGACAAGGCCCGGCTAAAGGCCGTCGCAACAGAATTTCTCCCGCAAAAGGCGCACCGCTCCATGGCCACCCCCGACACCGTCAGCTTTGGCTATGACCAGGTTCCCGCAGGCGAAAAGACCGCGATGGTGGGCGAAGTGTTCAGCCGGGTGGCGCGCAAATATGACATCATGAACGATGCGATGTCGGGCGGTATGCACCGGCTTTGGAAGGACCGCTTCGTGCGCCGGGTCAAGCCGCGCGAGGGTGAGACGATCCTCGACATGGCGGGCGGCACGGGCGACATCGCCTTTCGCATGGAACGCCACGGCGCCAGCATCACGGTGGCCGACATCAATCCCGACATGCTGGGCGTCGGCATGGAACGCGCGGCCGATCGCGGCATCGACACGCTGGTCTGGTCCGAACAAAATGCCGAAACGCTGAGCTTTCCCGACCAGTTTTTCGATGCCTACACCATCGCTTTCGGCATTCGCAACGTCACCGACATTCCGGCGGCGTTAAAGGAAGCGCACCGCGTGCTGCGTTATGGCGGGCGGTTTTTCTGCCTCGAATTTTCGACCAATGAATGGCCGGGCTTTGCACAGGCCTATGACGCCTATTCGCATCATCTGGTGCCCAAGCTGGGCAAGCTGATCGCCGATGACGAGGACAGCTATCGCTATCTGATCGAATCGATCCGCCGTTTTCCGCCGATGCCCGCCTTTGCCCGGATGATCCGCGAGGCGGGTTTCACTGCGGTAAAGGTCGAACCGATCATGGGCGGGCTGGTCGCGATCCACAGCGGGTGGAAAGCTTGACCCGCCCCTTCACCCACATCCTTCGCCTGTTGAAATGGGGCCGCGTCCTCGCGCGTCATGGGGCGCTGCGCGGTATCGAAACGGCGCCGCAGACGCCGCCGGGGGTCAAGCGCCTGTGCCGGATCGCGCGGCTGGGGACGATCCAGCCCAAGGTGCCCGACTATGCCGCGGCGTTTCAGGCGATCGGCCCGGCGGCGGTCAAGCTGGGCCAGACGCTCGCGACGCGGCCCGACCTGGTCGGCGAGGACGCGGCGCATAATCTGCTCACGCTGCAGGACGCGCTCGCGCCCGTCGCGTTCGAACGCATCCGCCAGGAAATCGAGGCGGTGTTCGAAGTTCCGCTGGAAAGCCTTTACAGCGAATTTGATCGCGAACCTGTCGGGTCGGCATCGATCGCACAGGTCCACCGCGCGGTGACGACCGACGGCCGCACGGTCGCCGTCAAGGTCCGCCGCCCCGGCATCGACAAACAATTCGCGCGCGACATCGAAACCTATGAATGGGCGGCCGCGCACCTTGAGGCGTTCGGCGGCGAAGCCAAGCGGCTGCGCCCGCGCGAGGTGATCGCCAATTTCCGCCGCTGGACGCTGCGCGAACTCGACCTGCGGCGCGAGGCGGCGTCGGCATCCGAACTGGCCGATGCCATGGTCGGGGTGCCGACCTATCAGGTTCCGGCGATCGACTGGGACCGCACCGCGTCGCGCGTGATGACGCTCGACTGGATCGACGGGATCAAGATTTCGCGCCGCGACGAACTGATCGCCGCCGGGCATGATATGGAGGCGCTGTCGGCCAACCTCGTCAACGCCTTTCTGCGCCAGGCGATCGCCGAGGGTTTCTTTCACGCCGACATGCATCAGGGCAATTTGTTCGTGAAGGCCGACGGCACGATCGCCGCGGTCGATTTCGGCATCATGGGGCGGATCAACCGGCAGGCGCGATATTGGCTGGCCGAAATCCTCTATGGCCTGACCACCGGCAATTACCGCCGCGTCGCGGAAATCCATTTCGAGGCGCAATATGTGCCCGATTATCACAGCGTCGAGGAATTTGCGACGGCGCTGCGCGCGGTCGGCGAACCGATGCGCGGCAAGGCGGTCAGCGAACTCAGCGTCGGCCAGATGCTCGACGGCTTGTTCGCGATCACCCGCGATTTCGACATGCAGACGCAGCCGCACCTGCTGTTGCTTCAAAAAACGATGGTGATGGTCGAAGGCGTCGCGACGATGCTCAACCCGAAAATCAACATGTGGGACGTTTCGGGGCCGTTCGTCAGCGAATGGATCCGCGACGAACTGGGGCCGGAGGCGGCGCTTGCCGACGGCCTGCGCGAACAGGGCCGGACGCTGGCGCTGATCCCCGACATCATCCGCCGCCTCGACGCACAGCTTCCCAAAAAGGGCGGGGCGCCCCCCGCCCCGCCGCTGCCCGACGTCCCCTTGATGTGGGAAAGCGGTGAAAAATCGCGCTGGTGGCGCTATGCGCTGACCGCGCTGATCGGCGCCGCGGCGGGCGCGGCCGCGCTGACCTGGCTGGGTTGAACCTTGACCGCCGCAGCCTTGCCGTTACCGACGCTCATGACATGTTGCTGACGGGGGTTTGACGATGGTGCCCAAACGCATCCTGCTCATCATCGGCGGCGGCATCGCGGCCTATAAGGCGATCGAGCTTGTCCGGCTGCTACGCAAGGGCGGCTATGTCGTGCGCTGCGTGCTGACCCGCGCGGGCGAACAGTTTGTGACGCCCCTAACCCTTGCCGCGTTGAGCGAGAACAAGGTCTATACCAGCCTCTTCGACCTGAAGGACGAGGTCGAGATGGGGCATATCCAATTGAGCCGCGAGGCCGACCTGGTCGTCGTCGCGCCCGCGACCGCCGACCTGCTCGCCAAAATGGCGGCGGGCATGGCGGACGACCTGGCGACGACATTGCTGCTGGCGACCGACAAGCCGGTGCTGGCCGCGCCCGCGATGAACGTCCGCATGTGGCTGCACGCCGCGACGCAGCGCAATGTCGCGACCCTGCGCGGCGACGGCGTGACCATGATCGATCCTGACGAGGGCGAGATGGCGTGCGGCGAATATGGGCCGGGCCGCCTGCCCGAACCCGCCGCGATCAAGAATGCGATCGACAAGGCGCTCGGCGCATCCGGCGCGCCCGCCGCGCTGACCGGCCAGCCCGATTTCGCGGCCGCCGATCATCGCCCGCTGCACGGTCGCCGCATCCTGATTACCGCCGGGCCGACGCATGAACCGATCGATCCGGTGCGCTATATCGCCAACCGGTCGAGCGGGAAGCAGGGCTTTGCCATCGCCGCCGCCGCCGCCGAGGCGGGGGCAGAGGTGCTGCTGATCGCCGGACCCGTTGCATTGCCGACCCCGCCCGGCGTGATCCGCGTCGATGTCGAAACGGCGCGCGAGATGGCGGCCGAAGTCGCGCAGGGGCTGCCGGTCGATGCCGCGATCATGGTCGCCGCCGTCGCCGACTGGCGCGCCGCCGACACCGCCGCGCAAAAGATCAAGAAGGACGGCAGCGGCGCGATCGCTCCGCTCGCACTCGCCGAAAATCCCGACATTCTTGCCGGTCTTGCCAAATCGCCCGCCCGCCCGCCGCTGTTGATCGGCTTTGCCGCCGAAACCAACGACGTGCTGGATCACGCCCAGGCGAAACTGGACCGCAAGGGGTGCGACTGGATCGTCGCCAACGATGTCGCCGCCGACCCGATGGGGGGCGAGACGAATCGCGTGCATATCGTTAGCAAAGGCGGCGTAGACAGTTGGGACCGGTTGCCCAAGGAAGCCGTCGCCCGCAAATTGATGGAAAAGATCGCCGATGAACTCGATGCGCGTGTCCCGATTGACGCCGATTGAAATCCGGATCCAGCGCCTGCCCAATGGCGGCGGCCTGCCCCTGCCCGCCTATGCCAGCGACGGCGCGGCGGGGATGGATGTGGTCGCGGCCGAATCGCTGACGATCCGGCCCGGCACCCGGCACGCCGTCGCGACTGGCTTTGCGATGGCGATCCCGCCGGGTTTTGAGGTGCAGGTGCGGCCGCGATCGGGCCTTGCGCTCAAACATGGCATAACCTGCCTCAACACCCCCGGCACGATCGACAGCGACTATCGCGGCGAGGTAAAGGTGATCCTCGCCAATCTGGGCGACGAAAGTTTCGAGGTAAGGCGCGGCGACCGGATCGCCCAGCTTGTGCCCGCGCCGGTTCAGCGTGCGCGGTTCGCCGAAGTGACGGCGCTGGACGAAACCGAACGCGGCGCGGGCGGCTTTGGATCGACCGGGATCGAAAGCGACGCCGTCGATGAAAGCGGGGATGCGGCAGGCCTTGCCTCGCTGTCGGCGATCAAGCTGCGCCGTCCGGGCGACTAGTGCTCAGCGACGCCGAACTCGACCGGTACGCGCGCCAGATCATCCTGCCGGCCTTTGGCGGATCGGGGCAGGCAAAGCTGAAACAGGCGCATGTCGCGATCATCGGCGCGGGCGGGATCGGCTGTCCGGCGATTACCTATCTGGCGGCGGCGGGCGTGGGCAGGCTGACGATCATCGACCATGACCGCGTCGAACTATCGAATCTTCAGCGGCAACCGCTGTTCAGCGACGCCGATATTGGTGCGTCCAAGGCCATGGTCGCCGCCGACGCGGCCCGGCGGATCAATCGGCATGTCGATGTCGCCGCGATCGTCGATCGGCTGGCGGATGCCAACGCCGAAACGCTACTGGGCGGCGCGACCCTGATTCTCGACGGCTGCGACAATTTCGATACGCGCCTTGCCGCCAACCGCGCCGCCGTCGCGCTGCGCATTCCCTTGCTGAGCGCCGCCATCGGGGCGTTCGAGGGGCAGGTCGCGCTGTACGAAGGCTGGCGCGCGGGGCAGGCCTGTTACGCCTGCCTGGTCGGCGGCGCCCCCGATCGCGAGGGGGTGAACTGCGCCGAAACCGGCGTGATGGGCGCGCTGGCCGGGATGATCGGGACGATGGCGGCTCTGGAAACGGTGCGGGCGCTGACCGGGCTGGGGTCGCCCTTGACCGGCCGCCTCGCGATCGTCGATATGCTCGACCGGCGCTGGCGCGAAGTCGCGGTGCCGCAGGATCCGTCATGCCCGATATGCCAGCCCTGAACATCATCGTCGCGGACGCCGAGGGGCGGCGCTTTTACGCCGCGCTCGAAGCGGGGATGGCGGCGGCGGCGCTGGGGCGGCGGGTCCGCATCTTCCTTCAGGGCGAGGCCGCGGCATTGCTGCGCGCGCCCATATCCTTTGCCGGCGATGCGGACCGCCGCGCCGCGGGGCTGCCCGATCTGGCATGGCTGGTCGACGAAGCGGCGGCGATGGGTGTCGCGCTGTTCGTCTGTCAGTCGGGCATGGCGCTGACCGGCATGACCGCCACCGAACTCGCGCAGCATGTTCGCGCCGCGGGGCTGGTCAGTTTCATAGCGGACATCGGCGCCGACGACCGGCTGATCGTCTATTAGACGCTGACCCTAGGGACTGTCGCAGACCGTGATCTGGTCCGCGTCGGGGCGCTTTCCGTCGGGCACGAAGCGCGCGAGATAGCCGCCAGCATGTTGCTTTTCGTCATAGGACAGCAGCTTGTACCCCACCGCCTCAAACTCGCAGACGAGCAGGCGGAACGGCGTGCCATGCTGCGCGATCGGGCGGTCGCCATCGACCACCAGCACCTGGCCGCCCTTGCGCAGCGCGGGGCGCAGCCGCCACAGAAAAGCATAGGGCTCGCCGATCTCATGATACATATGGACCATGAAGATACGGTCGAAACTGGCGGCGGGCAGGCGCGGATCGTCGACCGCGCCCAGTTTCAGCGACACATTGTCCAGCCGCTCGCGCCCGACGCGGTCGGCCAGCCGCTCGATCACTTCGGGCATGATGTCCTGCGCCAGCACGCGCCCGCCCGCGCCGACCCGTTGCGCCAGCCGCACGGTATAATATCCGTCGCCCGCGCCAATGTCGGCGACCGTCATGCCGGGGCGGACGTCGGACGAATCCATCACGTCGTCGGCTTCGTTGACGCGGTCGCGGGCTTCCTCGGTCGACCAGTTCGTCGATACTGTCGGCGCCACCGGCCGGTCGGCGGGCGGGAAATCGCGCGCGGTCTTCGCCCGGTCGCCGCTGTCGCTCCACGGCGCGTTGCAGCCGGTCAGCAGCGGCATGAGCGCCAGCAGGACGACGGCCGCGCGTTTCATCAATCGATGTCTTCCACGTCGACCTTTTCGCCTGTCACCTTCTGCGACAGCGCCGCCGCCATGAAGGGGTCGAGCGCGCCGTCGAGCACGTCGCCGGGCGCGGTCGATGTCACGCCGGTCCGCAGATCCTTGACCAACTGATAGGGTTGCAGGACATAGGATCTGATCTGGTGGCCCCATCCGATCTCGGTCTTTGCCTGATATTCGCCCGATGCGGCGGCCTCGCGCTTTTGCAGCTCCGCCTCGTACATTCGGGCCTTCAGCATCCCCATCGCGGTCGCGCGGTTCTTGTGCTGCGACCGGTCATTCTGGCTGGCGACGACGATACCGGTCGGGATGTGCGTGATGCGCACCGCCGAATCGGTGGTGTTGACGTGCTGCCCGCCCGCGCCCGATGCGCGATAGGTATCGATCTTCAGGTCGCCTTCGTTGATCTCGATGTCGATATTGTCGTCGATGACCGGATAGACCCAGACGCTCGAAAAGCTGGTGTGGCGCCGCGCCGAACTGTCATAGGGCGAAATGCGGACCAGGCGGTGGACGCCGCTTTCGGTCTTGGCATAGCCATAGGCGTTCTCGCCCTTGACCAGCATCGTCGCCGATTTGATGCCCGCCTGCTCGCCCGCCTGATATTCGACCAGTTCGACCTTCATGCGCCGTTTTTCGGCCCAGCGGCTGTACATACGCTGCAACATTTCGGCCCAGTCCTGGCTTTCGGTGCCGCCCGCCCCGGCATGAACCTCAATATAGCAGTCGTTGCCGTCGGCCTCGCCCGCCAGCAATGCCTTGATCTTGTCCTCTTCGGCCCGCGCCGCGAGCGTCGCCAGGCCGGCGATCGCCTCGGCGACCATCGCCTCGTCGCCTTCCATCTCGGCCAGTTCGATCAGTTCGGCGGTGTCGGCGCATTCGGTTTCGATCGCGCGCGTCGCGGTGATCGCTTCGTCCAGCCGGCGGCGTTCGCGCATGACCTCCTGCGCCGCCCGGGCGTCGTTCCACAGCGTCGGGTCCTCGACCTTGGCGTTCAGTTCGTCGAGCCGCCGCACCGCGCGGTCCCAGTCGAGAAAGCGGCGCAGCAGCGCCAGCGCGGCGCCAATCTTGTCAATATGATCCTGCGCTTCGGCGCGCATGGTGTTGCTCCTGAAATATGATGACCCTGCCCTTACGGCCTGAAACGCCAGAGGGGAAGGCGGTGCGCGGCGTCAGATGATGCCGCCCCGGTCGTCGAGGAAATCGCTGTCGCTGCGCCCTGCCCCGCCGCGCTGGGTCGGCGCCGCTTCCCGCTTCGGCGTCTTGATCGGCTTGATCTCGTCTTCGCGAATCGTCCGGCGCGGTTCGCTTTCGGGCTTGAACGCTTCCCAGATGATCGACGCCTTGGGGTCGGTGCCCGGCCAACTGCCATAGACGCGGCGGCCCGACTGGCGATCGATCCGCACCATCCGCACACCCTTTGGCGCGGTAAAGGGAACCGGCTGGCGATCGGCGAGCGCCGCGATCGCGAAATCCTTGAAGATCGGCGCGGCATAGCTGCCGCCCTGCGCATAGCCGCCCATGCTGCGCGGCTGGTCGAAACCGATATACATGCCCGCGATCACGTCGGGGGTGCCGCCGACGAACCAGACATCGTTCGGCCCCGTGGTCGTCCCCGTCTTGCCGAACAATGGCACGCCAAGGTCGCGCAGCCGGACCGCGGTGCCGCGCTGGACGACGCCTTCCAGCATGTGGACGACCTGATAGGCGGTGATGGGGTCCATCAACTGTTTGCCCGACTTGGCAAAGCGCGGCATCGGGCGGCCGTCCCAATCCTTTTTGTTGCAACCCTCGCACGGTTTCCACTTTGCGGGAAAGATCACCTTGCCGCGGCGGTCCTGTGCATAGTCGATCACCCGCGGCTTGAGCTGGCGGCCGTGATTGGCGAGCATCGCATAGGCATTTGTTATCTTTTCGACCGTCGTCGTTCCGGCGCCCAGCGCGGTCGACAGATAGGGTTCATGCTTGCCGATGCCCATCGTGTCGATCATCTCGACGATCGGTTCCATGCCGACCTGGCTCGCGGCGCGCACCGTCATCAGGTTGCGCGACTGTTCCAGGCCCCAGCGCATCGTATGTTCGCCCGATCCGCCGCCGCCGAAATTGCGAAAGCATTTATTGCCCAGGCTGGCACCCTGATAGACGCAGAAGGGCCCATCGACGATCATCGTCGCCGGGGTCATGCCATTGTCGAGCGCGGCGGCATAGACAAAGGGCTTGATCGTCGATCCCGGCTGGCGTTCGGCCTGTGTCGCGCGATTGAACGGGGACAGGCGGACGTCGAATCCGCCCTGCATCGCATAGATGCGGCCCGAATGCGGGCTTTCAACCACCATGCCGCCCGACACCTCGGGAATGTTGCGCAGGGCATAGCTGCCGCCGCCCGCCGATTTGACGACGATCAGGTCGCCGGGGCGCATCGCCGAAAAGGCGCTGCCGCCGGTCTTGCGATAGGCGAGCGTCGCGGCGCTCGCGGGCAGCGTCGCGGTATCGCCATTGGCAAAGCCGATGCGCGCCGCGCCCGCCGATTTGGACAGCACCGCCGCGACCCGCCAATTGTCGTAATCGATGCCGATAAAGCTGGACGCCAGGCGGCTCTGCCATTGGTCGTCGGCCTCGATCGTCGCGATCGGCCCCGACCAGCCCTTGCCCGCGTCATACCGCTGAAGCCCCTTGCGCAGCGCCATCGTCGCGCCCTGCTGCATCTTGCCGTCATAGGGCGTGCGGACCCACAGGCCGCCGCCATAGACGCTGAGCGGCCCGTCCTCGGCGGTTTCGCCGAACTGGGCGATCAACTGGCGCCGGACCTCTTCCATATAATAGCCGCCGACCTGCGCGACCGCGCGATTGCCGGTGTCGGTCAGGCCAAGCGGCATCGCCTTTGCCGCGTCACGCTGCCCCGCGGTGATCCATTCGTTGCGATACATTTCGTCGAGCACGAAATTGCGCCGCGCCATCGCCTTTTCGGCGTTGCGCGCCCGACCATAGGTTTCGGGCGCCTTGGGCAGGATGGCCAGAAACGCCATTTCATGAAGCTGAAGCTGGTCGACGTCCTTGTCGAAATAGGCCCGGCTGGCCGCCTGAACGCCGAAACTGCGGCGACCGAGCGGAATTTCGTTGAGGTAGAGTTCGAGAATCTGTTCCTTGGTCAGCGCATCCTCGATCCGCATCGCCAGGATCGCCTCGCGGATCTTGCGGGTATAGCTGACCTCGTTGGTCAGCAGCAGATTCTTGGCCACCTGCTGCGTGATCGTCGACGCGCCGATCGGGCGGCCGCTGTTGCTGAGATTGGTGACGATCGCGCTGGCGATCCCCGGATAATCGATGCCGCCATGGCTGAAAAAGGTGCGGTCCTCCGCCGCCAGATAGGCGCGGACAAGAAGCTGGGGATATTCGCTATATTCAAGCTGAACGCGCCGTTCGCGGGCATAGCTGTGGACCGGCTTGCCCTCGCCATCGCGAACCATCGTCGGCAGCGGCGGTTCATAGTCGCGCAACTGGTCGACCGAGGGAAGATCGCGCGCGAACAACGCCCACATGAGCGCAAGGCACAAAAGGCCCGCCAGCGCCAGATAGCCCAGCCAGCGGAACCAGCGCCGCGTCCACATGTCGCGAAACCATGCGATGACGGCATTGCCGTCGCGGCGCAGGCGCAGGCGGAGGTTGGGCGGACTGTCGGCGACCATATTCCCCCGCCTCTAGAGCCTGTGTCGTCGAAAGGGAAGCATAGTTGCGGCAAGGCGGCAGGCGTCCGCGAAAAGGGCCTGACAGGGGATTCAGCGCGCCGCGATCTGCCGCGCGAAATGGATCTGAACCGCGTCGCGCACCCCGCGCGCGACCTTTTTTTGCCCGTCTGCCGAGGCAAGAAACGCGCCGTCGTCCTTGTTCGAGATGAATCCGGTTTCGAACAGGACCGATGGCGTATCGGGCGCCTTCAGCACCACAAAGGACGCAAAGCGATGCGCGTTGGTGCGGAACTTGACCGTATCGCTCGCCTCGCGTTGCAGCAGCCGGGCAAAATCGGACGCGACATTCATCGTTTCGCGCTGCGTCAGGTCGAGCAGGATCGACGATACATCGCCGCTGTGCGCGCCCAGATCGACGCCGTTGATGATATTCGCCTTGTTCTCGCGCGCCGCGAGCCGTGCGGCCTCGCGGTCGGACGCCACCTCTGACAGCGTATAGACGGACGCACCGCTGGCGGCCTGATTCTCGGCCGCGTCGGCGTGGACCGAAATGAACAGATCGGCCTTCAGCCGCCGGGCGATCCCGAATCGTTCCTCCAGCACCAGATAGCGGTCGTCGGCGCGGGTCAGTGCGACGCGCACCCGGCCCGACGACAACAGATCGTCGCGGATCGCGCGCGCGAGCGACAGGGTGATGTCCTTTTCATGCCGTCCGCTGTGCGGGCTGATCGCGCCGGGGTCGTGCCCGCCATGGCCGGCGTCGATCACCACCAGCGGCAAGCGAGCGTTGCCCGGCCCCTCGATGCGCGGCAACGCCACCGCGGGCCTTGGCTTTCCGATCGGGACGGTCACGCTGTACCGCTTTTCGGGCGGCTTCGCGCGAAAACCGGCGGGGGGGTGCAACCGCGCGCGCGGGCTGCGCGACGCCCGTTCGAACTCGCTGGCCGACACGGGTTGCAGGCGAAAGGACATGCTGCGCCCGTCGGCGGCGAACCGCGCATCGGCGACGATGGCGGGGCGGACAAGGTCGAGCACGACGCGCGCCGTGTCGGCGCTCGGCTGGCCCTGTCGCACGGCGCGGACCAGGCCCATGCCTTGCGGCGAACGGCCGACCTCTGCGCCCGCGATGTCGAGCGCGATGCGGTCGGGACCGGCGAGCATGAAGGACGAGGCTCCGGCGACAAGGCCGTCGAAACGCAGCGTGATTTCCGATTCGGTGATTTCGACCGCGCCGATCTGCCCCGCCAGCACAGCCGAGGGGGACGCGATGATGCCGAACAGGACGAGCAAAAGGCCCATGGCCCGTCTATGCCGCCCAGCGCGCGCACTGGTCCAGTGCTTATTCGAAAACATGAGGCCCCCGGCGACGGAATGTCATGAACCGGAAATTAGCCATCGCGCGTCAAATGCGCGTCAACCGGCAAGGTTAACCGGCGATTCAACATGTTCGGCGTCGCGCGTCTTTCTTGCAACAGGTTCGCGCGATCCTATCTTTCTATGGTCGTGACAGTTGCCGTCGGCACATGCCGATGCTAGCACATGATCACTGACGGTGTCGTTCCCGGTGCCGTCCGGCCTTTTGAGGGGAAGGCCTGCTCCGCGAATCCGCGGAACATGGCCGCCTTGGCGCCGGACATGCGGGGAAGGACGACCTGCCGTCGGTTCACCCGGTTGACCGGACAGTCGGGGCGTTCGCATGACGCCCGCCCTGCCCATCCGCTCATCCCGCAACAGGTTGATGCCGCATGAGGCTTGCCATGCCCTCTTCATATCCCGACGCGGGCGCTTTCGCCCCGGCCGTCGCCGGATATGCGGACCGCATGCGCGTCCACGACCGGACGCAGGCCCCCCACGGCAATAACGTCTTTTTTCTTTTCACCCATATCCGCCGCGGCCCGCCCTCGGGCAGGTTCGCGGGATTTTTTGATGGCGCGCCAAAGCGCGCTTGGAGTGTTACCAATGACCACGCGCATGTTGATCGACGCGCGGCACCGGGAAGAAACCCGGGTCGCGGTCACCAAGGGAAATCGCATCGAGGAGTTTGATTTCGAGTCCGCCGAGCATAAGCAGCTCAAGGGCAATATCTATCTGGCCAAGGTTACCCGTGTCGAACCGTCGCTTCAGGCGGCCTTCGTCGAATATGGCGGCAATCGCCACGGCTTTCTGGCGTTCAGCGAAATCCACCCCGACTATTACCAGATTCCAAAGGAAGATCGCGAAGCCCTGCTCCGCGAAGAGGCGGAACATGCCGCCGCCGCCGCCCAGCGCGCCGAGGAAGACCTTGACGAGCTGGAAGGCGATGTCGCCGACGTCGAATATCATGACGAGGACGAGCATGGCGACAGCCACGCCGATCGCGACGATGACCATGATCACGACCATGAAGATGGCGACGCCGAAAACGGCGATGCCGAAGATGGGGCCGAGGGCTCGGAAGAAGCCAAGGGCGGCCGTGGCGACCGCCGCGGGCGTGGCCGTGGGCGCGGCAACAACAATCGCAAGGGTGGCCGTGGGCGCAGCCGCCGCAATGACGACGAGGACGGCGAAAACCGCATGTCGCTGCGCCGCCGTTACAAGATTCAGGACGTCATCCGTCGCCGTCAGGTGATGCTGGTCCAGGTCGTCAAGGAAGAACGCGGCAACAAGGGTGCGGCGCTCACCACCTATCTTTCGCTCGCCGGCCGCTATTGCGTGCTGATGCCGAACACGATGCATGGCGGCGGGATCAGCCGCAAGATTTCGAACGGCGCCGATCGCCGCAAGCTGAAGGCGATGATCGACGAACTCGCGCTGCCGCCGACGATGGGCTGCATCGTCCGCACCGCGGGGATGAGCCGCACGAAGGTCGAGATCAAGCGCGACTTCGACTATCTCGCGCGCCTGTGGGACGAAATTCGCGAAAACACGCTGGGCAGTTCGGCCCCGGCGCTGATCCATTCGGACAGCGACCTGGTAAAGCGCGCGATCCGCGACATCTATCACAAGGATATAGAGGAAGTCCTGGTCGAGGGCGACGAGGGCTATAAGGCCGCCAAGCAGTTCATGAAGCTGTTGATGCCCAGCCACGCGCGCCGGGTGAAGCAATATGCGGACCCTGTCTCGCTCTATCAGCGTTACGGCGTCGAGGATCAGTTGGCGGGGATGCTTAATCCCGTCGTCCAGTTGAAATCGGGCGGCTATCTGGTGATCAATCCGACCGAGGCCTTGGTGTCGATCGACATCAACTCGGGCCGTTCGACGCGCGAGCATAATATCGAGCAGACGGCGGTCAGCACCAACCTTGAGGCCGCGCATGAAATCGCGCGCCAGCTTCGCCTCCGCGACATGGCCGGCCTCGTCGTGATCGATTTCATCGACATGGATCATGGCTCGAACGTCCGCAAGGTCGAGCGCGCGATGAAGGATGCGCTGAAAAACGACCGCGCGCGGATTCAGGTCGGCCGCATCTCGGGCTTTGGCCTGATGGAGATGAGCCGCCAGCGGCTGCGCACCGGCGTTCTCGAAGCCTCGACGCGCCCCTGCCCGCATTGCGAAGGCACCGGGCTTGTCCGCACCGCCAGTTCGGCGGGCCTCAGCGCGCTGCGCCTGATCGAAGAGGAAGCCGCGCGCGGCAAGGGCAACAAGATCACCCTGCGCGCAAGCCAGGAAGCGACCTTCTACCTGCTCAACGAAAAGCGCCGCGAACTGCGCGAGATCGAGGAACTATACGGCGTCACGGTCGAAATCCTGCCCGACGGCGAGACGGAGGGCGCGCGCATGGCGGTCGAGGTCAGCGGTCCGCCGCCGATCGCCCGCCGCAGCTTTGCCCCGATCGCGCCGATCGAGGATGAAGACGACGACGACTTCCCCGAAGAGGAAGAAGAAGAAACCGAAGAGGACGCCGGCGACGAACGGCCCGCCCGCGCGCGCGAACGCGAGGAAGGCGACAGCGAAGGCGATGGCGACGGACGCAAACGCCGCCGCCGCCGCCGCCGCGGACGCCGCGGACGCCGCGACGAAGAAGGCGGTGAAAATGGCGAAGGCAGAGAGGATCGCGAAGGCGACGCGCCCGAAGCTGAAGCCGAAGCGGGTGACGAGGGCGACGTTGCCGAGGCGCCCGCCGAGGTCGCTGCCGAGCAGGACGCCGAGCAGGAAGAAGCCAAGCCGCGCCGCCGCCGGGGTGGGCGCGGCCGCAAAAAGGCTGACGCAGCGGATGCCGCCACCGAAGCCGAAGCGGGTCCGGCCGAAGCAGCTCCGGCCGAGGTGATCGAAACCGCCGAACCCGTGGCCCCCGAACCCGCCGCCGACGAAGCGCCCGCCGCCGAGGAAAAGCCGAAGCGCAAGCGCGCGCCACGCAAGACCAAGGCAGCGGCAGCAGCCGAAGCCGAAGCCGCCGCTGCGACGGAAGCGGTCGAGGCGGCACCGGTCGCCGACGCCGCGCCCGAACCGGAAGCCGAGCCCCCAAAGCCCGCGCCGAAAAAGCGCGCAAGCCGCGCCAAAAAGGCGGTTGCCGCCGAAGCCGCTCCCGAAGCGACGCGCGAGGCCGAGCCGGTCGCCGCCGATGGCGAAGAGGAAAGCAGCCCCGACGGAGAACCGCGCCGCGGCTGGTGGCAGCGTACATTCGGTAACTGATCGGGCGGTCGAGCGGTCGGCCGATCATTGCCCGGCGACGGCCTCTTGTCGCAGAAATCGCAAGCTGTCCTTGCGTCCGCGCGTGCTGGACCCCAATAAGCCTTCCATGGCTTCATTCGGGGTTCAGGCGCACGGCGCAAGAGAAACGGCGATGACCGCTCCCCCGCGCCAACCCGCGTTCGGGCCGCCACGGCTGCGCCTAATTTTTCGTATCGCGCTGACATTGCTCGCGATATTTTCCATCGCCATCCGCCCGGCGATGGCGCAATCGATCCTGCGCGATGCCGAGACAGAGGCGCTGTTTCAGGACATGATGGACCCGTTGCTGGTCGCGGCGGGGTTGAAAGCCGGACAGGTCCGCGTCCACCTGCTGGGCGACCGCAGCCTCAACGCCTTTGTCGCCGGCAGCCAGGATGTCTATGTCTTTAGCGGGCTGATCGAGGCCGCCGACAGCGCCGAGGAGGTGCAGGGCGTCCTCGCCCACGAACTAGGCCATGTGATGGGCGGCCACGCCATTCGCGCGAATGAAGGGTACAGCAAGGCGACGAATATCTCGCTGCTCAGCCTGTTGCTGGGCGCCGCCGCGATCGCCGCCGGGGGTGGTGAAGCCGGCATGGGCATCATGATGGCTGGGCAACAGGCCGCACTGGGCAAGATGCTTGCCTTTTCGCGGGTGCAGGAATCGACCGCCGACGCCGCCGGGGCGCAATATCTGGCCAAGGCGGGGATCAGCGGACGCGGCAGCCTCGCCTTTTTCAAGAAACTCCAGAACATGGAATTTCGCTACGGCGTCAAACAGGACGACGATCAGACCTATGGCCGCACCCATCCGATGTCGGGCGACCGCATCCAGGCGCTGCGCGAAGTCTATGTCATCGACCCGGCGTGGCAAAAGCCCGCCGATGCCGCGATCGAAAAACGGTTTCAGCGCATCAAGGCGAAATTGTCGGGATTCATGACCGAGCCCGAACGGACGCTGCGCAAATTCCCCGAAAGCAATTCCAGCATCCCCGCGCGCTATGCCCGCGCCTATGCCTGGCACAAAAGCGCCTATCCGCAAAAGGCGCTGTCGGAGGTCGAGGGGCTGCTGGCCATCGACCCCAACGACCCCTATTTCCTGGAACTGGAGGGTCAGGTGCTGCTCGAATCGGGACGTCCAAAGGACGCGATTCCCGCGCTGCGCAAGGCGGTGCTCAATTCCCGGTCGCAGCCGCTGATCAGCGCGACGCTGGGCCACGCGCTGATCGCGACCGAGGACCCGGCCAATTTCGCCGAAGCCGAACAGGTGCTGAAAACCGCGGTCGCGCTCGACAATCAAAACCCCTTCGCCTGGTATCAGCTTGGCATCGTCTATGCGAACAAGGGCGATCAACCGCGCGCGGCGCTCGCCTCGGCGGAGCGTTACAGCCTGGAGGGTAGACAGGCGGCGCTCGCGCTGCGTAATGCCGAAGCCGCGATGCAGGGCCTGCCGCAGGGCTCGCCCGACTGGATCCGTGCACAGGATATTTCGCTGGTGGCTCGCGCCGAGGTGGAACGCGGGCGCAAACGGCGTTAGTTTCGATTGAATATAGGGGCGTTGCGTTGCGGACAGGCAATGCTCGAGGGCAAGAAGTGACTGACAAGAAAGACGATTATTACCAGCCCTGGCTGCGCGATCCCGCGCCGCCGTCGCAGCCGGCGCCCCCGCCGACGGCGACCTTTGACGAAGGTTTGGCCAAGCCGCGCGACACGCCGCCGGTCGGCATCGACCTGTCGCGCTATTCGGCCAGCGACCGGCCCACCCATGGACCCATGGCGAAATCGGATCGGTGGAAGACCGGTGCCGCCAATCTGTGGCGCGCGTTGCAGGAAGGCGCCAGCGCCTTTGCCGACTGGACGATCCGTATCGGCGAGCGCGCCGACATTCCCGCGCGCATCGAGGCGATGGAAATCCCGCGCCGTTCGCGCGCCTTCGCCGCAAAGGCCGCGGCGCTGACCGCCCATGCCGCCCGCGCGGCCGGGCGCGGATCGGCACAGGCCGGTCGCGCCGCCGCCAAAGCGGGCGGCGAGACATGGGAAAAAATGGCGCTGGGCGAAAAGGTCGCAAAGCTGTCGAGCGAAGCCGGTCGCGGGATCGGAGAGGTGGCGGGCAAGACCAGGGCCGGGGTCGGCAACATGGCCAAGGCCGGCACCGAAAGCCTGCGCGACAGCATCGGCGACGCCGCGACCAAGCTGCGCCCCGCCCCCCGCGAGGAATTGACGCCGCCGCCGTCGGGCCTGGAACAATTGCTGGCGCGAGAGGAAGCCGCCGCCGCGCGGACGAGCGAAAGCGGCGCGCCCGACCTGCCGCTGTTCGCGGGCGATGCGGCGATGGCCGCGGCAAGGGCGCCGTTGGCGATGGCTGCACAGGACGACGACCGATCGCCGCACGTACCGCCGACGGCGGCACAGGCTGCGGGCGCCAAAGCGATGTCGTCGGCACGGCTGCCGCAGGTTAAGGGGATGGGAATGGACGGCGTATCGACGCGCAGCTGGGCGATCGGCCTTGGCGGCATCATCCTGCTCGCGATGGTGTTCTGGCTTGGCGGCCGCCTGGGCGGGGGCATGAGCAAGAGCGACGTCGAAACGATCGTCGCCGATTATATCAAGGCGAACCCGCAAATCATTCCCGAGGCGCTGGAAGCACAGCGAAACGGAGAGATCAGCAAGGCGATCGACGCGATTCGACCGGCGCTGGAAAAACCCTATGCCGGTGCCTGGGCGGGCAACGCCGACGGCGACGTCACCGTGGTCGTCTTTACCGATTATGCCTGCGGCTTTTGCCGCGCGAGCGTGCCCGACGTCGATCGGCTGATCCGCGAGGACCGGCGGGTAAAGGTGGTGTTCCGCGAATTGCCGATCATCGCGCCGCAAAGCCGCGATGCCGCGCTGATGGCGCTCGCCGCCGCGCGGCAGGGCAAATATGACGCCTTCCACCACGCGATGTTCGCCGCCGGATCGCTCGACAAGCCGGTGATCGCCGCCGTCGCCAACCGGGTCGGCGTCGTCACCGACGGCACCGCCGACGCAACCGCGAACGAAGCCCTGTTCCAGCGCGAAATCGACAGCAACCTCGCGATCGCGACCCAGTTGCAACTCAACGCCACCCCGACCTGGATCATCGGCGACCAACTGCTGCAAGGACAGATCGGCTATGACGGGTTGAAACGGGCGGTGGCAAAGGCCCGCGCGGGCAAGAGCTGAACGGGTGGCGATCGACCCGGCCCGGCAATCCATCGCGCAAGCACTGGCCAACCCCCAGATGATGGAGGCCGCCCTCGCGCTTTACGAAGGCCGCCTGCACGACGCCGAGCCGCTGCTGAAGGCGCAGCTTAAACGCGATCCCTTCGATGTCGCCGCGATCCGCATGCTGGCCGAACTGGCAGCTCGCATCGAACGCTATCGCGACGCCGAAAACCTGCTGCGCCGCGCGCTTGAAATCGCGCCCGATTTCGGCGCGGCGCGGTCCAATCTGGCAATGGTTCTGCATCGACAGGGCAAATCGAGCGAAGCAGTCGAAGAACTGGAGCTGTTGCAACAAATCGACCCCGACAATCTGATGCATGCCAATCTGAAGGCCGCGGCGCTTGGACGGGTCGGTGAGTTCGACGAAGCTCTTGCGCTGTACGACCAGGTGCTGCGGCAATTCGCCAAACAGCCCAAGATATGGATGTCCTACGGGCACATGCTGAAAACGGTGGGGCGGCAGGCAGATGCGGTCGCCGCCTATCGTCAGGCGCTGATGCTGGCACCGACGCTGGGGGAAGTGTGGTGGAGCCTCGCTAACCTCAAGACCGTCGCATTCGACGAGGCTGATGTCGCCACGATGCTGGCCGCGCTCGACCAGCCCGACCTCCCCATCACCGACCGCTTCCACCTGCATTTTGCGCTCGGCAAAGCCCATGAGGATCGCCGCGCGCCCGACTCGGCCTTTCATCACTATGCCAATGGCAACGCGCTGAGAAAGACGCAGATCGACTATGACGCAGATCAAACGCGGGCAGCGGTCGATCATGCCAAGAGTCTTTATGTCCCCGCCTTTTTCGAGGCGCGCCTCAATTTTGGCGCCGATATTCCCGATCCAATCTTCATCATCGGTATGCCGCGCGCGGGATCGACCCTGATCGAACAGATATTGGCGAGCCATTCAATGGTCGAGGGCACGATGGAACTGCCCGACATCCCCAAGCTGTTCGCCGCGGCGCGCAATCAGGGCGGCATCGCCAAACTGACCGCCGATGACGCGAAGGCACTTGGCGAACAATTTCTGCGCGACACCAGCGTTCAGCGCAAAAGCGGCAAGCCCTTTTACATCGACAAGCTGCCTAACAACTGGCTGCACATCGGCTTCATCCACCTGATCCTCCCCCGCGCGAAAATCATCGACGCCCGACGCCACCCGCTGGATTGCTGTTTTTCGAACTTCAAACAGCATTTCGCGCGTGGTCAGGCGTTCAGTTACAGCCTGACGGACGTGGGACGCTATTATGCCGACTACACCGATCTGCTGAACCACTTCGACCATGTCATGCCAGGCCGCATCCATCGCGTGATCCATGAACGGCTGATCGACGATCTGGAAGCGGAAGTGCGCGCCCTGCTCGCTTATCTGGACCTGCCGTTCGAAGAGGCTTGTTTACATTTCTACGCCAACGACCGCGCCGTCCGCACGGCCAGTTCGGAACAGGTCCGGCGCCCGATCAACAGCGACGGGGTTGGCCAATGGCGGGCCGTTGAGGCGCATCTCCAGCCTTTGAAAGATGCTTTGGGGCCGGCACTGACGCAATATCCTGCGACGCGCTGATCCAATTGTGGCAATTTTGCCATACTCTCTGCGAAACCGTCGTTTGGCAGACTATTCCCCATCGGCGTCGATTGACGACGCGGCAAAATAGGTGAAACTTCGTGTATCGCTACGCTGCAACACCCGCGCGCGATCAACAGGGGGGGTTCTATGTCGGTTCGCTTATCTCACCGCGCGTTGCTCTTGGCATCCTTGTCGGGCAGCATATTGTCATCGGCTCCGCTGCTGGCCCAGGAAGCCGCCGACAGCAAATATGACGACGAAATCGTCGTGACCGCGCAAAAGCGCGAGGAAAATCTGCAGAATGTGCCGATCAGTATCCAGGCGCTGAGCACAAGAAAGCTGGACCAGCTCAATATCAGCAATTTTGAAGATTTTTCGAAACTGCTGCCCAGCGTGTCGTTTCAGTCGAGCCAGCCCGGCGTAACGACGGTCTATATGCGCGGCGTCGCTAGCGGCGGCGACGGCAATCATTCGGGTTCACTGCCCAGTGTCGGCGTCTATCTGGACGAACAGCCGGTGACGACGATCGGCGGCACGCTTGACGTCCATATTTATGACATCGCGCGCATCGAATCGCTCGCCGGGCCGCAGGGCACGCTCTATGGCGCCTCCTCGCAGGCCGGCACGATCCGCATCATCACCAACAAACCCAGTACCGCCGGTTTTGAAGGCCGCGTCGACGGCGAAATCAACAGCGTCAAGAGCGGCGGCATCGGTGGCCGACTGGATGGCATGATCAACGCGCCGATCAGTGACATGGTGGCGCTGCGCGTGGTCGGCTGGTATCAGCGCAACGCGGGATATATCGATAATGTCGCGGGAACGCGCAGCTTCCTACCACAGCCGGGCGGCATCACCGTCAACAACGCCGCACTGGTCAAAAAGAATTTCAACGATGCCGAAATCTATGGCGGCCGCGCCGCGTTGAAGGTCGATCTCGACGACAATTGGACCGTGACGCCGACGGTTCTTTATCAGAATCAGAAAAGCAACGGCGCGTTCGCGCAGGATCCACGCGTAGGCGACCTGCAGGTTCAGCGCTTCTACCCCGACGCGCGACGCGACAAGTTCATGCAGGCGGCGCTGACGATCGAGGGTAAGATCGGCAATTTCGACCTGACCTATGCGGGCGCCTATCTCAACCGCAAGACATATCAGATCAGCGACTATACCGATTATTCGGAAGCCTATGACTCGCTTTATGCTTCCTCTGGCGGCCTCGCAGGCTATTTCTATCTCGAGGATGGTGCCGGCAATGACATCGACCCGCGCCAGTTCATCGTCGGGACCGACCATTTTCGCAAGATAAGCCAAGAACTGCGCATCGCATCGCCACAGGACGAGCGCTTCCGGGTCGTTGCGGGGTTGTTCTATCAGCGCCAGAGCAACGAGATTTTCCAGGATTATGTCGTGCCGGGCCTGGCCCCCGCGCTGTCCGTCAACGGACGGCCGGGCACACTGTGGTTGACTGATCAAAAGCGCGTCGACAAGGACTATGCCGCGTTCGGCGAAGCAAGCTTCGACATCACCCCAACGATTACCCTGACCGGCGGAGGTCGCTATTATAAATATGACAACAGCCTGATCGGCTTCTTTGGCTTTGGCCGCAACCCGGCCGGGACGCCGTTCAACGGCGCCGGCAGTTCGCAGACCGGCGTTGCGGGCTGTTACACGACCACCGGCGCCCTCCTGCGCAACAATCCCGGGGGCACCTTGCTGCCCGCTGCAGTTGACCGCAGCCCCTGTACCAATCTGGCCGATTTCGTCGGCGGCAGCCTGGTGCCCAAGCGCACCAAGGACAATGGGTTCACCCATCGGCTCAACCTGACCTGGAAGCCGAACGAGAATATTCTCACTTATGCGACATGGTCGCGCGGTTTCCGGCCCGGCGGCATCAATCGCCGCGCCACGATCATGCCTTATGAAGCCGACTTCCTGACCAACTATGAACTCGGCATCAAGACGACGTTGGCCGATGGACGGGTCAGGTTCAACGCCGCCATCTATCAGCAGGAATGGAAGCGCTTCCAATTCTCTTTCCTTGGCGCGAACAGCTTTACCGAGATTCACAATGGTCCCAACGCGCGGATCAAGGGGGTCGAGGCGGACGTCAATATTCGCGCGACTGACGGTCTGACCTTTACCGCCGCGGCGTCCTACACCGATGCAAAGACCAAGAATGACCTTTGTGCGATCGACGATCCGACCTACACATGCACCGGCCCGGGCAATTCCATTGCGGCGCCGGCTGGAACGCGGCTGCCGGTGACGCCAAAGTTCAACGGCAATGCCACGGTGCGGTATCAGTTCCCAGTCGGACCCGGCGAGATGCATTTCCAGTCAGTGATCGCGCATCGCAGTTCGGCCAGCGCCGATGTCCGCGTCGCTCAGGCCACCGATCTTGGCCGGATCAAGGGATCGACGACGGTCGATTTCGCGGCCGGGTTCGAATGGAGCTCCTACAGCTTCGAGTTGTTCCTAGCGAACGCCTTTGATGAACGGGCGCAATTGGCGCGCTATTCGAACTGCGGCCAGTGCAACGACCGGGCGCAGATACTGGTAAGCCAGCCCCGCACAGTCGGGGCGCGATTGGGCGCCAAGTTCTGACCGGGTGACCGCGACGACGACCAACAGCGAAAGGCCGGGCCAAAAGCTCGGCCTTTTGATGTGCGTCGCGCTGGGCATGGGCAATATGATCGGGTCGGGGGTGTTCCTGCTTCCCCGCGACCTGGCGCCGCTTGGCTGGAATGCGATCATCGGCTGGGGCGTGTCGATCGCGGGGACGCTGTGCCTCGCGCTCGCCTTTGCCCGACTGGCAAAGCGGCTGCCGACGGGCTGCGCATCCTTTACCTATGGCGCGGCGGCGTTCGGTCCCGGCACCGGGTTCGTCGTGTCGTGGAGCTATTGGATCAGTTGCTGGACGGTCGTCGCGACGCTGGCCGTCGCAGCGATCAGCAACCTGTCGATCCTGGCGCCGGCGCTGGCGGCCGGCGGGGCCGGTCCCGCGCTGATCGCCATCGGCTTCATCTGGCTGTTCACCATCGTCAACCTGTTCGGGGTCCGCCGCGCGGGCAATGCGCAGATGCTGACCCTCGCGCTCAAGCTGATACCGATCGTCGGCGCGATCCTCGTCGCCATCTGGGCGCTCGCGACGGGACGCGCCGACGCGCCGACGCTGGCGGGGACACAGCCGGTCAGCCTGAACAATGTCGGCGCCGCCGCGACGCTGACCCTTTTTGCGCTGCTGGGCTTTGAAAGCGCGGCCGTCGTCAGCGACCGGGTCCGCGATCCCGAACGGACGATCCCGCGTTCGATGCTGATCGCCGCCGCCGCGACCGGCCTTCTCTATCTTCTGTCCAGCACCACCGTCACGCTGATGCTGCCGCTGGCGACGCTTCAGGAGTCCAACGCCGCCTATGCCGCTTTTTTCGGGACGCTGATCGGCCCATCGGCGGGACAGGTTGTCGCGCTGTTCGCCGCGATCGCCGCGCTGGGCGCGCTCAACGGCTTTGTCCTGCTACAGGGTGAAATTCCCCGCGACCTTGCCCATCGCCGCTTGCTCCCCGCGATGTTCGCGCGCGACAATCGCTTTGCATCGCCGTGGATCACGCAATTGATTTCCAGCACCTGCGCCAGCATCATCGTCTATGCCAATTTTTCGCGCGGGCTGGCCGACCTGTTCAGTTTCATGGTCAAGGTGACGACGTCGACCGCGATCATCTTTTACATCGTCGGGGCGCTCGCGGCGCTAAAGCTGGAGAATGACGGCGACATCCGCGCCTCGCCCGGTTTCGCGGCGCTGACCATCCTCGGCTTTCTCTATAGCTGCTGGGCCTTTTACGGGGCGGGCTTGGAAGCCGGCCTGTGGAGCCTGGGGCTGACCGCCGCGGGCCTGCCGATTTTTCTCGCGATGCGGCGGCGCGCCCGGCCCGCCGCCTAGGGTCAGGACCCTAAGGGTCAGGACCCTAGGGTCAGGACCCTAACGCCAGCGCGGCGCGAACAGGCCCCGGTCGCGCAGGATCACCTGGGCCGCATTATGCCCCGGCGCCCCGGTGACGCCGCCGCCCGGATGCGTCCCCGCCCCGCATATATACAGGCCCTTCACCGCGCCGCGATAACCGCCATTGCCCAGCACCGGGCGCGCGGCCCACAATTGATCGAGGCTCATGTTGCCGTGCATGATGTCGCCGCCGACCAGCCCGAACTTGCGTTCCAGCCCCTTTGGCGACAGGCGCGTCTGGGCGATGATGCTCGCACGAAAACCGGGCGCATGTTTTTCGACCGTGTCGATGATGCAGTCGGCGGCGGCTTCCTCTTCATCGTCCCAGTCGCGGCCGTCGGGCAGTTCGGGCGCGAATTGCTGGCAGAACAGGCTCGCGACATGCTGACCGGCGGGGGCCAGGCTGTCGTCGACGGTCGAGGGGATCAGCATCTCGACGATCGGCGCCTTGGACCAGCCATGCTGTTTGGCGTCGAGGAAGGCGCGGTCCATATAGTCGAGCGTGGGGGCCAGGATGATGCCCGACTGATGATGCTCGCCCGGTTCGGGCAGGCAGGTGAATTTCGGCAACTGCGACAGCGCGACATTCATGCGGAACGTGCCGCTGCCCGCCTTGAATCCCCGGATCCGGCGGTCGTAACCGGTGGGCAGGTCGGATGCGTCCATCATCCGTTCGTACAGCAGCTTGGGCCCGACGTTCGCGATCACGCGCGCCGCGGCGATTTCCTCGCCGCCGACCAGCCTGACGCCGACCGCCTTGCCGCCATCGACCAGCACTTTCGCGACCGGGCTTTCCAGGCTGATCTCGACCCCCATGGCGCGGCACACCTTGGCCATGATCTCGGTGATCCGGCCCATCCCGCCGACGCTGTGGCCCCATGCCCCCTTTTTGCCGTTCACTTCGCCAAAGACGTGATGCAACAGGACATAGGCGCTGCCCGGCGTGTCGGGGCTGGCATAATTGCCGACGACCGCGTCAAAGCCAAAGGCGGCCTTGACCGCCTCGCTTTCGAACCAGGCGTCCAGCATCGTGCGCGCCGATTTTGTGAACAGGTCGAGCACGTCGCGCTGTTGATCGAGGTTCAGGGTCGCAAAGCGCCGCCCCTGCCGCGCGCCGTCGAACAGCGTGCGCAGCCCTTCGCCGACATTGGGCGGCACGCGCAGCGCGAGGTCGCGGAGCAATTCGGCGACATTTTCGAGCGCGTCGTAATAAGCGGGCAGCATCGCCGCATCGCGGGCGGAAAATTTGCTGAACTCGGCCTGCGTCCGCTCCAACCCGCCACCAAGCTTCAGATAGCCGCCATCCTCCTGCGGCAGGAAATTGCTGATCGGCCGTTCGATGACGCGATAGCCATGATCGGCCAGCTTCATGTCGGCGATCACCTTGGGCTGGAGCAGGCTGACGGTATAGCTTGCGACCGAATTGCGGAACCCCGGCGCGAATTCCTCGGTCACGGCGGCACCACCGACGACGTCGCGCGCCTCGACGATGCGGACCTTCAGCCCCGCCTTCGCAAGATAAAAGGCACAGACAAGGCCGTTGTGGCCGGCACCGATAATCAGGGCGTCATAGGCTTTGGTCATGCTCTGCTCCATCCCGCACGCGGGGCTTGTTCAAGGCGGGATTCGGGAATGATCGCGCGCATCCGCGCACAGAAATGCTTGAGGCAGACTTCCTTGTCGCTGAGCGGCCCCATCGAAAAGCTTTTCGATTGCATCCCCATCTGAACGCGGGTGATGAGTTCGGTGTCCTCTGCGTTCACCTGACGATTGATCCGCCAGTTGAGGTAGCGCGCCGCCTTCATTTCGCGCCGATCATCGGGCAGCACATAGGATATTTCACGGATCAGGCAGGTCGTCGGGCCGGTCGGCAGCCACTGCATGAAATCGACCTGGTCGGGATAGATGTCAAAGGCGACGTTCGGCCACAGCTTGAAATAAAGCCAGTGGCGCTGGTTCGCCTGCGGAAGATGCGGGACCGGGGGCAGCAACCGCTGATACATGCGTTCGGACCAATTGACCGATGGCCGGTCGATCAGGTCGCCCCACATGCGATCGACATTATCCTCGGCCTCGACGCCATAGCTTTTGCCGAACAGCCGCGTCAGGCCGGGATGCGCGACGGGGATGTGCAGCCCGTCCGAATAATTGTCACCGACATTCTTCCAGTTCACCGCACGCGGGCGGAGCGTGACGCGGCCCAGCGCGCCCAGTTCCTCGAACCGGTAAGGCGCGATCATCGCTTCATAGGGTGCCATCATCGCCGCGACGGACGGGCCGCCATCGTCGGCCAGCCGCACGAACCAAAAGCCGCGCCACCGTTCCAGCCCGACGGGGACCAGCCCCGCCTTCCCCTTGTCCAGCGCCGGATAGCTGGCCGAATCGGGCACCCCGGTCAGCCGCCCGTCGAGTTCATAGGTCCAGGCATGATAGGGGCAGACGAGTTTCTTCGCACAGCCCGTCGCCCCATCGACCAGGCGCGAACCCCGGTGGCGGCAGACATTGGTAAAGGCGCGCACCGTCCGGTCGGCGCCGCGGACCAGAATGACGCTTTCGCCGCAATAATCGATGCTGTGCCAGTCGCCGACGTTCGGAATGTCGCTGTCGTGGCACACGACCTGCCAGCTCGGACGAAAGATCCGCTCCATTTCCGCGGCATGGAAATCGGGATCGCTATAGGTCCAGGCAGGCAGCGACCAGCCGTCCAGAGGGTCGATATTCGAATCGCGAAGCGGTGCAGTTGCCATGGATCGTTCCTTGTTATACATATGTATAACAACATGCCCGCCGCTCGCCAAGCCTTTACGCGCGAAAGCGCCGATGCCCGCCGGACGGCGCTGATCGATGCGACGGCGGCATGTCTGGCCGCCCATGGGCTGGCGGGCACCAATGTTCGGGCGATCTGCGCGATGGCCGGCGTCTCACCGGGATTGCTGCGCCATTATTTCGGCGGCATCGACGATCTGGTCGCCGCGACCTATCAGGCGACGAGCGATCGGATGGACGGCGTGTTCGCGGGCGCGGTCGATGCGGCGGGCGACGACCCGCGAAGACGGCTGAGCGCCTATCTGACCGCCAGCTTTCGCGCCCCGGTGACCGATCCCGAACTGCTGGGCGCCTGGACCGCATTCTGGGCGCTGGCGCGCAGCGACGCGCGCATGGCGGCGATCCATGCGGACAGCTATGCCGGTTATCGCCAGCGGTTGACGGAATTGCTGACCGCCTGTGGCGCGCGCGATGCCGACCGGCTGGCGATCATGCTGACCGCGATGGTCGACGGCCTATGGCTGGAACTGTCGCTCGACGCCGCCAGCTTCGGGGCGGAAGCGGCGGCGGCGATGATCGAACGCGCGGTCGACGCGCTCGTCTGACCCCTATTTCGACAGGTTTCTCAGCAAATAGTCCCAATGCGCGAGGGCCGGTACGATCGCATCGACCGGCACGCGCTCATTCAGGCCGTGGGCGAAACTGTCGCTGGCCTTGGAAAAAAGACCGGCGACGCCATAGCTGGGTACGCCCTGCGCGCGGAAATGAAAGCTGTCGGTCGCGCCCGCGCTCATCGACGGGATGATCGGCAGCCCCGGCGCGCGGGCATGGACCGCCTTGGTCACCGCCGCGACGACGTCGGGACGCAGCGGCGATGCATCGCTGGCGCTCGCGTCGGGATCGCTGTTCACCTTGACGGCGGGATCGCCGATGACCTTTTCCAGTTCCGCGCGCACCGTTTCGACCGGCACGCCGGGAAAGATGCGGCAGTTGATGTTCGCCGTCGCGCGCTGGGGCAGGGCATTTTCGGCATGGCCGCCCTTGGTCAGCGTGGGGACACAGGTCGTCCCGATCTGTCCGACATATTCGGGGTCGGCGCGGATCGCGGCGATCGCCTTGGCATCGGCCGGGTTGGCGGCAAAGGCCTTCAGCGCCGCGCCGATGTCGCCGCCGACCTGATCGGCGACGATCGGCATCCCGACTTTGGTCAGTTCATTCTGTTGCGGTGTAAAACGATAGGCGCCGACCTTTGCCAGCGCGTTCGAAAGCTGGACGATCGCGTTGGTGGCCGACGGGCGTGAACTGTGGCCGCCGGGGTTTGTCACCTCCAGCGTAAAGTCGGCATAGGTCTTTTCGCCCGCCTGCAACCCGTAATATTTCGGCTTGCCGTCATCGCCGATCGTCCCGCCGCCGCCATCGCCGTTCAGGGCGAATTCGGCGTCCTTATATTGGGCGGCAAGCGCGCGCGTCGTCGTCATCGACGTTTCCTCGTCGCCCGACAGCAGCAGGATGATCGAACGCTTCGGCTTGAATCCATCCTTCTTGAGCTGCGCCATCGTCGCGACCATCATCGACACGTCGAACTTATTGTCCTCCGACCCGCGGCCAAAGATATAGCCATTTTCCTCGACCGGCACGAACGGGTCGCGCGTCCAATCCTTTGGATCGGCTTCGACGACGTCCATATGGCCCAGCAGCACGATCGGCTTTTGCTTGGTCGTGCCATGCAGCGTCGCGGCAAAGGTCGCGGTCTCGCCCATCGGCGTGATGGCGATGTCGGCATCGGCATAGCCCGCCGCCTTCAGCACACCGGCATAATAGGCCGCGAGTTCGGGCACCTTGCCGCGTCCCTCGACCGTCGGGATGGCGATGCTGTCCTTCAATATCGTCTTGGCCGTGTCGGCATCGGCGGGCTTGGCATGGACGGGTGCGGCGGCAAGCAAGGCGGCGGCAAGGGCGAGCTGGGCACAGGATCGTTGCATGGCGACGGACTATGCCGTGTCCGCCCGCCTTCGCAAGGGGGGATCGGCGCCGGGCCCCCGCCGCCGATCAGGCGGGCAGGATGCGGGCGAGCGCGCCGCCCGCCAGACGCGCACTCGCGAGCAGCCGGGGCAGGCCATATCCGCCGCGCGCCTTGGCCGACAGGCCCGACATCGTCATGCTGACAAAATCGGCCGCCTCGTCCGCCACCTCGGGATGGCGCGCGGCGACATAATCGCGAATGAAGGCTTCGGCATCGCGGTTGAGCCTATGCGCGGCCGCGCGCGCGCCATCGTCGTTGCACCGCGTGCCTTCGAGGACAAGACAGCCGCCCGCCGCCGGGTCGGACGCATAACGGCGCGCGGCATCCTCCAATACGGCGGCAAGCGCGTCGGCGACCGGGACATCAGGACGCAGAATGTCGCCCAGCGGAACCGCCTCGGTCGCCGTCCAATGGTCGAGCACGCGGCGATACAGCCCCGCCTTGCTGCCAAAGGCCGCGTAAAAGCTGGGCGGATTGATGCCGAGCGCATCGGTCACGTCGGCGACGCTGACCGCGTCATAGCCGCGCGCATGGAAAAGCTTTTGCGCCGTGGCGACGGCTGCGTCGGGATCGAAGCGCCGCGGCCGACCGCGCGAGCGGGATTTATTTGTATCGTTCACTACAAAATACCTTGACGATGGTCTTCGCAGTTATATGTAGTGATCCTTACATTAATAAGCAAGGAATCTTCCAATGTCCGATTTTCAAGGAAAATCCGTTCTCGTCCTCGGCGGTAGCCGCGGCATCGGCGCGGCGATCGTGCGCCGCTTCGCATCCGACGGCGCCAAGGTCGTCTTTACCTATAATGGCTCGCGCGAAGCGGCCGAACAGCTTGCGGCAGACACGGGCACCAGCGCGGTCGCGACCGACAGCAGCGACCGCGACGCCGTGATCGCGCGGGTGCGCGACAGCGGACCGCTCGACATATTGGTCGTCAACGCCGGTATCGCGGTGTTCGGCGACGCGCTCGACATCGATCCCGACGAGATCGACCGGCTGATCCGCATCAACGTCTCCACCCCCTATCATGCGTCGGTCGAAGCGGCGCGACAGATGCCGGAGGGCGGGCGCATCATCGTCATCGGATCCGTCAATGGCGACCGTATGCCGATCCCCGGCATGGCATCCTATGCACTCAGCAAATCGGCGTTACAGGGCATGGCGCGCGGGCTGGCGCGCGATTTCGGCCCGCGCGGCATCACCATCAACATCGTGCAACCCGGCCCGATCGACACCGACGCCAACCCGGAAGATGGCCCGATGCGCGAATTGATGCACAGCTTCATGGCGATCAAGCGCCATGGACGGCCAGAAGAGGTCGCCGGCATGGTGGCATGGCTCGCCGGCCCCGAAGCAGGGTTTGTCACCGGCGCGATGCACACGATCGACGGCGCGTTCGGCGCCTGATGCCGGCGCCTGATGCTGGTGCCTGACGCTGGGAAGGGGCGGCTCCATATCCGGGGCCGCCCTTCCATATTCCCTGCCGGTCAGCGGCTCAGGCGACGCCGTGATACCACCACACCCCGTCGCGGTCCTCGCGCCGGACGCGGCCTTCGACCTCCAGCCGCTTCAGATGCGCCAGCGCCTCGCCGGTGGCCAGCCCCTGATTATGTTCGCCGATCGGGCGGTTGAACAACAGCGGAAAGCTGTCGACGGCGCGCATCGGCGCCTTTGCCGCCGCCTCGGCCAGATTATAGAGCCGCATACGATGCTCGTCGCGCAGCGCCATCAGGCGGACGTGCAGCCCCCGAAACGGTTCGCCATGCGCCGGACAGACGGTGACGTCGGCGGGCACGGTGGCGATCAGCTTGTCGATCGACGCCAGCCATTCGCCCAGCGGATCGGCGTCGGGTTCGGTGATGTTGACCGACACGTTCGAACTGATGCGCGGCAGCACCTGGTCGCCCGATACCAGCACGCCCTCTGCCTCGTTCCACAGACAGGCATGTTCGGGGCTGTGTCCCGATCCGGTGACGACGCGCCACTGGTGCGCGCCCATGTCGATCCGGTCGCCATCCTCGATCCGCACATAGCTGCGCGGCAGGGGGAATATCATGCGCTGGAACATGTTCCAGCCGCGCGTTCGGGCCGCTTCGACCGCCGCTTCATCCCAGCCCGCGGCGCGCGATTGCGCCAGCGCCTCTTCGGGCGCGGTGTCGGACGAATCGGCGACGATCGCCCGCGCGGTCAGCATCTCGCCGCGCGTCATCCACAGTTTCACGCCTTGCTTTTTGGCGATCCAGCCGGCCAGGCCGATATGGTCGGGGTGAAGATGGGTGCCGATGACGCGGGTGATCCGCCGACCGCTCAGCGGCCCGGCGTACAGCGCCTTCCACGCATCCGAACACAGGGTCAGGCAGATGCCGGTGTCGACGATCGCCACGCCGCTCGCATCGCCGCTCGCGTCGCTGTCGGCATCGTCGTCGAGCAGCCAGCTATTGATATGGCCCAGCGATCCCGGCATCGGAATCCGTGCCCAACTGATCCCCGGCGCGATGCGGATCGTTTCGCCGACGCCCGGCGCGGCGTCGCCCCATGGATAGGTCAGCCCGGCATGGCTGGTCGCGGTGAAACTGTCGTCCTGCGTCAACGACGCATCCGGCGAGCCGCTGGCCACCGGGATATTGTCGTCGTCGCGCGCCGACGCCATGCGTCAGTCCGCCGCTTCGCCGCTCGCAACCTCGGCCGCTTCCTCGGCGGCGCGCGCTTCGGCGGCGGCGATGCGTTCGGCGCGCAGTTCTTCCAGCAACGCCTCGCGGTCGCCTTCGAAACGGCTGTCTTCGGGCGCCTTGATGCCCGCCTTTTTCGCGGCCTTGGCGACCAGCGCATCAAGCTCGCGCTGCGAACACAGGCCCAGCGTCACCGGGTCCTTGGCCACGATATTGGCGCTGTTCCAATGGCTGCGGTCGCGGATCGCGCCGATGGTGTTGCGGGTTGTACCGATCAGCTTGCCGATCGCACCGTCCGACACTTCGGGGTGGTTCTTCAGGATCCAGGCGATGCCGTCGGGCTTGTCCTGGCGCTTGCTGACCGGCGTATAGCGGGGGCCGCGCGTCCGCCGGATCGTGTCCTGCGCCTGCTTCGTCATCTTCAGCTTGTAATTCGGGTCCTTCTGACCCTTTTCGATTTCATCCATCGACAGTTCGTGCGCGCGGACGGGATCGCGGCCGGTATATTTGGTCGCCGCCGTCTCGTCGGCGATCGCCTGCACTTCCAGGATGTGGATGCCGCAATATTCGGCGATCTGGACAAAGGTCAGGCCAGTGTTGTCGACCAGCCAGGCGGCGGTCGCATGCGGCATCAGCGGGGTGGCGTCGGCATTGGCCATGACGAAAAGTCTCCAAGCGGAAATAATAAGGGCCGCCCCTCGCGGGGCGGCCGTTCGGCGGCGGATGTAGCCCTGTTTCGCTTGCGGAGCAAGGGAGAAGGGATGTCCGCCGCCGACGCCGTGGCTGCGGCGGTTACGAACCGCAGCGCCACAGCCCCGCATAGACGCGCTGCGCCCCGTCGGCGCGGTCGGCGGTCAGGGTCGCGGGACGGGGCGGCGATTCGCCGCCGCCGGCTTCGGCCGGGCCGACCAGCGACACGCGAAGCTCCAACCCCTTGCTAAAGAATTTGGTGCCCTTTGCCATCGCATCGAAACCGCCGTTCGCCGACGCGGGCGCAATCGTATCGCCGACCTTCACGATGCCGCGCGATGGCTCGGTCGACGCCACATCGCCCTGCGCCAGCAGGATCGGGCGCGCGGCGGCATCGGCGGCAAAGCTGCACGCCTGTGCGCCCTTCAGCTTGGCGCCGCTGACATCGGCTTCGCTCAGCGCCGCCAGTTCGATCGGCGAACCGTCGCCGCCACGGGTGGGAATATCGACCGGCTTGATCGCCGGAACGGCGGGCTGCGCCGCCTTGTCTTCGGACGAGGCGGAGGGTGCCGTCGCGGTTTCGGTGGGGCCGGAGCAGGCCGCAAGGGCAAGGGAAATCGTGGTGGCGGAAATCAGCAGACTGCGCATCTTCATGAGGAGAAATCATCCTTTATCGATTGCCCCCCCCGCCCGACTAACCGCCGGTCCGGCGCAACGTTCCTCGGCTCATCCCGCCATCAGCACGATCTTTCCCACATGGTCGCCCGCCTGCATATGCGCATGGGCGGCGCTCGCCTCGGCCAGCGGAAAGGCGCGGTCCATCGCGGGCTTCCAACCGCCCTCTGCCAGTCGCGGCCACAGCGTCTGGTGAATCTCATCGGCCAGCAGCGCCTTGAACTCGGCGCTGCGCGCGCGCATCGTCGATCCGGTCAGCGTCAGGCGCCGGCGCATCACGTCGGCAATGTCGAACTCGACCTTTGCGCCGCGCTGGAACGCGATGGTGACATGGCGCCCGTCATCGGCCAGGCAGGCCAGGTTGCGCGGCACATAATCGCCGCCGACCATGTCCAGCACGACATGGACGCCCGCGCCCCCGGTGAACGCCTTGACCGCCTCGACATAATCCTCGCGCGAATAATCGATCGCCAGGTCGGCGCCCAGCGCGGTCGCGGCGGCGCATTTTTCGGCGCTGCCGCACGTCACGATGATCCGGATGTCGAACAGCTTGCACAGCCCGATCGCGGTGGTGCCGATGCCGCTGGTGCCGCCATGGACCAGCACCGTTTCGCCCTCGCGCATATAGGCGCGCTCGAACAGATTGTGCCACACGGTAAAGACGGTTTCGGGCAGCGCCGCCGCCTCTGCCATCGAAAATCCCTTGGGCACCGGCAGACAGCTTCCGACCGGCGCGACGCAATATTCGGCATAGCCGCCGCCCGCCATCAGCGCGCACACCGCCTGCCCCAGATGTTCGGGGTCGCCGTCCGGCCCAACTTCGGCGATCGTCCCGGCGATTTCCAGCCCCGGCAGGTCGGACGCGCCCGGCGGCGGCGGATAGAAACCCATGCGCTGCAGGATGTCGAGACGGTTGACCCCTGCGGCGGCGACGCGAATCAAAACCTCGCCCGGCCCCGGCCGCGGCACCGGCCGCGACGTCGGTTGCAACATTTCGGGACCGCCCGGCGCGTGGATCGCGATGGCGGTCATGCTTTGCGGCAAGCTGGTCACGTCAGAAAATCCCCCACTGGTCCCATGGTCCCCGCACCCCTGCCCCGCCTTATTGACAGTGCGGCGACACGGGTCAACAGTCCGCGCCGATATTCTTGTGAGTGACCAGACGGATGCGCCATGGACGATGACGACCTTCCCCGCCGCCGCGACGATGTGCTGACCGCGCTCGTCAAACAGCCGCTCGATCCGCTGTCGGTCGACGAGCTGGGCGAACGCATCGCGGTGCTGGAAGGGGAGATTGCGCGCGTCAAGGCGCACCGCATCGCCGCGACCGGTCAAAAGGCGGCGGCAGAGGCGCTGTTCCGCAAAAGCTGACTATTCCGCCTCGGTGCTCAGGCCGAGTTCGGGGATGCCGATCGACCGCCGCCCGCCGAAATCGGCGCGCACGACGATGACCCCCTGTTTTTCCATATAGTCGATCAGGCGGCGGATGCGCCCCGGCGATCGGCTGCCATAGGCGCGGCCAAGAATCTCGTCATCGGGGCACGGCTCACCCTCCATCGCGGCGCGCGCGATCTGCAGAAAGGGGGCGAACATATCGTGCGGCAAACGGTCGGCGACGATCAGAGCCTCGCGCCAGCGCGGCTCGGCGGGGTCGAACACGCCGCCCTTGGCCAGCGCGAAACGGCGCTGAAAACCGGGCAGGTCAAGCGGCACCTTCTTCAGCTTCTGCATCCGGCAGCGCACCGAAAAATCCTGATAGAGAAAGGATTCGGGCTGAAAGGCGCAGTCGGGGTCGGTCAGCATGTCCTGCAACGTCGCGATCACCACCGCGTCATTCTGTTCGGCTTCCTCGACCGCTTCCAGAATATCGAGCACCGGCGGCGCGTCGACATCCTCGTGCAGCGCGTCGCTCGCCGCGATGCGTTCCATCACCTCGCTCGCCGCCACCGGTTCGGGTTCGGGGGCAAAGACGCGCGGCGCCACCGGCGCCTCCATCTCGGTGAACAGCATCGAACGCATATCCTCGCCGCCCGCCGACGGCAGCGGCATCAGGCCGTGCGTCCCCATCCGCGTCGATGTCTGCGTCGATCCGATCCGCACCGCGATCGGCCGCCGTGAAATCGCGGGGCCAAGCCCCAGGAAATGCCCGCGTTCCAGGTCGCGGATCGCCTCCGCCTGCCGCCGCTCCATGCCCAGCAGGTCGGCGGCGCGCGCCATGTCGATGTCCAGGAACGTGCGGCCCATCAGGAAATTGCTCGCCTCCGCCGCGACATTCTTGGCCAGCTTGGCGAGCCGCTGCGTCGCGATCGCGCCCGCCAGTCCGCGTTTCCGTCCCCGGCACATCAGGTTCGTCATCGCCGACAGGCTGGCGCGGCGGACATTGTCGGCGACGTCGCCTGCGACGCTGGGCGCGAACATCTGCGCCTCGTCGACCACGACCAGCGCCGGGAACCAATGTTCGCGCGGCGCATCGAACAGCGCGTTCAGAAACGCCGCGGCGCACGTCATCTGCGCCTCTATGTCCAGCGATTCGAGGCTGAGGATGATCGACGCGCGATGTTCGCGGATGCGCGCGCCCATCGCCGCGATCTCGCGCTCGTTATAATCGCCGCCGTTGATGACGACATGGCTATAGGCATCGGCCAGGGTCACGAAATCGCCCTCGGGATCGATCACGATCTGCTGAACCAGCGCGGCGCTTTCCTCCAGGATGCGGCGCAGCAGGTGCGACTTGCCCGACCCCGAATTGCCCTGCACCAGCAGGCGGGTCGCCAGCAGTTCCTGCACGTCGATGCGCACCCCCTGCCCCGCGGCGTCGGTCCCGATGTCGATGCTGGTTTTCATGGCTGCCTCACCGCCGCCGCCCTATCGGGGCGCCGGGGCAAAGACAACCGGGCGAGGATTCGCGCGGCGGCATTTTCTCGGCAAAGGCCCGCGTCCCGGCCATCGCTTGCCAATCGGGCAAAAGCGTCCAAAGGAATGTCGATGGATTTTGACGACCAGCTCCGCCGCTATTTCGGCACCGCCGACATCAACGCGATCCCGCCACAGGCGCACGCCGCGGGCACCGAACGGATGCGCGTCGATTTCGGGCTGGAAACCAACCCCGGCCGCCGCTTCGCGCTCTGGGCGCTGATGTACATGCTCGGCGTCGCCCCCGACCTCGACGTCGCGTTCAAGGATGCGGGCGAGCGGGACCTCGCGCGCGATTTCATGGACATGGTCGATCGGGCGGACAAAAGCGACGAGGGCTGACGGCCGGTCACGCCGCCTTTTTCGCCTTCGGCGCTGGCGTCTTCACCTTGTACCGGCACAGGTCTGCCACCGGACAACGCCAGCATTCGGGGGTGCGCGCCTTGCAGATATAACGGCCGTGCAGGATCAACCAGTGGTGCGCCCCGACGCGAAAGGGCGCGGGCGTGGTCTTTTCCAGCCCTTTTTCGACCGCGAGCACGGTCTTGCCGGGGGCAAGGCCGGTGCGATTGCCGACGCGAAAGATATGCGTGTCGACCGCAAAGGTTTCCGCCCCAAAGGCGCAGTTCATCACGACATTGGCGGTCTTGCGCCCGACACCGGGCAGTTCGACCAGCGCGTCGCGATCGGCGGGCACCGTGCCGCCGAAATCGCGGACCAGAATTTCGGACAGGGCGATGACATTTTTCGCCTTGGCGTTGAACAGCCCGATCGTCTTGATATGCTGTTTCAGCCCGTCTTCGCCCAGGTCGACCATCTGCTGCGGGGTCGTCACCTCCTGAAACAGGCGCCGCGTCGCCTTGTTCACCCCGACGTCGGTCGCCTGCGCCGACAGCACGACCGCGACCAGAAGCTGAAAGTCATTGCCATATTCCAGCTCGGTTTCGGGACTGGGGTTCAGTTCCGCCAGGCGGCGATAAAATTCGAAAATATCGGCCTTTTTCATTGTGCTTACGACAGCCCCAGCACCTGCGGCATCGTATAGCGTTCGGGCTTTTGCCCGATCAGCCACAGCGCCGCGCGAACCGCGCCGCGCGCAAAGATCATCCGGTTTTCGGCGCGGTGCGACAGGGTGATCATTTCCTCGGCCCCCGCGAAAATCACGTCATGGTCGCCCGCGACGGTGCCGCCGCGCAGGCTGGCAAAGCCGATGGCGCCGTGCCCGCGCGCGCCGGTAACGCCGTCGCGGCCGCGTTCGGATTCGCGGGCCAGGTCGATGCCGCGCCCGTCCGCCGCCGCCTGTCCCAGCAACAGCGCGGTGCCGCTGGGCGCGTCGACCTTCATTCGGTGATGCATTTCGACGACCTCTATGTCCCAGTCGGCGTCGAGCCGCGTCGCCGCCTCGCGCACCAGATGGGCGAGCAGCGTGACGCCCAGCGACGTGTTGCCGGTCTGGAGCACGGCAATGTCCTTTGCGGCATCGTCGATCAGATAATGGTGCCGTTCCTCCAGCCCCGTCGTGCCGATGACGATCGGCGTCTTGGCCGCCACACAGGCGTCGAGCGTCGATTCCAGCGCGGCGGGCGAGGAAAAATCGACCAGCACGTCGCTATCGCGGGCCAGCGACAGCGTGTCGCCGCCCCTGTCGATGCCGCAATATCGGTGCCCCGCGCCGGTTATCGCGGTCGCCAGGGCAACGCCCATCCGTCCTTCGCTGCCGATCACGCCGATGCTCGTCATATGCCGTCCCCTTGGTTTCCGCCCCCCTTAGCCGCTTGCCGCGCGCGGACTCGCGGAGCGCGTGGACCGACCGGCCCGTCCCCCAGGCGCGGCGACGCGCCCCGGCCCCGGCTAGCAAGCGG
>JAIXHQ010000004.1 GCA_030145715.1 Sphingopyxis sp. | reverse complement strand
CGGTGGTGACGAAATCGCCCGCGAGGAAGGGGCGTGGGCGCAGGTAGAAATCCGCGCGCGGAGAGTCGAGATTGACGTTCGATGCGCCCGCAAGCCCCTCCCCTTCAGGGGAGGGGTTGGGGTGGGGTCCATCGATCTGCGCGGCGTCAGGGCGAGAGACCCCACCCCCGGCCCCTCCCCTGAAGGGGAGGGGTGAAAAGAGCTTTGCCATCGGGTGGCGGGCGATGGTGCCGGCGAGTTCGGAGCCTTTGTATGTTGTGCCCGTTGGGGAAAGTACAGGTGTTGCGCCCTGAGGATGCCACGTGGTTGAGAGGCGGCGCTCAAGGGCTTCCACCAACGATTTGGCGACGAGGAAACGCCTGTTCTCAAGAATATCGACTGACGGGTGGGTCTTTGTGACCGACCAATCTTCATTCTCGATTTTGAGCATGGAACTTGCTTTTACGAGAACATACTCAACATCCGGCCCATAGGCGATCGCCTGGTTGACCGGGATCGTCCATGGGGTGGTCGTCCAGATGACGGCGTATGCGCCCTTCAAGTCCTCAATCGGCGAGTCGACGATCTCGAACGCCACGTCGATCTGGGTCGAGACGATGTCTTCATATTCGACCTCGGCTTCGGCGAGCGCGGTCTTTTCGACGGGCGACCACATCACCGGCTTGGCGCCGCGATAGAGCATGTCGTTCGCGGCGAATTTCAGCAGTTCGCGCACGATGGTCGCTTCGGCCTCATAATCCATCGTGAGGTAGGGGTGGTCCCAGTCGCCGCCGATGCCGAGGCGTTTCAATTGTTCGCGCTGGGTGTCGACCCATTGCTGCGCATAGGCGCGGCATTCGGCGCGGAATTCCTCGACCGGAACCTCGTCCTTGTTCAGCTTTTTCTTGCGATATTGCTCCTCGACCTTCCACTCGATCGGCAGGCCGTGGCAGTCCCAGCCGGGCACATAGGGCGCGTCCTTGCCCTTCAGCGTCTGGGTGCGGACGACCATGTCCTTCAGGATATGGTTGAGCGCATGGCCGATGTGCATGTCGCCATTGGCATAGGGCGGGCCGTCGTGGAGGATGAACTGATCGTGCCCCTTGCGGCTTTCGCGAATCTGCCCCTCCAGATCGTCCGCGATCCATTTGGCGAGAATCTGCGGCTCCTTTTGCGGCAGACCGGCCTTCATCGGAAAGTCGGTCTTGGGCAGAAAGACGGTGTCGCGGTAGTCGCGCGTTTCGGCGGTTTCGGGCTTGTCAGTCATGCGCGGGCGCTTAGCGCAGATTCGCGTGGGCGCAAAGCTTATGGGTCACAGAAGGACGGGTTCGCGCGAAGACGCGAACACGCGAAAAGCGAAGAAGGGGATTCGCGCCGAGACGCGGAGCGCGCAGAGGGAGGGATAAGGGCTTTCCCATATGGGTTCGGATTATCTGCGTCCCCAGCGTCTCTGCGCGCCTTTTTCTAAATGTCCGCCAGCAACGTCCTGGCTGCGTCGCAGTCCGCCGCGATCTGTGCGATCAGCGCGTCCATGCCGTCATATTTCGCCTCGGGCCGGATGAAGGCGTGGAAGGCGACGTCGATTTCCTGTCCGTAAAGATCTTCGGCAAAGTCGAAGAAATGCGGTTCGAGCAATTCTTTTGGCGGGTCGAAGCTGGGGCGGATGCCGAGGTTTGCGGCGCCTTTCAGCAGGCGGCCGTCGGGAAGCTTTCCGGTGACGGCATAGATGCCGTAGCGCGGGCGCAGATATTGGCCCATGTCGAGGTTGGCGGTCGGAAAGCCGAGCAGGCGGCCATTCTTGTCGCCGTGCTGGACGATGTTGCGGACGGTGAAGGGGCGGGTCAGCAGGCGCGCCGCGGCGGCGCAGTCGCCCGCCTGAAGCGCCTCGCGGATGCGGCTCGACGAAATCACGTCCTGGGCGTCGTCGACGGGGGCGACGATTTCGGTGAAGAAGCCAAGGCGGCGGGCATGGTCCGCCAGCGTCACCACATCGCCGCCGCGCGCCCGACCGAACACGAAATCGGCGCCGGTGACGACCCCGGCGGCGCCATAGCGACCGAGCAGCAGGCCGGTGATGAAATCCTCTGCCGACGTGCCCGCGAGCGCGGCGTCAAAGGGCAGGACGAGCATCGCGTCGGCGCCCGCGGCGGCGAATAACTGCTGCCGCTGGTCGAGCGTGGTCAGGCGAAAGGGGGCGACGTCGGGTTTGAAGAAACGCACCGGATGCGGATCGAAGGTCGCGACGATCGCGGGGCGCCCCTCGTCGCGGGCATGGCGGACGGCGCGCCCGACGACCGCCTGATGCCCGGCGTGAAAGCCGTCGAAATTGCCGAGCGCGATGACGCCGCCGCGCAAATCGCCGTCGATCCGCTGATGGCCGTCGAGGCGGATCATAGAGGCTCGACGGCCAGCGGCGGGGTCAGCGGGACGAGCCCCGCGCTGAGCACGCGGATCGCGTTGCCGCCCATCGCGGCGCGGATTTCATCGTCGGTGAAGCCCGCGTCGATCAGCGCCTGTGTCACCTGTGCCAGCTTTGCCGTGTCGAAACGCACGGTGGTCGCGCCGTCATAATCGCTGCCCAGCGCGACATGCTGAATGCCGACGAGGTCGCGGACATGTTTCATTGCCCTGGCGATGCTCGCGGGCGAGGTGTCGCACACCGCCGCGTCCCAATAGCCGATGCCGATCAGGCCGCCGGTCGCCGCGACGCCGCGAATCTGGTCGTCGGACAGGTTGCGGTTGACCTTGCACGTCGCCTGGACCCCGCCGTGGCTGGACACGACGGGGCGGCGCGCCATCTGGAGGATGTTCGAAACGCAGGCGTTCGAACAATGGGCGATGTCGACGACCATGCCCCTGGCTTCCATCGCGCTGACGACCTGCCGCCCGAGCGCGGTCAGTCCGCCCTTTTTCAGGCCGTGCATCGACCCCGCGAGGTCGTTGTCGAAGAAATGCGTCAGCCCCGCCATGCGGAAACCCGCCTTATAGAGCTTGTCCAGATTGGCGATGTCGCCTTCGAGATTGTGCAGCCCCTCGATACTCAGCAGCGCGCCGACCGGCGGCGCCGGGCCGCGCCGGGCCGCGAGCAGCGCGGCGACATCTTTGTCGGTCGCTATGGCGCGCAGCCTGCCCCCCGATGCCGCCACCGCGCGGTGGAGCTTTGCCGCGTGCCAGAGCGAGCGTTCGAGCACCGAGTTCCACGTTCGCACCGGTTGAAGCTGGGCGATCACCAGCGCGGTGATATTGTCGGTGTCGCCGCCATTGGCGTCGTAATTCTGGCCCTTGGGCGATTGGGTGGTGCTCGAAAGGATTTGCAGCGCGACATTGCCGTCCTGAAGCCGCGGCAGGTCCATGTGGCCCCGGTTCGCGCGGTCCAGAAAGTCGCGGCTCCACAACAGGCTGTCGCTGTGCAGATCGACGATCGTCAGGCTGTTGTGCAATGCCGCTGCGCGGGCGCCGATCGCGGGCAGCGGTTTGCCGTCGATCCGGTTCTGCGCCTGTTCAATCTGTCCGGGGGCGAGGGTGAAAAAGGCCAGCGCGGCGAGAGCGATCAGGATGAGGATGCGGACGGTCCAGCGGCGCACCCCCTATCTCCGCACAAAGGTGACGAAGCTGTAGGCGGGGCGTCCCGCATCGTCGGCGGGGTGGGCGTCGCGTCCGACCTCGCGCCAGTCGGCGTCGTCGGGATAGGCGATGAGGGCGTCCCCATCGGGCGCGATCGTGACTTCGGTCAGTTCGATGCGGTCGGCGGTGTCGAGGAACAGGCGATAGATTTCGGCCCCGCCGATCACCATCACATGCGGCGCATTGGCCAGCCGCAGCGCCTGTTCGACGCTGTGCGCGACTTCGGCATTTTCGTCCTGCCATTCGGGATCGCGGGTCAGGACGATGTGGCGGCGTCCTTCGAGAACGGCGGGCAGACTGTCAAAGGTCCGGCGCCCCATGATCATCGGGCGGCCCATGGTAAGCTGTTTGAACCGGCGCAGGTCGGCGGGAATATGCCACGGCATCTTGCCCCGGGCGCCGATCACGCCGTTCGATGCGCGCGCGAGGATCAGGGTGATTTCGGGGTGGTTCATGCGGGGGAGTTTCCGACCCAGGTGACATGACCGAGCTTGCGGCCCGGCCGCACCTCGGTCTTGCCATAATGATGGACATGGGCAGTGCCGTCGGCGAACAGCGCGGGCAGCGATCCGATGTCGGCACCGATCAGGTTGCGCATGACGACCGGCAGCGCGACCGTGGCGGTGTCGCCAAGCGGCAGGCCGGCGACGGCGCGGATATGGTTTTCGAACTGGCCGACGACCGCGCCCTCGATCGTCCAATGGCCGCTGTTGTGGACGCGCGGTGCCATCTCGTTGAAAACGGGGCCGTCGGCGGTCGCGAAAAATTCACCGGTCAGGACGCCGACATAATCGAGCGCGGCGGCGATCTTTGCCATCAGCGCGCGCGCTTCGTCCTGCTGGTCGAGGATGATCGGTGGCGGCGGCAGGCTGGACGTCGCGAGGATGCCGTCGCGGTGGACATTGACGCTGCTGTCCCAAAAGCGCGTTTCGCCGTCGATGCCGCGCACCAGCAGCACCGAAAATTCATGCGCGAAGGTCACGAATCCTTCGAGGACGGCGGCGTGGCGATCGATCGCGTCCCATGCCGGGTCGGCATCGTCGGCGCTGGCGAGGCGCGCCTGCCCCTTGCCGTCATAGCCCATCCGCACCGTTTTCAGGATCGCGGGCACGCCGATCGCGGCGAGCGCGGTGTCGAGCGCGGCGCGGTCGGGCACCGCGGCAAAGGGGGCGGGGCGCCCGCCGAGCCCGGCGACAAACTGTTTTTCGGCCAGCCGGTCCTGCGCGATTTCCAGCCCCTCGATCCCCGGACGGATGGCGACATGCCCCGACAGAAAGCGCACCGTTTCCACCGGCACATTTTCAAATTCATAGGTGACGACGTCGCAGTTCGCGGCAAAGGCGGCCAGGCGATGTTCGTCGTCCCACGCCGCCTGCGTGTGCTGGGCGGCGACGTCGGCGGCGACGCTTTCGCGGTCGGGCGCATAGATATGGACCCGGTAGCCAAGCTGCGCGGCGGCGACCGCGAGCATCCGGCCAAGCTGGCCGCCGCCCAATATGCCGATGGTCGAACCCGGTGGCAGCAAGCGGTCAGCCCTCTCGAACGGGAATGGGCGCGACGGCGGCGGTCTGGGCGCTGCGCCAGGCGTCGAGCCGGTCGGCGAGCGCGGCGTCGGTGGTGGCGAGCAGCGCGGCGGCGAACAGCGCCGCGTTCGTCGCCCCGGCCTTGCCGATGGCAAAGGTCGCGACGGGGATGCCGCCGGGCATCTGGACGATCGAATAAAGGCTATCGACGCCGCTCAGCGCCGCGGACTGGACGGGAACGCCGAGGACGGGAACGCGCGTCATCGACGCGACCATGCCGGGAAGGTGCGCGGCGCCGCCCGCGCCCGCGATGATCGCCCGCAGCCCCAGGTCCGCCGCGCCCTTTGCATAAGCGACGAGCCGGTCGGGGGTGCGGTGGGCCGAAACGATCTGCACATCATGCGCGATGCCAAGATTTTCCAGGATATGAACCGCATGGGCCATCGTCGGCCAGTCCGACTGGCTTCCCATGATGACACCGACCTGCGGAGCCGTTTCGCTCATCCTTGTCCCTCCTGCCCGGCGTCATCACCCGATGAATCGCCGCCGCCTTTCCCCTAGCGACTGCGCGGCGCGCGGGCAACGCCGCGCAATTGATGCCGGTGCGTTTACGGATTAGTATGATGTCGCGGCTAAGGGTGACCGTCCAATATCCGCCGGCATGGGGCCGGGGAGCATGGGTTTGCTTCGGGGACGTTGAATGGACAGCGTAGGGGGGGCACGGATCGCGGTCGATCAGTTCGGCGCGTTATCCGTTGACTCTATCGAGGACCAGTTGCGCGAAATACGCCGCGAACGCGATGCGTTGCGCCGCGAAAACCGCGTATTGAAGATCGCCGTCGCCGAACTGGAGCGGGTATCCGAACGCGATACGCTGACCCCTTTGTTCAACCGGCGTTACTTTCTGACCGCCATCCATCATCGCATGGCGCGGTTCGAACGCCATGCCGAACGCGCGGCGGTCGTCTTTATCGACGTCAACCAGCTTAAATTCATCAACGACAGCTTTGGCCATGCCGCGGGCGATTTCGCGCTGATGGAAATCGCCAAGCGGCTTGCCGCCTCGATCCGTACGACCGACGTCGCGGCGCGCATCGGCGGGGATGAATTCGGGCTGATCCTCGACCAGTCGAACGAAGCGGGCGCGCGGGCGCAGGTCGACCGGCTGTGCGCCGTGCTGACCGCCGCTCCGGCCGAATATGACGGCCACGCGATCGCGCTGTCGGCCTGTTTCGGCATCGCCATGTTGCAGACCGGGATGACCGAATCGGACATATTGGCCGCCGCCGACCGCGACATGTATCGCAGCAAGCAAGGCCTGGCCGGGCTTCCGGGGCACCGCTAACCGCCCCTTAACCAAAAGCGTGCATCCTGCCCGCAAGGACAGGGGGTGAAGGATGCAGGCCCAGATCGATCCTTTTCAGGACATGCAGAGCCGGATTACCGGGCAGATCGGCGCGTTGGCCGAAGCCCTGCCGCATTGCGCGTTGGCGCAGATCGTGCAGGGGATCGACGACATCCGCTGCCTGGCGCGCGACCATGGATTCGTCGCGGTGGAAACGCTGGCCAGCCGACTGGAATCGGCGGTGGCGGGCGGCGGCTATCGCGCCGCGATCCTGACCTATCTCGACGCGATGAGCGATGCGGCGAGCGCGCCGCCGGGACCCCTGCCGCCCGCCGTCCAAGAGGCATGGCTGGCGTCGGTCGCGGTGCGGCTGGGCCATTGACGCCCGCCGCCTGACGATCCAGACGACATCATGGATGCAATCATGATCGCGCTGGTGGCGGTGCTGCTGGCCAATGCCGACGGGCAGAGCGGGATCACGCTGTCGCGCCTGCTGAGCGCGCGCGCCGACCGCCGCGTCACCACCGCCATCGTCTTTGCCGCCTTTGCCGTCAACGCGGCGGTCGCGGCGATCGCGGGCCAGGTCGCCAACCGGATGATCGGGCAGGGCGTTGTCGCGCTGCTCGTCGCCGCCGCGCTGCTGTCGGCGGCGGCGGCGCTTGTCTGGCGCATGAAGCCCGCGAGGGATGATGCGGGCCGGGCGAATGAATCGCCCCCGATGCTCGCCGGGCGGATGCTGATCGCGCAGTTCGGCGACCGGAGCCATTTCCTGATCGGCGCGCTGGCCGCGACGAGCGCCGCCGGGCAATGGGCGATGGCGGGCGGGATCGTCGGATGGACGCTGGCGATGCTGCCCTTTCTGGCGTTCGGTCCGGCGCTGGCCGAACGGCGCGCGGCGCGCGTCCTGCGGTGGATCAGCGCCGCCATCCTGATGCTATGGGCGCTGCGCACCGGGCTGGGCGCCTTTGGATTGATCGGCTGATCGCTTTTTTCGATCATGGTCATGCAAAGCTTCGACGGGAAATGGCGGCACCGCGCCCCTATGTTGTGCGGGCAACAGAAAGGATGCTCCCATGTCCGACAAAAAGGATAATGCACCGGCGGTCGCCGACGCGCTCAACGCTTTGCTCGCCGACAGTTTCGCCCTTTATCTGAAGACAAAGAATTTTCACTGGCATGTCCAGGGGCCGCGCTTTCGCGAACTCCATCTGCTGTTCGACGAACAGGCGGCGCAGATTTTCGCGACGACCGACCTGATCGCCGAACGGGTGCGCAAAAATGGCGCCGCGACGCTGCGGTCGATCGGCGACATCGGCCGCCGCCAGTCGATCCGCGACGACGAAGACAGTGCCGCGCCGGACGCCGAGGCGATGATCCGCACGCTGGCGGCGGACAACAGGATTCTGCTGGCGCAGCTTAAAGAGGTGAAGGCGGCGGCGGACGCCGACGGCGACATCGCGACCAGCGGGTTGGTCGATGGCTGGGCCGACGAAACGCAGCAGCGCATCTGGTTCCTGGAAGCGACGCTGGGTTATTGAACCCGCGCCGTCCCGTCCCCGAAAATGGCCATGCCAAACAAAAAGGGCGGCCCGAGAGCCGCCCTTTTCATTTTTCCGGTCGTCCGGCCGATCAGTCCTGATGCGGCTGGATGTTGACGGCGGCGAATTTGCCGCGGTCATCGACTTCGATGTCGAAAGCGACGCGGTCGCCCTCGTCCAGGCCGGTCATCCCGGCCCGCTGCACCGCGCTGATGTGGACAAAGGCATCGGCCTGTCCGTCGTCGCGGGCGATAAAGCCAAAACCCTTGGTCGTGTTGAAGAATTTGACCGTGCCCGACGTGCGTTCGCCGGTCAGTTGGCGCCGTCCGCGCGCGCCGCCCGGCGCGGCGCCGCGGTCGTCGCGCTGACGCGGGGCAAATTCCTCGACCGGCATCGGTTCGCCTTCGATCTTCAGATCGATGGCCGACACCTTGCCATTGCGTTCGACAAGCGTGAAGCCGAGCGGCTGGCCCGAAGCGAGCCCCTGAAGCCCCGCCTGTTCGACCGCGCTGATGTGCACGAACACGTCTTCGCCGCCATCGTCGCGCGACACAAAGCCAAAGCCCTTGGAGGCGTTGAAGAATTTTACCGTGCCATTGCCTTCGCCGACGACCTGTGCGGGCATCCCGCCGCCACGTCCGCCGCCGAAGCCGCCACGATCGCCGCCACCGAATCCGCCACGGTCACCACCGCCGAATCCGCCACGGTCGCCGCCGCCGAACCCGCCGCGATCGCGATCGCCGAAGCCGCCCCGTCCGCCGCCATAGCTGTCGCCGCCATAGGGAGCCGGTTCAAAGCTGTCGAAATTGCCGAAATCGTCGCGCTTACCGCGCCCCCGCTGGCCGCGGCGATCCTTGTTGAAACTCATTGTCTAATAGTCGCTTTCGGTTCGTCCATACCCCATTCGACCGGCGCCTTGCGCCGGACGGGGACGCAGTTCACCATGGGCACAGACTCGCCCCGTGCCTCTAACGGCGCAATATATAGCCTAAATAAATGCCATCTGCGAACGGAAAATTCAATTGCGCTACAGTGGATAAAGGGGGCTTTGCCGCAGAGCCGCGCCGGATGGGCGACGCCTGTGAAAACCAGTCATTGAGCGGCACGTCCGCATGGCCTAAGGCGGGCGCATGACCGTATATTTTCATGAAGAAGATTTGCCCGAGGGTGCATTGGGCCCCGGCGCCGTCGCGATCGATACCGAAACCATGGGTTTGAACCCGCTGCGCGACCGGCTGTGCCTGGTTCAGATCAGCGACGGGTCGGGCGACGAGCATCTCGTCCGCTTCGGCCCCGGCAGCGCCTATGACGCGCCGGTGCTGAAGGCGATATTGACCGACCCCAACCGTTTGAAATTATTTCATTTTGCGCGCTTCGACATCGCGGCGCTGCAACAGGCGCTGGGCGTCGTGACGGCGCCCGTCTATTGCACCAAGATCGCATCGAAGCTGATCCGCACCTATACCGACCGGCACGGATTGAAGGAATTGGTGCGCGAATTGCTGGGCCAGGAAGTCTCGAAACAGCAGCAGTCGAGCGACTGGGGCGCCGCCGAACTGACCGACGCGCAGCGCGACTATGCCGCGAGCGACGTGCGGTTCCTTCACGCGATGAAGGGGATCCTCGATGCGCGGCTGGCGCGCGAAGGGCGGACCGAACTGGCGCAGGCCTGTTTCGATTTCCTGCCGACGCGCGCCGCGCTCGACCTCGCGGGATGGCCCGAAGTCGATATTTTCGCGCATAGCTGAACGAATCGGGAAAGCGAGTGTCCGAACGCGCCGATCTTGACCGCACGATGCGCCGCATGTGGGCGACCAGCGGGTCGAGCCACGACCGCGTCGTGCGCGCCCTGCGCTTTACCCTGCCGCTGGTGATCGGCGTCATGGCGGCGGTGCTGGTCTTTTCGCCCTTTACCGAGCGCAGCGAAATCAGCTTTCTGCTGGCCAAGGACAAGGTCGACATGGCGACCGAGCGTTTGAAGGTAACGCGCGCCGAATATCGCGGCCAGGATGCGAAGGGCCAACCCTTTGCCCTGTTGGCGGGCAGCGCGGTCCAGAAAAGTTCGGCCGAACCGATCGTGCGGATGACCGACCTGTCGGGCGCGATCCGCCTGGACGACGGCCCGGCGACGATCGTCGCGCGCGACAGCGCCTATAATATGGAAAGCGAAAAGGTCGCGGTGCCAGGGCTGGTGCAGGTGCGAAGCGCAAACGGCTATCGCATCGACGCGCGCAATGTGGCGTTCGATCTGAAGACCCGCAGCCTGATGGGGCAGGGCGGGGTCAACGGTACGTTGAACATCGGCAATTTTTCCGCCAACCAGCTATCCGCCGACCTCGACAGGCGGATCGTGCGGTTGCAGGGCAACGCGCGCCTCAGGATCAATCAGGGAGTGCTCAAATGAACGGCCTTTGGACCATGAAGAGCATGGCGCTTGCCGGCGCCGCATTCGCGGTGACCAGCATGGCCCTGTTGTCCGGCGGCGCGGGCGGCGACCGCGCCGAGGCGCAGGCGCTGGCCAACCATAACAGCAATGCCCCGGTCGATTTCGCGGCCAACAGCATCGAGGTGCAGGACCGATCCGACCGCGTCGTCATTTCGGGCAATGTTCGCGTGACGCAGGCGGGAATGACGCTGACCGCGGCGCGGATGACCGTCGCCTATACCCGCGCGGGCAGCACCGACGTCAACCGGCTGGACGCAACGGGCGGCGTCGTGGTGACGAAGGGCGACGAACGCGCATCGGGCAATGCCGCCATCTATGACCTCGACCGGCGGCTCATCACGATGATCGGCAATGTCGAACTGCGCCAGCGCGGCAACAATCTGCGCGGCGGGCGGATGGTGATCGACCTCAACAGCGGCCGCGCGACGGTCGACGGGCGCGGCGCGGCGCGCGGTCCCGACGGCAATGCGGTCCCGGGCGGCACCGGCGGGCGTGTCACCGGCACCTTTACCGTACCGGAAAGATCGCAGTAACCAGCCTGCTGCACCGTTTCGAAACCACGCACCGGCACCAAGGGGACGGGACCAGGTCATCGCGGCGCCGGGGGCGACACCGCACAGAGTGAAAGCAGCCCCCATGCGCTTTTCCCCCATCATGCCGCCCCGCCGTCCGCTGTTCGGCCGTCGTCAGGATTCGCCCGTGGCGATCGTGCCCACCCCGACGTCGGAGGAACGGCGCCTGATCGACCGGATCATCCGCCACGCGGGTTATCGCGAGTCGCGCTGAACATTGTTCGGGCGGCCCATCGCCCCTACATGGGGCGCCCATGCCGCCCGATACCTCCACCGCCGCCGACGCCAGCCGCGAACCGCCCGTCCTTGCGACGCTGAAGCGGTTTATGCCCTATTTATGGCCGACGGGGCAGGTCGAGGCGAAGCTGCGTATCGCGCTGGCCGCCCTGATCGTGCTGGCGTCAAAGGGCGTCCAGCTATCGATGGGGTTCCTGTACGGCGCCGCGATCGACCGCATGGCGCCGGGAATGGAGGCGGGCGTCGCGCTCGCGATCGGGCTGGTGCTCGCTTATGCCGGGGCGCGCTTTGCGGGCGTCTTGTTCGACAATCTGCGCAACGTGGTGTTCGAACGGGTCGGACAGGATGCGACGCGCGAACTGGCCATCGCGACCTTTGCCCATCTTCACGCGCTGAGCCTTCGCTTTCACCTTGCGCGGCGGACGGGCGAGGTGACGAAGGTGATCGAACGCGGCACCAAGAGCATCGACACGATGCTGTATTTCCTGTTGTTCAACATCGCGCCGACGGTGATCGAACTGGCGGCGGTGCTCATCATTTTCTGGACCAAGTTCAGTTTCGGCCTGGCCAGCGCGACCGCGCTGATGGTCGTCGTCTATATCATCTTTACCCGCAAGGTGACCGATTGGCGCAACGCGCTGCGCACCCGGATGAACGATCTCGACACGCTGACCATCGGGCGCAGCGTCGACAGCCTGCTGAATTATGAGACGGTCAAATATTTCGGCGCCGAGGAACGCGAGCAGGCCCGTTACCGCGACGTCGCCGATCAATATGCGCGCGCCGCGGTCAAGAGCGAGAACAGCCTGGCGTGGCTGAACATCGGGCAGAGCCTGATCACCAACGCCGCGATGGCGGGGGCGATGGCCTATACGGTGTGGGGCTGGTCCACCGGCGAATATAAGGTCGGCGACGTCGTGCTGGTGAACACATTGCTGGCCCAGCTTTTCCGACCGCTCGACATGCTGGGCATGGTCTATCGCGTGATCCGGCAGGGGCTGATCGACATAGAGGCGATGTTCCGCCTGATCGACACGCCGTCCGAGATCGCCGATGCGCCGGGCGCGGGGCCGCTGGTCGTAAACGGCGGCGCGGTGACGTTCGAGAATGTCGTTTTCGGATATGAAGCCGACCGGACGATATTGAACGGCGTCAGTTTCGCGGTCGGCGCGGGCGAGACGCTGGCGATCGTCGGGCCGTCGGGCGCGGGCAAATCGACGATCGCGCGGCTGCTGTTCCGTTTCTATGATCCGCAGGGCGGGCGGGTGCTGATCGACGGCCAGCCCATCGCCGGGGTCACACAGCAAAGCCTGCGCGCCGCGATCGGCATCGTGCCGCAGGACACGGTGCTGTTCAACGACAGCATCGGATATAATATCGCCTATGGCCGCGAGGGGGCGAGCGCCGACGATATTGCGGCGGCGGCCGAGGGCGCGGCGATCGACGGCTTTATCGCGATGCTGCCACAGGGGTATGATACCGAGGTCGGCGAGCGCGGGCTGAAGCTGTCGGGCGGCGAGAAACAGCGCGTCGCGATCGCGCGGACCCTGCTGAAGAATCCGCCGGTGCTGATATTGGACGAGGCGACCAGCGCGCTCGACAGCCGGACCGAGGCGGCGATCCAGTCGACGCTCGACCGCATCGCGCGGCGCCGCACGACATTGGTGATCGCACACCGCCTGTCGACGGTGACGAACGCCGACCGGATCATCGTGCTGGACAAGGGCCGGGTGGCGGAAACGGGGACGCACGACCAGTTGCTGGTCATGCAGGGCCTGTACGCCGACATGTGGGCGCGGCAACAGGCGGAGAAGGAAGAGGGGACGGTTTAGGCCCCATATGTCCGGGCGCGGTCGCGGTTCCACCACGCGCGTCATCTTTTTCTTTGCCCTTCGCCTTGACCCCCGGCGCCCGCGCCCTTTACCCAAGGGCCATGCCGCAAGAAACCACCCTGATCGGCACCGTGGTTGCCGGGCTTGGCGTCGCCTTTTTGATGGGGGCGCTCGCACATCGCATCAAGATTTCGCCGATCGCGGGCTATCTGCTCGCGGGGGTGATGGTTGGGCCGTTCACGCCGGGATTTGTCGCCGACACCGGATTGGCGCTTCAGCTTGCCGAAATCGGCGTCATCCTGTTGATGTTCGGGGTCGGGCTGCATTTTTCGCTGAAAGACCTGCTTTCGGTGCGCCGGATCGCGGTGCCGGGGGCGATCGCGCAGATTGCGGTGGCGACGGCGCTGGGCATGATGCTGGGCCTGTATCTGGGCTGGTCGGTCGAGGGCAGCGCGGTGTTCGGGCTGGCGCTGTCGGTCGCATCGACCGTCGTGCTGCTCCGCGCGCTGCAATCGCTCGACATGGTGGAGACCGAGAAGGGGCGGATCGCGGTCGGCTGGCTGATCGTCGAGGATCTGGTCATGGTGCTTGCGCTTGTGCTGTTGCCCGCGATGTTCGGATCGCGCGGCGACGAAGGCGGGACGGCGGGGCTGCTCCAGTCGGCGGCCATCGTGCTTTTGAAGGTCGTCGCCTTTGTCGCCTTCATGTTCGTGGTCGCGCGGCGGGTGCTGCCATGGGTGCTGCACTGGGTCGCGCATTCGGGATCGCGCGAACTGTTCCGGCTGGCGGTGCTGGCGATCGCGCTGGGCGTCGCGTTCGGCGCGGCGGTGATTTTCGACGTCAGCCTGGCGCTCGGCGCCTTCTTTGCCGGGATGATCCTGGGCGAAACGCAATTGTCGCGCCGCGCCGCCGAGGAAACGCTGCCGCTGCGCGATGCCTTTGCGGTGCTGTTTTTCGTGTCGGTCGGCATGTTGTTCGACCCCAAGGTGCTGGTGGAACAGCCGGGTCCGGTGCTGGCGACGGTCGCGATCATCGTCGTCGGCAAATCGGTCGCGGCCTATGCGCTGGTCCGCGCCTTTGGCCACAAATCGGGGACCGCGCTGACCGTGTCGGTCAGCCTGGCGCAGATCGGCGAATTTTCCTTCATCCTGGCGGGGCTGGGCGTGGGGTTGAAAGTCCTGCCCGAAACGGGGCGCGACCTGATTCTGGCCGGGTCGCTGTTGTCGATCCTGTTCAACCCGATCCTCTTTTCCCTGGCGGTCAAGCGCATGAAGGCAGAGGAAGAGGTTCAGGAACCCGACATGGAGGCGGCGGCGCACGAGGCGTCCAACGCCGGGGTCGTGCTGATCGGTTATGGCCGGGTCGGCAGCCATATCGGCCACCTGATCTGCGGGCGCGGCGACGGGCTGATGGTGATCGAGGATCAGAAGGACATGGCCGCCGCGGCGCGCGATGCGGGGGCGACGGTGATCGTCGGCGATGCGACCAAGGAAAGCATCCTGCGCCAAGCGGGGATCGACACCGCCACGACGCTGTTGATCGCGATCCCCGAAGGCGTCGAAGCGGGCGCGATCGTTCGGCGCGCGCGCGCGATCAATCCCAAGCTGGTGATCGTTGCCCGCGCGCATTCGGACGAGGAAGTCGACGATCTGGTCCGGCGCGGCGCCGACCATGTCGTGATGGCCGAACGCGAAACCGCGTCGCGGATGGCCGAACGGGCGATGCTGAAACGGGCCTGACCATCGTTTCCATCGCCAATTTCGATATTGCGACGGTCGGGGCTTTCCCCGCCCCGCCATCTTATCTATCGCCGTCCGGCAATGCCCGCCGACGCGCTCCTCCCGCTCCTTAAATCCACTTTCGGTTTCGATGCGTTTCGCGGGCGGCAGGGCGAGGTCGTCGGCCGCGTCATGGCGGGCGAGCGGACGCTGGCGGTGATGCCGACGGGGGCGGGCAAGTCGCTGACCTATCAATTGCCCGCCGTCGCGCTGAACGGATGCGTCATCGTCGTGTCGCCGCTGATCGCGCTGATGCACGACCAGCTTCGCGGCGCGCGCGCGGCGGGGATCCGCGCCGCGTCGCTGACCAGCGTCGATGCCGACTGGGCCGCCACGCGGCAGGCGTATCGCGACGGCAATCTGGACCTGTTGTACGTCGCCCCCGAACGCGCGACCGGCGAGGGGTTCCGCACCTTGCTGGAGGCGCAGACCCCCGCGCTGTTCGCGATCGACGAAGCGCATTGCGTGTCGGAATGGGGGCATGATTTCCGCCCCGACTATCGCCTGCTCCGGCCCCTGCTCGACGCCTTTCCGGCGGTCCCGCGGCTGGCGCTGACCGCGACTGCGGACAAGCATACGCGCGAGGATATTCTCGTCCAGCTTGGCATATCGGCGGACGGGTTGATCCTGGCGGGGTTCGACCGGCCCAACATCCGCTATGCCGTCCGCCCGCGCGTCAGCCCGGCCAAGCAACTGGTCGATTTCATCGCCGCCAATCCGGGGCCGGGCATCGTCTATGCCCCGACGCGCAGCGGCACCGAGCGGCTGGCGCAGCAGATCGCGGCGGCGACGGGACGCCGCGTCGCCGCCTATCATGCGGGGCTGGACCCCGATGTACGCGCGCGCGTGCAGCATGAATTCGTCGCATCGGAGGATGGCATCGTCACCGCGACGGTCGCGTTCGGCATGGGGATCGACAAGCCCGACGTGCGGTTCGTCGCCCACGCCGGCCTGCCGAAATCGATCGAAAGCTATTATCAGGAAACCGGGCGCGCGGGCCGCGACGGCGATCCCGCCGAGGCGATGATGCTGTGGGGCGCCGACGATTTCGCGCGGGCGCGGATGCGCCTGTCCGAACTGCCCGAGGCGCGCATCGCGGGCGAGCGGGCGCGGTTGAACGCGCTGGCCGCGCTGGTCGAAACGGTCGAATGCCGCCGCGCGCTGTTGCTGCGGCATTTTGGCGAAAATCCGCCCGAACGCTGCGGCAATTGCGACAATTGCCTGGACCCCGCCGCGCAGGTCGATGCGACGGTGCTCGCGCAGAAATTGCTGTCGGCGGTCTATCGCACCGGGCAGAGTTTTGGCGCCGGGCATATCGAGGCGGTGCTGTGCGGACGCAGCGACGAGCGGATCGCGAGCCGGGGCCATGACAAATTGTCGGTGTTCGGGATCGTCGCGAGCGAGGAAGCGCGGCTGATCAAGCCGCTGGTGCGGAGCCTGATGGCGCGCGAGGCGCTCGACACCACCGAACATGGCGGGTTGATGCTGGGCCCGGCGGCGCGCGCGATGATGAAGGGGGAGACGGCGGTGCTGATGGCCGAACCGCCGGTCAAGCGGACGCAAAGGGCGGCGCGCGGCGGGCCGGGCGCGACCCCGAATCCGGTCGGCGATCCGCTGTTCGACGCGCTGCGCGCGATGCGGCGCGAACTGGCGGCCGAGGCGAATGTGCCGCCCTATGTCATCTTTCACGACGCGGTGCTGCGCACGATGGCCAGCGAACGTCCCGCGACGCGCAGCGCGCTGGCGGATATTCCGGGCGTCGGCGGCAAAAAGCTCGACGCATGGGGCGATGCGTTTCTGGGCGTGATCCGGCAGTTTTGATCGTCCGGTTGCGACCATCGCGGGCATCAATCCTCCCTGTGGCGCAGCCATGGGGAGGTGGCGGCGCGACGCGCCGACGGAGGGGCCTTTTGTGCAAGGTCGCGGCCCCTCCACCACCGCCTGCGGCGGCGGTCCCCCTCCCCATCGCTGCGCGACAGGGAGGATCGGCAGGAACCGACCGGTTGCGGACATTTACCCGTCGTCACCCCGGACTTGATCCGGGGGCCATGACTTCAACGCCGCCGTGGATCCCGGATCAAGTCCGGGATGACGAAAGAGGGTGAGCGAATGTCCGCTCCCCCCCCCCCCGAAGCCGACGTTCCCATCGGACCGGCACCTTCATGCTTGTCAGCAACTGTCCGGCGGGAGTAGATCGCTGGCATGAGCGATTTTCGAACCCTGTCCGCCGACTATAGCGTCGCCCCGCAAATCACCCTGGAGGATGTCGCCGAGGCGAAGGCCGCGGGCTTTGCGATGATCGTCAACAACCGTCCCGATGGCGAGGAGCCTTCGGCGCCGCAGGGCGACGACATCGCGGGGGCCGCGGCGGCCGAGGGGCTGGCCTATGCCGCGATCCCGGTCGGTCACGCGGGTTTCAGCCATCCGCAGCTCGATGCGCTGGACGCCGTGCTGTCGGGTGCGACGGGGCCGGTGCTGGCCTATTGCCGGTCGGGCACGCGATCGACGCACCTGTGGGCGCTGACGCGCGCGCGCGCGGGCGATGATGTCGATGCGATCTGCCAGGCGGCGGCGGGCGCGGGATATGATCTGTCGGGGCTGCGGCCGATGCTCGACGCGCTGTCGGGCGAACAATGAACCAGGCCGGGCTGATCCAGCTTGGCGCATCGCTGGCCACGGTGTTTTTCGTCGCCTGGCTGGTCGGCCGGATCGGGCTGGGCGCCGATCCCCGGATCGAGGATGCCGCCCATGCCATCCGGCTGGCCGAAGATGCCGAGGCGGGGTTTCGGGGCACCGAGGTCGCGCGCGACCGCGCGGGCTTTGCCGCGATCGTGCGCAATGGCGAAGGGCGGATGATGGTGGTGCGGGCGCATGGCAATCATTTCGCGGCGCGGCCGGTCGATGCGAGCGTGATCGGCCGGCTCGACAAGGATTTTCTGACACTGACGATAGCGGAGAGACAATTCGGCGCGGTGACGTTGCAACTGGGGAAGGATGCGGGGATGTGGGCCAGCCGGATGCGCGAGTTCAGCCGTGGATAAATTGCCGGACCCCGTCGTCTATGCGGTCCCGGCCTTCATCCTGTTGCTGATCGCCGAGATGGTCTTTTCGCTGCGCGCCGACAAGAGCCGGTACGAAGCGCGCGATACGCTGACCTCGCTGATGCTCGGCACGATCAGCCAGGTGGCGGGCGCGCTGGTTGGCGCCGCGGTGATCGGGATGGCGGTGTGGGTCTATCAATTCCGGTTGTTCGACATCGGCATCGCGTTTCAGACCTGGTGGTGGGCGTGGATCCTGTGCTTTTTCCTCGACGACCTGGCCTATTATGCCTTTCACCGCAGCGCCCACCGCGTCCGCTGGTTCTGGGCCAGCCATGTCATCCATCACAGTTCGCAGCATTATAACCTGTCCACCGCGCTGCGGCAGACATGGACGGGCTTTTTCAGCCTGACCTTTCTGTTCCGCCTGCCGCTGTTCCTGATCGGCTTTCCGCCCGCGATGGTGTTCTTTTGCGCCGGGCTTAACCTTATCTATCAATTCTGGATCCATACCGAGGCGATCAGGCGGACGCCCAAATGGTTCGAGGCGGTGATGAACACCCCGTCGCACCACCGCGTCCATCATGGCGTCAATCCGCGCTATCTTGACGCGAACTATGCCGGAGTCTTCATCATCTGGGACAAGATGTTCGGCAGTTTCGTCGCCGAACGCGACGATGAACCCGTGCGTTATGGCATCGTCAAGCAGCTGGGCAGTTTCAACATCTTGTGGGCAGCCGTCCATGAATGGGTGGGGATTGCCAAGGATGTGTGGGCGGCGCCGTGGCGGCACAAGTTTTCCTATATGTGGCGCGAACCCGGCTGGAGCCACGATGGCAGCCGCGCGACGAGCGCGACGATCAAGGAACGCTGGGCGGCGGGGCTGCCGGTGAACGAGTCGGCGGAGTGAGCTTGCGTGCGGCGCTGAGCCGGACAGCGCGATGGAAATACTGGGATGTCGTCGCGCTGGTGGCGGGCGGCGTTCCGCTAACCCTCGTCCTGATCGGTTTCTACACCGGGGAAGATTTCGGTGGCTTGTCGGGTCCGCTGATCCTGATCGCTGCGCTGCTCTGCCTGATCGCCGCAGCTTTTGCGTGGCGGACGGGCGATGGACGGCTGATCGCTGGCGGGTGTGCCATGATCATCATTCCGGTCGCTGTGCTGCTACCCGTGTTGCTGATACCCCTCATGCTGTTCGGCGCCTGTGTCATGGGCGACTGCCTCTAACGGACAGGACATGATCTCCCCCTTGCCACGCCGCTTGATGACATTCATGTAAGTCCCGAATGACCACCAAAGCGGTGGCATGGGGAGCGGCAAGCATGGATCAGTTCGACATCATCGTCATCGGTGGGGGCAGCGGGGGCAGCGCGGCGGCGGGGCGATTGGCCGAGGATGGCCGCCGGACGGTGTGCCTGATCGAGGCGGGCGGGCGCAACGATACGATCCGCGTCAAGACGCCGGGCTTTATGCCCTTCATCCCCAAGGCGTCGAACTATCGTTATGAAACGCTGCCGCAATCGGGGTTGAACGGGCGCATCGGATACCAGCCGCGCGGGCGCGGGCTGGGCGGATCGAGCGCGATCAACGCGATGGTCTATATCCGCGGCCATGCGTTCGATTACGACCAGTGGGCGGCGCTGGGCGCGACGGGGTGGAGCTATGCCGACGTGCTGCCCTGGTTCAAGCGCAGCGAGGGTAATGAGCGCGGCGGCGATGAATTTCATGGGCACGAAGGCCCGCTGAACGTGATGGATCAACGCTGGCCCAATGTGACCAGCCGCCGCTTTGTCGAAAGCGCCGGGGCGCTGCAATTGCCGCGCACGGGCGATTTCAACGGGCCGGACAATGAAGGGTTCGGCCTGTACCAGGTGACGCAAAAGGGCGGCGAACGCTGGTCGGCGGCGCGCGCCTATGTCGATCCGCTGCGCGAACGGGCGAATTTCACGATCCGCACCGGCGCGCTGGTCGAAAAGATCGTCGTCGAGGATGGCCGCGCCATCGGCGTCGTGATCCGGCGCGGGACGAAGCGCGAGATGCTGGGCGCGCGGGGCGGCGTGATCCTGTCGGCGGGGGCGTTCGGCAGCCCGCAGATATTGATGCTGTCGGGAATCGGTCCCGCCGCGCACCTGAAGGACATGGGGCTGAATATCGTCGCCGACCGCGCCGAAGTCGGACGCAATTTGCAGGACCATATCGATTATGTGTCGAGTTGGGAAACGCGGTCGATCGACCCGTTGGGCGACAGCCTGGGCGGGACTTGGCGGATGGTGAAGGCGATTTTCGAGCATCGCACCCGGCGCACCGGGATGATGACGACCTGTTTCGCGGAGGCCGGCGGATTCTGGAAATCGCGGCCCGACCTGCCCGCGCCTGACGTGCAATATCATTTCGTGCCCGCGATGCTGGAGGATCATGGGCGGACGAAGGTGAAGGGGCATGGCTTTTCGTGCCACGCCTGTGTGCTGCGTCCCGAAAGCCGCGGCACGGTGGCGCTGGCGTCGGGCGATGCCGCCGCCGCGCCGGCGATCGATCCGGGGTTCCTGACCGACGACCGCGACATGGCGACATTGCGCGCGGGGGTACGGATGATGCACCGGATCGTCGCGGCGCCGCCGCTGTCCGACTATGCGGGCGCGGACCGGCATCCGGTCGAGATGGACGATGATGCCGCGCTGGACGCGCTGATCCGCAGCCGCGCCGACACCGTCTATCACCCCGTCGGCACCTGCCGGATGGGGAGCGATGCGGGCGCGGTGGTCGACCCGACACTGAAGCTGAACGGGGTCGACGGCCTGTGGGTCGCCGACGCCAGCATCATGCCGCGCCTGGTCAGCGGCAACACCAATGCGCCCAGCATCATGATCGGCGAACGCGCGGCGGATTTCGTGCGCGCCGCCTTGTCCTGACCTTAAAGACAGGCGTCGGCCATCACCTGTCCATTGGCCGTCAGCGCATAAAGGCTGATCGGCGGGCGCGTATCGACCACGTCGCGCACGATCAGCCCATGCCTGTCGAGGGCGACCAGCCCCTGTGACAGGGCGCGGGGCGTTGCCGGAGCGAGCAGCCGCGACAGCGCGTTGAACCGGTCGTGCCCGCTGCCGATTCCCGCGACGATCGGCAGGGTCCAGCGCGTCGCGGCACCGGGCGCGAAGCCGATCGCCGCCTGCGCGTCGGCGATGGTCGCGGCGCGGGTCGCGGCGATCTTGCCCGCTTCGGTCAATAAATATTCGGGACGCAGCGGGTGGCCATGGCCGGGATTGCGCCCAACCCAGCCCTGCGCCGCCGCCGCGTCGAGGGTGCGCGCCAGGCTGTCGCGCGGTAGCCCAAGCCGGTGGATCAACTCGGCGAAGCGCGCGCCGCGATGTGCGCCAAGGTCGGCGAGTAGCGGCACGAGCCAGCGGTGGCTGCCAAGCTGGACAAGCAGCGGGTCGGGCGCGGTTGACGGCATTTGCAAGTAACTATACAAACCGGACTATTCGAGCAATGGGAATCGAAAAGTCGCTTTTCCCTCTCGTCATCGCGCGCGGGGCGATGCGGCAAACCAGGGGCGGTTACCGCCTGCTCTGGATTGCCGCGCCGCCCGGATCTGGTCCGGGGTTCTCGCCATGACGAGGAAGGGTGCGACAGCTTTTGGGAAAGGGAGATAGGGCATGGCGTTGAAGATCGGATCCGAACTCACCTGTTCGATGGGGGTGACCGACATGACCGCGTCGATCGCCTGGTACGAACGGATACTCCTGTGCAAATTGCTCTATCGCGCCGACGAGATCGGCTGGTGCGAACTGGCGACCCCGATGGCGGGGGTGAATATCGGCCTGAGCGAGGTCGAGAGCGTGCCGCAGGGCGGGGGCGCGACCAATGTGTTCGAGGTGGCGGACATCGACGCGGCGAAAGCGCATCTTGATGCAGAGCATGTGCGGCAGGACGGCGAGATCCAGCATATTCCGGGGCTGGTCAGGCTGCTGACTTTCTATGACCCCGATGGCAACGCCTTCATGTTTTCGCAGTCGGATATGGTGGGGTGATTCTGTATCGCGCGGGCCGGATTCGAATCGGATCGCGGCGCGGCTGACGCACCGAAGGCGCGCGATAGACCAAGGAAAAGTCAGCTTTTTTTTGCGGATTGCCCGATGCGGGGCAAAAAAAGAGGGCCGGGATTTGCATCCCGGCCCAGCCTTTCAGGCTCTCCCCTCCTGAAACTGTTGACGCAATGAATGCCATATTAATGTCATGTTGCAAAGGCTAAATTTACGGCACCCAAGCTTAAATTTTAGGCAGCGGATTTGCGCGGTTTTTGCGCCGGATTGCGGCCAAAAAAATGGCCGGGAGCTTGCGCATCCCGGCCAGTGGTTCGCAGGAGGAACCTGGTGAGGACCCCGCCGCCGCCGCTTGAAAGGAGAGAGAGCGTAGGGCGACGGGTATCCTGTCTCGTTACATGTTGTAGGCGCGTTCCCCATGTTCGCCGAGGTCGAGGCCTTCGCGTTCGACTTCTTCGGAGACGCGGCCACCGGTGATGGCCTTGGCGGCGTAGAAGGCGATGGCCGAACCGACCGCCGACCAGGCGACCGCGACCAGCACCGATTTGATCTGGATGCCAAGCTGGGCGCCGAGGACATAATCGTCGCCGGCCGGGCCGCCGAGCGCGGGCAGCATGGTGACGGCGGTCAGCACCGAACCGATCAGGCCGCCGATGCCGTGGATGCCAAAGACATCGAGCGAGTCGTCGAAGCCGAGCTTTGGCTTGATCTTCATCACGAACCAGCAGCAGACGACACCCGCGATGGCACCCAGAAGGATCGCGCCGAACGGACCGGAATTGCCCGCGGCCGGGGTGACGGCGACAAGGCCGGCGATCGCACCCGAACAGGCACCGAGCAGCGATCCCTTGTGGCCGAGCGCCCGTTCGGTGAGCATCCAGAAGAGGACGCCGGCGGCGGTGGCGGTGAAGGTGTTGATGAGCGCAAGGCCAGCCGACCCATTGGCTTCGAGCGCCGAGCCGGCGTTGAAGCCGAACCAGCCCACCCACAGAAGGCCGGTGCCGATCAGCGTCATGGTCAGCGAGTGCGGCGCCATGATGTCTTTCTGATAACCCGTGCGCTTGCCGATGATGAAGCCGCCGACGAGTGCCGCGACACCCGCATTGATGTGGACGACGGTGCCGCCCGCAAAGTCGAGCGCGCCCCAGCCGAAGATCAGGCCGGTCGAGGCATCGTCACCGCCCAGATACCATACCATGTGCGCGATCGGGTAATAGACGATGGTCAGCCAGACGATCGCAAAGACCATCACCGCCGAAAATTTCATGCGTTCGACCAGCCCGCCGAGGACCAGCGCGACGGTGATCGCCGAAAAGGTCATCTGGAAAGCGATGAAGACGAATTCGGGGATGACGACGCCGTCGGTAAAGGTCGCGACGTTCGAATCGGCGGTGATGCCGGCCAGGAAATATTTGCCCGACGAGATGAACTGGTTGGCATCGCCGCCAAAGGCGAGGCCGTAGCCGAACATGACCCACATGATCATCGCCAGCGCCGCGACGGCCAGGATCTGCGTCAGCACCGACGCCATATTCTTGGCGCGGACAAGGCCGCCATAGAATAGCGCGAGGCCCGGAACGATCATCGCCATGACCAGTACGGTCGCGACCATCATCCAGGCGGTATCACCCTTGTCGGGAACCGGATCGGCGGCGGGCGCGGCGACGGCCGCTTCCTGCGCCCAGGCGGGCAGTGCGGCGAACAGCGAAAGGCCGACGACCCCGGCGCCCGCCGCAATCTTGTTTGCGAACGTCATAATTTCCCCCTTCGTCATTACAGTGCCGCCTCGCCGGTCTCGCCGGTGCGGATCCGCACGGCTTGACCGACGTCGAGGACGAAAATCTTGCCATCGCCGATCGAACCGGTGCCGGCGCTTTGCTGAAGCGTTTCAACGACCCGCGGCGCGAGCGCGTCGTCGCAGACAAGCTCGATCTTCACCTTGGGAACCATGTTGGTGGCATATTCGGCACCGCGATAGATTTCGGTCTGCCCCTTTTGCCGCCCGAAGCCCTTGACCTCGGTCACGGTCATTCCGGCGATGCCCAGACCGGTCAGCGCCTCGCGCACCTCGTCGAGCTTGAATGGTTTGATGATGGCCAAGATCAGCTTCATGACGCCCCCTTTCGCTAATGGCACCATGCTGCCTTGCAATGGTCGTGCCAAATTGCGCGGAGGCGCGAAAGTTAACATTTTATGACGGTCTTAACAGCGTGAACGGAATAATCGTCCGTTCGGCAGGCAGTCGATGCAGGCCTTTGCCCAAAAAATGGGCAGCCATGCGGCGTCGCTGTCGGGTGCAAAGGTGCGGTGGCTATCCTGCGGGCTGAAACCGCGCCCAGATCGGCAGATGATCCGACGCCCGCGCCGCGAGCGGACTGCGATGCACGCCCGCGTCGATCGCCTGAAGGTCGGGGGTCGCGAAAATGCGGTCGAGCTTCGCGACCGGGCGGCGGCTGTGAAAACTGTGCCCGGTATCGACCATCGGGTGACGCTCGCCGAAATCGGCAAGGCAGCCGCCCGCCGCGCGCCATTCGTTGCAATCGCCCATCAGGATCGTCGGCAGTGCCTCTCCCTCTGCCACATGATGCAGGATCGCGCGGGCCTGTTGGCGGCGGCGGAGCCCCGAAATGTCGAGGTGCATACCCACGACGCGCAGCCGGATGCCGCCGATGCGGATCGTCGCCGCCACCGCGCCGCGCGGTTCCAGCGTCGGCAGGTGCAGCGCGTGGCTTTCCTCCACCTTTGCGCCCTTGCGGACCAGCAGCGCATTGCCATGCCATCCGATCGCATAGGGGCGCCCGCTGAGCAGGTCGACGGGGACATAGTCGCTGTGATCGGCGAACATATGCGGCGGAATCGCGCTGGCGCGGGTGCCGAAACGGCGGTCCGCCTCTTGCAGCGCGACGATGTCGGCATCGACCTCGCCCAGCACCGACAGGACGCGGCCGGGATCGCGGCGGCGGTCGAGCCCGATGCCCTTGCGCATATTGTAGCTGGCGACCTTTATCATGACGTGCTTTTCAAGCGTTCGGGACGGCGTTCCGTTCCCGGCGGATCGCAATTCGGTCAAGGGCCCCGCCGACAGGGCGCGCGATTCCGGATGACGCCGTGCCGCCGGACCAGATGGCCGGATGATGCGGATTTAACGGGAATGACAGACGAATATGGGCCGCGTCGCGGCGCCCGATCACCTGGCCTTGACGCGGCGATAGGGGACAAATTCGCCCAGCGACACGAACCCGCCGTACATATGGCTGGTGCGGTCGCGCAGTTCGACGGTGTCGATGCTGCACAGCCGGTTGCCCGTCAGCCGGGTGACGAGAATATCGTCGTCGTCCAGCGATCCCGCGCCCCCTTTCGGACGATTCACCCACATCGTGCTGCCGACGCGATAGACGATCGCGGTCTGGTCGATGATCTGCGAGCTGTTGACGCTGGACAGGGTGATGCAGCTTTGCGGTTCGCCGGCCACGCGGCCGTCGAGCAATTTGGCGAGCTGATCCTCCGGCACCATTTTTTCGCGCGCCGACGCGGTGGCGGGAACGACCGCCATGGCGGCGGCAATGAGAAGCGTCGGGATGAGGTGACGCATGGGTTCGACTCCTGTCTTCATAACCCTACCCGCGCCCATGATGGGCGCGGGTGGGTGAACAGGGGCTGACTCGCCGCCGTTTCAACAGGCGCCTTCGGGAAGCGGAATGCCGAGCGGCCCCTTGCATTTCTTTTTCTTTGCGGGGGCGGCGGGGGTGCTGCCACCCGTTGACGACCCGCCATCAGACGATCCGCCCATCCCCGGCAGATCGACGCCGACCAGCAGCGTCGTTTGCGCCCGGAACCGAACCTTGGCGGTCCAGTCGATATTCCACACCGCATTGCCCGCGGGCTTGGGCGGATAGGCGAAATTCGCCTCTGGCCCAAAGGCGTTCAGATTGCCCAGCAGCATCTCTCCCGACGCCTTCTTGACCTCTGCGGGGATCTGGCAGCTGGTCTGCGACGGCGGCATCACGATCTTTTTCGTGATGAGATTGGCGACGACCGAGGGGGGCAGCCAGTCCCACAGTCCGCTGCCAAATTCCCTGGACGCGCTGCTCGTCCACCAGACGACGTCGCCCATGGCGTCGCCACCGCCATTGCCCATGCCGCCGATCGTCCAGGCGACATAGCCGGTCGCGCCCGGCACCGCGTTCCAGCGGACCATCACCGACTGGTCGCCCTGGATCGCGGTCGATGCCGAAAGGCCCTGCATATAATCCTGCGCAAGGGTGAAGTTGATGTCGGGGCCGATGTTGCTCGCGATACGATGCGCGCCCAGCAGCGAGGATCCCGACGTGGGCTGGCGGCCACCCTTTTTGTTCGGCCATTCGATATAGGAACGGCTGTTCGCCTTGCTGACCTCCCGAATCACGGGAACCGCGGTGGAGAAAAGATTGGGCGGAATCTGGCCCGCCGCGACCTTGGCGAAATCGATCACCACCGGCTGGCCGGGCCCAGCCTTTGCGCCGCAGCCCCAATAGAGGAGCAGGCGGCCCTTCGGACGTTCGAACGTGGTCCCGCCGGGGGTTTCCTTCCCCCCCTCCCAGAACAGGGGCACCGATTTGCCCATCTTCGCCTGTGGCTGAAAGAAATGGTCGCCCTTTGCCGGGGGCGCGGCGGGCGCTTCATTCGATCCGAGGCGCAGGAGGAGCTGGTGGACGACCTTGGTCGACGGATCGCCGCCGAACATCATCCCCATCGCGCCGCCAAGCCCGCCCTTGCCGTCCATCGCGGCAAAGCCCGACATCGTCGCGACGTCCATTTCATAACGTTCCTTGGGGCCGGTCGATTTTTGAGCCGAGCCGGGAACGGCGGCAAGCGTTGCGGCGACGGCGGCAACGGAAACGAAACGCAGACTCGAACGCATAATATCCTCCCCTGTTGCGGAGGATGCCCCCGCGGATGATGCGACCCGATTCTCGGTGTTGTTCAAATTTCCTATATGCGCAGACGGCGAAAACGCCAAATGAAGGCGCTCACACCATGGGAGAAAAGACGTCAGGCCGTGCCGCCCACCGTCAGGCCGTTGACCAGCAGGGTCGGCTGGCCGACGCCCGCGGGGACGCTTTGCCCGCCCTTGCCGCAGATGCCGATGCCTTCGTCGATCGCCATGTCGTTGCCGATGCCGGTCACCTTGGTCAGCACGCTCGGCCCGTCGCCGATCAGGGTCGCGCCCTTGATCGAATCGCCGATCCGGCCATTTTCGACCTTATAGGCCTCCGTACAACTGAACACGAATTTGCCCGACACGATGTCGACCTGGCCGCCGCCGAAGCTTTTGGCAAAGATGCCGTTCTTGACGCGGCTGAGCAGTTCGGCGGGATCGTCGTTGCCGCCGCGCATGAAGGTGTTGGTCATCCGCGGCATCGGCGCGTGGGCGAAACTTTCGCGTCGCCCGTTGCCCGTGGGTTCGACCCCCATCAGCCGGGCGTTGAGCCGGTCCTGCATATAGCCCTTGAGGATGCCGTCCTCGATCAGGATCGTCTCGCCGGTCGGAGTGCCTTCGTCGTCGATGCTGAGCGAGCCGCGCCGCCCGCCGCCGACCGGGCTTTCCATCGCGCCGTCGTCGACCACGGTAACGCCGGGCGCGGCGACCCGTTCGCCGATGCGGCCCGAAAAGGCGCTGGTGCCCTTGCGATTGAAGTCGCCTTCCAGCCCGTGGCCGACCGCTTCATGCAGCAGCACGCCGGGCCAGCCGGGGCCGAGCAGGACGGTAAATTCGCCCGCCGGGGCGTCGACCGCGCGCAGGTTGACCAGCGCCTGGGCCAGCGCCTCGTCGATCGCGCGGTTCCATTGCGCGGGTTCGAACAGGCTGTCGTACATATAGCGGCCGCCAAGGCCGAAATAGCCGGTTTCGCGGCGGCCGTTCTCCTCGATCACGATCGAGACGTTCAGGCGGACGAGCGGGCGGATGTCGCTGGCAAGGAAGCCGTCGGCGCGGACAATCTCGACCACCGACCAACTGCCCGCCAGCGCGACCGAGACCTGAACGATGCGCGGATCGCGCGCGCGGGCGGCGGCGTCGATTTCCTGGCACAGCGCGACCTTCTTGGCGAAGGGGACGAGGTCGAGCGGGTTCGCTTCGTCATAAAGATGGCGGTTGGTGCGCGGTGGCGGCGCGGCATGGGCCTGTTGCGCGGGGTCGAGCAGGGCCAGCGTCTCTGCCGCGCGGCGAATCGCCCCGGCGCTGATGTCGCTGGCATGGGCAAAGCCGGTCATCTCGCCCGACACGGCGCGCAGGCCGAAACCGGCGTCGGTCGAATAATCGGCGGTCTTGAGCCGCCCGTCGTCGAATCCGAAGCTTTCTGTCGCGCGATATTGCAGATAAAGTTCGCCGTCGTCGGCCTTGGCGAGGGCGTCGCTGGCGAGTTTCTGCGCAAGATCGGGGTCGAGCGCGTCGGCGCGATAGAGGAAGCGGCGGGGATCGGTCGGGCTTGTCATGACGCCGATATAGGCATGGCGCCGGGCGACCGCAAAGATTTGTCGGAGATAATTGACGATTCGGCCACGGGCGGCCGGGAGGTCAGCCCTTGTCCGCGATCCCGCCGATCAGGATGAACCGCCGGTCGCAATAGCCGCAGTCGGCAAAGCCGTCGTCGGTATCGATTTCAAGCCACACGCGCGGGTGGCCGAGCGCCGCATTGGCAAGGCCGTCGCCGGTGCCGTCGCAGGCGATGCGGGTTTTGGGCGTGCGGATGGTTTCGGGTGCGGGCTGGGTCATCGATCGCGCCCATAGCAAGCGTGCGGGGCCGCCGCAATCGGGTCTGCGCCACAAAGGGGTATGACGGCACCGGCAGGCGCTTTCCAGCAGGACCGGACGCGCGCAGATGGTCCCCGGTGCCGTCTTCTTCCCCCCCCCCGTCTTAACGGCCAGATTCCCATTTAGCGTTAGCGCGCCGCCGCCGAAAAATTAGCGGGCTTTCGCATGGCAGGAGGCGCGGCTATGGAAGCGGCCATGAGTGAAGCCGCCATCCGCATCGACGCCGTCTCCAAAATTTATGCCGGCGGCAAACAGGCGCTCGACAATGTCAGTTTCGACGTACCGCGCGGGCAGATATTCGGGCTGCTCGGCCCGAATGGCGCGGGCAAATCGACGCTGATCAACATCCTTGCCGGGCTGGTCAACAAGACCAGCGGCAGCGCCAGCATCTGGGGTTTCGACATCGACGCCGACCCCCGCAATGCCAAATATTCGATCGGCATCGTGCCGCAGGAAATCGTCTTCGACCCGTTTTTCACCCCGTTCGAAACGCTGGAGAACCAGGCCGGGCTGTACGGCGTGCCAAAGGGCAAGCGGATTTCGGACGATCTGCTGGCCGCGGTGCATCTGTCGGACAAGCGCGATGCCTATGCGCGCACCCTGTCGGGCGGCATGAAGCGGCGGCTGCTGGTCGCCAAGGCGATGGTCCATTCGCCGCCGATCATCGTGCTGGACGAACCGACCGCGGGCGTGGACATCGAACTGCGCCAGCAACTCTGGTCCTATGTCCAGAGCCTCAACGATCGCGGCGTGACCGTCGTGCTGACGACGCATTATCTGGAAGAGGCGGAGGAGCTGTGCGACCGGATCGCGATCATCAACCATGGCCGGTTGATCGCGAACAAGCCGACGCGCGAACTGGTCGACATGGCGCGCGAGAAGATCGTCGTGGTCACGCTGGACGCCGACATCACCGACCTGCCGACCCATCCCGCGTTCGACAAGGTCGAGCGCGAAGGCGAGCGCGGCCTTGCGATCAGTTACAACAAGGACCGCGCGAACGCGGGCGAAGTGCTGGCCGCGGTCAACGCGATGGGGCATGGCATCGTCGATGTGTCGACCCGCGAGGCGGATCTGGAGGATGTGTTCCTGAACCTGACGCGCGCGGCGAATGGGTGACGAACAGGCCCACGCTTTGCCTCCCCTCCCGCAAGCGGGAGGGGTCGGGGGTGGGCCTGTCCGCAAATTTCGTCCGCGCGAGACGCTGAACGCCCAGAAGCTTCGCCGGGAAGCCACGCCGCCCGAGCGAGCCTTGTGGCGCGTGATTTCCCGGCGGCAGCTTGAAGGTTGGAAATTTAGCCGTCAGATGCCGATTGGCCCTTATGTCGCGGACTTTCTGTGCCGCGAAGCCAAGCTTGTCATTGAACTCGATGGCCTTTCACATGACGCCCGGCAGGAAGAGGACCATCGCAGGGATGGCTATCTGAGGGCGCAAGGCTATTGGACGCTGCGTTTTTCCAACGCCGATGTGATGTCCAATCTGGAAGGTGTGTTGATGAATATTGTCGCGGCCTTGAATTCAGGCCCACCCCCAGCCCCTCCCGCCTGCGGGAGGGGAGAAGAGTGACCGACACCATTGCTCACGACGTCATCATCGTCGGTTCCGGTGCGGCGGGCCTGACTGCCGCGATCGCGCTGGCCGATCATTGCCGCGTGCTGGTGCTGGCCAAGGGCGAGCTGACCGGCGGATCGACGGCGTGGGCGCAGGGCGGGATCGCGGCGGTGCTGGACGCGGGCGACACGTTCGAAAATCATATCGAGGACACGATGGTCGCGGGCGCGGGGCTTAACCGGCGCGAGACGGTCGAGTTCGTGGTCGAAAATGCGCCCCATGCGATCGAGCGGCTGGTCGAAATGGGGGTGCCGTTCAACCGGCAGGCCGAGGCGCTGCACCTGACGCGCGAAGGCGGGCATTCGCACCGCCGCATCGTCCATGTCGACGACGCGACCGGCTGGGCGGTGCAGGCGGCGTTGCTCAAGACGGCAAAGGCGCATCCGAACATCACGCTGCTGCCCGGACAGGCGTGCATCGACCTGATTACCGGCCGGCACGAGGACCGTTATTCGGGGTCGGGGCGCGTGTGGGGCGTCTATGCGCTCGACGAAAAAAGCGGCAGGGTCCATGCGCATGTCGGCCGCGCGACGATCCTGGCGAGCGGCGGGGCGGGGCGCGTATATCAATTTTCGACCGCCCCGCGCGGCGCGACCGGCGACGGGATCGCGATGGCGTGGCGCGCGGGCTGCCGCGTGTCCAACATGGAAATGATGCAGTTCCACCCGACCTGCCTCTATAATCTGGACGTCAAGAATTTCCTGATTACCGAGGCGGTGCGCGGCGAGGGCGGCCTGTTGAAGCATCCGGTGACGGGGCATCGTTACATGCCCGATTATGACGCGCGCGCCGAACTGGCGCCGCGCGATGTCGTTGCGCGCGCGAACGACGACCAGATCAAGCGGTCGGGGCTGGATTATGTCCACCTCGACATCAGCCATCTTGCCCCCGATTTCGTCGCGGGGCATTTCCCGAACATTCACGACAAGCTGTTGACGCTGGGCATCGACATGACGAAGCAGCCGATCCCGGTCGTGCCCGCGCAGCATTATACATGCGGCGGGGTGCTGATCGATCTGGACGGGCGCACCGACCTGCCGGGCCTGTATGCGGCGGGCGAATGCACCGAAAGCGGGCTGCACGGGGCGAACCGGCTGGCGTCCAACTCGCTGCTCGAATGTTTCGTGTTCGGCGAGGCTGCGGCAAAACATATCATCCAGTGCTGGGACACGCTTGGCCCGCCCCCGGCGATCCGGCCGTGGGACGCCAGCCGCGTGACCGATTCGGACGAAGAGGTCGTCATCAAGCAGAACTGGACCGAAATCCGCCGTTTCATGTGGAATTATGTCGGCATCGTCCGCACGACGAAAAGGCTGGAGCGCGCGCGTCACCGGATCGACATGATGACGCACGAGGTCGAGGATTATTACGGCCATTTCCGCGTCACCACCGACCTGATCGAATTGCGCAACCTGTTGCAATGTGCCGAACTGATCGTGCGTAGCGCGCTTCACCGCAAGGAAAGCCGCGGGTTGCATTATACGCTGGATTATCCGGGCCTGTTGCCGCAGGCGGTCGATACGGTGCTGGTGCCCTAACCGCCGAGCGCGGCGTGAAGCGGGTCGCCGGGTTTGAGCGCGAGCAGATAGGTCTGCGGCCGCGTCAGGATCGCGTCGTCGCGCGGGGGCAGCCGGTCGGGGTGGATTTCGTGGATCACATAGCCCCGCGATTCGAGATGGTGGAGCAGTGCCGCCGGATCATCGCCCATGGCACGCAGCATGTCGGGCGAAAATTCGAACAGCAGCGCCGGGGCGGTGTCGCCGTCGAGCAGGGTGCCCGCGCCGCGCAGCGCCATCGCCTCGGCACCCTCGATGTCGAGTTTGATCAGCCGGATATTCTCGCCCGCGACCAGTTGGTCGAGCCGGCGCAGCGGAATCGTCGCGGGGTCGCCCGCCGCCGCTTCGTCGCCAAGGGACAGGTGATTGCTGCCGATGTTGCCGGCGTCGTGGACCACCATCGTCGCCCGGCCTTCCCGGTCGCCGGCGGCGCAGCGGTGGACGATGATCGAACCGGCCCGATTGCGCGCGATATTGTCGTCGAGCAGCGCGGCGGTCGACGGGGTCGCCTCGACCGCGTGAACCCGCCCCGCCGGACCGACCAGGCGATGCGCGAGCAGCGAAAAGAAGCCGATGTTGGCGCCGACATCGACGAACGTGTCGCCGGGTTTCAGCGCCGCCGAAATGACCATGGTTTCCAGCGGCTCCCACCCGCCGGTGCAATAGATGGTGCGATCGACGAACTGGCCAAGGTCGAGCCGCATCGCAAAGCCGTGACGGGTGCCGACGGTGCGGATCTCTGACCGCAGCTCCGTTTCGGGCAACAGGCGATAGGCGAGCGCACCAAGCCGCCACTGGCCCTTGTCAAAGGGATAGTTGCGGCTGACCCATGCCGCGAGATGCCCGATCGCGTTCGCCATGTCGATTGCCCCCGAAAAATGGTCCCCGGGGCCTGTAACGGCAGGGGCTTAAATTTCCCTTAGAAGGCGGTTTTTGATGGAATCAGAACCGGCCGTCCAGCGGATTGTCCGTCCGTGATTTTGACCCTTGAAACGCTCCATCTGGCGGCGAGGGGCCATTCGCGGCGATCATGCGGCGAAGCCATCGTTCAAAAACCGTTCGGCCAATGCCGCGTGCAGCGCCGCGCCGCGCGCCATCACCTTTTCATCAAGCACCATGCGGTTCGAATGCAGTCCGCAGCAGGCGCGCCAGTCGCTGCCCTCGGCGCTGGCGCCGAGCCAGAACATCGCGCCGGGCACTTTTTCCAGCACATAGGAGAAATCCTCTGCCCCCATCACCGGATTGTCCATCGTCAGCCACGCCGCCTCACCGAAAACATCCTCGACGACCGACTGGCCGAACGCCACCGCGCGGCTGTCGCAGATGGTGACGGGAAAGCCTTCCTCTATCGTCACGTCGGCGGTGCAGCCATGCGCGTCGGCGATCGCGGGAGCGAGGCGTTTTAACTCGCGCGCGACCATCGCGCGGCGTTCGGGCGACAGGGTGCGGATCGTGCCCAGCATTTCGGCGCTTTCGGGGATGATATTGTTCGTCGTCCCCGCCGCGATCCTGGCGATCGTGATCACCGCCGGGTCAAAGACCGAGATGCGGCGCGTCACCATCGTCTGGATCGCGGTGACGATCGCACAGGCGACCGGGATGGGATCGACCGCGTCGTGCGGCATCGACGCATGGCCGCCCGCGCCCCTGACCGTGATCGCCAGGACATCGGACGACGCGAGCAGCGGCCCCGCGCGCCCCGCGAAAATGCTGTGCGGCGCGTTGGGCATGATGTGGAGGGCAAAGGCCGCGTCGGGCAGCGGATCGATGATCCCGTCATCCAGCATGAAGCGCGCGCCATGATGCCCCTCCTCGCCCGGCTGGAACATGAACATGACGGTGCCGGGCAAACGGTCGCGCGCCGCGCACAGCAGCTTTGCGGCGCCGACCAGCATCGCGACATGCGTGTCATGCCCGCACGCATGCATCGCTCCCGCCGTTTCGGAGGTGAAATCCAGCCCGGTATCCTCGACCAGCGGCAGCGCGTCCATGTCGCCGCGCAGCAGCACGGTCCGCCCGTTCGCCGGACCGCGCAGGATCGCGACCAGCCCGGTCGTCGACGGCCCCTCCCGAAATTCCAGGGGCAGGCCCGCAAGCGCCGCCTTGATCTTCGCCAGCGTCTTTGGATTCTGCAGCCCCAATTCCGGCTCCCGGTGGATTGCGCGGCGCAGATCGACAAGGTCGTCGAGCAGGGTTTCGGCCTGGGTCGGCCAGCTATGAGATATGTCCATGGGGCGAATGTGCCGCGAACACTGGCGCGTGTCGAGGGACCTCGGACAGGCCCGGGCGGCTGCCCATCGTCTGGGGCGTACGCACATCCCACATCAGGCCCTGCCGTTCGCAAAGGCGGATGAAGGCATAGCCCCAGTCGCTCTGGCCGCGATGCAGCCCGATACGCGCAGAGCCCGGATAGGCGTGATGATTATTGTGCCAGGCTTCGCCCATCGTCGGGATTGCCGCCCACGGGATGTCGAACGCCTGCACACCGTGCGCATCGACCGTCCAGTGCTGCGATCCGCGGTTGTGGGCGAGGTGGCCAACGAGCCAATGGCCGTGATTCGCGATCGCGACGCGCGCGGCGACCCCCCACACGACCCAGCCCCAGCCCCCTATCGCAAAGAACAGCAGCGCGACCGGCAGTTGCTGCCATCGCCACGTCACTTCGAGCCAGCGGTAGAATGGGTCACGGTCGAGTTCGCCGAAATCGAAGCGCGGTGGCCGGTCGAGGTCGAGGCGGCAGTAGATTTGCCACCATGCATCGCGGATCATGTTGGTGCCATGACGCAGGAAGGGGTGGCAGTCGGCCTGTCTCTGCGCCCAGTCGCGCGTGTCGTGTGCGCGGATGATGCCGTACGGGCCGGCCATGCCGACGAAAGCGCCAAACCAGACGAGCGAGCGCCCGAACCAGCGCGGCGTCGTAAAGCTGCCGTGGATCATCATGCGGTGATAGCCGACGCTGTGGCCGAGCAGCAGCGCCGCACCTGTCGTAACAACAAAAAGGGTGACAGTGGCCGGCGTCAGGAAAAAGGGCCCGGCGGCGATCGCGATCACGGCCATGCCGCCGTTCCAGACAATGCTGGGGACGTCGGCCCGGACATGCCCCTTGACGGGATCAGCGCCGTCTTCATCGATCAGGAAATTGACTGCATGAGGATCGTCATCGCTGCGCATCGTTCGTCTCCTTTAGATAAATAAGAAATTACTTAAATATCTAATCTCTTGTCAAGTCGGTTGGCGATCCTCATTTATGGGCATATGGAACGGATTTTTCAGGCATTGGCATCGACGCCGCGGCGCAAGATTCTTGCCTATCTCGCGCATGCGGAACTGAGCGCGGGCGACATCGCCGCGCGTTTCGACATGAGCAAACCGGCGGTTTCGCAGCATCTGTCGGTGCTTGAGAATGCGGGCCTGGTTATCGGCGACAAGCGCGGACAGTTCGTATTCTACCGCCTCGTTCCCGAGGCGTTGGCCAATGTGCTCAACGGCTATGTGCAGGAAGTTTGCCCGGTGTCGCGACCGTTGAAGACCGAATCGCGCGTACTGGCGGACAGGGAGGAGGAAGACGGCTGACGCCTCCGGCCGAATGGCTGCTGCCCCGCGAGGTTGAGCATGATCTCCTCGCTGTCGCCGATGCTGCGCGGCGCTTGCTGTTCCGTCAAGCGGGGTTGCTTGGTGGCGCCGAGGATTTATGGTTGGCCGCGATGACAAAATCCTTTCTGCTCGTCGGCCTTGCCGCGCTCGCCCTGATGTCGGTCCCCGCCGCCGCACAACCATCGCCCGAGGCGGTCGCCGATGCGGCGCTGAAAAAGGCGCCGGTCTTTGACGGGCATAATGACGTGCCCTGGGCGCTGCGCGGGCGTGTCGACAATGTCATCAACAATTTCGACTTTCAGGACACGACCGATACCGCGGCGCCCGATGCGACGCCGCCGAGGATCGCGATGCACACCGACCTGACGCGCCTGCGCAAGGGCCGCGTCGGGGCGCAATTCTGGTCGGTCTATGTGCCCAGCAACGCGAATGAGCCGCAGGCGGTCCAGCAGACGATCGAGCAGATCGACGTGATGAAGCGGCTGGTCGCGCGCTATCCGAACGATCTTGCGCTCGCGTCGACGTCGGCCGAGCTTGAAAAGGCGATGAAGGCGGGCAAGATCGCCGGGATGCTGGGCATGGAGGGCGGTCATTCAATCGGATCGTCGCTCGCCGTGCTGCGGCAGATGTATGACCTGGGCGCGCGGTACATGACATTGACCCATGCCAAGAATCTGAGCTGGGCCGACGCCGCGACCGATGCGCCCGCGCACGACGGCCTGACCGATTTCGGGCGGCAGGTCGTTCGCGAAATGAACCGCATCGGGATGATCGTCGACCTGAGCCATGTCAGCGAGGCGACGATGCGCGACGCGCTGGAAACCGCGAAGGCCCCCGTGATGTTCAGCCATTCGGGGGTGCGCGCGGTGAACCCGCACCCGCGCAACGTCCCCGACAGCGTGCTGCCCGCGGTCAAGGCCAATGGCGGGATCGTGATGGTCGTACTGCTGCCCGGCTTCCTCGATGCCGACGTCCGCGCCCAGGGGCTGGCGCGGACCGCCGAACAGGCGCGGCTGAAGGCACTTTATCCCGGTGATCCGGCGGCGGAACAGGCGGCGCTCAAAAGCTGGGACGCGGCCAACCCGGTGCCCGCGACGACCATTGCCAAGGTCGCGGACCACATCGATCACCTGAAAAAGACGGTCGGGGTCGATCATATCGGGCTCGGCGGCGATTATGACGGGATGGATTCGGCCCCGACCGGCATGGAGGATGTCGCCGGCTATCCCGCGCTGTTCGCCGAACTGGCCAGGCGCGGATATACGGCGTCCGACCTGGAGAAGATCGCGAGCGGCAACATGCTGCGCGTGTTGAAGGCGGTCGAGGCCTATGCGGCGAGCCAGAAGGGCCAGCCGCCGATCGAAACGCCGGTCGCGAAATAATCCAACCTATGGGCTGCGGCGGAACGGCCAGTCGGTCGCGCCGCTCGCCCACAGGGCCCACCAGATGATGAACGGCTGCGCGGCGAGGCGCGGGCCATGATACCACCAGCTCAGCGTTTCTCCCCCGATCGCCACATTGGCGAAGGCATGATAGAAATTGGCGGGCCAGACGCACAGCGCATAAAGGGCAAGGCCCCAGCCCGCCGCCTTGCGCGTTGCCGGGATCATCAGCCCGATCGCCCCCGCGATTTCCGCCACCCCGGTCGCGGCGACGACCAGATCGGGCCGGGGCACCCACGGCGGCGTGATCGCGAGAAACGGCGTGGGCCGCGCCAGATGCGCCCAGCCGGCAAAGCCATAGGCAAGCGCGAGCAGCCAGCGCAGCGCGGTGCGGACGCGCGCCTTCACCGCCCGATTGCGCCCAGCATCGCGTCGATCGTGACGAATTTCTCACGCGGGTTGCCGCCCAGCGCCGCCCTTACCTCTGCCTCCTCGATCCGCCGCCAGTCGCGAAAGGTGACGGGGGTGACGCCGCGGCTGGCGAGCAGCGCGTCCAGCCCGGCGCGGCCCGCCTTGCCCGTGCCGCCGCCCATATCGTCCAGAACCATCTCGGCAACGCGCGCGCCGTCGGGCTTGTTGGTGCCGATCGTCCCCGACGGCCCGCGCCGGGCCCAGCCGACGCAATAAAGGCCGGGCAGGATGCGGCCATCGTCGTTGGCGAACCGCCCACGGCCATGTTCATAGGGGACGCCGGGAATCGGCGGCGTCTGATAACCGATGCAGGCGATGACCAGCCCCACGTCGATGGCATAGGTTTCGCCGGTGCCGCGGCTGGTCAGGTCGGCGTCCAGCGCCGTTCGTTCGACGATGACGCGCTGGACGCGGCCGTCCCCCTCGATCGCGACGGGCATGGCGAAAAAGTCGAAATCGATCGTCACCGGCTTGGCGACCGGATTGGCGGCAAATCCGCGCAGGTGGCTCACCGATTTGCGCATGCCAGGTTCGAGCATGGCGTCGTCGCCTTCGGGTGGCAGGTCGGTGGGGTCGACGCGCGGGCTGGCGCGTTCCAGATGGGCAAGTTCGCCCAGTTCCTTGGGCGTCATCGCGATCTGGTGTGGGCCGCGCCGCCCAAGGATATGGATATGGCGCACTGCGCTGGTCGACAGCGCGTCGCGCGCATGGGCGACGATGTCGCTGCCGGCAAATTCCTGGGCCGTCTTGGCCAGGATCCGCGCGACGTCGAGCGCGACATTGCCATTGCCGATCACCGCGACGCCCGGGGCATCAAGCGGCGGATCAAGGTCGGCGAAATCGGGATGGCCATTGTACCAGCCGACAAAGGCGGCGCTGCCGATCACGCCGGGCAGGGCGGCGCCGGGGATGTCCAGCGGCCGGTCGTTCGGCGCGCCGGTGGCCAGAATGACCGCGTCGTACAGATCGACCAGTTCGTCGATGCCGACGTCGCTGCCGACCGAAACATGACCGACGAACCGGACATTGTCGGTCAATGCGACACCTTCATAGCGGCGCGACACCGCCTTGATCGACTGGTGATCGGGGGCGACGCCGGTGCGGATCAGGCCATAGGGAACGGGCAGCCGGTCGATGACATCGACCGCGACATCGGCGGATTTCTGCAATGTTTCGGCGGTGTAATAGCCGGCGGGTCCCGACCCGACGATTGCGACATGACGCATCAGCCCACTCCTTATGGGTGTACCGCGCCGGGGCGCAGCCCCCTTTGTTGTCCCCGCGATGCTAGCGGCGAAATGCGTCAGGGCAAGCGGACTTGTGCCGATCGTCGCTGCGGCCTTGACAGCGCGCGCGCGCAATCATATTTGGCCCGCCTCTGCTGCCCTGTCGTCTAATGGTAAGACTGCGGTTTCTGATACCGCCTATCGAGGTTCGAATCCTCGCGGGGCATCCAGGGCGTCGCTTTAAGTAGCTGACTTTATTGGATAAAGTGGGTCAACGGCCAGGCTCCTCCCCCATCGGTATTCGCCAACGATGGCGCAGTCCTGACAATATTTGCAGGCTCCGGCGAATTTTTTGCCGCGATTCGCGTACTCGGGCCGCAGCCGGATGCATGATCCGTCGTTCAACCACAGCCGCCTGCGCTTCGGCTGCCTTTGCGGCACCTTGAGCCCCTCGCGGCGCCAGATGCGCTCGACCCGCTTGCGGTTCACATGCCAGTTTATTGCCACGGCGGTGCAGGAATGGCTGGTAAAGATCGGTGTGAATCTGGGCATGATTATATCTTGAGATCATGAAAGAATTGGAGGAACTATCAGGCACTCAAAGGAGAGGCCGTGGATATGACGCTTCGAGTCTCAAGCTATTATAGGCGCAACTTGTTTTCGGCGGCATCGTGTTGAGAGCGCGCCGCGTTCGGAGCGAGAAGATGAATTGGCGCTTTTGGCGCGCATTCGTCCCCCGGTCTTTTCTTCCTGCGATAGCATTGACCGTTCTCAGCGCCTGCGGAGTGGTGGGAACGGGCCCGAACTACCGTTACCGGCTGACCGTCGTAGTGGATACGCCGCAGGGCCTTCGATCGGGGTCGAGCGTGATCGCTGTGAAATGCGGGGCTGTCCGGCTTCCTGTTGTCGGTGGCGCTCGATGCGACTCGCGCGGTGAGGCCGTAGTTGTTGATCTGCCGGGTAGACAGACTTTGTTCGCGCTCATGCGGGGTGAGCATAATCCGGATTTATTCAACTATCTAGCATCCAGCCCTATAATGCCGACATCTGCTGACGCCGGCGCCCTTACTCGGGACGAGCAGTGGAGAAGACGCGCGGCATTCCTTTCGCGGCCCCGTGAGATTCCACGGTTAATCAAGGGAGGCCCGATTGGGAAGGATATGGTAGACAACTATCCTGTCTTTGCCACTTTTGGGGACATCCATGATCCGGCCAGTATGCAGGCCGTGAACCCAGAAGCGTTAGAGAATCAGTTTGGCGTGGGCGTAAGGCTGAAGCGTATTACGGTTCAGGTGACAGAAGAACCGGTGACTAAAGTAATCCGGAAACGATTGCCTTGGCTTCCCAACGTCTATGAAAAATTGCCAGAAAACTTCGCTCCCGAGGGGATTCCCGTCGGCGATTTCAAAGGCCTGTTTACGACGGAGTCGTTTCAATGAATCGGGATGTTTTTCTCTCAATCTTGGCCATGGATTCTTACGATCTGAACCGCCCCGGGATTGCCGGAGGCCCTCACTCCTGAGAGGAAGGGCCTGTGATGAGTAGGACAACGAACAATTTTGCACCTGAGGTTCGCGCACGTGCGGTCCGGATGGTTCTGGATCACGAAGGCGATCATCCATCACGGTGGGCAGCGATCCGAACATCGGCTGCGTTCCGCAGACGCTTCATGAGTGGGTGAAGAAGGTCGAGGTCGATAGCGGCAAGCGCGCCGGTGTGCCGACCGAGATGGCTGATCGCCTCAAGTCCCTTGAGCGCGAGAACCGTGAGTTGCGCCAGGCCAACGAGATCCTGCGCAAGGCACCGGCATATTTTGCCCAGGCGGAGTTCGACCGCCCGTTCAGGCGATGACTGCCTTCATTGACGAGCATCGTGAGGTTTATGGGGTCGAGCCGATCTGCCGGGTTCTGCCGATCGCCCCATCCAATTGGCCCATCTGTGCTACCTGGGATTATTACTAAATTCTTCCCTCATCTCCTCCCACAGCGCGTACGGGATTCTGTGGGTCTGAGTGAGACAGAATTGTAGCACAAGTTCGAAAGTAATAAGCCTATTTTCAGCGGATTAGATCCATTTTGGGTCTTGTTGAAACTCACAATCCTATTGCTCCCGGGGCATCCAGCACTCCTCACATTCCGATAGTTTGGCGGTTCTGCCGATGCGGCCAGTCGCGGGTTTTGCTCCCTCTGGCGCACGGCGTCTTGTCAATTATATCGATTGAGTTATACGTTGGGCTTTGGAAGCCCGTGTTGATTTGTGCGGGATGGGTCGCGCGCCTGATAAAGGGAGACATGTTCATGGCCTGGCTGGCCCAGACCCCCGATCGGTTCGGTGCGGTGCCTTTGCCCCGCCTTTGTCTTTGTCGGGCGATACCGCGGGCATGATCGAGGCGCAGTTGCATTCTCCGCGTCCGCGGTTCCGCACCGCGACGCGGGTTGCGATCGTCGGCGCGGGTTTTTCGGGGACGCTGCTTGCCATCAACCTGCTCGAACAGCCCGATGTCGAGGTGCTGTTGATCGAGCGCGACCGGCATCGCATGGGTGCCGGGGTCGCATATAGCAGCACCGAGACGTCGCACCTGTTGAATGTTCGCGCGGGCAGCATGAGCGCCTTTGCCGACCGGCCGGATCATTTCCGCGACTGGCTCGTCGCCCGGGGGCTGGGCTGTGACGCGGCGTTCGTCACCCGCGCCACCTATGGCCGTTATCTGCGCGAAACGCTGGCCGACGCGATGGCCCGTTATGGACGCAGGCTGAAACTGATCGATGACGAAGTGCTCGATCTCGACGACCGGGATGGAGAGGTCAGGCTGAACCTCGTCAACGGCGGGGTGGTCGAGGCGGACCGCGCGGTGCTTGCGATCGGCAATCTGCCGCCGCACGATCCGCCCGCGATCGCCGGGACGACATTGCCCGCGCATCGCTATATCGCCGACCCCTGGGCCACCGCGTTCGAGGATGGGCTGGACAAGCGGGCGCCGGTGCTGATCGTCGGCACCGGACTGACCGCGATTGACGTTATCCTGCGGCTTGACGCCCATGGCTTCGAGGGGCCGATCACCGCCCTGTCACGGCGCGGCCTGCGTCCGCATCGCCATATCGACGGATTGCCGCGTCCCAAGCCGGTGCTGGCGAAACCCGCGCCCGACCTGTCGGAACTGGTGCGCTGGGCACGGGACGAGGCGCAGACGCGCGATTGGCGGCTGGTCGTCGATTCGATCCGCCCGATCACCCAGATGATGTGGGCGTCCGCCGACGCCGAAAAGCGCGCGCGCTTTCTGCGCCATCTTCGCCCCTTTTGGGACGTACACCGCCACCGGCTGGCTCCCGAGGTGGCGGACAGGATCGACGCGCTGGTCGCCGCCGGGCGGCTGCATTTTCGCGCGGGCAAGATCGCCGATGTCACGGTCGAGCCCGACGCCATCCCGGTTTCCTGGTTGCCGCGGGGCGGGGCCGCACCGGTGACGACGCGGGCGGCGCGGATGATAAATTGCACCGGGCCGCAGGGCGACCTGCTGCGGTCCTCCGACCCCCTGGTGCGCCGCCTGCTCGGCACGGGGCGCATCCGGCCCGACCTGCTGCGCCTGGGGCTCGACATCGACCGCGACGGCCATGTCATCGACGGATCAGGCCGCGCGTCGGAACATGTGCTAGCGATCGGCCCGATGACGCGCGGCGATTTGTGGGAAGTCGTCGCGGTTCCCGACATCCGCAACCAGGTCAGCGCGCTGGCGCGCCGCCTGGTCAACGCGCACTGGACGGGCGGCGAGGGATTATAGGGGCGGGCGCGGTGCGGCGCCGGGCACGTCGTCGCCCTCGATGCCCTGATATTTGAGTTGCAGATAGCGTTCGCGGGTCGCCAGCTTGTCGAGTTCGCCCGCGGCAAGGCTGCGGGCGGCGTTGCCGATTTCGCTTTCGAGCATCTTGAGCCCGCCGACCAGCGTTTCGTCCGGCGTGCGCCCGGCATGGGCTTCGCGGCGCAGTCCGGCGGGGATGCGCTGATAGCCCGCGACGAGTTCGGGAAGATCCTCCCCGACCAGCTTGCGGATATTCGCCGCGGCGGGGCTGGCGGCGTCGAGCGTCTGAAGCTGCGGTGCGAGCAGATCGAGCTGAACCCCGATGCCGTCGACAAGCTGGCGCGCGGGGGCGGGAAGGGCGGGGCGCTGCGCCTCCAGCCAGATTTCGGTGCGGCCGGCAAGCTGTTTCAAATCGGCCTTGGGCAGATCGCTTTGACGCGGTTCGGGAAAGGGCACGCGGCCGAACAGCACCGCGACGCCGATCAGCAGGACGAACAAAGCGAGCAGCCCGGTGAAGCCGAGCGGCTGGATCAGCGCACCGAACAGGGCCGCGCCGATCAGCACGACGCCGCCCGCGATCAGCATCCGCCCCAGTTTCCTGTAAAGATGCTGGCGGCGCAGCGCGACGCTTTTGGTCCCGATCGGACGGCGGCGTTCGCGCGATCGTTCGATCGCCGCCGCCGCCGTGATCCGGATCTTGTCGACCTCACTCATGCTCATGCCCTAGGCTTCGAGCGATGCGAGCGGGCTTTCGGCGCCGCCGACGCTGGCCTGAGCCTGGCTCGCACCCTCGGCGCGCGCGATATAGCCCTTTGACTTGGCGACCTCTCCCTCCAGCGTGCCGACGGTGGTCTTCATGCTGTCGAGCGCCTTCAGCTTGAAGGTGTCGATCGCGTCCATCGTGTCATAGATATTTTGGAACGCGCGTTGCAGCGTCTCGATCGGAATCGTGCTCGATGCCGCCTGTTCGTGGATGCGCGCGCTATTGTCCTTCAGCATTTTCGAGGTGCCGTCGATGATGTTGGCGGTCGTGGTGTTGAGCGCGGTGATCTGTTCGAGCACGAGTTTCTGGTTGGTCATCGCCTGGGCCACGGTGATCGCGGTTTTCAGCGCGCCAACGGTGGTCGTACTGGCGCGGTCGACGCCCTTCACCAGTTCGACATTATTCTTTTTGACAAGGTCGAGCGCGAGATAGCCCTGCACCGTCACCGCCATTTGCGTCAGCAGATCCTGCGCGCGCTGGCGGGCATAGAATAGCGCGTTTTCGCGCAGCACCTTGGCCTTGGCAGGGTCGGTGCCGTCGAGTTCGGCGGCCTTTGCCTCCAGCTTCTGGTCGAGCGTCTGGGCGATGTGGACCATCTGTTCCAGCTTGCCCATCGCTTCCCAAAGCTTGCGCCGTTCGACGTCGATCGCGGCATTGTCCATCAGCAATTCGTCCTTGCCGTTCGACAAGGCGGTCAGAACGCCCGAGATATGCGTCTGGGCGCTGCGATATTGGGCGAAATAATTGCCCACGCGATTGCCCAATATCTTGTCGAGAAATCCGCGCTTCGACAAAAGTTTGCCGTTCGCCGACGGGTCGAGCCGTTCGACCGTGTTGCGCAGTTCGATCAGGTTCATGCCGATGTCGCTGTCGCGGTCCATCGCCTTTATCGGGCGGTCGAGGAAGCGGTTGGACTGGTTCGCCGCCTCCAGCATTTCCTTGCGGCCCATGTTGGTGATCTGGTCGACCTTTTGCCCGAAAGCGGGCGAGTTGACGTCCTGCGCGACCAGATCGTCGATAAAGCCGTCGACGCGCTCGTCCAGTTTCGATTTCTGTTCGGTCGACAGCGGCACCAGACCGGCGGCCTTTTCGGGCGACACCACAGGAACCGGGTCGGGCGGGGTCAGCTTCAATTCGTCGGTTGCCGTCGCGGTGGCGGTCAATTCGCTCATTCGTCTTCCTTCCAGCCCCGTGCCGCATGTCTATATGACATGCGGACCTGTGTTATTCAAGCACTACACCCTGTGGCGATCGATTCAACACCGGTGCGATCCACGCCGACAGGATCAGTTGCGCCATATGATAGACGAGGATCGGCACCAGCACCATGCCGGCGATGGCAGGCGGAAACAGCGTCGCCGCAAGCGGCGCGCCGACCGCGATGCTTTTCTGTGCGCCCGCAAAGAGCAGGCTGATGCGGTCGGGTCGGGCCAGGCGCAGCAGGCCGCCGAACGTCCAGGCGCCGCCAAAGGACAGCATCAGCATGACGCCGACCGCGACAAAGACGATTCCGATTTCGCGCGTGTCGAGCAGGTGCCATATCCCCGCGACGACCGCCGCCGAAAAGGCGACATAGACCGCGATGGCGATCGTGCTGCGATCCATCAGCGTCACCAGCCCCTTGTGCGCCAGAACCCACGGCCGCAGCCATTTCTGGGCGATCTGACCGGCGATGAAGGGCAACAGCAAGATGGCGACGATGCGCAGCACCGCCGCGCCGTGGATTTCGCCCGCGCTGCCGGCAAGCAGGGCGAACAGCAAGGGCGAGACGAGGACGCCGGTCAGGTTTATCAGCGCCGCCGCGACGACGCTGGCCGCAACATTGCCGCCGGCAAGGCTGCTGGCGGAGGTTGCCGATTGCACCGTCGAAGGCACGATGCCGAGGAAGAGAAAGCCGAGCGCGAGCGGGACGGGAAGGACATGGCCGGCGATCAGCCGTGCGCCCAGCCCGAGCAGCGCCATCGCGCCAAAGCAGAAAAGGAGGGCGCCGCCCTGAAGTTTCCAGTTGCGGATGCCGTGCAGCACCTCATCGCGCGGCAGGCGCACCCCGTTGAGGAAAAAGAGAAAGACGATCGCGGCGGTCGAGACGCCTTGTGCGACGGGCACCGCCACGCCACGTACGGGCACCAGGCTGGCGAGCAGGATCGTCGCGAGCAGCACCGGAACAAAGCGATCTGGAAAAATCCGCGTAAACATGGCGGCGAGCGATGGCGGGGCACGGTGGCTTTGGCAAGCGGATGATCCCCTGCCGGGGGCGAGCGAAAGAAATCCTCCGGTTCCGCTCGACACCGATGGAGAGCGGGTTAGAGAATGTTCATGCCCCACCTCCTCATCCTCGCGGCGCTTTCCGAAGAAGCCGACGCGCTGTTCGCCGGTGCCGGTGTGTGCGGCGACGGCGTCGTTCCGGTCCGCCGCCTCGAAATCCATGGCCATTCGATCGCGATCGCGACCTGCGGGCTTGGCAAGGTCAATGCCGCGCTTGCCGCGGGGCTGTTCGGCGCCGACGCCGACATGATGCTGATGACCGGCACCTGCGGCGCGCTTGGCGCCGGCCCCGGCGCCTATTGGATCGCAGAGGCGGTGCAGCATGATTATGGCGCGAATCATCCCGGCCTGTTCCGCCGCTATCGCGCGGGCGAATGGCCGATGGGCGAGCCGGGGGAAGCGCATTTCGCGGCGATGCCCGATCCGGGGCTGGGCCTGCCGCACGCGCGCATCGCCAGCGGCGACAGTTTCATCGCCTGTCCCGACGCGGCCGCCGACCTGCAATCGATCGGCGCCACGCTGGTCGATATGGAGGTCGGCGCGGTCGCGCAGGTCGCCGCCCGGCTGGGCAAGCCATGGGCGGCGGTGAAGGCGGTGACCGACGAGGCGAACGACGCCAGCGGCGGCGATTTTCAGGCGAACCTGATCCGCGCGGCCCAATCGGCGGCGCGCGCGGTCGAACGTCTGGTGGTGATGCTTTAAAGCGCGGGGCGGTTTGGCGGTCCGCCGCCAATGGCCGCTGCCGCTATTTGTTTACGACAAGACAGGCCTGTCCGCTCTTGCGGAGCGTGGCGCAGAAATTTTCAGCCGCACCCTTGTTGGCAAATCCGCCAGCGAGCAGCCGGGTGAGCTTGCCGCTTTTGACCAGAATCGGCTGGCGTCCAGCAAAGGCCGGGTTGCGCTTTTCCAGCGTTTTCCACAGGTTGCGGGCGTTCGCCTCTACTCCAAAGGCGCCGAGCTGGGCGCGCCAGGGACTGGCCGCGCCGTCGGGAACGCGCGGGGGCGCAGGCGTTTCGGCCACCGCGATCGGGGCGCGGTTGGCGGGTTTGGGCGCCGGGCTGACAGGCGGGCGCGCCGCCGGCTTTTCCGGTTCGGGCGCCGACAGGTCACCGCTGGCGGGCGGCGCGGCATAGGTGGTGCCCGGCGGTGCGTTCGCCGCAGCGGTCGCGCTTGCCGCCGCGGCGGTCGCCTCGATCGCTGCCGTGGCTGCCGCGTTGGCGACGGGTGAGGGTGAAGGCGAGGGTGGCGGCGCGGGGGTCGCGATCACGGGCGGCGGCGTATAGCTGGTGCCGGGGGCCGACGGCGGCAGGCTGGCGGTTTTTAACGGCGATGCCGGGGCGGGACGGGGCAGCGGCGGCGCGGCGGCATTCACCGCCGCCAGCCGGGCCTGTTGTTCGCCGCGTTCGATGGCGGGCAGCATCGCAAGGCCGCGCTGGCGCTGGTCGAGCGGGATCAGGCTGTCGAGCTGCGCGAGGCGCGCCGACGCGATGCCCAGGCCGGCGTCGCTCGCGCGCTTGGTCAGCGCATAGGCGCGGGGCCAGTCCTGGCCCGCAAGGTCGCCGTTGAACAGCGCGGTGCCCAGCACATATTGCGCGCGCGGTTCGCCGCGTTCGGCCGAACGGTTGATATAGGGCATCGCTTCGTCGCGGCGATTCGCGGTGAACAGGACGAGCCCCAGATTATCCTCGGCCTGAAGATGCCCCTGTTTCGCGGCGCGGCGATACCAATCCTCTGCCTGAACCAGGTCGGTCGGAACGCCGCGGCCAAGCTTATATGCCTGACCCAGGTTGAACTGGGCGTCGGCATCGCCGGCCAGCGCAAGCGGCCGCCATTCGGCGACGGCGGCCTGATAATTGCCCGCCTCCCACGCATCGACGCCGTCCTTGACGTCGGCATGGGCGGGCGCGGCCAGCATCGATGCCGCGATGACGGGCAGGGCCAGCGAAAAGGCGGTGCGGAATGAACGCATCTTATTCTCCAATGACGGGCATCCCTGATCGGCAAGCCGTCCCGCGCAGCGTCATAGAACAAAATGGCTAACACCGCGTTAGCGACATGCATGGCGCGCTAACTTTGATCCGTTATGGGACAAATTGCCCTTGAGCTTTTGTTTACCATGATCGCGAGCGGGTCGTTCATCTTCTTTTTATCATCGTTAACCCAATTTTAGCGCCCCGCATGGCATCCCTCCGCCGAATTCTGGATTTTCCGAGGGGGTAACGCAGTGCGCGTATTGGCATTGGCTTCACAGAAAGGCGGGTCGGGAAAGACCACGCTGTCGGGGCACCTTGCGGTGCAGGCGCAGCTTGCCGGCGCCGGCCCCGTCGTCCTGATCGACATCGATCCGCAGGGTTCGCTGGCCGATTGGTGGAACGAACGCGAAACCGACCTTCCCGCCTTTGCGCAGACGACCGTCGCGCGGCTTGCCTCCGACCTTGAAATCCTGCGCCAGCAGGGGTTCAAGCTGGCCGTCATCGATACGCCTCCCGCGATCACCATGGCGATCCAGAGCGTCATTTCGGTCGCCGAACTGATCGTCGTCCCGACCCGTCCCAGCCCGCACGACCTGCGCGCCGTCGGCGCCACGGTCGACCTGTGCGAACGCGCGGGCAAGCCGCTGGTGTTCGTCGTCAACGGCGCGACGCCCAAGGCCAAGATCACGAGCGAAGCCGCGGTCGCGCTGTCGCAGCACGGCACCGTCGCCCCGATCACCCTGCACCACCGCACCGACTATGCCGCGTCGATGATCGACGGCCGCACGGTGATGGAGGTCGATCCCAACGGCCGATCGGCCGACGAAATCCGCCAATTGTGGACTTATATGAACGACCGTCTTGAAAAGAATTTCCGTCGCACCGTCTTTGCCGCGCCGATCCCGACGCAGGGCAATTACGGCGCGGTCCGCCCGATGGGTGGTGGCTTTGGCCGCCGCGTCGCTGGCCAGTGACGGGGGGAATGGGAACCATGGGCGAACCAAAACCCCTCGCATCGCTGAGCGCCGGACTGCTGGCCCGCAAGGGCGGCGCGCGTCCCGCCATGCGGCGTCAACCGCTGGGCAGCGGCCCCGCACCCCTGGCGGCCGGCGGTTATGACGACCTTGGCTGGAACGACATGGGTTATGATGTCGATCCCGACCAGTCGGGCGAACCCGCACGGATGGTCGACCTTAAACCCCTGCTGACCGGATCGGTGCTGGCGCATAATGTCGAGGCCGAACATGCGGTCGACGACAGCATCGGCCACGAACCGACGATCGAACCCGTCGCCGCCTTCACGGGCGATTATGACGCCGAAGAATTTGACGTCGAGGAGGTCGAGGTCCCCGAAATCGTCCGCCAGCAGGAATCGCTGGTCGAGCGCGTCGCCGCTGTCGCCCGCAAGGTCGAAGCGCGCCCCGCGCCGCATACCGAGGTGGCGGCCAAGGCACCGCGCGCGGCACGGGCCCGCGAAAAGGCGGCCTTTACCCTTCGCCTCGATGCCGAACGGCATCTGCGCCTGCGCCTTGCAAGCGCGGTGACGAACCGGTCGTCGCAGGTGATCCTGACCGACCTGCTCGACGAATATCTGGCGTCGCTGCCGGAAATCGACGCGATGGCGAGCCGCCTGCCGGCGGCACGTCCGGCGCGCCAGGCAACACAACGCTGAGCGAAGCAGAGAGAGACCTGTCATGAACCGCAAGATGCTGATGAACCTAGCCGTTTCCGGTTTTGTCCTGAGCGTTGCCACGGGATGCAGCGGCATGGGCAAGATGGCCGACGCGCCGTCGCGCGCCGCCGGGCAGCCCGCCGTCGCAGCCAAGTCGGCCGGAGCGGCGCGCGCCGCCTTGCAGGCCGGGAAGGTCAGCAAGGCCATCGGCCTGGCCGAAGCGGCGGTCGCGGGAAGCCCCCGCGACGGCGGCTATCGCGCGCTGCTGGGCCAGGCCTATCTGAACGACGGGCGCTTTGCGTCGGCCGCGTCGGCTTTGACCGAGGCGGTCGAACTGGGCGTGACCGACAGCAACACGATCATCGCGCTGACGCTGGCGCAGATCGCACAGGGCCGAAATGCGGAGGCGGTGCGGCTGCTGGAAGCGCATCGCGATACGGTGCCGGCTTCGGACACCGGGCTGGCGCTGGCGCTGGCGGGTGACAGCGAAGCCGCAATCTATGTCTTGACCGAAGCCGCACGCGCCCCCGGCGCCGACGCGCGCACGCGGCAGAATCTGGCGCTCGCCTTTGCCCTGTCGGGCCGCTGGGCGCAGGCGCGCATCCTGGCGGGACAGGATCTGTCCCCTGCCAAGCTGGAAGCGCGGATGGCCGAATGGTCGAAACTGGCCGAACAGCCCGAGGGGCAGATTCGGGTGGCGAGCCTGATCGGAACCAAGGCGCAGCAGGATGCCGGGATGCCGGTCCGGTTGGCGCTCAGCAATTTTGCCGACACGCAGATGGCAGCGGCCACCGCTCCGGCGGTCGAACTGGCCAGTGCCGATCCGGCGCCGGTCGCGGCCTATGCCCCGCCACCGGTGCTGGCCGATGCGGGCAGCAGCATTCGCAGCGTCGAGTTGCCGATGCCCGAACGCAATGCCGACGGGGTCGTCCCGGTGACCGACCTGCCGCAGCCGAAGGCCGCGGGCGAAGTCATCCTGGCCGATGCCGCCCCCTATCGCGCCGCACCGCGCGTGGCGGGCGAAGGGCGTATCCGCCCGGCGCAGAAACAGGCGCTGGAACTCGCCACCGTCCTGATCCCGAAAGCCATGGCGTTCGACAGCCGCAAGCCGACCGGCTGGGCCGTCCAGCTTGGCGCCTATGACAGCCTGGGCATCGCCAGGGAAAAATGGGACAGTTTGAAAAAGCGCAACGGCGCCCTAGCCAATTTTCCGGGGTCGAGCCACGCGGCGACGGTGAAGGGCCGCACTTTCTATCGCCTGACCGTCAACGGCCTTGCCACCCGCGCCGATGCGACCAGCCTGTGCAACAGTCTGAAGGCAAAGGGTCAGACCTGTTTCATCCGTGCCATGGGTGGCAGCGAAAATATCCAATGGGCGGCAAAAGCCAGCCCGATGCGCCTCGCATCGCGATAGGCATCCCGATTTCGAAACAAGAAAGAGGGGCGCGGCCGCAGGGTCGCGCCCCTTTTCGTTTCCCATAGCGCGGCGGCGTCCACACCGACGCCGGCCCGTCGGAAAATCGATGCCGGTCCGCCAATAGCCGAAGCCAGTCGGCGTTTCATCGAATGCGCGTTTGAAAATGCCGGGGCGACGGCGAGCGGGGGCGCTTGGGTCGCGGGGGGAGGGACGCAGCGATGAAAGCCGAAATATCCCGGGGTGGGGGATGCTGAACGTGCCGGTGACGATGGGAAAATATGTGCGGGCGAAGACACGCGCCGTCGGGGAAGGGCGTGTGATGTGCCGGGTCAGTGTCGTGGCGCTGGCCGCCGCCTTTGCGGTCATGCCCGCCGCGGCGCAGGACGCGCCCGCGTCCGGCGACACGCCGCCGCCCGTGCCCGCCGAAATCCCGGCAACCGCGCAGGGCGGCGCGCGTCAGGCCTATACGCCCGCCGACTTTGCCCGCTACGCGCCGGTCAACGCCTATGACATGGTCAACCAGGTTCCCGGTTTCCAGATTCGCGACAATGAACAATTGCGCGGACTGGGGCAGGCGACGGGCAATGTGCTGTTCAATGGCAAACGACCGTCGAACAAGGCCGACACCATGTATATGCAATTGTCGCGCATCCCCGCGGGCAATGTCGAACGGATCGAGATCGTCGATGGCGCGACGCTCGATATTCCGGGCCTGTCGGGACAGGTGGTCAATATCGTCTATCGCGCCGACGGCTTTTCGGGGCAGTTCGCGTGGAAGCCCGAATTTCGGGCGCATTTTACCGACCCGCTGTTCACCCGCGCCGACCTGTCGGTGCGCGGCCGGACCGGCGATGTCGAATATGAGGCCGCGATCAACAATGATGATTCGGCGCGAAGCGGCGCGGGCGGGCCGACGCTGATCTATGATCGCGACCGCAATATCATCGAACGACGCCGCGACATCTGGCAACGATATTATGACACGCCGAAACTGTCGGGGCGCGTCACATGGGACCCGGCGGGCGACACTATCGCCAATCTGGGCGGCCATTATCAGCGCATATTGGATCGTTATCAGGAAGATGGCTGGCGCACCGGCCCCGGCTTGGCCGACCGATTGCGCACGGTGCGCGAAAATGCCGATGGCTGGAATTACGAGATTGGCGGCGATTATCAGTTCGGATTCGGGCCGGGCAGGCTGAAACTGATCGGCCTGCGCCGGTTCAGCCACGAACCCTATGCCCAGGAAATCGTCACGACCCCCGTCGATGGCACCCCGGCGACCGGCGACCGTTTTGCGCAGACGGGGGATTTCGGCGAGACGATCGCGCGCGGCGAATATCAATGGAAGATGTTTGGCGGCGACTGGCAATTGTCGGGCGAGGCGGCGTTCAACAAGCTCGACAATGTGGCGTCGACCGCGCGGCTGAACCCGGCGGGCGTCTTTGTCGACCAGCCGTTCGTGGAAGGCACGGGCGGGGTCGCCGAGGATCGCTATGAAGCATTGCTCAGCTTTGGTCGCAAGCTGACCGGCACGCTGAATGTCCAGATCATCGCGGGCGCCGAACGTTCGACGATCACCCAGACCGGCGCGAGCGGCCTGACCCGCACTTTTTTCCGGCCCAAGGGATCGGTGTCGATCGCCTGGACGCCGTCGGCGAATTTCGACGTTTCGGTAAAGATGCGGCGGCGGGTGCTGCAATTGTCCTTTTATGACTTTCTGGCGCGCGCCTTCCTGAACGACGGCAACCAGAATGCAAGCAACACCGACCTGCGGCCCCAGCAGGACTGGAGTTATGAGGCAGAGATCAACCGGAAATTCGGCGCATGGGGATCGACCAAGATTCTGTTGATCTATCGCGATGTCGAGGACCGCGTCGATGTTATCCCGATCGGAAATGGAGAGGCGGTTGGCAATATCGCCAAGGCGAAAGCGGGCGCGATCGACTGGACATCGACGATCACTCTCGACCCCGCGGGGTTGAAGGGCGTGCGGCTGGACACGCGCCTGTTGCTGCAAAAATCGTCGCTGCGCGATCCGTTCACAGGGGAAACGCGCCAGTGGAATGATTTTACCGACACGATCGCCAGCATCGCGCTGCGCCACGACGTTCCCGCCACCGACTGGGCGTGGGGCGGCGATGCCGAATATTCGCATTACCAGCCCACATATCGCCGCGCCCAGATCGACAGGATATGGGAAGGCCCCGTGTGGGCGTCGGTCTTTGTCGAGAATAAGGATGTCAAAGGGCTGACGGTGCGGGCATCGATCCGCAACATATTGAACGCCCGTTCGCGGCGCGACCGGACCGCCTATGTCGGGGTACGCGGCGACAGCGATGTGGATTTCATCGAGGCGCGCGACCGGCTGATCGGGCCGATCTTTTCCTTTTCTGTGCGCGGGAAATTCTGATCCGCCCGCGACGCTGAACGAGGAGCGCGTTCCGGATCGTGCGCAACCGCGCTATGGCGGGACGATGACCGCGCGCCGCATCAAAATCTATTTCGACGGCGGGTGTCGCCCCAATCCGGGCCGGATGGAGATTGCCGTGGTGTGCGGCGGGGTCGCGGCGATCGACCATGACGCCGGGACGGGGGGCAGCATGGATGCCGAATGGGTCGCGCTGATCGCCGCCCTGCGACTGGCGCGGACGCGCGGATTGACCGATTTCGTCCTGCTTGGCGATGCGGCGGCGGTGATCGCGCAGGCGACTGGCGTGGTCCGCGCGCGGGGCGGTGCGGCGGCGCATCTGGCGGCGTTTCGCCTGTTGGCCGACGCCGGGCCGACGCCGCGCATCCGTCACATCCGGCGCACGCAGAATCTGGCGGGCATCGCGCTGGCACGGGCGCGCGAAAAGGATATGGCCATTCCGATCATCACTTGTTAAGCGCCCCCGCCTATCCCGATGCTACACAACGGAAGACCAGCGCGTTGAAGCATATATATCCTTTGCCCGTCCACCACAGTTGGCCGCTGTATGAGCGCGAGCGTCATTTCGAACTGGGCCGGATCCACGAGCTTCAGTCACTGGACGCGATCGAGCGCATCGACGACATGGAGGCGGCCCTTGGCGGATGCGCCCGGCCCGGATTTTGGGAATGCGACCTGTCCGACAATAGTTTGAACTGGTCGCGCGAGGTCTATGATATTTTCGGCATTCCCGACGGTGCGGCGGTAAAGCGCACCGAGGCGGCGGCGCTTTATGCAGAGGAATCGCGCACCGCGATGGAAAAGCTGCGCGCCTATGCCATCCGGCATCGGCGGGGCTTTACGCTGGATGCCGAAATCAGGCCGGCACAGGGAAGCCCGCGGTGGATGCGGCTGATCGCGGCGCCGCTGTGCGTCGGCGACCGGATCGCCAAGTTGCAGGGTTTGAAATTCCTGGTTCCGGCGCGAAGCTAGGGTCCTGACCCTAGGCCAATGGCCGTTCACGCGGCGTCCCGACGTTCGGCGGTAAGGCGTGGCCGAATGGCGACGGGCGGCGGCGGCGCTTCGTCCGGGCCTGAGAAACCAACGGTCTGAACCTGCGGCGTTGACGGTCCCGACCCGTCATCACAAGCGACGAGCACGGGCGTTGCGGGCGTTGGCCGCGCGTGCCCACACCCCCTCCTGTTGCCGCCTGTAGCCGAAAGCCGTCGCCTCCCATGAAATTCTTTAACCGGTTTGCCTCGGCCGCCTATGACATGGCCATCGATCTGGGCACCGTGAACACCGTCGTTTATGTCCGTGACAAGGGGATCGTCCTGAACGAACCGTCGGTCGTCGCGCTGGAAACCCGCGACGGCGTGCGGCGGGTCAAGGTCGTCGGCAATGAAGCAAAGCTGATGATGGGCAAGACGCCCGGCAATATCCAGGCGATCCGCCCGCTGCGCGACGGTGTGATCGCCGATCTGGAGGTCGCCGAACAGATGATAAAATTCTTTATCGACAAGGCGCTGGGCGGGCCAAGCCGGTTGCGCCAGCGCAGCAATGTCGTGATCTGTGTCCCGTCGGGATCGACGATGGTCGAACGCCGCGCGATCCGCGATGCGGCGTCCAACGCGGGCGCCGTGTCGGTCCGGTTGATCGAGGAATCGCTGGCGGCGGCGATCGGCGCGGGGTTGCAGGTGACGGCGCCGATGGGCGCGATGGTCGTCGACATCGGCGGCGGGACCACCGAGGTCGCGATCCTGTCGCTGGGCGGCATCGCATACAGCAATTCGGTGCGCGTCGGCGGCGACAAGATGGACGACATGATCTCTTCCTACATTCGCCGCAAACATAATCTGATGATCGGCGAAATGACCGCCGAGCGCGTCAAGCTGGCCATCGGTTGCGCGACACCGCCCAAGGGCGGCGGGACCGTCATCGGCGTCAAGGGACGCGACCTGGTCAGCGGGCGTCCGTCAGAGGTACGGGTGTCCGAGGCCGAGGTGGCCGAGGCACTGGCCGAACCCGTCGGGCAGATCGTCGCGGCGGTGCGCGCCGCGCTGGAACAGACGCCGCCCGAATTGTCGGCGGACATCATCGATCAGGGCATCACCCTGACCGGCGGCGGCGCCCTGCTGCCGCGCATGGACCTGGCCATCGCCGAAGCGACGGGTCTGCATGTCAAGGTGGCGGAGGATGCGCTGATCTGTGTCGCCATGGGGGCGGGACTGGCGTTCGAGGACCGCGCCTATCACGGCGTCTTGCTCGCCGCCTGACTGCGCCCCCGATCGCGGGCCGTCAGGCGGCGGTGGGCCATGCGTTGGCACCCATGAGTTTTCTGAGGTCGTTTACCGCGCGCCTTTGCTCGCGTCGCGGATCGCCTTGAATTCGCTGCCGGCTTTCCAGTCGGGCCAGCGCACCGAACGGGCGAGTTCGTTGCCTATCTGGTAAAAAAGATCCACATCCTGAACCGCGCCGTCAAGGTTCCAGCTTGCGTCCCACGCATCGCAGGCCTGATGATAGCATTTGCCGGTATAGTCATCGACCCATTTCTGGCCCGCCGCGCGGCCGCCGTCGATCAGGTCGGACGCGCCCGCGATGCCCATCATCAACAGGACGGGGACGCCGCGCTTGGCCAGGCTGAAATGATCGGCGCGATAGAATAGCCCGCGTTCGGGCAGACTTTCGACCGACACGGTGCGCCCCTGCGTCGCGGCGAGGCGGGTCAGGTCATCCTCCAGCGTGCCCTGTCCCTCGCCGACAAGGACGACGTCCCGGGCGCGCCCGGCGGTCTGAAGAATGTCGAGGCCCAGATTGGCCACCGTCTTTTCGGCGGGGAATATGGGGTTTTGGGCATAGGCCTCCGACCCCAGCAGCCCGCGTTCCTCCGCGGTCCAAAAGGCAAAGGCGACCGTGCGGTCGGGCGGCGGCGCGGCCCTGAAATTCCGGGCGATCTCCAACAGCCCGGCGACGCCGATCGCATCGTCATTGGCACCGGCGCGATAGATGCGGCCCTGTTCGTCGGGCGCCCCCGCGCCATAGGCATCCCAGTGCGCGCCATATATCACCACTTCGTCGGGACGTTTGGCGCCGGGGATTTTGGCGAGGACATTCTGGCTCTGCACGACCTCCTGCGTCACCGGGATCGCCGCATCGAAGCTGGTGCCCAGGTCGACGGGTTTGAAATCCCGGCGCCGCGCGGCGATGCGCAGCCGGGCCAGATCCTGTCCCGCGCCCGCGAACAGCCGGGTCGCGGCATCCCCGGAAATCCAGCCTTGCAGCGCAAGGCTGGTCACCTTGTCGGGCGCGGCGACCAGTCCGTAATTTTCGCCGCCGGGACTTTTGACGACGTTCCAGCCATAGCCCGCGCCGTCGGTGTCGTGGACGATCAGCGCGGCGACGGCGCCGCGGCGCGATGCCTCTTCGAACTTGTAGGTCCAGCGGCCGTAATAGGTCATCGTCCGGTCGCCGAACTTGCCCGCCGCGTCCTCTCCCTTTTGCGCGACGAAATCGGGATCGTTGATAAGGAAGACGGCGACCTTGCCCTTCAGATCCTGTCCCTTGAAATCGTCCCAGCCGCGTTCGGGGGCGCTGACGCCATAGCCGACGAAGACCATCGGTGCCTTGTCGACCACCGCGCGCTCCTTTGGCTGAAGCGTCGACAGATAGATATCGGTGCCCGCCGTCAGGGGCGTCGCCGTGCCCTGTCGGTCAAAGGCGAGCGTTGCCGGCGTGCCGAGGCGCGTGTGGAGCAGGGGCACCGGCTGGGTCCAGCCGCCGTCGGTCCCGGCGGGTTCGAGCCCCAGCGCCTGAAGCCGCCCGATCAGATAGCCGACGGTCCGTTCCTCGCCCACCGTGCCGGGCGCGCGCCCCTGAAACTGGTCCGAAGCAAGGGTGCGGACGGTCTGGACGATATTGGCGGCGTCGATCGCGGGCGCGGTCTGCGCCGCGGCGGGCGCCCATGCGACGGTCGAAAGAAGAAGGGCGGCGGCGTGGCGTAAAGGCATGGCGATCGATTTTCCGGTTCTGGTTGAGCCATCCGCCCCTAGGGTGAGGACCCATTAATTCCCCGATCGAGGCGTCGGAATGGCGAAGATATCGGGCTCGGGCGGGCGTAGCGGGTAGCATCGCTACCCGCAAGGCCGTGTGGGCCTGAGATCGAAGCCATTTCGCCGTCCCTTGGGGATTTGATCGATTTTGCCCATTGCTTCGTCGAAAAGTCTTGAAATATTGACATATTCCTTCGCCTTTCCTCCTCGCACTGAGCAAAATCGCTTCAAACCTCGACCGGGGAATTAATGGGTCCTGACCCTGGCATGGTCGCGGGCTTTGTGAACCGGCCGCCCCGCGTCATTCGTAACTCAGATGCGTTGCCTTTCCCCGGAAAATCCAGTGCGACAGGATCGAATAGCCGAGGATCACCGGCAAAACGAACAGCGCGCCGATCAGGATGATGCTGAGCGATTCGGGGCTGGCCGCCGCCTGCCAGATGTCGAGCCGGTCGGCGATCAGATAGGGATAGAAGCTGTAGGCGATCCCGACGAAGCCGAGTGCGAACAATATCCCCGCGGTTGCGAGCGGCACCCATGACAATTCGTCCTTTGCGCGCACCGGGCGGCGCAGAAAGATGGCGAGGCCGATGAACAGCGTCGCCGCCGCGATGGGGATCGGCAACAGCGCGATGATTTCGGGCAGGCGGAACCAGCGGGTGAAGATACGTTCGGACAACAGCGGGGTGGCGATGGAGATGATAGCCATCGCCAGCGCGGTCAGCCACAGCGTCACTTCGGCCCAGCGCACCGCGCGCTTCTGCAAATCGCCCTCGACCTTGTAGATCAGCCAGCAGGCGCCGACGAACAGATAGCCCGCGACCAGCCCCAGCGCGGCGAGCAAGCAGAATAATACCGACGTGAAACTCTGGTCGAACCCCAGAACATAGGCGCCGAGCATATAGCCCTGGCATAGCGCGGTCAGCAACGATCCGGCGAAAAAGGCGTGGTCCCAGCGATGCTTATGTTCGGGCTGCGCCTTGGCCCGAAATTCGAAACTGACGCCGCGCAGGATCAGCGCGACGAGCATCAACACGACGGGCAGGTAAAGCTGGGTCAGGATCAGCCCGTGTGCGACCGGAAAGGCGACGAGCAGCAAGCCGATCCCCAGCACCAGCCAGGTCTCGTTGGCGTCCCAGAAAGGCCCGATCGACGCGACCATCAGGTCGCGATTTTCGTCCCGTTCCAGCCGCGTCAACATGCCGACGCCCAGGTCATAGCCGTCGAGGATGACATAGAGCAGGATCGACAGGCCCATCAGCCCAGCGAATATGACCGGCAGCCACCAGGGATCGACGAACGGGGTCATGGCGCGACCTCTTCTTCCACCGGCGCGGCGGGGCCGGGCGCGATGCTGGGAACGGGGAACATCGGCTTGTCGTCGGGCGCCGTCTTACCCAGCCGGGCGAGGCGATAGAGCACCGCGATATAGGCGGTGAGGAGGACTGCATAGACGGTGAGGTACAGCGTCAGCGAACTGGCGACCATCGCGCTGCCGACCGGACCGACGGCGTCGGCGGTCTTGAGAACGCCGGTGACCAGCCAGGGCTGGCGCCCGATTTCGGTGACATACCAGCCCGCGAGCGTCGCGCCCCAGCCGCTGAAGGTCATGGTGACGAGGCCCCATGCCAGCCAGCGCGGCATCGCGTCGACCCCGCGCCGCCGGATCGTCCAGGCCGCGAACCAGGACAGCGACAGCATCAGCACGCCGATGCCGACCATGATCCTGAATCCCCAGAACAGCGGCGGGACCGGCGGATGATTGCCCCGATAGTCGTTCAGCCCCGGCACCACCCCGGCGGCTTCGCGTTTCAGGATCAGGCTGGCCCCCGATGGAACCGCGATTTCCAGATGATTGGTCCGCGCCTTTTCATCGGGGATGGCGAACAGGACGAGCGGCACATTGGGGCGCGTTTCCCAATTGGCCTCCATCGCCGCGACCTTTTGCGGTTGATGTTTCAGCGTGTTCAGCCCGTGCATGTCGCCGACGAACATCTGGATCGGGATGAGCAGCGCGGCGGCATAGACGGCGGCCTTCAGCGTGCGCCGCACGCCCTCGCCGCCGCCGTCCTTCAGCCAGCGCCACGCGCTCAGCCCCGCGATCAGAAAGGCGACGGTCAGGGCAGAGGCGATCAGCATATGCGTCAGCCGATATGGCATCGACGGGTTGAAGACGATCGCCCACCAGTCGGTGGCATGGACGATGCCGCCCCGGATTTCATATCCCACCGGGGTCTGCATCCAACTGTTGAGGACGATGATCCAGAAGGCGGACAGGGTGGTGCCGCCCGCCACCAGCAGCGTCGCCATGGTGTGCACCCAGTTGGGGACGCGGCTGAACCCGAAGAGCATGATGCCGAGGAAGACCGCCTCCAGGAAAAAGGCGGTCAGCACCTCATAGGCGAGCAAGGGGCCCGCGACATTGCCGACCTTTTCCATATAGCCCGGCCAGTTGGTGCCGAACTGGAAACTCATCGTGATGCCCGACACGACGCCCATCGCGAAGCTGAGCGCAAAGATTTTCACCCACAGGCGATAGGCATCCATCCACGCCGCGTCGCCGGTGCGGTTATAGGCGAGTTTGAAGCCGAGCAGTGCCCAGCCGAGCGCGATGGTGATCGTCGGGAACAGGATGTGGAAACTGATGTTCGCGGCAAATTGGATGCGCGCGAGGATCAGCGGGTCAAGATTGTCCATCGTCACGCTCCGCCAATCCCGATTTCCCGCGACCGAGCATCCGGTCCTTGAACTCCAGCGCCTTTACCACGCGCGACCCCAGCCGCAGAAGCTGGAGCAGTCGTTCATTGTCGAGCCGCTGCATTTCGGCATACCAGTCGGTCAGCAGCTCGATCTGTTCGTGCATCGCCGCCATCCGGTCCTGCGCGAAACGATCCGCCGCGTCGGTCGCGGGTTCCATCATCAACGAACGCAAGGTCGTGAGCGTCGGGTCGATCTCACGCTTTTTGCGTTCCTCGACGAGCGTGCGGAATATCGACCAGACATCGCGCGGCGTTTCGTAATAATCGCGCCGGTCGCCCGGCAGGTGCCGCAACTGGACGAGGTTCCAGCTTGCCAGTTCCTTCAGTCCCATCGACACGCTGCCGCGCGACAGGCTCAACGCCTCGCTGATTTCCTCTGCATGGCGCGGCACTTCGGCCAGGAACAGCATCGCATAGATTTGCCCGACGGTGCGGTTGATTCCCCAGCGACTGCCCATCTCGCCGAAATGCAGGACAAAAGCCTGCGCAAGCGGGGAGAGCCGACACGGCAAAGATGGTGCGATCGCTGGGGAACCGGGGGCAGACGCCATATCCATGCGGGCCTCCTATATGCAATTTTCGAAAGTTTCAATAATTATTGAAACCAATGTAGGGTCGTCGGGTCGGGGAGGTGGCGGCGATAGGTCATCGACTTTCCCCGCGCCGCCGTTTAGCTTTGAATCGAGAAGGTAAGCGATTGGGATTCGGCGATGAAACGCAAATGGACGGGCCGCGCGATGTTTCAGCTATGGGGCGGGGCGGCGCTGATCGTCGGCGCCTTGGCCGGGTCCGCACAGGCCCAGTCGCCCGCGTCCGGCGCGGGGCCGGCGGCGCAGAACGCGCCCGACACGGACGCAGCCTTTGCCGGCATCCCGAATCTGGAGGTCAGCTATTATGAGGTCCGCGGCAACAGCGCGGAAACGATCCGCAAGGCGATCAACGCCGTGCGCCCGCGCGATCCGAATGACGGCGTTGCGGTCGATGCCCTTGCGCGCTGGCAGATCAATTGGCGCTGGCCGAACGGGGCGAACGGCGCCTGCGACCTGTCGCGCGCCGAATTGCGTTTCAGCGGAACGATACTCATGCCCCGGCTTGTCGATGCGGACAAGGCGCCGAAGGCGGTCGTCCGGCGGTGGAGCGCCTATATCGAGGCATTGAAGAAGCATGAGGCGACGCATATTCGCACCGCCTGGACGAACAGCGACCGCGTACTCGCGGCGATCCGCGCCAGCGATTGCAGCGGCGCGACCGGCGCCGGAAAGGCGGCCGTCGCCGAACTCGGCCGGTTCGACGTCGAATATGACCGCAAGACGAAACATGGCCGGACAGAGGGCGCACTGTTCCCCTGATTGCCGACCGGCAATCATGTTGCGCCGCAGCACCACTTCTGTTAGGGGCGCGGCGTTTCGCGGCGCTCCGGGCGCTGCCCCCTTCCATCAAGGTTCAAATCCGCATGTCTCTGCGCAATATCGCCATTATTGCCCACGTCGATCATGGCAAGACCACCCTCGTCGACCAGTTGTTCCGCCAGTCGGGCACCTTTCGCGACAATCAGCGCGTCGAGGAACGCGCCATGGATTCGAACGACCTGGAAAAGGAACGCGGGATCACCATTCTGGCGAAGTGCACGTCGGTCGAGTGGGGCGAAGGCGCCGACCTGACCCGCATCAACATCGTCGACACCCCCGGCCACGCCGATTTCGGCGGCGAGGTGGAGCGCATCCTGTCGATGGTCGACGGCGTCATCCTGCTGGTCGATGCGGCCGAAGGCCCGATGCCGCAGACCAAGTTCGTGACGGGCAAGGCGCTGGCTCTCGGCCTGAAGCCGATCGTCGTCGTCAACAAGATCGACCGCAGCGACGCGCGCGCCGCCGAAGTGCTCGACGAAGTGTTCGAACTGTTCCTCGCGCTCGAAGCCAATGACGAACAGCTCGATTTCCCGATCCTCTATGCCTCGGGCCGTGGTGGCTATGCGTCGGAAAGCCCAGAGGCGCGCGAAGGCACGCTGGAACCGCTGTTCAAGACGATCGTCAGCCATGTCCCGACCCCGGGGCTGGATGAAGATGCGCCGTTCACCTTCCTTGCCACGCTGCTCGACCGCGACAATTTCATCGGCCGCATCCTGACCGGGCGCGTCCAGTCGGGTTCGGTCAAGGTCAATCAGCCGATCCACGCGCTCGACATGGACGGCAAGGTGATCGAAACCGGTCGCGCGTCCAAGCTGCTGGCGTTCCGCGGGCTCGACCGGGTTCCGGTCGAAGAGGCAAAGGCGGGCGACATTGTCGCGATCGCGGGCCTGACGCAGGCGACCGTCGCGAACACGATCGCTGACACCAGCGTCAGCGAACCGATCGCCGCACAGCCGATCGACCCGCCGACGCTGTCGATGCGCTTTGCCGTCAATGATTCGCCGATGGCGGGCCGCGAGGGCAGCAAGGTGACGAGCCGCATGATTCGCGACCGCCTGATGCGCGAAGCCGAAACCAACGTCGCGATCCGCATCACCGAAAGCGCCGACAAGGACAGTTTCGACGTCGCGGGCCGCGGCGAGCTTCAGCTTGGCGTGCTGATCGAAACGATGCGCCGCGAAGGCTTTGAACTCGGTATCAGCCGCCCGAAGGTGCTGTTCGGCGAAGACGAAGCCGGCAAGCGCACCGAACCCTATGAAACCGTCGTCATCGACGTCGATGACGAACATAGCGGCACGGTTGTCGAAAAGATGCAGATCCGCAAGGCGGACCTGACCGACATGCGCCCGTCGGGCGGTGGCAAGACGCGTATCACCTTTAGCGGCCCGTCGCGCGGCCTGATCGGCTATCATGGCGAATTCCTGTCCGACACGCGCGGCACCGGGATCATGAACCGGTTGTTCGAGAAATATGGCCCGCACAAGGGCGTGATCGAAGGCCGCAAGAATGGCGTCCTCATTTCGAACGGCAATGGCGAAGCCGTCGCCTATGCGCTTGGCCCGCTCGAAGAACGCGGCATCCTGTTCGTCTCACCCGGCGAGGCGCTGTACGAGGGCATGATTATCGGCGAAAACGCCAAGCCCGACGACCTTGAGGTCAACCCGATGAAGTCGAAACAGCTCACGAACTTCCGTTCGACGGGCAAGGACGATGCTATCCGCCTGACCCCGCCGCGCCGCATGACGCTGGAACAGGCGATCGCCTATATCGACGATGACGAGATGGTCGAGGTGACGCCCAAGAATATCCGCATCCGCAAGGCGCTGCTCGACCCGCACGAGCGCAAGAAGGCCAGCCGCAAGAAAGAAGCGGCGTAAGAAACCGACCGGCGGCCCCATCGGCCGCCGGTTTTTTCTTGGGCGTTCGCTGTTGCCGCTTGCATTGAGCGGATAGATAGGGCGTTTTCCGACGCCAAGAGGAACGCGCAGTGGCCCGCCTGATCCTGTTCAACAAGCCCTATGGCGTCCTGTCGCAATTCACCGACCGGGGCACGCCAGAGGCGCGCGCCACCCTGTCCGACTATATCGACATCCCCGGCGTCTATCCCGCCGGACGGCTGGACCGCGATAGCGAGGGCCTGTTGATCCTGACCGACGACGGCGCGCTGCAGGCGCGGATTTCATCGCCCAGGCACAAGATGCCGAAAACCTATCTGGCGCAGGTGGAGGGCGACCCCGACGCCGCCAGCCTCGACGCGCTGCGCCATGGCGTCACGCTGAACGACGGGCCGACGCGCCCGGCGACCGTCCGCCCGATCGACGCGCCGCTGTTGTGGGATCGCGATCCCCCGGTGCGCTATCGCAAGAGCGTCCCCGACAGTTGGATCGAACTGACGATCACCGAAGGCCGTAACCGTCAGGTGCGTCGCATGACCGCCGCCGTCGGCTATCCAACGCTGCGGCTCGTCCGCTGGCGGATCGGGGGGTGGGACATCGGCGACCTGGCGCCGGGCGAGTGGCGGGAGGTTGGGACGCATCCGATGTCATAGAGTGATTTCGAGTGAAATGGATCATTTCCCGGTTCGGAAATCACGGAAAAACAAGAATCTAGCGTGTCGGCGCGGTCTTTGCGTTAAGCAGCCCGCACAAATGCACTCTCGGGCGATGCATTCCGCGCGCCATCTGTTCACCCATCAGCTGATCGCCCTTGTCTCGCATTGCGGCTGCCGCGAGTTTATCGCTCGAAATCCTTCGTTAGGATTTGTTTCGCCCATTCGTCCGTCTCAACCGCCGCTTCATAGGCGGCAAGATGCGCCCGGCTCGGCTCCAGCCAGCGGGTCAGGCCGTCCCAATCCCGGAAATCGGGATCGGCAACGCGCATCGCCCACAGCCGGGCGGCGTTCGAGAGTTCGAGTTGGTGTGTCGTCATGCCCTTCCCCTTATGTCCGGGGTCCTAAAGGGTTGACGCAACCCTAATGATTATTCCGTATTCAATTTTATCCGTAGCTCGGCGAGCGTCCGGTACGCCTTCTGCAGATCCTTTTCGACCGAACTCAGGCTCATCCCCAGTTCGCTCGCGATCTCGGCTTGTCCGACGCCGTCGAGGCGGTAGCGCCGAAACACATAGTCGACGCGCGATCCCAGTCCCGCGAGCGCCGCCTGCACATGTGTCAACTGTTCGCGGGCAATCAGGACCCGTTCGCCGGCCGGGGCGTCCTCTGGTACATCGGCCATGCCATGCCAGTCGAACTGCCGTTTTTCGCGGCTGATCGTCGCGCGCCGGAGGTCGCGCATATGATTTTCGGCGGCGCGAAAGATATAGGATACCGGATCGGCGATGGATCGTTCGGGCATGACGGCGATTTTCCGCCACAGGTCGTGGAACACGTCCTCGGCCTCGTGACCGACGCCGCGGGCCGCAAGAAAGCGCAGCAGCCGTCCGCGTTCTTTGAGCAGGGTCGCGTGCAGCCCGCTGATCTCGGCTTGCGCTACCATCCCTGGGCACTTTCCGTCTGGCTGGGGGGGGCGGGCGTCCGGCGCCGTGCGAAGTCCGAGATATGCGGCTTTGCGTCGACGGCCACCGCCCCCACGGAGGGCATTGGCGACTGCCGCCCCAGAAGGGGGACGGGGTCGGTCGCGCGGCCGTTCACGCGAACTTCGAAATGCAGATGGCTGCCGGTCGAGCGCCCGGTCGATCCCATCAGCGCGATGACATGGCTTTGCCCGACGCTGTCGCCGGCGCGAACGAGCAGGCGCGAAAGATGGGCGTAGCGCGTGCGCAGACCGCCGCCATGGTCGATTTCGACCATTTGACCATAGTTGCCCGCGGTGCCGGCAAAGGCGACGATGCCGCTTTCCGACGCCACAACTGGGGTGCCGAGCGGGCCCGGAATATCGAGCCCATAATGCATTCGGCCGGTGCCGAGGAGGGGGTCGCTGCGCACGCCAAAATGCGACGAAAGCCTGGGCATTGTGGCTGGTTTCGGGGTTTCACGCGGCATGATGAGCGCAGTCTCGAAATCTGGCGCAGACCAGTCGGTCATTCTCGTCCGAAAGGCCTCGCTGTTGCCGCCAGGCAGGGTCGCCTGCCCCGCTACCGCATCGATACCGACCGTGCAAGCGCAAGCGAGCGCAAGCAGCGGATAAAAGGCGGAGCGGATGGACATGCATTTGATAAGACGGAGCCCCTTCCGCGGGTCCTTTGCGTTCCTGGAAAAAAATTAAGTCGGCGAAAATTCTTGCGGAAACGCCTATGGCCCGTAGTCTCTTATCATAGCACTAGCATACTGTATCTTAGGAGACGGAAAATGAATTCCACGGAACGCCGCATGCTCGACATGCTCAAAAAGGGCCGAGATCAATATGGCGTCGTTGCCGTCAAGGCCGAATTTGAAGCCGAAGGCACGCGTCCCGACGAATTGCTCCGCCTGCTCGAACTGACCTTCCGGGCCGACCTGAAGCTTGCGCTCAAGATCGGCGGCTGCGAGGCCATCTCCGACCTTTATGCCTCGAAACTCTATGGCGCCGACTATGTGATCGCGCCGATGGTTGAGACGCCCTATGCGCTTTCGAAATTCGTCGATGGGAGCAGGAAGGTCTATGGTGCGGATCGCGACACCGCGCAGATGCTGTTCAACCTCGAAACCGAAACGACGCTGACCAATCTCGATGCGATGCTGCCGCTGGCGGCGGGCGGGGTTGACGGCATCGTCTTTGGTCGCGTTGATTTCACGCTTTCCCGCGGAATGGAGCGCGGCGCGATCAATGAACGCACGATCACCGATGCCGTGTTGCGCGTCGCAAAGGCCTGCGTCGATCATGATCTTGAACTCGTCGTCGGCGGCTCGGTCGCCGTCGAAGCGGCGCCCGCGCTCCGCGAAATCCGCGCGGTGCGGCTCGACCGGTTTGAAACGCGCAAGGTCGTTTTCGACGGCGCGGCGGTGGAGGGGGCTGATTTTGAGGCGGGGATCGCCAACGCTGTGGCCTTTGAACTCGACTGGCTGAAGAACAAGCGCGATTATTACGGCGGTATCGCCCAGGAAGATGCCGCGCGCATCCTGATGATCGAAAAGCGCAGCGTGGTTTCGAAGCGCGGTCATCTGGCGCGCGTCGCCGCCTGATCCGAATGTTCGGCGACCAGGTTTCAATGTTGATGCGCGAAGTCGCGGCTGACGTGGTCATGCCGCGCTTTCGTTCGCTTGCGCCCGACGAAATTGCAGAGAAGACCCCGGGCGAAGTCGTGACCGTCGCCGACCGCGAGGCAGAGGAACGGCTGTGCGACGGCCTGGCGGCGCTGGGCGCCGATGCCCGTATCGTCGGCGAAGAGGCGGTCAGCCGCGACCCCGATCTGCTGGGCAATATCGGGGAAGGGCGGGTCTGGCTGGTCGATCCGCTCGACGGCACCGCCAATTTCGCCGCGGGCCGCTTTCCCTTTGGCATGATGATCGCGCTGGTCGAGGATGGCGAGCCGCTGGAGGCCTGGATCCTGGATGCGCCGAGCGGCCGTCTTTGTCACGCGCGGCGCGGGCAGGGCGCGACCTGTGACGGCCAGTCCGTGGCCAGCGCGGCTTGCGCGGACCGTCGTGTGCCGCCCCGCGCGGCGCTGGGGTCGCATTTCCTGCCGTCGGACCGGCGGGAGGCGCTACATGCTTTCGCCGATCAGATGTTCGACGTTCAACCCGTCCCGCGCTGCGCCGCCGAAAGCTATGCCCGGCTGGCGCTGGGGCAGGACGATGTCGCGCTGTTTCAGCGCATCCTGCCGTGGGATCATGCCGCCGGTGCGCTGTTCCTGACCGAAGCTGGCGGGAAGATTACCCATTGGGATGGCGCGCCCTATCGCGTCGGCGGCCCCGGAATGGGGGTTCTCGCCGCGGCCGACGCCGAGCTATGGCATACCGCGTCCGCCCTGATTCTCGACACGGCTGCGGGCCTGACCGATCTGAAGGATAGTTTTTGATGCGTAACGGTTCGACGTTGGTGGCAGCGGGATTGCTGGCGGCCTCGCTGCTGTCGGCGGTGCCGTCCGCGGCGCAACTCGCCATGCCGACCAATCCGGGGGCGCAGGGCGACGTCGCGCCCCGCCGCGCCGCCGAACAGATCGCGGTTCCGCCTGTCGATATTCCCGCCGTCACGCCGGTCGTCCTGGGCAATGAGATGCCGCCGCGCCCCGACACGCGCGGAAAGGCCGGTCCCGTTCAAAAGCCGGTCGATGCGCCGCCGCCGCCGCTCAGTGAGTTCGAAACCTATGTTTCGGCAATCGTCGGCCAGCCGCTGCGCCGTTTCGGCGCCGAACTGCTCGTGCCGTCGGCCAGCGATTTCACCACGCCGCCGACCACCGCGATTCCGCCCGATTACCGGATCAACCCCGGCGACGAAATTCTCGTCGGGCTCACCGGGTCCGTTCAGGCATCGGGGCTCCGCCTGATCGTCGACCGCGAGGGGCGGATATTCATCCCGCGCGTCGGCGCGATCACCGTCGGCGGGGTGCGCTATGGCGACCTGCACAATATGATCGAACGGCAGGTGTCGCGCCAATATCGCGGTTTCAATCTGGAGGTCGCGATCGGGCGCCTGCAGGGCATCACCGTCTATGTCACCGGCTTTGCCGCGCGGCCCGGATCCTATACGGCAAACAGCCTGTCGACGCTGGTCAACGTCGTGCTCGCGGCGGGCGGCCCGTCGGCGGGGGGCAGTTTCCGTTCGATCCAACTGCGTCGCGGCGGCAAGCTTGTTTCCGACTTCGACCTTTATGATCTGCTGCTCAAGGGCGACAAGCGCGGTGACGCCGTGCTTCAGAACGGCGATGTTCTCTATATTGCCCCCGCGGGCGAAGAGGTCGCGGTGATCGGCAGCGTCAACCGCCAGGCGATCTTCGAACTCGCCCCCGACGAAACGCTGACCGACGCGGTCCTCTATGCGGGGGGCGTCAACACGGTCGCGGACAACAACCGGCTGCTGGTGCTGAACAGCATGGGCGCCGCCGATGCCGGTTGGCGCGAGGTTTCGGTCGGCGAGGCGGCGGCGACAAAGGCGCGGCGGGGCGACGTCGTGCGCGTCCTGTCGCACGTCGGCATCGCGCAGCCGCTGCGGCAACAGCCGGTGCTCGTGACGTTGAGCGGCGAAGTCGCGCGTCCGGGCCAATATTATGTCCAGCCGGGAACGCAGATGGCCGATGTCATCGCGCAGGCGGGCGGCCTGACGGCCGAAGCCTTTCCCTATGCCAGCGTCATCACGCGCGAGAGCGTCAAGGTCCAGCAGCGGTTGAGCTATGAGCGCGCGATCGACGATGTGGAACTTTTGCTGGCGGCCCAGCCGGTTACGTCGGTCAACCGGGCACAGCTTGCGCAGCCGGGCAATATCGCGCTGATCAACAGCATCGTCGATCAGCTCCGTCGGCGCGAACCCGACGGTCGCCTTGTTTTCGACCTCCCCGTGAACGCAGCGGCTCTTCCGAACGACCTGATCCTCGAAAACAACGACCTTGTTTATATTCCGGCCCGGCCGGTGACGGTCGGCGTGTTCGGCGCGGTGCCCAGCCCCGCGTCCTTTGCCTGGCGCGGCGGCACGACAGTGGAGGATTTCGTGAAATCGGCGGGCGGGGTGCAAAAGATCGGCGACAAGTCCGAAATCTTTGTCGTGCGCGCCAATGGCACCGTGCTGGCGGGCGGCAAGCGCGCGCTGCACGCGCCGGCGCTGCCCGGCGACCTTGTCTATGTTCCCATCGATGCCGACCGCGGCGAGTTCTGGGCGCGGCTGCGCGACATTACCGGCACATTGTTCAGCGGGCTGGTCGGCGCGGCATCGGTCGCGGCGATCTCGCGATGAGCCGCGCCGATACCGTTCGTCGGCGCGCCGCCGCTTTCGTCGCCGACCCGCGAAAGCGTCGCCGTTTCTATGCGGTGACCGTGCTGATCCTCGCGATCCTGACCGTCTTTCCGCAGCCTTATGTGGCGCGCGCAAAATTGTTGCCGCAGGACAATAACAGCATCGGACTCGGCTCGATGATGAACGCGCTGGGTGGGCAGTTGCAGGGTTTCGCCTCGCTGTTCGGCGGCGCGAAGCAGCAGACCGACATGTATCTGGCGGTCGGGCGCAGCAGCGAGGTCAGCGATGTGGTGATCCGCAAGCTGAAGCTGGTCGGCCCCGACGGCTATTGGTCGGTAAACCGCGCGCGCAACGCATTGGCAAAAAAGGTCGATGTGCATTCGCTGACCGGCGGTATCATCGAGGTGGAAGTGCGGACGCGCGATGCAGAGGAAGCGGAAAGGCTGACGCGCGCCTATGTCGCTGCGATCACCGACCGCATCGTTGCGCTGGGCAAGGATCGCGTCGAGCGCAAGCGGACCATCGTGTCACGGCGGTTCCGGGAAGCGGCCGATCGGGTCGTCACCACCGAAAACGCGCTGAATGATTTTCGTCGGCGCAACCGCCTGGCCGAACCGCAGGTCGAACTTGGCGCGGCGCTGTCGGTCCGCGCGGGCCTGGAGGCGCGATTGCAGGCGAAGCAGGTCGAATTGCAGACGCTGCAAAAATTCCAGGGACCCGAAAATCCCCAGTTGATGGCGGTCCAGTCGGAGGTCGCGGCGCTCCGTTCGCAGGTCGCGCAAAGCGCGCGGGCCGAAGCGGGCCCGGCGGGGCCCAATGTCGCGGGCCTTGGCGAAGTCTCGGGCGAATATCTGGATCTTTTTCGCGACTATCGCTTCGCGCAGGCGCTGTACGAAGTCTATGCGCGCACGTCGGAAGAGGTGGCGGTCGAGACGCTGGCTGGCGAGACGGAGGCCAACGTCCAGATATTGGAAGCGCCGCGCCTCGACGCCGATCGCAAATTTAATATCGCCGCTTTCGCGCTGCTCGTGCTGGCCATTCTCGCCGCCTTGTTCACCGAAATCTATGCGCCCGCGACCGGCATCCGCCTGTTTGGAGGACGCCGCGAGGATATGGTCGCGTGACCACGACGCATGACATTCCCGAACTGTCCATCGTCATTCCCTGTTTCAACGAGGTGCAGAATGTCGCGGAGATTTGTGCCGAGGTGACGGCGGAGGCAAGCCGCCATGCCGAAAGCCATGAAATCATCCTGATCGACAATGGATCGACCGACGGCACGCGGACGATCATGCGCAATCTGTGCGCGGCCGATCCCCGCATCCGGGTGATCTTCAACAACCGCAACTATGGGCAGATGCGCTCACCCGTCTATGGCATTTATCAGGCCGAGGGCCGCGCGGTGATCGGCATGTGCGCCGATTTTCAGGATCCGCCGGCGATGATCGGTGAATTCATGGACAAGTGGCGCGGCGGTGCGCAGGTCGTGCTGGGGCAGCGCCGATCCGAAAAGGCGTCGCCCTTGCTGCGTTTCTCGCGCTGGTTCGGCTATCGTTTTCTGGAACGGTTCGGCGATTATCCGGTGATCCCCGGCGCGACCGGATTTGGTCTGTTCGACCGGGAGGTCGTCGACACACTCGCGGCATGGAATGAGCCGGAACCTTTTTTTCGCGGCATGTTGGTCGAAAGCGGGTTCGAGTTGGCGCTGATTCCCTTTGACCGGCCCCAGCGCGCGGCGGGAACCAGCAAGAATGGCGTGGCCGCGCTTGCCTCCTTTGCGCTGTCGGGGCTGGCGGGGTCGGCGAAATCGCTGCTGCGCCTGCCGCTGTTCCTGTCGGTCTATATCGGCTTGCTCGCGCTTGCGCTGCTTTTCGCGGCGCCGGTTGCGCTGATGATTGGCGGCCCGGTCTGGACCTTGCTCGCGCTGGCGCTCGTCTTTGGGATTTTTGCCGTGCTGCTGCTTTTCCTCGGCCTTATCGGGGAACAGGTGCGGATGCTTGCCGAACGCAGCCGGAATGTGCCGCTGGTGATCGAACAGGAACGGATCAACTTTCCGGCCAGCCGCTCTGCGCCGGCATCGCGCACCCTCATCCGGCGCCCATGAGCGCGCCGACAACCCGTTTCTTGCCGCTTGCCGCGGAAATTTTGCTCGCGCTCGGCGTGGTCGCGAGCGTGGGCTGGACGCTACATCTATTTTTCCAACTTGGTTATCTGCCGCAACCCTTCGTGTTCGACACCAATGACACCTATATGGACTGGTTCAACACCGCCTATTGGGCGAATAATCGCGGCATTTATGACGTGTGGCGCAGCATCTATCCCCCGCTTTCCTTTGTCTTTCTCGATGCGACAAGCCTGCCCGGATGCTATCTTCAGTCGTCCTTTTACGCGCGCGACTGTGACTGGCTCGCGCGTTCGACGATCTATGCCTTTTATCTGATCGACGTGGTGCTGGCGTGGGTGTGCTTTCGCCGCCTCGATCGCGGCACCGCGCCGATGCGTACGATCGCGATCGCGCTGGGCCTGCCGATGCTGTTTACGGTCGAGCGCGGCAATCTGATCCTCGTCGCCTTCGCTTTCTTCGTGATCGCGCACGGACCTGTCACGGCGTCAAAGACATGGCGCTGGTTCGCCGGTGCGGTGACGATCAATTTCAAACCCTATCTGGTGCTTCCGTTGCTTGCCCATGCGGTGAAGCGCGACTGGCGGCCGCTGGAGGCGGCGGCGATCGCGACGATCGCACTCTATCTCGTTACCCTGGCGCTGGTGGGGTCGGGAACGCCGATGGAGCTTGCCTCGAACACCGCCAACTGGGTCCAGTTCCAGAGTGGTCAGGTTTGGAACGAGGTCAATTATTCGACCAGCTATGCGCCGTTCGCGCTGTTCAGCACGCTCGAAGTTCCGCTGTTGCAATTCGTGCCGTCGCGCCTGGTCGAAACGATCCAGATGCTGGTGCCGATCGTTATCCGCTCAACGCAGTTGGTTGCGCTCGCGGCGCTCGCTGCCGCGTGGCTTCAGCCGCGGGCGCTGCCGACGCACCGGATCGCGGCGATCCTGATGGGTGCCTATCTCGTCACCCAGTCGCCCGGTGGCTATACCCAGTTGTTCCTGCTGTTCCTTGTGCTGATGGAGCGTTGGAGGGGCGCCGGAGCGATCGTGGCGATCGTGGCGGCCTATCTTCTGTGCCTTGTCGGAGACTGGCCGCTGGCGACCGTGCTCGACGTCACGAGCAACAGTTGGCTTGGCGATCGGACGGTCAGCGCCGTCTTTGGACTGACCGCGGGACATTTCATTCGGCCGGGCCTGGTTGTGGCCATCGTCTGGGGCTTGTCGCTGGCCAGCATCGCACAGGTCGTGCGTGCGCACCGCGATTACCGCCCGTCACTTGGGCTGGTCGCGGCATGATCGTCGAGGACGACCTGGCCGCGATCGATCGCCAGCTTGCGCCCCATTGGGGCGAACTCGACGGCGCGCGCATCTTCATGACCGGCGGCACGGGCTTCATCGGACGCTGGATGCTAGAGGCGCTCGCGCGGTCGGACAGCAATGTCGAGGTGCTGCTGCTCAGCCGGAATCCCGCGGGCTTTGCCGAACGCGCGCCACATCTTGCACGGCGCTTTCAGCTTGTCGCGGGCGACGTCCTCGATTTTTCCCCGCCGCCGGGCCGTTTCACCCACGTCATCCACGCTGCAACCGACGCGAGCGCGGCGCTCAATGCAAATGACCCGCGCCGCATGTTCGACACGATCGTTACGGGCACGCGCCGCGCGCTCGACCTCGCTGTCGAACACCAGGTCGACAGGGTGCTGTTTCTGAGTTCGGGGGCGGTTTATGGCGCCCAGCCGTGGGATGTCAGTCATGTCACGGAGGACTGGATGGGCGGCCCCGATCCGCGCGATCCGAAATCGGCCTATGGCGAAGGCAAGCGCGCCGCCGAACTGCTCTGCGCCATTTATGGCAAGCAGTTCGGGCTGGACATCGTGACATCGCGCATCTTTGCCCTGCTCGGCCCGTTGCTGTCGCTCGACATCCATTTTGCGGCGGGGAATTTCATCCGCGACGCGATGGCCGGGCGGCCGATCCGGATCGAAAGCGCGGGCACCGCGGTGCGATCCTATCTCTATGCGGCCGATCTTGCCGCCTGGCTGTGGCTCGCGCTGATCCGCGCCCCGCGCGGCGCGACGTTCAACATGGGGTCGGAGGATGCCGTGTCGATCGCCGATCTTGCGCGCCGCACCGCCGCGATCCTTGGCGGTCCCGGCGTCGAGATACTGGGGCAGGCCGATGCCGGGTGGAATCCCGGCCGCTATGTTCCCTCGACCGCGCTGGTCCGCAAAGAACTTGGCGTCACGCCGACAATCTCCCTCGATGCGGCAATCCGCCGCACCGCAATTTTCAACGGATGGAAAGAATGAGCCAGACCAAGCTCTCCGACTGGGTTGCACAGTTCCTCGCCGATCGCGGCATCGCCGACGTCTTCATGCTGACGGGGGGAGGGGCGATGCACCTCAACCATTCGCTGGGCACCCACCCCGCGCTGAAAACGACCTTCACCCATCACGAACAGGCGCTGTCGATGGCGGCGGAGGCCTATTATCGCCTGACCAACCGGCTCGCGGTGGTCAATGTCACATCGGGGCCGGGCGGCACCAATGCGATCACCGGCGTCTATGGCGCCTTTGTCGATTCGATCGGGATGCTGGTCATTTCGGGGCAGGTGAAAACCGAAACGACGGTGCGCCATACGGGGCTGCCGCTGCGCCAATATGGCGATCAGGAACTCGACATCGAGGAATTGATCCGCCCGATCACCAAATATGCCGTGATGATCACCGATGCGCGGTCGATCCGCTATCATCTGGAAAAGGCGATCTATCTTGCGACGAGTGGCCGCCCCGGCCCGGTGTGGCTCGACATCCCGCTCGACGTTCAGGCGGCAAAGATCGACCCCGACGACTTGCTCCCGGGCTTCGATCCCGCCGAGCTCGACGAGCCGTGGAAAAAGACCGATGTCGATGCCGCGGCTGCTGAAATCCTGGCCCGGATCGCCAAGGCAGAACGCCCCGTGGTCTTTGCCGGCGGCGGCGTCCGGCTCAGCGGCGCCCATGCCGAATTTCTGACGCTGATCGAAAGGCTGGGCGTTCCGGTCGTCACGGGTTGGAACGCACACGATGCGCTGTGGACCGATCATCCGCTCAATTGCGGCAAGCCGGGCACGGTCGGCGACCGCGGCGGCAATATGGTGACGCAGAGCGCCGACCTGCTGCTCGTCCTTGGCAGTCGGCTCAACATCCGGCAGGTCAGCTATCACTGGCAGAGCTTTGCCCGCGCGGCGCACAAAATCTGGGTCGACATCGATCCGGTCGAACTGGCAAAGCCCAACGTCGTCCCCGACATGCCGGTGGTCGCCGACCTTGCCGACCTGATCCCCGCCCTGCTGGCGCAGGACTATGCGGGGCCGACCGCGGCGCACACCGAATGGCTTGGCTGGGCGCGCCAGCGTGTGCAGCTTTTTCCCGCGGTGCTTCCCGAATATCGCGATCATGACCAGCTTGTGCATCCCTATGTCGCGATGGAGCAATTGTTCGCGCAGCTTGGCGACGACGATGTCGTCGTCACCGGGAACGGCAGCGCGTGCGTGATCGGTTTTCAGGCCGCGCATCTTCGGCCCGGTCAGCGGCTGTGGACCAATTCGGGCTGCGCGACGATGGGCTATGACCTGCCCGCCGCGATCGGCGTCTGCGTCGCCACCGGGGGCAAGCAGCGCGTCGTTGCGATCGCCGGCGACGGCAGCATCATGATGAACCTGCAGGAAATGCAGACGATCGCGGGCTATCGCCTGCCGGTGAAGGTCATCCTGATCAACAACAGCGGCTATGTCTCGATCTTTCAGACGCAGCGCAATTTCTTCAACGGGGTCGAAGTCGGCGGCGGGCCCAAGAGTAACGTCACCTTTCCCGATTTCGCCAAGATCGCCGCGGCGTTCGGTTTCGCTTATGTCCGCACCGATACCCATGCGGGCCTTGCCGATGCGATCGCATCGACGATGGCGGTCGATGGCCCCGCCTTTTGCGAGATCGTCGTTGACGAAAACGTGCCTTTCGCGCCAAAGCTGGGGGCTAAGCAGCATCCTGACGGGCGCATCACATCGCCCGCGCTGGAAGATTTGTCGCCCTTTCTGCCGCGCGAAATACTGCAGGCGAACATGCGGATCCCGTTGATGGAGGAGACGTGATGGAGGACCGCCGACCACTGAGGTTCGCGATCGCGGGTGCGGTCAACACGGTGTTCGGCCTGGCGATCTATCCCCTGTTGCTGTGGAGCGATCCCTGGCTGCATCGCCATTATCTTGTCGCGCTCGGCATCGCCCAGGCGATCAGCCTGTGCTTCGCCTTTGCGACGCACAAGCTTGGCGTGTTCCGCACGCGCGGCAATGTGGTGCGCGAGTTCGGCGTGTTTTCCAGCTTCTATCTGGTCAACTATGCGGCCAATTGGGCCGCGCTGCCGCTGTTGGTCGAAGTGGGTGGCGTGCCGCCCGTTCTCGCGCAGCTTGGTTTCACCGTCGTGCTGATCATCGCCAGTTGGTTCTGGCACAGCCGCGTCACCTTTCGTCCGGAAATCCAGTCATGAACCAGGAAATGATCGCCCGAAACTGTCCCGCGTGCGGCGGCACAACGTCGGTTCCCGAGGTTGAAGCCCCGCTGAAAGCCGAGACACAGTCCCATGCCGTGCTCCAGTCCTTTTGGTCCGGCCTGTACAATCGCAAATGCTTTTTCACTTATTATCGCTGCCAGGATTGCCGCCTGCTTTACAATCCGAACTTCTTTGGCCCCGACGCGCTGACCGATCTTTATTCGAGCATGGCGCCGAACATGGATATTGTATCGGGCGATGCGGTGGCGGCGACCCAACTCGGCTATTTCGAACGGGTCGCGGGACGTGGCCTGACGGGCAGCTATCTCGAAATCGGGCCGGATGTCGGGCATATCGTCGCCGCGGCGGCGCAGCGCAGCTTCGATCATTTCTGGCTGTTCGAACCCAATCTTGCCATCCATGACGTCCTGCGGACGGCGGCGGCGGGCGAACCGGCCACGATCGCGGCCGATATGGAAGATCTGTCGGCGGTGCCGGACGGGTCGGTCGGTCTTGCGGTGATGGTCCATGTCCTCGACCATCTGCTCGACCCATTGGCGATGCTCGAACAGATCCGCGCCAAATTGCGCCCCGACGGCCGATTGATGATTGTCACCCATAACGAGGCGTCGCTGCTGCGCCGCGTGATGGGGGTGCGCTGGCCGCCCTTCTGCCTTCAGCACCCCGAACTTTATAATCCCGATACCATCGCCGCGCTGCTGCGCCGGGCCGGGTTTGCCGGAATCGCGGTCGAGCGTAGCTGCAATGTCTTTCCGCTCGATTTTCTGGCGCGTCAGGCGGCGTGGACCGTGGGACTTCGCCTGAAATCCATTCCCCTGCCCAGCAGCCCGATCAGGCTCCGGCTGGGCAATATGCTGACCCTGGCCGGGGTGTCGGAAATCTAGATTCGGGCGCGATAAGCGGCGATCTGCGCGAGCGTTTCCGCGCGCGCGTCGCCGCCGTCGGCGACCGCTTTGTGCCAGTCGACGATCCAGTCGAGCGCGGTTTCCAGGTCGAGCGCGGGGCGCCAGCCGAGTGCTGCGCGGGCCTTGGAACAGTCGAGCCGCAACAGCCCGGCTTCATGCGGACGCGGGCCGGTGTCGGTGCGGGGCGCGGCGCCGCCGCCCCATGCCGCGCGCATCCGTTCGACGATCCAGCCGACCGGGCGGGCATCCTCGTCCGACGGGCCGAAATTCCACGCATCGGCAAAGGCCCGGTCGCCGTCCAGCAGTCGGTCGGCGATCTGGAGATAGCCGCTGAGCGCCTCCAGCACATGCTGCCACGGCCGCACGGCGTCGGGCGAACGGATCAGCGGCGCGGCCCCCGCTTCGAACGCGCGGACAAGGTCGGGGATCAGCCGGTCCTCCGCCCAGTCGCCCCCGCCGATGACATTGCCCGCGCGCACCGTGGCAAGCGCGGGGCCGTCTTCGGAAAAATAGCTGTTGCGCCATGCCCCCGCGACCAGTTCCGCACAGCCCTTGCTCGAACTATAGGGGTCGTGCCCGCCCATCGGGTCGCTTTCGCGATAGGGCCACACCCATTCGCGATTCGCATAGCATTTGTCGCTGGTGACACAGACGATCCCGCGCACCCCCGGCACCTGGCGCGCCGCTTCCAGCACATGCACCGTGCCCATGACGTTGGTGGCATAGGTTTCGACCGGTTCGGCATAGGACAGCCGAACCAGCGGCTGGGCGGCCAGGTGAAAGATCAGCTCTGGCCGGGCGGTCTCGACCGCCGCGCGAACGGCGGCAAGGTCGCGGACATCGCCTTCGACATGGGTGACGAGTTCGTCGATCCGCGCCGCGGCGAACAGGCTGGGGTCCGATGGCGGGGGCAGGGCAAAGCCCGTAACCTTTGCGCCCATCCCGTGCAGCCACAGGCTCAGCCAGCTACCCTTGAAGCCCGTGTGACCGGTCACCAGCACGCGGCGTCCGGCCCACGGCGTCGCTGCGGCGCCGCTCACCATCGTTTCCACGGCGCGTCGCCCCGGTTCCACAAGTCCTCAAGGTGAATCTTGTCGCGCAGCGTATCCATGGGCTGCCAGAAACCTTCGTGACGATAGGCCATCAATTCGCCGCCGCGCGCGAGCTGTTCCAGCGGACCGCTTTCCCAGATCGTGTCGGGTCCGTCGACAAGGTCGAGGACGGACGGATCGGCCACGAAGAATCCGCCGTTGATCTGGCCGCCGTCGCCCATCGGCTTTTCCTGGAAATGGGTCACGCGATCGCCGTCAAAGGCGAGCGCGCCGAATCGGCCCGGCGGCGTGACCGACGTTACCGTGGCGCGCCGTCCGTGGGCGCGGTGAAATTCGACGAGTTTCGCGATGTCGATGTCGGCAACGCCGTCGCCATAGGTAAAGCAAAAGGGCTGATCGGGGTTAAGATAGGGACGAATTGCCGCCAGGCGGCCCCCGGTCATCGTCGTGGCGCCGGTTTCGACCAGGGTGATTCGCCACGGTTCGCTGCGTGCGTGATGCACCTCCATATCATTGCCGTTTCGAAGATCGATCGTCACGTCGGAAGTATGGAGAAAGTAATTGGCGAAAAATTCCTTTATTAAATAGCCCTTATAGCCGAGACAAACGACGAAGTCATTGAATCCGCTTGATGAATAGATTTTCATTATATGCCACAGGATGGGCATGCCGCCGATTTCCACCATCGGTTTCGGCTTGATCGCGGTTTCTTCGCCCAATCGGGTGCCAAGGCCGCCGGCCAAAATTACGGTTTGCATCGTCACTCCACGCCTATATCTCGTCAGCATGACGGACCAGCAGCCTGTAGCCCGCAAATCAACCAGAAAGATACGAACCGGGCCAGTTTTGCTGTGCCTGATACTTTTGGTCGCTGCGCTGCTTCGTATCGATGGGGTCGGTTTCGGCCTGCCCGCGCTGAACGATCCCGACGAACCGCTGTTCATGTCCACGGCGCTGGAGATGCTGTCGGGGCCGACACTGAACCCCCAATGGTTCGGGCATCCGGCCACCGTCACCTTTTATTCGCTGATGGTGCTGATCGCGCTGGTCGGCGGCCTTGGCGTCCTGACCGGACGGTTCGCCGACTTCGACGGTTTTGCGGCGGCGGTCTATGCCGATCCGGGCATCCTCTTTCTGCCCGCGCGGCTGTTGATGGTGGTGTTCGGCGTCGCAGTCGTCTGGATGACGTGGCGGCTGGGCAAGCGACTGGGCGGGGAACGTGTCGGCCTGATCGCCGCGGCGATCCTTGCGGTCAACGCGGTGCATATCGAATATTCGCAGATCATCCGCACCGACATGCAGGCCAGCCTGTTCATGCTGCTTTGCGTCCAGGCGGCGCTGGCCATCGCGCAGGACGGCCGCCGCCGCGACTATCTGTTGGCGGGATTTTTCGTCGGCCTGGCCTGTGCGACGAAATGGCCTGCGGCCCTTATCGGCGTGACGGTTGTCGGCGCCGGGATGTACCGATGGCGGCTTGGCGAACCGGCGTGGCGCGAACTGATATTGTTCGGCCTTGTCGCTGGGGCGACATTGTTCATCGTGTCGCCCTTTCTGCTGATCGACCATGCGACCGTGATCCAGAATCTGTCGAGCGAGGCGCGTCCCGTGCATCCGGGCGCGACGGGCGGCGGACTGTTCGCCAATCTTGGCTGGTATGTGACGGGGCCGCTGCTGGGATCGCTGGGCATCGCCGGGCTTGTGCTGGCGGCCGTGGGGATGGTCTGGAGCGGGAAGAAAGACGACGGGCGCTGGGCGTTCCTGATCCTGCCCTTTTGCCTTGTCTTCCTGCTCCTCATCGCGATGCAGGCGCTGCGCTGGGAACGTTGGGTCGTGCCGCTGTTGCCGTTCGTGGCATTGGCCGCGGCGCGCGTCCTTTGCGGGGTGACCGATCGGTTGCCGGTGAACCGGGGGCGGGTCCTGCTGCCCCTGTTGGTCTTGCTGCTGATCGCGCCGATGGTCCAGACCGCGCGGATCGAGGCGGCCGAACGGCGGCTGGATACGCGCCAGATGGCCTCTGCCTGGCTGCGCGCCAATGCCCCGCCGGGAAGCCGAATATTGATCGAGCATCCCGCCTTTGACCTGCTGGACGAGCCATGGCAGCTCTTGTTCCCGATGGGATCGGAGGGCTGTGTCGATGTCGACGACCTGCTGGCGGGCCGGATCCGGCAGTCGGAGGTCGAGAAAAAGCGGAAGGGCGCGGCGCTCGTCGATGTCGGCAATGTCGCGCTGGACAAGCTGGACAGTTGCCAGGCGGATTTCGCGGTCGTCACCAACCGTCTGCGCTATCGCGCGGCGCCCGCCGACTTTCGTGAGGAATTGAAACGTTACGACCGCCTGTTCGCCAATGGGCGGGTGCGATTCGTGGCACAGGCCGTTCCGGGCCAGAGTTCGGGACCGCGCGTCGAGATCGTCCAAATGACGCGGCCCTGACGCCCCCTGCCGCGGGACATCGCCCGACTGGACAAATTGCGGACGATAACTTATATACCAGACGTTATGGAAATCGAATCCGCCACCGTCACCGCTTCGCACAAGGGGCGTCCGCGCGAATTTTGCGTCGACGCCGCGCTTGCGGCTGCCCTGCGCGTCTTTTGGTCCAAGGGCTATGAAGGCGCGTCGATGGCCGATCTGACCGAGGCGATGGGGATTACCAAGCCCAGCCTTTACGCGGCCTTTGGCAACAAGGAGGCGCTGTTTAACAAGGCACTGGACCTCTATCAGGACGAAAAGCTGGCTTATATGCAGGCGGCGCTCGACGCGCCGACCGCGCGCGGGGTCGCCGAACGGCTGATGTACGGCGCGCTCGACATGTATAGCTGTCCGGAAAATCCCAACGGCTGCCTGGGTGTCATCAGTTCCGTCGCGTGCGGCGCCGAGGCCGAGTGCATTCGCGAAGCGGTGCTGGAACGCAGCGCGGTCGCCAAGCGCGCGATGCTCGAACGCTTTGCGCGCGCCAAGGAAGAGGGCGACTTTCCGCCTGATACCGACGCCGAAGGCCTTGCCGCCTTTCTGACCGCCGTCAATCAGGGCATGTCGGTTCAGGCGGGCGCCGGGGCAACCCGCGCCGACCTGGAACGGCTGGTCGAAACCAGCCTGAAGCTGTGGCCGGGGCGCTGACAGAAATATTTTACTGCCCGGTATAGAATGCTCTTGACGTGGTGCGATATAACTTATATACCGCTTAGTATATAAAGATAGGGCTCTCCCCCCGGATCGCCCGCCAGAGGATTGCTAGTCTCTGGCGGGCGGACTCCGCCAAATCACAAATTTCCCACGGGAGCGGGACTTGCTCCGGTCGGTCGCCCTTGGCGTTCGTCCATGATTGATGACAGGGACCGGTGCGCGTCTGATCCGCGCGGCGCCGGAAGGACGGCCGTCCTCTTCGAAGAGGGTCGTCCGGCAAAAAAAGGCATTTTCACGACGGGCCGAAAGCACGCTTTCGGCAGCGGGCTCCTGCGTCCTGCGTGGAGCCGCCGAACCTATTGAACAAAAGAGGGCTACCCATGACCGTCCACACCCCCATCGAAAAAATCGATCCCGCCGACGCAAAGGTGCGCCGCGAACTGAACGCCTTGCTCCATCCGGGCCGCGGCCGCCGCGTGGCGTGGATCGGCGCCTTCCTCGTGCTGATCGTCGGTGCCTGGTGGTTGCTGCGCGACGGCCCGCCGCAGGCCGCGGCAGCGCCCCCGCCCCTGTTGACCGTCGCCGCGCCGATCGCGCGCGACGTGACCCTGTGGGACGAATATATCGGACGGTTCGAAGCGTCGAAGGCGGTCGAGGTGCGGCCGCGCGTTTCGGGCGCGATCACCGCGATCCACTTTACCGACGGCCAGATCGTCCGCCAGGGCCAGCCGCTGTTCACCATCGATCCGCGCCCCTATCGCGCCGCGCTGGCCGAGGCGCGCGCTTCGGCAGCGAGCGCGCGCAGCGACCTTGCGCTCGCGCGGCTCGAACTCGATCGCGCCGGTCGCCTCGTCGACATCGAAGGCGTGTCGCAAAGCGAGATCGACCGGCTGCGCGCCCGCGTCAATGCGGCGAATGCGGCGCTGGCCGGGGCCGATGCCCGCATCGCGGCGCGCGCGCTCGACGTCGAATTCACCACCGTCCGCGCCCCGCTCAGCGGCCGCATCTCGGACCGTCAGATCGACCCCGGCAACCTTGTGTCGGCGGGCGACGCTGGCGGCACGCTGCTCACCACCATCAACGCGATGGACCCGATCTATTTCAGTTTCCAGGGATCGGAAGCCCTGTTCCTGAAAGCCAAGCGCGAAGCCGCCGAAAAGGGCGCGGCGGTCGAGGTCCGGTTGCAGGACGAAGCCGATTATCGCTGGAAGGGCCGACTCGATTTTACCGACAATGGACTCGATCCGCGATCGGGCACGATCCGCGCCCGCGCCAGCCTGGCCAATCCCGAAATGTTCCTGACCCCCGGCATGTTCGGCAACATGCGCCTGTCGAGCGGACGCACGGAACGCGCGCTGCTGGTCCCCGCCGCCGCGGTCCAGACCGACCAGGCGCGCAAGATCGTCTTTGTGGTCGGCAAGGACGGCATGGTCGCCGCAAAGCCGGTCGAGATCGGTCCCGACGTCGATGGCCTGCGCGTCATCCGGTCGGGCCTGGCGCCGACCGACCGGGTCGTCATCAGCGGCTATCAGTTCGCGCGCCCCGGCACCAAGGCGGCGACCAAGGCCGGAAAGATCGCCGCTGCTGCGCCGAAGCAGGCCGCCCCCGCCGCGACCGAACCGGTGTCGGCGCAGGCGACGTTCGCAAGGTAATTTCCATCCCCTCCCGCCCGCGGGAGGGGATGACCGGAACCGTTCTTCAGACAGGGGCTTTCCCATGCGCCTATCCCGCTTTTTCATCGACCGGCCGATCTTTGCCGCCGTGCTCGCCGTCATCATCACCATCGTCGGCGCGGTCGCCTATATCGGGCTGCCGGTGTCGCAATATCCCGACATCGTCCCGCCGACGGTGACGGTCACCGCAACCTATCCGGGCGCATCGGCCGAAACCGTCGCCGACACGGTGGCGGCGCCGATCGAACAGGAAATCAACGGCGTCGATAACATGCTCTATATGAGCAGCCAGTCGACCGGCGACGGTGTTGTGACGATCACCGTGACGTTCAAGATCGGCACCGACCTCGACGCCGCGCAGGTGCTGGTGCAGAACCGCGTCGCGATCGCCACCCCGCGCCTACCCGAAACGGTGCAGCGGCTGGGCGTGGTGACGCGCAAGACCGCGCCCGACTTTCTGATGGTCGTCAACCTTGTGTCGCCCGACAAGTCGCTCGATCGCGCCTATATTTCCAACTATGCGCTGACCCAATTGCGCGACCGTTTGAGCCGCATCGACGGCGTCGGCGACGTGCGGCTGTTCGGCGCGCGCGATTATGCGATGCGCGTGTGGATCGATCCCGGCCGCGCCGCCGCGCTCGACCTGACGGCGGGTGAGATCGTCGCTGCGCTGCGGCGGGAAAATGTGCAGGTCGCGGCGGGGACGCTTGGCCAGCCGCCCTATGCCAATGGCAGCGATTTTCAGCTTAACGTCGAAACGCAGGGCCGCCTGACCGATCCCAAGGATTTCGCCAATATCGTCATCCGCAGCGATGCCGACGGGCGGCAGGTGCGCGTGTCGGACGTCGCGCGCGTCGAACTGGGCGCGTCGGATTACAACAGCAACACCTATTTGTCGGGCGACCCGACGGTCATCATGGCGGTGTTCCAGCGCCCCGGATCGAACGCGCTGGCCGCCGCCGAAGCGGTCGAGGCCGAAATGGCGGCATCGTCAAAGAATTTTCCCAAGGGCCTGGAATATCGGGTCATCTATAACCCGACCGAGTTCATCGCCCAGTCGATCGACGCGGTGATGGAAACGCTGATCGAGGCGGTGTTCCTGGTCGTCATCGTGATCCTGCTGTTCCTTCAGAAATGGCGCGCCGCGATCATCCCGGTACTCGCCATTCCCGTGTCGCTGATCGGCACCTTCGTCGTCCTGGCGGCGTTCGGATACAGCCTTAACAATCTGTCGCTGTTCGGGCTGGTGCTGGCGATCGGTATCGTCGTCGACGACGCGATCGTCGTGGTCGAAAATGTCGAGCGCAATCTGGAGCGCGGCATGTCGGCGCTGGAGGCGGCGCGCACCTCGATGGACGAGGTGTCGGGCGCGCTTGTCGCGATCGTGCTCGTGCTGTGCGCGGTGTTCGTGCCGACGCTGTTCCTCACCGGCCTGTCGGGCGCCTTTTACCAGCAGTTCGCGGTGACCATCTCGACCGCGACGATCATCTCGCTGATCCTGTCGCTCACCCTGTCGCCGGCGCTCGCCGCGATCCTGCTCAAACCCCATGCACAGCCGCAGGGTCAGGGCAGGGCCATGCAGATGGTGCGCCGCGCGGGCGATGCCTTTAACCGCCATTTCGATGCGATGAGCGATCGTTATGCCGCGCTGACCGACCGGCTGGTGCGCGCGCCGAAAAAGATGATGCTGAGCTATGCCGGGCTGATCGCCGCGACGGCGGGCCTGTTCTGGGCCACCCCGACCGGCTTTATCCCGGCACAGGATCAGGGATATTTCCTGGTCGTCGCGAAATTGCCGGCGGGCGCATCGGTCGAACGCACCGACGCGGTGCTGAAAAAAGTCGCGGCGCGCGTGCTGCCGGTCGAAGGCGTGCTGGGTTCGGTGATGCTCGCGGGCTTTGACGGCCCGTCGCAGACGCTCGCGCCCAATTCGGCCGCCGCCTATTTCCCGCTCAAATCATTCGAGGAGCGCAAGAAGCTGGGCGTCGATTTCGAGGAGATCATGAACCAGGCGCGGGCGCGGACCGCCGATATCACCGATGCGCAGATCGTCGTCATTCCGCCGCCGCTGATCCAGGGGATCGGGTCGGCGGGCGGATACCGCATGATCGTGCAGGACCGGGGCGGCAACGGCTATGCCGCGCTGGCGAACGAGATGAACAATCTGATCGGCAAGGCCAATCAGACGCCGGGCCTGGCGAATGTCTTCACATTCTTTGACCCGTCGAACCCGCGCATCTTTGCCGATGTCGACCGGGCCAAGGCGAATGCGCTGGGCGTCCCCCCCGAACGGGTGTTCGAGGCGCTTCAGGTCTATCTCGGCTCTGCCTTCGTCAATGATTTCAACCTGCTCGGCCGCACCTATCGCGTCACCGCGCAGGCCGACGCCCCCTATCGCCAGAGCGTCGCCGACATCGCCAACCTTCGCACGCGGTCGGATTCGGGCGCGATGGTGCCGATCGGGTCGGTCGCCAATTTCGAGGATCGCACCGGGCCATACCGCGTCACGCGCTATAATCTGTTCCCGGCGGTCGAGATCGACGGCGACACCGCGCCCGGTTCGTCGTCGGGGGCGTCGCTGACGACGATGGAAAAGCTGGCGGCCGAAACGCTGCCGGCGGGCTATGGCACCGAATGGACCGGCATCGCTTTCCAGCAAAAGGCGGCGGCGAACACGGCCGGGATCGTCTTTGCGCTGGCGGTGGTGTTCGTGTTCCTTGTCCTCGCGGCACAGTATGAAAGCCTGATGCTGCCATTGGCGATCATCTTCATCGTGCCGATGTGCCTGCTCGCGGCGATGATCGGGGTCAATCTGCGCGGCATGGACAATAATGTCCTGACGCAGATCGGGCTGGTCGTGCTGATCGCGCTGGCGGCGAAAAATGCGATCCTGATCGTCGAATTCGCCAAGCAGGCAGAGGAACAGGACGGCCTGTCGCCGGTGGAGGCGGCGGTGCGCGCGGCGCGCGACCGTCTGCGCCCGATCCTGATGACCAGCTTTGCCTTCATCCTTGGCGCGGTGCCGCTGCTGATCGCCAGCGGGGCAGGGGCGGAACTGCGCCAGGCGCTCGGCACCGCCGTATTCTTCGGGATGCTCGGCGTGACGGCGTTCGGGCTGATTTTCACCCCGACCTTCTATGTCGTCGCCCGCTCGCTCAGCCATTGGGCGGCGGCGCGGCGCGGGCGGCGCGGGGCGGACGACCATCGGACCGCGCTGCCGGTCCCGGCGGAATAAGGAGCCAGATCATGATCCTGCGTAACATCCTCACCGCCGCTTCGGCGCTCGCGCTGGCCGCCTGCGCCGTCGGCCCCGACTATCAGGCGCCGCAATCGGCGTCGGCGCCGGTCGCGACCGGGCCTTTCGTCTCGGCGAACGGCCCTGCGGTGACGCTCGCCCCGGTCGCAGGCGACTGGTGGCGGCTCTATGACGATCCCGTCCTCGACGGCCTGGTCGCCGATGCGCTGGCCAGCAACACCGACGTCCGTGTCGCCGTAGCGAACATCGCCCGCGCCCGCGCATCCTTGCGCGGCGCACGCGCCGACCGCCTGCCACAGGCGCAGATCGGCGTCGGCGCCAATTATGGCCGCAGCCCGCAGGGCCAGCGCCTGCCCGGCGCCGGGCGTGAGGATTGGATCGTCGATGTCGGGGCCAGCGTGTCCTATGAAGTCGATCTGTTCGGCCGTGTCAGCCGCCAGATCGAGGCGGCGCGCGGCGACGCCGCCGCTGCCGAGGCCGATGCCGACGCGGTGCGCGTGATCGTCGCCGCCGACACGACGCAAGCCTATGCCGACGCCGCATCCGGCGCGGCGCGGCTGGATGTCGCGCGGCGTATCGTCGGCCTGCTCGACCAGCAGGTGAAAGTGACCCAGCGGCGCAAGGACGTCGGGATGGCGACAGGGCTGGACGTCGCGCGCATCACGACGCTGCGCGACCAGCGTGCGGCGGACATTCCCGCTATCGAGGCCGATCGGCAGGCGGCGCTGTTCCGCCTTGCGACCCTGACCGGTCGCGCGCCCGCCGCGCTGCCCGCCATCGCGGCGGACCGCAACATCAGCCTCGAAATCACCGATCCCATCCCGGTCGGTGATGGGGCGGCGCTGTTAAAGCGCCGTCCCGACATTCGCGCCGCCGAACGCCGCCTGGCCGCCGATACCGCGCGCATCGGCGTGGCGACGGCGGACCTGTATCCGCGCATCACGCTGGGCGGATCGGCGGGTTCGACGGGCGCGGGCTTTGGCGACATATTCGGCGGCGGGCCGGTTCGCTGGCTGCTCGGCCCGCTGCTGAACTGGGCCTTTCCCAATCAGGAACCCGCGCGCGCGCGGATCGCGGCGGCAGAGGCTGACACGCAGGCGTCACTCGCGGCGTTCGACGGCACCGTGCTGCGCGCGCTGGAAGAAACCGAAACGGCGCTGACATCCTATGCGCGCTCGCTCGATCAACGGCGGGAACTGCGCGCGGCGCGCGACCAGTCCGAACGCGCGGCCCGGATCGTCCGCGCCAAGCGCGACGAAGGCGCATCGGATTCGTTCGAATGGCTGGACGCCGAACGCACTTTTGCGGAGGCGGAGGCGACGCTGGCCGAACAGGACGGACAGATTTCGCGCCGCCAGATCGCCCTGTTCCGCGCGCTTGCGGGTGGCTGGTCCGGCTAGAGTGCCGGTTTTGACGGAATCAAAACCGGCACTCTGGATTCTTGTTCTTCCGTGATTTCCGAGCCACGAAATGTTCCATTTCACTCGAAATCAGACGATGTCGCTGCCGCCGCCGCCGGGCGACCAGAGCTGTGCCGCCAGCCGGTGCAGCGCGCGCGACAATCCGCGGCGGTCGACCGTGCCGCCGAGCGATACGCGCATCGCCTTTGCCGCGCGGTCGCCGTCGGTCGCGGCAAAGCGATCCGACGCCACCGCCGACAGTCCGTCGAGGGCGAGCGCGGCGGCCAGCATGTCCGCATGGCTGTCGTCGGCAAGCGGCAGCCAGAGGTGATAGCCCTGTGGGTGCGCGGCATAGCGCGTGTCGCCCAGGACGGTGCGCGCCAGTTTCTGTCGCCACGCCGCTTCCCGGCGCACCGCATCGACCAGCCGGTCAAAGCTGCCGTCGGCCAGCCATAGCGACACCATCGCGACGTTGAGCGGCGGGGCCATCACCGCGCTTTCATGCTGGCACGATGCAAGCTGCATGGCCTGGGCGACGCCCGGCGCGCGGACGAATCCGACACGCAGCGCGGGCGAAATGATCTTTGCAACGCTTGCGATATACCAGCTTATGTCCGGCGCGAAGCTGGCGATGGCGGGGGTGGGCGCGTCGGGGAGCAGGCCATAGGCGTCATCCTCGATGATCTGGACGCTGGCGCCGTGCGCCCATTGCGCGATGGCCCGGCGGTCGCGGACCGGGATCGTCGCCGTGGTGGGGTTGTCGTTAGTCGGGACCACGTACAGCGCGCGAAGCGGCGCCGCGTCATGCGCCGCGGCCAGCGCGTCGGCGCTCATTTCGGCGACGGGGACAAGCGTTGCGCCGATCCGCCGGGCGATCGCCGCTAAACCAGGATAGACAAAACGCCCGCACGCGATGCGGTCGCCGGGTTTCAGGATCGCGGCGGCGATCGCGGACAGGCCGTTCTGCCCGCCAGCCGTGACGATCGTCTGTTCGACCAGCGAGGACAGGCCGGTGCGCGTCATCAACTCGGCGCCGGTTTCGCGGTCGGCGGCGGCACCGCCGGGGCGCTGGTAATGCAGCCGGGCGAGGTTGCCGGTGCGCGTCAGCGTGGCCAGCGCGGCCGCCATCGCCGCCGTCAGTTCGGCGCCGGGGCCGATCGGCGGGCTGTTCATCGCGATGTCATGCTGTGCGGCGGTCGCCGCCTCGCCGCTGCGCGCATCGTCGCTGATGAAACTGCCGGCGCGGCCGCGCGCGACGATCAGCCCCCGCTGACGGGCGAGGTCATAGGCCTTTGTCACCGTCGTCAGGTCGATCCCCAGCCGGTCCGCCAGCTCGCGCTGCGGCGGCAGGCGGTCGCCGTGATGCAGGTCGCCGCGCGCGACCGCCGCCGCGATCGCCGCCGTCACCGCCTTATATTTGGGGCCCGCCGCACCGGCGATGTCGGGCGCCCAGCTATCCGCCACGCGGTTCGTCCGCTTCGTCCCTGTTGCGCGCATTCAGCCTGGCCCACAAATGCTCGGTCCCCGATTCCTGCGCCTTGTTCACATATTGCGATGCAACCAGCCAGCCCTTGATCGCGCGCAGCGGCAATATGCAGCCGATGACCATGATCGGGATCGAAAAGACCAGATGGACCCACAGTGGCGGGCTGTACACGATCTGGAGCCAGACGATCACGAAGGTCAGCGGAAAGGCGACGATGCATTGGGAAAAAAAGGCCGGGCCGTCGTCGGGCGCGGCGAAGCTGAAATCGAGTCCACAATTGTCGCAGCGGTCGGCCAGTTTCAACCATGACCGGAACATGGCGCCCTTGCCGCATTCGGGGCATTTGCCGTGCCATCCGGACCACAAGATCCAGCGCAGCTTTTCACTGCGAACATCGTCGCCTGTCATGTCCAACTCCATCGGGTCATTTCATGATGCCATACATAATATATCGGAAATGCCATGTCAGGAGATCGGTCCTCTTTTATAAAATACGGAAAATAAATGCATAATTTTCTCAATACGATTTATATACGGAATTTTGCGATATATAATCCATGCATATTCCATTGCGCTGGGCCGTGCGGTGCGCGGTGATCCCATGGGGTTGGTCCCGACTCCGCGATGGCGCCCGCGCTTTGCCAGCCACGATCCGACCGGCCGTCGGGGCGGGGGTGTTCGGGCATCGTTTACGCCGCTTTTACCAGTTCTGGTGCATAAGATTTGGCGATGTTTGCGACTGAGGACAAATGATGGACAGTATGCGCGGACTGCTTTCGGGCAGCCACGACCAGGATGACGGGGCGATCGACGCCCCCGCGTCCGTCGGCATCGACGAACGGCGGATGCAGGTGCGGGCCTATAATTATTGGGCCTCGCTGCTGGCCGAACGCGCCTATCCCTCGGTCGAGGACCTCGATCTTGATCGCGCCGATTTTGGCGCGCATTCGGTTCTGCTCGACTTTACCGCCGGGGTGGAAAATCCGGGCATCGCCTTTCTGGGCGACCTGCTGCGCGAAGAATCGCAGATCGACGAGGATGTCCATTATATCAGCCAGATTCCGGGTCGTTCGCTGCTGTCGCGGCTGACCGACCATTATCTTCAGATCATCGCCAACCGCGCGCCGATCGGCTTTGAGGCGGAGTTCGTCAATGATCGCGGCACGACGATCATGTATCGCGGCATATTGCTTCCTTTCTCGTCCGACGACGACACCATCGATTTCATCATGGGCGTCATCAACTGGAAGGAAGCGGTCGCCGCCGAAGAGGCCGAGGAGCTGCAATTGTCGGTCGAACAGGCGCTGCGCAGCGCGCCGCTGTTGACCGCGCCGGTTCCGGTCTGGGCCGACGGCCCCGACTCGCGCTATCTGGACGACGATATTGGCGGACAGGCGGCCCCCGGCTTTGCCGCGCTGGATGAAAAGGCCAATCCGCTGGTCGCTTTTGACGATCGTGCGACCGGCGAGGCGGACGATGCCGAACCGGGCGACGATGCGGATCTTGCCGACTGGCTGGCGCTGGCGCGCAATACCGCCGAACGCGCGATCGCCGCCGACAGCCGCAGCCGCACCGCCCTGTATCAGGCGGTCGGCAAGGCATGGGATTTCGCGCTGGTTGCCGAACAGCAACCCGAAGCCTTTGCCGCCCTGCTGGACGATGCCGGGCTGGAAATGCAGGACCGGGCGCCGATGACGCCGGTCGTGAAGCTGGTGTTCGGCGCGACCTATGACAAGACGCGCCTTGCCGAATATGCCTGTGTGCTGGGCCATGCGCGGGACGAGGGCGTGGGTCGCGGCGAACTGGCGGCCTATCTGGATCGCTATCCGGGCGGGCTCAAGGGCCTGGTCAAACAGGCGCGCGCGCGGCGCAAGCCCGCGGACGAGGCCGGCGACACGGCCGGCGACATGCTTGATGCGCTTCGCCACGCGCATCCGGCGGTCATCCTGGAACATGATGCGGGCGATGCCGAATTTGTCGTGCTGATCGCGCGGGCGATGCCCGGCGGCCATATCGGCATCGTCGCAAAGGCGGCGGACGATCCGGCGCTGGTCGCAAAGCTCGCGCGCAAGGCCGCGCCGATCGCATCGGGCGCCTGACCGCGCCCGCGTAACAGACAATCCGAAAATTGAAATTATTTAACGCGGGCGCGCGAACGAGGCCTTGAGCCGCGCGCGCCGCAGGCGCATAGGGGGCGGCAGCGAACGGGCCCCCGCCGATCGTCGGTTGGGATCCCCCCTCTTGGTTCGGGATGCTGCACTTTATGCCTCAGAATTTGTCCGACACGCCGGAAACGGACACGACCGCCGCCTCTACCGTCAAAATCCCCCCGAAAATCGCCGCCGCCTATCTGGCCGCCCTGCATGGCAGCGCGCTGCCGGGCGAGGGCGACGATATGGACAAGGCCGCGCTGGCCGACGCGAGCGAGTTCGCGGCGCGCGCGGCGCTCGACCGCGTTCCCGAAACGCCGTCTCTGCTGCTCGAACCGATCGCCACCGACGGCACCCATCGGCGGATGCGGCTTGCGATCATCAACGACGACATGCCTTTCCTGGTCGATTCGACGTCGCAGATCGTCGCCGCGCAGGGACTGGCGGTCCACCGCATCCTGCACCCGCTCGTGGCCGTAAAGCGCGATGCCAAGGGGCATTTGCTGGAAGCGGGCGAGGGGCCGGCGCGCGAATCGGTCATCTATATGGAAATCGCGCGCGGCGATGCCCGCGCCCGCAGACGGCTGCTCGATGCGCTGGAGGGCGCGCTGCGCGACGTGCGCGCGGCGGTTCGCGACTGGCGGGCGATGCGCGCGGCGATGCTGGCCGATGCGGCGATGCGGGTCGAGGGCGAAGCCGCCGAACTGCTCCGCTGGTTCGAAGGCGGGGCGATGACCCAGCTTGGCCACGAATGGCGCACCCGCGACGGCAAGGTGCAGGATCCACTGGGCATCAGCGAAAGCGCCGACGGCCAGCTTTTGTCGCCCGCCGCGCTCGAAGCGGCCTTCGCCTGGTTCGATGCCCAGCAAAAGGCGGGCGGTGGATTGGCGCCGCTGCTTATCAAGTCGAACCGATTGTCGGCGGTACATCGCCGCGTGCTGCTCGACCTGGTCGTCGTTCCCGAATTAAAGGGCAAGAAGGTCGAACGCCTGTCGATCCACGCCGGCCTCTGGACCAGCGCCGCGCTGTCGACCCCGCCGGCAAAGGTGCCGGTGCTGCGCGCGCAGCTCAACGCGCTGATGGCGAAATTCGGTTTCGATCCGGCGGGCCATGCGGGCAAGGCGCTGGCCCATGCGCTGACCGCGCTGCCGCACGACCTGTTGATCGCGTTCGACGCGGCGTCGCTGGAAGAACTGGTGCTCACGTCGATGTCGATCACCGACCGGCCCCGGCCCAAGGTGGTGACGGTGCAGAGCGCGCTGGGGCGTCATCTCTTTGCCTTTGTCTGGCTGCCGCGCGACGAGGTGTCGACGGGGCGCCGCATCGCGGTCGAGGCGTTGCTGGTGCGCGAAGCGAAGGCCGGGGTGATCGGCTGGACGATGGTCCTGGAGGACGGCGGCGCGGCGTTGCTGCGCTATACGCTCGACCTGCGCAGCGGCGGGGTGGTGCCGGATACCGACGCGCTCAACGCGCAGTTGGAACAGATGGTGCGCGGCTGGCAGCCGGAGGTCGAGGCGGCGTTGGCGAAACGCGGCGATCCGGGTCGGGCGGCGGCGCTCGCGGCCCGCTTTGCGCCCACTTTCCCGCCCAATTACCGCAACCTTTATGACCCCGAAGAGGCGGCGCGCGACATCCTGCGCCTGCGCGATCTTGACGGGGACAATGCCCGCAGCGTCCGCCTTGCGCGCAAGAGCCTGGACGGCGACGACCGGTTGCGGCTGAAAGTCTATAGCGCCGGTGGGCCGCTCGCGCTGTCGGACGTCGTCCCCGCGCTCGAACATTTCGGGTTCGAGGTGCTGGAGGAAATTCCGACCGCGCTGCAAAGCCGCGCGCCGGGCGCCGAGGATGAGGATGAACGGGCGATCGTGATCCACGATTTCACCCTGCGCCTGCCCGCCAACGTCGATGAACTCGCGCTGCTGCCCTATGCCGAAACGCTGGAAGGCGCGATCGCGGCGGTCCTGGATGGGCGGGCCGAAAATGACGCCTTCAACGAACTGGTGCTCACCAACCAGACCGACCCGCGCGCGATCGTGTGGCTGCGCGCCTGGTTCCGCTATCTGCGCCAGGGCGGATCGGCCTATGGCATGGACACGGTGGTCAGCGCGCTGCGCCACGCGCCCCGGCTGACCGCCGCGCTGATCGAACGTTTCCGCGCGCTTCACGATCCCAAGGCGCGCGATGCGGCAAAGGCCGAGACGCTCGAATCGGACATCATGGCGGGCTTTGCCGACATCAAGTCGATCGACGAAGACCGTATCCTGCGCCTTTTCCATGCCGTGATCGGCGCGACGCTGCGCACCAACGCCTTTGCCCCCGCGGCGGACGAGGCGCTGGCGTTCAAGATCGACAGCGCCCAGATTCCCGGCCTGCCCAAACCGCTCCCCTGGCGCGAGGTGTGGGTTTATTCGCCACGCGTCGAGGGCATCCACCTGCGCGCCGGTCCGGTCGCTCGCGGCGGGCTGCGCTGGTCCGATCGCCGCGACGATTTCCGCACCGAAATCCTTGGCCTGATGAAGGCGCAGCGGGTCAAGAACGCCGTCATCGTGCCGACCGGCGCCAAGGGCGGATTCTATCCCAAGGCGCTGCCCGACGTGTCGCTCGATCGCGACGCATGGTTTGCCGAGGGCACCGAATGCTATCGCATCTTCATCCGGTCGCTGCTGTCGATCACCGACAATCTGGTCGGCGGCAAGGTCGTTCACCCCAAGGGCGTGGTGATCCGCGACGATGACGACCCCTATTTCGTCGTCGCGGCGGACAAGGGCACGGCGACCTTTTCCGACGTTGCCAACGCGCTGGCGATGGAACGCGATTTCTGGCTTGGCGACGCCTTTGCGAGTGGCGGGTCGAAAGGGTATGACCACAAGGCGATGGGCATCACCGCCAAGGGCGCATGGCTGTCGGTTCAGCGCCATTTTGCCGAAATGGGCGTCGATGTGCAGACCGACCGGATCCGCGTCGTCGGTTGCGGCGACATGTCGGGCGATGTGTTCGGCAACGGGATGCTGCTGTCCAAGGCGATCCAGCTCACGGCCGCGTTCGACCATCGCCACATCTTCCTCGACCCCGATCCCGATCCGGCGAAAAGCTGGAAGGAACGCGAACGCATGTTCAACCTGCCGCGTTCGTCGTGGGCCGATTACAATGCCAAGCTGATTTCAAAGGGCGGCGGCATTTTCCCGCGCAGCCAAAAGACGATCCCGCTGAGCGCAGAGGTTCAGGCGATGCTGGGCCTGTCGGTCGCCGAAATCGATCCCGGCTCGCTGATCTCTGCCATATTGAAGGCGCCGGCCGATCTGTTGTGGTTCGGCGGCATCGGCACCTATGTAAAGGCGGCGGCGCAAAATAATGCCGAGGTCGGCGATCCCGCGAACGATGCGCTGCGCGTCGATGCAGAGGATCTGCGCGTCAAGGCGGTGGGCGAGGGGGCCAATCTGGGCACCACCCAGGCTGCGCGCATCGCCTTTTCGATGAAGGGCGGGCGGATCAACACCGACTTTATCGACAATAGCGCGGGCGTCGATTGTTCGGACAATGAAGTGAATATCAAGATCGCGCTCAATCGCGAAATGGCCGAGGGTCGCCTGTCGCAGGAAGGCCGCGACGCGCTGCTCGTCCGCATGACCCACAATGTTTCGGAACTGGTGCTGGAGGATAACCGGCTTCAGGCGCTGGCGCTGTCGATCGCCGAAAAGGGCGGACCGGCGGCGGTGCCGTCGCTGGTGCGGATCATGGAAACGTTCGAGGCATCGGGCCGGCTCGACCGCAAGGTCGAAGGGCTGGCGGCGAACGACGAACTGCTGCGCCGCGCCGCCGAAGGGCGCGGGCTGACGCGCCCCGAACTCGCGGTGCTGCTGTCGACGGCCAAGCTCGCGTTGCAGGATGCGATCGAACATAGCGACCTGCCGGACGATCCGGCGCTGGCCAGCGACCTGGCCGCCGCCTTTCCGGACGAAATGCAGCGCGATTTCGCGCAGGCGATCGCCGATCACCAGCTTCGCCGCGAAATCATCGCGACCAAGATCGCGAACCGCATCGTCAATCGCATGGGCATCGTCCATCCGTTCGAACTGGTCGAAGAGGAAGGATGCGCGCTGGGCGACGTTGCCGCGGCCTTTGTCGCGGTCGAACGGCTGCTCGACATGCCGACGATCTGGGACGCGCTGGACGATGCCAGTATCGACGAGAGTATCCGCCTGTCGCTATTCTCTCAGGCCGCGTCGGCGATGACGTCGCAAATGGCCGACCTGCTGCGCGTCACGCAGAAACTGTCGCAGCCGGGGCCGGTGGTGGCGCGGCTCGAACCCGGCGTCGACCGCCTCAGCGCCAGCGTCGACGGCCTGCTCAGCCCGTCGGTCAAGCGCCAGTGGGACATGCTGTCACAGCAATTGCTGGATGCGGGCGCGCCCGCGGCGCTGACCGCGTCGGTGGTGCAATTGTTCAAGACCGACGGCGCGATCGGCATCGTCGACCTGGCCGAACGGCGCGGTGACGACGAGGTCGCGGTGACCAGCGCCTTTACCAAGCTGGGCGAAGCATTGGGGCTGGATTGGGCGCAGACGCTGGCGGCGCATATGAGCCCCGCCGATCCGTGGGAACGGTTGCTGGTGAACAGCCTCGCGCGCGATTTTCAACAGATGCGCCTGACCTTCCTCGCGGGATTGCCCAAGGGCGATCTTGACGCGGCGGTGGCCAAATGGCTGGCCGATCATGGCCCGAGGGTCGAACAGTTCCGCGCAACGGTCGATCGCGCCCGGATGATCCCGAACCCGAACGGCGCGATGCTGTCGCATATCGCTGGACAGGCGCGCGGGTTGCTGGGGCGGTAATGCCGTTCCAGCCCCGCGTCGCGATCCTCGTCCCCGCGCCCGACTATTATGAAAAATGGCAGCCCGCCTTTGCGCGCAAGGCGGCGGCGCTGACCGCCGCCGGGCTGATCGTCGAACAGCGGATGTGGAGCGATGCGGGCGACCTGTCGGGCTTTGACCTGGTGCTGCCGCTGTTCGCCTGGGGCTATCAGCGCGATGTCGCGGGCTGGTATGCCCTGCTCGACCGGATGGAGGCGGCGGCGCTGCCGGTCGCGAACCCGGTCGCGGTGCTGCGCTGGAACAGCGACAAGGCCTATCTTGCCGAACTTGCGGCACAGCATGTCGCGGTGGTGCCGACGGTCGAGGTCGCGGCGCTCGACGATGCCGCGCTGGCCGACGCGCGGGCGCGGCTCGGCGCGGACGAGGTGGTGGTGAAGCCAGCGATCTCGGGCGGCGCGGACGGCACCCACCGGATCGCGGCGGGCGATGCGATCCCCGCCGACGCACTTGGCCAGCGCCGCCTGGTCCAGCCGCTGATGCCCGGGATATTGGCAGAGGGCGAATATTCGCTGTTCTTTTTCGGCGGCATTTTCAGTCATGCAATCGTCAAGCGCCCGGCGTCGGGCGACTTTCGCGTGCAGGAACAGTTCGGCGGGCGGGAAAGCGACTGGGACGCAAGTGCCGAAGCACGGGCGCTGGCCGCCGCCGCACTGGCCGCCGCACCGGCGCCGCCCGTCTATGCGCGCGTTGACATGGTCGGCGATGCGGCGGGGGTGCTGCACATCATGGAACTGGAACTGATCGAACCGTCGCTGTTCCTGCACCACGCGCCCGACCGGGGCGCGGCGTTCGGCCACGCGGTTTACGCCGCCATCTAGGTTCTTGTTTGTCCGTGATTTCCGAGCCGCGAAATGTTCCATTTCACTCGAAATCACTCTAATCGGCGGGCCGGGTCTTCCACAGCCATTGCCGGATTGCCGAGGTCAGGTTCGGCGGATCGTCGGCCTCCATCCGCTCGACATCGATCCGCGCGACGAGCGCGTTGACCGGCAGCGCGCGCCGCGTCGCTTCGGCTTCGAGCGCGTCCCAGAACATCGGTTCGAGGCTGATCGAGGTCGGATGACCGGCAATCGTCACCGAGCGTTTGACGGGTGGGTGCAGGGGGACGGGGTCGGCCATGCCCCTTCTTGCCGTTCGCATCGTGCGAAGTCGAGATGCCCATGAGCCATGGCGGGTCATGGCGGGCGCCTGGCTGTCCCCCATTGCCGCTATCGGCGACGGCAAAGCCGCCACCTGTCGTCAGACGGGGCAGCGATGTTTGGGATCGCCGCCCCGCTGGCCGAGCCGGGCCGTGGCTTCGCTACCGGTTGCCAGCTCGCCGTTCGCGTCGCGAACGCCTTCGCTGGCGCCCTTGGCCCGTCAGTACATATGCTGTCCGCCGTTGATGCTCATCGTCGATCCCGTCACGAACCCGGCATCCTCGCTGCACAGGAACGCCACGCCGCGCGCGATTTCGTCGGCCTGTCCCAATCGTCCAACGGGGATTTTCGCGACGATCTTTTCCAGCACCGGGGCGGGCACGGCGGCGACCATGTCGGTGTCGATATAACCCGGCGCGATTGCGTTCACCGTGACGCCCTTTTTCGCGCCTTCCTGTGCCAGCGCCTTGGTAAAGCCGTGGATGCCCGATTTGGCGGCGGCATAATTGACCTGGCCATATTGGCCGGCCTGGCCGTTGATCGACCCGATGTTGACGATGCGGCCCCAGCCGCGTTCGACCATGCCGCCGAACGTCGCCTTGGCCATGTTGAAACAGCCGCCCAGATTGACGCGCATCACATCGTCCCAATCGTCATAGCTCATCCGCGCGAGCGTCCCGTCGCGGGTGATGCCGGCATTGTTGACGACGATGTCGATCGGTCCAAATTCGGCGGCGATCGCCGCGCAATGATCGATGCAGGCCTGATGGTCGCCGACATCCCATTTGCGCGCCGCTATCCCCGTGCGGTCGGTGAATTCGCGCGCCTTTTCGTCATTGCCGCCATAGTTGGCGACGACGGTCACACCCTGTTCCTTCAGCTTGAGGCTGATCGCCTCTCCAATGCCGCGGCTGCCGCCGGTAACGATTGCGATTCGTGCCATAATTACAGCTTCTCCCACGGGGTTATCGAACCATGACTAGGCCGCGCGGAAGGCCGCCGCAAGTTCCCGCAGCGTCAATCGCAAAGCTATTCGGTGAAGCGGGGGCTTAGCTGGTTATCTGGACACGCAGCTTTGAAAAATCGCCGATCGCAAGGTCTGCCCGGTCGATCGTCACCACCAGATTGTCGCCGTCGCCAAAGGCGCGGCTCATCAACCCGCTTGTCGGCAGTTCCAGCAACACGGCGTCGCGGTCTTCGTCATAATCGGGAAGGTGGCGGAAGGGGTCGTGACCCATCGCCGCCATTTCCCGCGCCGCCAGCGCGCGCCACCAGGGTTCGTAAAGGGCGCGGGTGGGCGCCGACAGGCTGTCGGGATTGACGCACCAGGCGTGCTTGGCCCGGTCGAACAATATCGTCTGATAGTCATGGACCCACAGATTGGCGTCGGCGCGGTGGGTCGTCAGCGGCAGGGTGATCGTTTCCAGCCGTTCGGCGCCGGTGTTCGGATCGACGACGCGGATCGCCCGGGCCCAGCGGATCGCGTGCAGCGCCGCCATCACCGCCGTCGCGTCACCGGCCGAAAAAGGGTCACGGGCGGCGCTGTCGTGGATGATCGCGATAATCTCTTCGGCGCGGATGCGGGCTTCGCGGTTGATGGCGGCGCGCCGCTCCATTTCGCCGACATCCTCGGCATCCGCGCCCGCGGGTGGTGCCGCTTCCGCGATCAATCGGTCCAGCCGCATTTCAAGCAGCGAGGCCATGGCGGTCATGCTGCCCCAGTCAAAGGGATGGAACGCCGGGTCGGCGATGTCATAGCCGCGATCGAAGAGGGCCCGGCCCGGTTCCGCCGGATCACCCTCGTCGCGCGGATCGGGATCGCCGGGGGCGACGGCCAACAGATCGACCGGCCATTCGGGAAAGGCGCGCACGGCAAAGGATGCGAGTTCGCCGGTGCCAAGGCCGTCCTGTGCACCGAACCACCCGTCGGGATCGTTGAGCACGAACGGCGGCGCGACGGGCATTGCGGGGTCGCGGAGATGAAGGACGCGCATCTCCAGCCGGTGCCGGTGAATGAAAAAGGCGAGCGCGCCGTCGCGCGGCCCCAATCCGCCCCACAGGTCGCGGGGCAGGTCGGTGCAATCGATCTGGGCCAGGAAATCTGCGGGCTGATCCGCGATTGTCGGCCACTCCATCCCGGCGGACAGGCGGGGGCGACCGCCCAGCCAACTGGCGGTTGAAATGGCATCGCGCGGCGGGATTTGCGGAACGAGGCGCACCGCCACCTGTTCGGCGCTGTGCCCGCCGACATTCTCGTCGGCCGGAGGGGCTTGCTCGGCCGGCTCGCTCGGCTCGGCCGCTATGGCATCGATCGCGGGCTCCGCCGCCATTTCATATTCGATGGCGTCCGGCGCGTCGGCCGGGGTCTTGCGGCTGATCCGCGCCAGACGGGCCGGGTCGATCTGCACATCGTCCGGCACATGCCGTTCCTTGCGCGGCAGCTTTGGCAGTCGGCTCTCGCCCGGCGTCCGGGCGGGGCGCGGCGGTCGCGGCGCGGCGGGAAGCGCGCGGGGGCGCCGTTTCCACCATATCGCAAAGGCGACGCCTAGAAAGGCCAGCGTGACCGCGGCAAGCGTCAGGGCTGCCGATTCGAGCTGGGTCATGGCGTCTCTCCAAATCCGCGCCGGACGGGCCGGTCCCGCGCCGTGCCGGATCGGTTTAGCCTATTGTCCTAAAGAGTTGGTAATCAGCGCGGCGGTTACAGCCATCCCGACAGTTCGCGGCGGACCAGCGTTTCCAGCATCGCCATGCCGACCGGCCCGGCGTTCAGGCAGGGGAGATAGGCGAACTGTCGTCCGCCCGCCTCGGCAAATTGCTCGCTGCCGCGTATCGCCAGTTCTTCGAGCGTTTCGAGGCAGTCGGCGGAAAATCCGGGGGCGAAAATCGCGACGCTGCGGCCCTCCTTGCCCAATTGTTCCAGCCGTTTGTCGGTTGCGGGCTCGATCCATTTGGCGCGGCCGAACCGCGACTGGAACGCGACATCGACCGGGCGGTCCATCGTCTGCGACAACAGGCGCGCGGTCGTCTGGCACTGATCATGATAGGGATCGCCGAGCGCGCGCGTCCGTTCCGGCATACCGTGAAAGCTGGCAAGCAGGACATCGGGCACGAAATCCAGTGCGGCAAGGCCCGATTCGACCGACGCCCTTATCGCACCCAGATAGGCCGCGTCGTCATGATAGGGCGGCAGGAACCGCACCGTCGGCTGGCGGCGCAGCGTCATCAGATGCGCGCCCACCGCATCGACGACGGTTGCGGTCGTCGCGGCGCAATATTGGGGATAAAGCGGCGCGACCAACATGCGGTCGCATCCGGCCGCGACCAGCGCGTCGATCGCCGGGCCGATCGCCGGCCGACCATATCGCATCGCATGGGCGACATGCACCGTGTCGCCCATCGCGGCCTGCAACGCCGCGCTTTGCGCGCGCGTGATGGCGGCGAGCGGCGATCCCTCGTCGGTCCACACCTGTTGATAGGCGTGGGCCGATTTTTTCGGACGGACGGTCAGGATGACCCCGCGCAGGATCGGCTGCCACAGGATCGGCGGGATTTCGACGACGCGCCGGTCCGACAGAAATTCCGCCAGATATTTACGGACCGACGGCGCATCGGGCGCGTCGGGGGTGCCCAGGTTGACGAGCAGCACGCCGATTCGCGACACGCCGGTCACAGCGGATGCGCCGACAGGGGCAGGCGGCGGATGCGGCGGCCGGTCGCCGCGAACATGGCGTTGGCGATGGCGGGCGCGACGACCGGCACCGCGATTTCGCCCAGCCCGCCGGGGTCGCGATCGCTGTCGATGATTTCGATGGTGATCTGGGGGATCTGCGACAGGATGGGCAGCCCCAACTGGCCCAGCTTGCGCGCGGTCGCGATGCCGCCCTGATAATCGGTGGTCGCGCCGACGGCGGCGGCCAGTCCGAAAACCAGCCCGCCCTCGATCTGTTGCCGCGCGATCGCCGGATTGACCACGCGCCCCGCATCGACGACGGCGACGAATTGTTCGACCTGCAACCCGCGTTCGCTTTGCCGCGCGGTCGCCATCAGCGCGATATGGCTGCCGCGCATGGAATGACAGGCCAGCCCCTGCGCGGCTCCCGACAGCCCGCCTTCCCAACCACCCAGGCTGGTCGCGGTCAGCAGACAGCGCGCGAGCAGCGGCGCGCCGTCCAGCATCGCCATGCGATAGGACAAGGCATCGGTCCCCGCCCGCGCCGCCATTTCATCGACGAAGGATTCGGTGAAAAAGGCGGTGTAGCTGTCGGCATTGCCGCGCCAGCGCCCGGTCGGCAGGCCGATGTCGGCAGGGCAATGATCGACCGCGCCGTGCGGAATGGCATAGCCGTTCGCCGCGCCTTCGACCGCGGCGGCGTCGGCGCTGCCCACGGCGGCGCGCTGCGCGACGTCGGCGGGCAGGTTGGCGAACAGCCGTTCGCGCACTTCATGATTGGTCGGCGGCACCGCAATGCGCGTGACCAGTGCGTCGATCCCGCCGGCGGCGTTCAGCGTCGCGGTCAATTTCGCGCGCGCCGGTGCGCGGGGCGGCAGGCGCATGATTTCCTCTGCCCGCGACCAGGCCAGTTGCACCGGGCGCTTGATCTGAAGGGCGATGATCGCCGCCTGCACCGCGACACTATGGTCCAGACAGGCATCGAACGAACCGCCCGCCATCATCGGGAACAATATGACGTCGCGCGGCGCCAGACCGGTCGCCTGCGCGACGGCATCGCGGCACTGGGCGGGGGCCTGTGTCGCGACCCACAGGCGCAGCCGGGAGCCGTCGGGCGTGGCGGTCGCGGTGCGCGTTTCAATCGCCGCATGGACGGCGGGCGCGACGGCATATTCGGCGGAAATCCTTTTGCGGCCGGCCATGGCTTCGACGACATTGCCTTCGCTTGCGATGCGGAACCCGTCGGCTTTCAACGCCGCCTTCAGCGCCGCATCGATGCCGTCCGACGAAACCGGCGTTCCGGCCGTTTCAAAGACCGGGGCGAACCGATCGAGCGCGCGGTTCGCCGCCCACCAGTTGCGCGCGACCGCCGCGACCCAGCGTTCGTGGGTGACGACGTGCAACAGGCCGGGCGACGCCAGGCCGCGCTTGCGGTCGATGCTTTTCAGCCGCGTCGCGCCGACGGGACCCTGACGGATGGCGGCAAACACCATGTCGGGCAGGCGGATGTCGCCGGCATAATTGGCGGACCCGTCGACCTTGGCCGGCAGGTCGAGCCGCGTCAGTTCCTTGCCATAAAGCGGGTCGGAACTGCTGGCGCGATAGCCGGGTTCTGCGGGCGGTTCGAGCAGCGCGGCGGCGGCCGCCACCTCTCCGAACCGCAGTTTTTTCCTGCCGTGGACGACGAACCCATCCTGTGTGTCGCATGTTTCCCAATCGGCGTCCCAGCGCGCCGCCGCCGCCATCATCAACAGCGCGCGCGCCTGCGCCGCGGCGGCGCGGCACGGTGCTTCGAACATGCGCACGGACGAACTATTGGCGGTCAGCATCACCGCGTGACGGACCGCCCATTCGCGGCGTATCCAGCTTCGCACGTCGGCGACGAAATCGGGAACGGCGGGCCGGGGGGTAAAGACGGCGCTGTCTTCGTCGATCAGCAGCGTGTTGGTGTAAAGCGGGTTGATCGGCGCCGTTTCGACCGCGATCGTCCGCCAGTCGGCGCCCAGTTCGTCGGCCATGATCTGTGGCAACAGCGTCGTGACGCCCTGACCCATTTCGCATTGGGGGACGATCGCGCTGATGTGCCCGTCATCGCCGATCTTGAGAAAAGCGTTGAAAATATGCTCGTCGGGCGCGGTGGTCAGATTGGGCTGATAGTCGCGCGGCCACAGGCTCCATGCGATGGCCAGGCCACCCGCCGCCGTGGCGCCGACCAGCATCTGGCGGCGGCTGACGTGCGGCAGGCGCGATTTGCTTTTTCCCACAGTGTCGCGAATGCCGGCCATGCCCGCTGCTGATAGTCAGCGCGGCGAATCGGCGCAAAGAAAATCGCGCTTTCGGGCGCGGCGACCCGTCGATGCGGGGCGACGGGCGGCGATCAGCGGAGAAGGCCGAGCCGCGGAATCTCGATCTTGGGGCAGCGATCCATGACCACGACCAGCCCCGCAGCCGCCGCGCGCCTTGCGGCGGCTTCGTCGATGACGCCGATCTGCATCCACACAGCCTTGGCGCCATGGACGATCGCTTCGTCGACGGCGGCGCCCGCGTCGGCACTGTTGCGGAATATATCGACCAGTTCGGCGGGCGGTTCGACATCGGCCAGCGTCGCGACGACGGGCGCGCCGCGGATGGTCTTGCCCGCATGGCCCGGATTGACCGCGATCACGTCATGCCCCTGACCGATCAGGAAAGCGAGGACGCCGTTCGACGCGCGGGCCGGGTTGGGCGATGCGCCGACCACCGCGATGCGGCGCCTTTGGCCCAGCAGTTCGCGAATTTCGCCATCGTCGTTGATTGCCATCACCGCCCCTTTCGCGTCGTCAGCCAAAGCGCGACCTTTGCCGCTATCGCATGGAACGGCTCGCCTGTCGGGTCGGTTCCGGCGGCGGGCGGAACCCCGCCGTCGCTGGCCAGCCGGATACCCATCGACAAGGGGACACGGCCCAGAAAATCGAGGTTCATCGTCTTTGCCGCCGCTTCGGCGCCGCCGCTGCCGAACGGATCGCTGACCTCTCCGCAATGCGGACAGGCATATCCCGCCATATTCTCGACCAGCCCGATGATCGGGACATCGGCCTGGTCGAACAGGCTGATCGCGCGGGTCGCGTCCATCAGCGCCAGATCCTGCGGGGTCGACACGATCACCGCGCCCGCGGGCTTGTGTTTCTGGATCATCGTCAACTGGACGTCGCCGGTGCCGGGCGGCAGGTCGACGACCAGCGTGTCAATATCGCCCCAGCTTGCATCGACAAGCTGTTCCAGCGCCTTGCCCGCCATCGGTCCGCGCCAGGCGATCGCCTGTCCCGGCGCGGCGATCTGTCCGGTCGACAGCATCGGGACGCCATAGGCATTGGGAACGGGGGTCAGTTTCGACCCGCGCGCTTCGGGTTTGACGCCTTCGCTGTCCATCAGGCGCGGCTGTGACGGCCCATAGATGTCGGCGTCGACCAGCCCGACCTTTATCCCCTGTCGGCGCAGCGCGACGGCCAGATTGGCGGCCAGCGTCGATTTGCCGACACCGCCCTTGCCGCTGCCGACCGCGATCAGCGTCATCGCCTTTTTCTCCGCAGTCATCGCGATGCGGACTTCGCGGACGCCGGCCTGGGCGATCAGGCCGGCGCGCAGCCGATCTTCCAGCGGCTTGCGGTCTTCGGTCGCCACGCCCGACACGTCCAGCACGACGGCCAGCAGACCCGTGTCGTCCAGCAGGCGCAACCCCGACGATCGCCCCTCGCTCAGTTCGGCGGCGGCGGCGGTCAGGCGGGCAATATCGGCGCTTTGGTCGGTCATGTGCCCGGCAGATAGGCATGATTGGCCCGTTTGCCAGCCATTTTCGCGCGCACCCCCTGTTAATCGCGCCCGCCGCCCCTATAAAAGCCTTATGAACGACAAGATTGACGGCAGCATGGGACGCCGCAGCCCAAGGGGATTGCGGCAGTTTTTCGATTCGATCAGCCTGATGGCGAACAGCCCGTGGGGCAATGGCCCCGGCAAGGGCGACGATGATGGAAAGGGCGACGGGAAAAAGCCCGGCCCCCGGAACCCGTGGATCACCCCCGATCCCACCGATCAGCGGCGGGCGCAGAAGCCGCGCGGCCCGTCGGCGCTCGACGAATTGCTGCGCAAGGGGCGCGGCGGTTTCGGCGGCGGCGGATCGGGCGGCGGTGGCGGCAGCGGTCTGAACCTGCCCGAATCGGCGGGGCTGTGGAAATGGGCCATTCTGCTCGCGGTCGTCCTGTGGGTCGCATTTTCGTCGATCAGGATTGTCGGCGAGGGCCAGGCCGGGGTCGTGACCACGCTCGGCAGCTATTCGCGGACGATGGCGCCGGGCATCAACATCAAGCTGCCCGACCCGATCGAGCGGGTACAGATCGAGGATGTGCAGTCGATCCGCGAGCTGAAGATCGGCGCCACCAGCAATGAATCGCAGAATTTTGTCCTGACGCAGGATCAGAATATCATCAACCTTGGCTACGAGGTGCGCTGGCGGGTGCGCGATCCGCATCAATATCTGTTCCAGATCGCCGATCAGGAAAACACGATCCGCGAAGTCGCTGAAAGCGCGATGCGCGCGACGGTGGCCAATTATACGCTGACCGACGCGATCGGCCCGCGCCGTGCCAGCATCGAGGGCGAGGTTCGCACGCGGATGCAGCAGTTGCTCGACAAATATAAGGCCGGGGTGACGATCGAGGCGATCCAGTTGCAGCGCGCGGTACAGCCCGAACAGGTGACCGACGCCTTTAACAAGGTGACGGCGGCGCAGCAGGAACGCGAATCGAACATCAACGAGGCCGAAGCCTATGCCAGCACCGTGCTTGAACGCGCGCGCGGCGAGGCATCGGCTTTCGACAAGATTTACGAACAATATAAGCTGGCGCCCGAAGTGACGAAGCGCCGGCTTTATTATGAAACGATGGAGCAGGTGTTGGCGCCGGTGGACAAGGTGATCGTCGAATCGGGCGGGGTGACGCCCTATCTCCCGCTCCCTGAACTGCGCCGCCGCGCCGCCCAGGCGCCCGCGACCAGCGTGGAGAGCGGCCGATGAGCGTTTCGGACACAATTTTCGGCCGTCCGCTGCGGCTGATCTTCATCCTGCTCGTCGGGCTGGTCATCGCGGCGATGACGCTGGTCATCATTCCGGAGGACAAGCAGGCGATCGTCATCCGCTATGGCCAGATCAACAGCGTGGTGAACAAATATCACGCCAATGAACGGTTCGGCAGCGCTGGCGCGGGGCTGCTCGCGCGCATCCCGCTCGTCGATTCGGTGGTGTTTTTTGACAAGCGCATCCTGGGCGCGAACATGCAGAACGAACGGGTGCTGACCACCGACCAATATCTGCTGGAGGTCGATGCCTTTGCCCGGTTCCGCATCGTCAATCCGGCGCGCACCTATACCTCGATCCGCAGCGAAGAGAATTTGAAGGCTCAGCTCACCTCGATCCTGGGATCGTCGCTGCGCAACGAATTGGGCAAGCGCAGCTTTGCATCGCTCCTTTCGGCCGAACGCGGCAATGTGATGACCAACATCCAGAATGCGCTGAACCGCGAGGCGAAACGCTATGGCGCCGAAGTGATCGACGTGCGGATCAAACGCGCCGACCTGCCCGCCGGAACGCCGCTCGACGCCGCCTTCGCGCGGATGCGGTCGGCGCGCGAACAGGAATCGGTGTCGATCCGCGCGCTGGGTCAAAAGGAAGCGCAGATCATCCGCGGCAACGCGGACGCAGAGGCGGCGCGCATCTATGCCGAAAGCTATGGCAAGGACGCAGGCTTCTATGATTTTTATCGCGCGATGCAGAGCTATCGGCAGACCTTCCTTGGCGACGCCGCGAAAGGCGCCGACAATTCGATCGTCCTGTCGCCCAACAGCGACTATCTGCGGCGTTTCAGCGGCGACTGACCGACCGATGCGAACATGAACGGAGCATGCAAGCACCGTTCATGTTCAATCGCCGTTCAGCCAGTTCGCCGCAGACCGCCGCAACCGGGACAGACCAGTTTTTTCGTAAGAGAAGAGGAATAACGATCGTGCGTTACGTATATGGCATCACTTCGGCCTTGCTGGCTGGTGGCACCGCCTTGGCGCTGGTCACCCAGTCCCCCGTCGGCGCGCAGGTCGCGCAGAATGAAAAGAGCGAAATCGCAAAGGTCGTTCCCCGGTCGGGTGCGCCCGAAAGCTTTGCCGACCTGGTCGAACAGCTTCAGCCCGCGGTCGTCAATATTTCGACCAAGCAGGAAGTCACGCTCGGCGTCCGGCTCAATCCCTTTGCCGGGACGCGCGAACCGATCACGCAGGAACAACAGGGCGGCGGATCGGGATTCCTGATCTCGGCCGACGGCTATATCGTCACCAACAACCATGTCATTTCCGGCGGTCCGCGCGGCGAGGCGGTGAATCAGGTCACGGTGACGCTGACCAACCAAAAGGAATATAAGGCGACGATCGTCGGCCGCGACGTGGCATCCGACCTTGCGCTGCTCAAGATCGACGCGACCGGGCTGCCCTTTGTGAAATTCGCCGACAGCCGGACGGCGCGCGTCGGCGACTGGGTGGTCGCGATCGGCAATCCGCTCGGCCTTGGCTCGACCGTCACCGCGGGCATCATTTCCGCGGTGCAGCGCAACCTTGGCAGCGGCGGCGCCTATGACCGCTATATCCAGACCGATACCGCCATCAACCGCGGCAATTCGGGCGGACCGCTGTTCGACCTTCAGGGCAATGTCGTCGGCATCAACAACATGCTGATCTCTCCCGTCGGCGCCAACATCGGCGTCAACTTCGCGATTCCCGCCGATGCGGCGATGCCGGTCATCAATTCGCTGCGTTCGGGCGAAAAGATCGAGCGCGGCTATCTGGGCATCGGGATCGCCCCGGTCGACGAGGATCTGGCGGCGGCGCTTGGCCTGCCCAAGGATCGCGGCGAATTCGTCCAGCGCGTCGAGGACAATCAGGCGGCGGCAAAGGCCGGGTTGAAGCGCGGCGACGTCGTGACCAAGGTGAATGGCAAGGATGTCACGCCGCAACAGACGCTGTCCTATATCGTTTCGAATACCAAGCCCGGAACGCAAATCCCGGTCGAGGTCATTCGCGACGGCAAGACGCTGACGCTCAACGCGGTGGTCGGCACGCGCCCGCCCGAAAGCGAACTGGCCGGATCGAACTTTGATCCCGAGGACGAACAGGCGGTTCCCGAGGATCCGACCGGCGCCGCGGACAAGACGATTCAGGAAGTGCTGGGCCTGTCGGTTCAGGTGGTGACGCCCGACATCGCGCGCGCCGTGGGCGTCGATGCCGCGACCAAGGGTCTTGTCATCGGTGCCGCGTCGGCCAACAGCGACGCGGGCCGCAAGGGTCTGCGCCGCGGTGACGTGATCCTCAGCGTCAATCGCGCGCCGGTGTTGACGAACGATGCGCTTGCCAAGGCCGTGACCGATGCGAAAAAGGCGGGCCGCGATGCGGTGTTGCTCGAAATCCTGCGTCGCGGCGGCCCATCGGCCTTTATCGCGATCCGCGTGAAATAGGCTTCGGCTTTCCGGAGTGACGCATGGGGCGCCGGACCTTTGGGTTCGGCGCCCTTTTGCTGTGCCGCGCCGCCGGTTTGGCGATTGCCTGACCAGCGTCCCCGCTCTAACCTCCTCCAAAGGCCATCAGGTGGAGGATAGAGGGTGAGCGACGGCAGCACGGCAAGCGAAATCTATGTCGGTCTTGGCGGCGGCGGCGCGCCTGACGGTCCGCGCCAGTCGCTCGTCCTGAAACGGGCGAACCGGCACGGGCTGATCGCCGGGGCGACCGGCACGGGCAAGACGGTGACGCTGCAAGGGCTGGCCGAGGGCTTTTCGGAAGTTGGCGTGCCGGTGTTCGTCGCCGACGTAAAGGGCGACCTGGCCGGCATGGCGATGGCGGGCAGCCCGACGTCGAAGATGCACGAAATTTTCGCCGCCCGCGCCGCCGAAATCGGCGACAGCGACTGGGCTTACCGCGACAATCCGGTCGTCTTTTGGGACCTGTTCGGCGAACAGGGGCATCCGATCCGCACCACCATCTCTGAAATGGGGCCGCTGCTGCTTGCGCGGTTGATGGGGCTGAACGACGTGCAGGAAGGCGTGCTGGCGATCGCTTTTCGCGTTGCCGACGAACAGAATCTCCTGCTGCTCGACCTGGGCGATCTTCAGGCCATGCTGGTCTGGTGCGGCGAAAATGCCGACGAACTGACCACTAAATATGGCAATGTGTCGAAAGCGACCGTGGGCACGATCCAGCGGCAATTGCTGACCCTGGAAAGCCAGGGCGGCGCGAATTTCTTTGGCGAACCGGCGCTCGACATTCAGGACATGATCCGGCTCGACGACACGGGCCGCGGTTATGTCAACATCCTCGCCGCCGACAAGCTGATGGCCAGTCCAAAGCTGTACGCGACATTTCTGCTGTGGATGCTCAGCGAGATGTTCGAAAACCTGCCCGAGGTCGGCGACCCCGACAAACCCAAACTCGTCTTCTTCTTTGACGAAGCCCATCTGCTGTTCAACGATGCGCCGACGGCGCTGGTTCAAAAGATCGAACAGGTGGTGCGGCTGATCCGGTCGAAAGGCGTCGGCGTCTATTTCATCACGCAGAACCCGATCGACGTGCCCGAAACGGTGGCCGGTCAGTTGGGCAACCGCGTCCAACATGCGCTGCGCGCCTTTACCCCCCGCGATCAAAAGGCGGTGAAAGCGGCGGCGGAGACGTTTCGGCCCAATCCGAAGGTCGATGTCGAGCGCGAGATTACCGAGTTGCAGGTCGGCGAGGCGCTGGTGTCGCTGTTGATGGCCGACGGGGCGCCGTCGCCGGTCGAGCGGACGCTGATTCGGCCGCCCCGGTCGCGCGCCGGTCCGATCGACGCCAAGGAACGGGCGATCATCCGCTCGATCTCGCCGGTCGAGGGCAAATATGACACGGTCGTCGATCGTGAGAGCGCCGAGGAATTGCTCGCCGCCAAGGCCGAACAGGCCCAGGCGGCGGCGGTTGAAGCCAAGGCGCAGGCCGAAGCCGACAAGCAGGCCGCGATCACCGCGAAGGAAGAGGCAAAGCGCAAGGTTGCCGAAGAGAAAATCCGCCTTCAGCAGGAAAAGGCGGCGGCGCGCGAGGCCGCAAAGCCCAGCTTTGCCGAAAAGATGGTCGAATCGGCGGCGCGGTCGGCGGCGACCAATCTTGGCCGACAGGTCGCGGGCAAGTTCGGCGGCCAGTTGATGCGCGGCATTCTGGGCAGCCTGTTCAAATGACCGGGCGCGCAATTTAGGTAGCCTCCGTCGCCGGTCGGTTGCATTTTGCCACTCGACTCGCATCGCGAGTTGCGGCAGCTTCGCCGTCCATGACAAAACCGATATTGCCTGGAGAGGTAGCCGCCGCCGTCGTCGATCCGGTCGCATACGGCAAATGGGATCCGCTGCACGAACAGCTTGCCTGGGCGCGGGCCCATGCGCCGCTCGCGGTGGTGGAAAATCCGAATCACGATCCCTTTTGGCTGGTCACGCGCCACGCCGACATCATGGCGATCAGCCGCGACCCGCAACGCTTTGCCAACGGCATCCGCCCGACGGTGCTGACCGACCGCGCGGGTGAGGCGCTGGCCCGCGCCGCGACGCCGGGCAACGACGGCCACCTGATCCGCTCGCTGGTCCAGATGGATGCGCCCGACCATATGAAATACCGCCTGCTGACGCAGAGCTGGTTCATGCCGAAAAATCTGAAGATCGTCGAAGACCGCATCCGCCAGATCGCGCGCGAAACGGTGGATCATATGCTGGACGCGGGCGGGCGAGAGACCGATTTCGCCCGCGACGTGGCCGCGCATTATCCGCTGCGCGTCATCATGGACATATTGGGCGTCCCGCCAGAGGATGAGCCGCGTATGCTGATGCTGACGCAACAGCTTTTCGGCCCCACCGACCCCGAACTCAACCGCAGCCGCGAAGCGATCACCAGCGCTGAACAGGCGATCGCGATGCTGAATTATGTCATTGCCGATTTCGAAAATTATTTCGGCGCGCTGACCGCCGACCGCCGTGCCAACCCGCGTCAGGACATTGCGACGGTCATCGCCAATGCCATGGTCGGCGGCGAACAGATTCCCGACCGCGAACTGGCGGGTTATTACATGATCATCGCCACGGCCGGCCATGATACGACGAGCGCATCGACCGCGGGGGCGATCATGGAACTGGCCAGAAACCCGGCATTATTCGAACGCTTCCGCGACGCGGCGAGCGACAAGGCGGGATTGATCGAGGAAGCGATCCGCTGGACGACCCCGGTGCAGCATTTCATGCGCAGCGCGAAGGAAGATGTGGAGATCGGCGGTCAGACGATCCGCGAGGGCGACTGGCTGATGCTCAACTATGTTTCGGGCAACCGTGATGAGGCGGTGTTCGGCGATCCCTTTGCCTTTGATCCCGACCGCGAAAAGAATCAGCAGATCGCTTTTGGCTTTGGCGCGCATGTGTGCCTTGGCCAGCATCTGGCGCGCATGGAAATGCGCATCCTGATGGAAGAATTGCTGCCGCGATTGAAATCGCTGGAACTGGCGGGCGAACCCGCGCGCGTCCAATCGGTGTTCGTCGGCGGATTGAAGCGCCTGCCAATCCGGTTCGAGGCGGCCTAGGCTTCAACGCAAGCGCCGCAGGAATATAGGAATTTCGCGCCGAGGCGCAGAGATCGCAGAGAGGAGCGCACCCGTTTCTCCGCGCCCTCTGCGCCTCGGCGCGAAATATTCTGGAAGGCAGGAAGCGGCCAGTTGCGGGCATAAATCCTCCTTGTGGCGCAGCCATGGGGAGGTGGCAGCGCGAAGCGATGACGGAGGGGCATTCAGCGCAAGGCCGCAGCCCCACCACCACGCCCTTCGGGCGCGGTCCCCCTCCCCATGGCTGCGCGACAGGGAGGATCGGCAGGAAACGACCGGAAACAGCCCCACCCCCCGAACCGACGTTCGGGTGACGTTGGTGGCCTAGATTTTTTCCGCTGGAAAGAATTTTGCGATCACGTCGCTCGCCAGCCGTGCGGGGCGCAGCGTTTCGGCGTCGATGCAGCACCAGCTTGATTGCACTTCGGCCAGCACATCTTCGCCGCGCTTGATGATCGTCGCGTAAAAGGCGCGGGCGCCCTGAACCTTTTCCAATATCACGGTCGCGATGACCTGATCGTCCAGAAAGGCGGGGCGGCGATAGGTGATCTCATGCTTCAGCGCGACCCACAGATGCGCCGCGACCGCTTCGGGCGGCGCGATCTGGCGCCAGTGCGACAGCACCGCATCCTGCACCCAGCTCAGATAATGGGCGTTGTTTACATGGCCCATGAAATCGATCTGGTCTGCGCCGACGGCGATGGCATGATCGTGAGGGATCGAAGCTGTGGTCATATCACTTACAATAATGTCAATATTCTATGACGAAAAGATGAATCATCATCCGCGCCCGCGATAGGGTGCGACCCCCTGATCGGGAAGCCACAGGTCTGCGGGCGGCGCGGCCGATTGCCAGAAGACATCGATCGGGATGCCGCCGCGCGGATACCAATATCCGCCGATGCGCAGCCAGCGGGGCTGCATCTCGTCGAACAGGCGGCGTCCGATGCCGACGGTGCAATCCTCGTGAAAGCCCGCGTGATTGCGAAAACTGCCCAGAAACAGCTTCAGGCTTTTCGATTCGACGATCGTGTCACCCGGCGCATAGTCGATGACCAGATGCGCGAAATCGGGCTGGCCGGTGACGGGGCAGAGCGACGTGAATTCGGGCGCGGCAAAGCGGACCAGATATAATTCGCCCGCGCGCGGATTGGGAACATAATCGAGAACCGCGGCCTCGGGCGCGGCGGGAAGTTCGCTCGATTGGCCAAGATGTTTGGGCATGAGCGGCGTAGGGGTGGAATCGGTCATGGAAAGGCTCTAGTGCGCAGCGCGGCCGATGTCACCGACGTCGTTGGATGGCACGGCTCGGTTCGGCGCCGATTCGGCGGTGCCGGGCGCATGGACATGATCTGGATCGTGGAAGCGGAATGACGGACGGAATGAAGCGGCAGGGACGCGGGGCGGTGAGTTCGCCGCGGATGGCGCTCGCTCCGGTTGCGCTCGCGTCCGCTGCGTTGGCCCTTTCGCTGGTTGCCGGAAATCCGTCGGTGATGGCGCAGGAAAACGGGACGCCCGCATCACCGCCGCCCGCGTCGCGCCCGCTCGATTTCCGCCTTCCGCCCGCCGACGACGGTCGTACGCCCGGCGTGCAGGGTCCGGCGGACAACGGCTTGCCGCCGGTCGGTCCCGCCGAACGCCCCGCCGCGCAGACCGCTCCGCCTCCGCCGCGCGTCGTTCCCACCCAGCCAGCAGAGTCGGCGCAGCCTGCGCCTGCCACCACAAAGGCCATCCGGCAGCCCGCACCCCCCGGTCCGCGCAACCCCGATGTCGGCGCAACAGGGCCAGCCGCGCCGGCGGCACAGGAAAGCCCGCCGCCGCAACCTGGTGCAGATCAACCTGCCGCGCCGGTCGAAGCTGCGCCGTCCGCCGCGATCGCCGTGGCGGATCAGGCGCAGCCGCCACGTGCTGCGCCGCCGCGTACGGGCACGCCGCTCTGGGCGTGGATCATGGCCGTGCTTGCGGCTCTTGGTGCGGGTTTCTGGTACTGGCGCCGCCGCGCCGCGCCCGGCGTCCCGACCATCGACGAGGTGGACGACGCGCCGCTTCCCGCCACGCCCCATCCCGCCGCGCCCCGTCCCGCGCCACGCGCCGCCCTGCCGTCCGCGAGGCCCGCTGCGCCTCCGCCTGCCGCGCCCGCCGCACCTGCTCCCGTCGCTTCGCCTCAAGGCGCTGGCCCGGCGGCATCGCCGCTGGTCACGCGCGCGGTCGAGGAAAAGCGCGCGATTGTCGGCATGGCGCTCGAAATCCTCAGCATCCGGGTCCAGCCCGATCATGTCGTGGTCGGCTTTGCGCTGAACCTCGTCAATCAGGGCAGCGCCGCGGCGACCGGGCTGATGGTCCGAATCGCCCTCAACCAGGGCTCGGCGATGCCCGAAGCCGTGCTCGGCCGTTTCTTCGATGGCGCGGGCGGCAGCGTTTTGCGTGACGACATCACGCTCGCGCCCGGCGCCGGTGAGCAATTGTCGAGCGAGGCGATGCTGTCGCGCGCCGGAATCGAGCCGCTGATGATGGGGGGGCGGGGGGTTTTGGTGCCGGTCATGGCTTTTGATGTGACCTATCATTGGGATGGCGAGGGCGATGCGTTCGGCCAGAATGCCGGAAGTTTCGTCGTCGGGCGCGAACTGGGCGCCGACAAGCTCGCGCCGCTGCCGCTCGACCGCGCGACCTATGTCGTCGATCGGCCCGGCGCCCGATCGACCGCGATTCGCCGCACCCAATAATCTTAACAGCCGCTTTTTTGTTGCGGCGCAGCATTGACTGAGGCAGGTTCGACCCGCGCTTGAAAATGCGTCGGTGGAGGCATAGGCTGCCCATCCCCCGGAAAGACAAAGAGCCACAGCAGGATGGCCGGGCGAGGGACAGGCAACAGGTTCCCGAACGGTCGTAACAGGAGCATGACATGGACGCCTTGGTCTCAACCGACTGGCTGGAACGCGAACTGGGGGCATCGGACCTGCGGGTCGTCGATGCGACGAAATTTCTTTCAGCGGAAGGGCGCGACGCACGCGCCGAATATGAAGCGGGACACATCCCCGGCGCGGTCTTCATGGACCTGGCCGAACTGACCGATACGTCGAACAGCGTCGAAAACATGGCCCCTCCGGCCGAGAAATTCGCGAGTCGTATGCAATCGCTCGGGCTGGGCGACGGCAGCCGCATCGTCCTTTACGACGACAGCCCGCTGAAAAGCGCGGCGCGCGCCTGGTGGCTGCTCAAATTGTTCGGTGCCCATGACGTCGCATTGCTCGACGGCGGCCTCGCCAAATGGAAGGCCGAAGGGCGCGGCCTTGAAATGGGCAAGCAGACGCTGCGCCACCGCCATTTCACCGTGTGGCGCGATGCGAAGGCGGTCCGCACCAAGGACCAGATGCTGGCGAATGTCGACAGCGGCGCCGAACAGGTGGCCGATGCCCGCCCCGCCGCCCGTTTCACCGGCGAGGAACGCGACCCGCGTCCCGGCCTGGCACCCGGTCACATCCCCAATTCGCGCAGCCTGCCGCACAGCCAGTTGTTCAATGCCGATGGCACATGGAAACAGGGCGATGCGTTGAAAGCGGCCTTTACCGACGCGGGCGTGGACCTGGACAAGCCGCTGGTGACGACATGCGGCAGCGGCATGACCGCGACCGTGCTGGCGTTCGGCGCGCATCTGATCGGCAAGGATGATGTCGCCGTTTACGACGGCAGTTGGACCGAATGGGGCGCCGACCCCGCAACGCCCAAAGCGACCGGCGCGGCTTGAAAATTTCAGGGGTCGCCCGCGATCGTCGGCGGCGACGCGCCTATAGCGACCACTGGATTTTGCCCGGCGCTCCGCTAACAAGGCGGGCATGAGCAATAGCGACGACGAAAGCCTCCGCCCTGCAACGAAATTGGTGCAGGGCGGTCGCCGTCCCGAATGGACCGGCGATCCCCGACTGGGCGGCGGCGTCGTCAATCCGCCCGTGTGGCGCGCTTCGACGATCCTGTACGACAATATCGCCGACCTGAAGACGCGCGGCCACGCCACCCACGACAAATTATATTATGGGCGGCGCGGGACGCCGACGGTGTGGGCGCTTGCCGATGCGTTGACGATGATGGAACCCGGAAGCGAGGGGACCTTGCTCTATCCATCGGGCGTCGCGGCGATTTCGGCCGGGCTGCTGGCGCTCTTGTCGCCGGGCGACCATCTGTTGATGGTCGACAGCGCCTATGAACCGACGCGTTCTTTCTGCAACGGAATGCTTGCGCGGCTGGGGGTCGAGACAAGCTATTACGACCCCTGTGTCGGCGCGGCGATAGCCGATCTGATCCGGCCGGAGACAAAGCTGATCTTTCTCGAATCGCCGGGCAGCCTGACATTCGAGGTGCAGGATATTCCCGCGATCGTCGCCGCCGCGCGCGGTCGGGGCGTGACGACGATGCTCGACAACACCTGGGCGACGCCGCTGTTGTTTCCGGCGTTCCGGCATGGCGTCGACGTGGCGGTGATGAGCCTGACCAAATATGTCGGCGGGCACAGCGACGCGATGATGGGATCGCTGACCGCCAGCAAGGCGCTGTGGCCGCGGCTGCGCCAGGCGACCTATCAGCTTGGCCTGTCGGTATCGCCCGACGATTGCGCACTGATGCTGCGCGGCCTTCGCACGCTGGACGTGCGGATGCAGCGGCACGGCGAAAACGGCCTTGCGGTCGCGCGCTGGCTGGCCGCACGCGAAGAGGTCGCCCGCGTGCTGCATCCCGCCCTGCCCGGCGATCCGGGGCATGGCATCTGGTCGCGCGACTTTGCCGGCACCAGCGGCCTGTTCGGCTTTACGCTGAAGGGCGGCGACGAGGCGGCCCGGACCCGCTTCATCGATTCGCTGTCGCTGTTCGGCATCGGGTTCAGTTGGGGCGGCTATGAAAGCCTGATCGTCCCCAGCAACCCGGCGGACATCCGGACCGCGACGACATGGTCCGATCCCGACCCGCTGATTCGCCTGTCGATCGGGCTGGAGGATCCCGCCGATCTGATCGCCGATCTGGAACAGGGATTCGCGGCGATATGAGCGCGGGTCAGGGCCTGCGACAGGGCGTGGACGGCACCGTCGCCGCGATGAAGGCGATCGGCCTGGACGTCGGGGCCTATCGCCTGTCGCTTTACGGCATTTTTTCGACGATCATCGTCGCGGTCCTGCTGTATATCGCGGTCAAGCTGTTGCTGCGGGCGATCAAATGGCTGCTGCGCCGCAACACCCGTATCGACCAGACGCAGCGGCTGCTGACCGAAAAGCTGATCGCGATCGCGCTGTTCACGCTGGCCTTGCTGCTGGGCATCGACCTGCTCGGCATCGATTTGACCGCGCTCGCGGTCTTTTCCGGCGCGGCGGGCCTTGCGATCGGTTTCGGCCTGCAAAAAACGGTCGGCAATTTGATCGCGGGGATCATCCTGTTGATGGACCGTTCGATCAAGCCCGGCGACATCGTCGTCGTCGGCGACGGCAGCAGCATGGGCGGCGGTGCGGCGCCCGGCGGCGTACCCAATGTGGGACGGGTCGCAAAGATCGGGGTGCGCGCGGTCAATGTCGTGACCCGCGACGGCAAAAAACATCTGATCCCGAACGAATTGCTGATGACTCAGCCGGTGGAAAACTGGAGCTATGCCAGCCCGGAGGTGCGGGTGCGGATGCGTATCCCGGTGCCCTATGACGCCGATCTGCGGCTGGCGCAGCGGCTGATTATCGAAACGGCTGAGGGCAATCCGCGCATCCTGAACGAACCCGAACCGGCGGTGTGGATCACCGCCTTTGGCGAGCGGGCGGTCGAACATGAACTGCGTATCTGGATTTCCGACCCCGAAGCGGGGCTGGGCAATATCCAGGGCGAGGTTTTCCTAGGCATCTGGGACCGGTTCAAGGAAGCGGGAATCCGCATCCCCTATCCCCGGCAGGATGTGCGGCTGTTGCCGGATGAGGATATGTCCGCCGGTTGAAATTCGTCATCGAGAGCGAAGCGGGGCGATCCGGAGCGGGTCGGTCCCCGTGGATGGCCTTGCTTCGCTCGCGATGATGCGGTCGTTAGAGACCCGTCTTCTTTGCCCGTTCGATGCATTCGACGATGATGCGCTTGGCTTCATCGGCATCGCCCCAGCCGTTGAGCTTTGCCCATTTGCCGGGTTCCAGATCCTTATAGTGGGTAAAGAAATGCTCGATCTGTTGCAGCACGATCGGCGGCATGTCGGTGTAGCTGGCGACGTCGGCATAATAAGGAAATGTCTTGTTCACCGGCACGCACAGCAGCTTTTCGTCACCGCCGGCGTCATCTTCCATCATCAGCACGCCGATCGGGCGGCATTTTACCACCGCGCCGGCAATGATCGGCGAACGCGCAACGACCAGCGCGTCAAGCGGATCGCCATCTTCGCCCAGCGTATGCGGCACAAAACCGTAATTGGCGGGATAGCGCATCGGGGTGTGCAGGAAACGGTCGACAAACAGCGCGCCGCTGTCCTTGTCGAATTCATATTTCACCGGTTCACCGCCGATCGGAACTTCGATCAGGACGTTCAGGCTGTCGGGCGGGCTGTCGCCGGCGGGAATCAGATCGATGCGCATGGGAGAATTAAGTCCTTTGTTCTGTTCGCCGCCGAATCTTTTACAGTCGGCGGCGCGGCGCCAATAGCTGATCGAACCAGTCGGGGCCACTCCCCGTTTTTTCGAGGTGCGGCCAACGCAGCCCGCCCGGATAGGCGATCTCGACATTGCGGTAGCGCCCGGCCCGTTCGATCAGCAGCCGCACCGGGGTCTTGCCGTCGGTCGCGGCGCGAATGGCGGCTTCGATCCGTTCGCGGCTATAGCTCAGCCCATCGACCGCGACGATCTTTGCCCCGTTGACGATGTCGGCGCGGAACGCAGGGCCGTCCCACAGGATGCCGGTGGCGACGCCGTCCTTGTCGATCGTCAGGCCCAGCGAATAGGTCAGATCGGCATTTTTCGCCTGTATCATGCGATCGCGGTCATAGGCGTTGGGCGCATCGCGCCACACCAGCCGGTATCCCGCGCGCTCGATCCCCCCGACCGGCGCCGGTTGGCCCGTCCCCTGCATCCGTGTGCGCAGGAAACCCGCCCAGTCATAGGGGTGGACCGCGTTCAGCGCCGCGACGACATCGTCGAAATCATAGCCGCTCTGCCCCCAGTCGCCTTCGCGGCCGCCGAAAAAGGCGCGGGCGAAATCGTCGAGGCTCCGGCCGTTCTTCGTCGCCTGACGGATCAGCATGTCCGCTTCCAGCCACATCAGCGACCCTTCGTTATAATAATCCTCGCTGCGCGACCAACTGGCGAAGGGCTTGGGCTTGCGGGCGGCGATGACGGGGTCGAGCGTCGTGTCCTCGACCGATCGCCACTGGCGCCCCGCCTGGACGCTGTAATTCCCTGCGTAGCTTGCCCATTCGGCGAGGATCATCTCCTTGGACTGGATGCCCGATCGGCCCGCGAGGACCAGGTCCCAGTAACTGGTCTGACCTTCATAAACCCACAGAAGATTGCCCTGCATCGGGGTGCGGTAATCGGGCGTCCACAATTTGTCGGGGCGGCGATATTTGCCGTTCCAGCTATGGACGAGTTCGTGCGGGAGCAGTCCGCGCTCGCTGTCATTGTCATTCCATTTGGTAAAATAGTCCGGGTTGCGGCTGTTTTCGCTGCTGCGGTGATGTTCCAGCCCGATGCCGCCCATTTCGTCGGTCAGCGCGAGCAGAAATTCATAGCGGTCGAAATGCCGCACACCGAACAGCGCGACCGTTTCGGACACCAGCGCGGCGTGGCGCGCGATATGGTCGGGGCTGGCCTCCAGATATTTCGCTTCGTCGGCGACGACGTTCAGCGTCACCCGGTTGCCAAGATCCCATTTGCGGAAATGGCGACCCGCGAACATCGGGCTGTCGATCAGCGTTTCATAACTGGTCGGCGCAAAGCTATAGCGGTTGCCCGACTGTTTCAGACCGTCGAGCGCCGCTGCGCCGGTCCAGCCGTCGGGCAGGGTGACGTCGAGCTGCACCGGGATGCCCCGCGTGAAATATCCGGCGGGATACAGGCTGACCTGTTCCCATTGCAGGTTCATCATCGCCGGGGTGACGACGACGCGGCCCTCGCTCGTCCGCGTCGGCGACAGGAAATCAAAGGCGACGTCGATGCTTTTGACCCCCGTCGGCACGTCGATGTCAAAGGCATAGACGTCGGTCGGCTGGCGCGTCCACGTCAGCGGCTTTCCATCCGCCGATGCCTTGAACCCCGCGACCTCTGCGATCGCGCCGCGCGGGGCGTGCTTGCCGGGCAGCCATTCGGGATAGAGAAGGGTGATCCGGCCGGTCTTTGCCACCGGGATCGTCTGTCGCACATGAAATATGCCGCGCGCGAAATCGGTGGCATCGACCTTTAACAGCATCGTGCCGGGATAGGGTTTGTCGGCGGGCAGCGGGACCGTCAGCGGCTGAACCACCGGTTGCGGGCGGCTGTTGCCATCCTGGGCGGCGAGGGGGGAGGAAAGGACGGCGGGTGCGGCGAGGAGGGCCGCTGCGACGAACAGGGTTTTTTTCATGGCCATCCTCTGCCTTTAATTCATCGCAAGGTCCAGCGGGCGGTCCGCAACCGCCCTTTGCCTTTCGGCGAAAAACCATTAGACGCGCGGCGCATGAGCAAGGATAAATCCGCGAAAATCCCGACGCCGCAGGCCGTGCGCGGCACCCAGGACATGCTGGGCGATTTCGCCGACCGCTTCGCGCATGTCGTCGGCGCCTTTGACCGGGTCCGCCGCCTTTATGGTTTCAAGCGGGTCGAGGTGCCGGTGATCGAGCCGACCGCCGTGTTCGCGCGCTCGCTGGGCGAGACGACCGACGTCGTGTCGAAGGAAATGTATTCGTTCGAGGATCGCGGCGGCGAATCCGTCACGCTGCGCCCCGAATTTACCGCGGGCATCGCGCGCGCCTATATCACCAACGGCTGGCAGCAGTTCGCGCCGCTGAAGGTCGCGACGCACGGGCCCTTGTTCCGGTACGAACGGCCGCAAAAGGGGCGCTATCGCCAGTTTCATCAACTCGATGCCGAAGTGCTGGGCAGCGACAGTCCGCTGGCCGATGCCGAACTGCTGATGTTCGCGGACCAGCTTTTGAAGCAATTGGGCATCGCCGACGGCGTGACGCTGACGCTCAACACGCTGGGCGATGCGGAAAGCCGCGATGCGTGGCGCGCGGCGCTGGTCGAACATTTCGAGGGGCATCGCGCGAGCCTGAGCGAGGACAGCCTGGCGCGGCTCGACAAGAATCCGCTGCGCATCCTCGACAGCAAGGACCCGCAGGATCGCCCGATCGCCGACAGCGCGCCCGACATCGATGCGTTTCTGACCGGCGAAGCACAGGATTTCTTTGGCGCTGTCACCGCCGGCCTTGATGCCGCGGGCGTGGCGTGGGAACGCAATGCGCGGCTGGTGCGCGGGCTGGACTATTATCGCCATACCGCGTTCGAATTCGTCACCGACCGGCTGGGCGCGCAGGGCACGGTGCTGGGCGGCGGGCGTTACGACGGGCTGATCGAGGCGCTGGGCGGTCCGCCGACCGCGGCGGTCGGCTGGGCGGCGGGGATCGAGCGGCTGGCGATGTTGATCGATGAACCGAAAGTCGATCCCTTGAACGTCATTCTGGCGGTCGAGGACGACCTTGCCATTCCGGCGGCGCAAAGGATCGCGACGGCTCTCCGGCTCCATGACCTGTCGGCCGACATGATCGCAACGGGTTCGGCGCGCAAGCGATACGACAAGGCGACGAAGATCAACGCCCATGTCCTGATGTCGCTGCGATGGATCGATGACAAGGCCGTGGTCAGGACCCAGTCGGTAACGCATGACGATGTTCTGGCCCAGGTAAGCGCCGTTGTCGACGGTTTGGGCTTTCATTAGGTCGGGGATGGATCAATCGTCACCCCGGACCTGACCCGGGGTCCAGACGACATAGGCGGCCATGGATCCCGTATCAGGTCCGGGATGACGAAGAATTGAAATGACAGCGACAAGATGACCTCCGTTTCCGAACGCCAGATCGACGCCATCATCGAGCGCCACGCCGCCTTGCAGGCGAGGATGGCGACGGGTGACATGGCGCCCGCCGATTTCGTCGCCGCGTCGAAGGAGTTTGCCGAGCTGGAGCCCGTCGCGAGGGCGGCGAGTGAGGTCGTGCGGCTGCGCGGCGAATTGGTGGCGCTGAACGAGATGCTGGCCGATCCCGAAATGAAGGCGATGGCGGCCGAGGAAATCGCGGCGATCGAAGCCGCGCTGCCCGCCGCCGAGCATGACCTGGCGATCAGGCTGTTGCCCAAGGACGTCGCCGACGAACGCGCCGCGATGCTGGAAATCCGGGCCGGGACCGGCGGCGATGAAGCGGCGCTGTTCGCGGGCGACCTGCTGCGCATGTACAGCCGCTATGCCGACGGACAGGGGTGGAAGGTCGAGGTGATTTCGGCGAACGAGGCCGAGGTCGGCGGGTATAAGGAAGTCGTCGCGTCGGTGACGGGGCAGGGCGTGTTCGCGAAGCTGAAGTTCGAAAGCGGCGTCCACCGCGTTCAGCGCGTCCCCGCGACCGAAAGCCAGGGCCGCATCCACACCAGCGCGGCGACCGTCGCGGTGCTGCCGGAGGCCGAGGAGGTCGATGTCGCGATCAACGACAGTGACCTGAAGATCGACATTTATCGCGCATCGGGTGCGGGCGGCCAGCACGTCAACACGACCGATTCGGCGATCCGCATCACCCATATCCCGACCGGCCTGGTCGTCATTCAGCAGGACCAGCGCAGCCAGCACAAGAATCGGGCAAAGGCGATGCAGGTGCTGCGCGCCCGCCTGTATGATCTGGAGCGCGAGAAGATTCACAGCGCCGAGGCGTCGGCGCGCAAATCGATGGTCGGGTCGGGCGACCGGTCCGAACGCATCCGCACCTATAATTTCCCGCAGGGGCGCGTGACCGACCACCGCATCAACCTGACCCTCCATCGCCTGCCCGAAATCATCGAAGGCGCGATGGACGAACTGATCGACGCGCTGATCGCCGAGGATCAGGCGCAGCGGCTGGCTGGGCTGGGTGACTGAGGTCGCCGCCGCGCTGCGTGAAGCGACGCAGCGGCTGGAGAGCGTGTCGGACACGCCGCGACTGGATGCCGAATTGTTGATGGCCCATGCGCTGGGCGTCGAGCGGCAGGCGATGTTGCTCGACCCCGCACGCTTTGCGGTGCCGGACGCATTCGACGCGCTGATCGAGCGGCGGCGCGCGCATGAACCCGTCGCCTATATCGTCGGATACCGCGATTTCTGGACGATCCGGCTGGCGGTTGGTCCGGGCCTGTTGATCCCGCGCCCCGACAGCGAGACGCTGATCGAGGCGGCGATCGATCATTTCGCCGCCGCCGCGCCGCGCCACATCCTCGATCTGGGGAGCGGGCCGGGCACCTTGCTTTTGGCGGCGCTGGCCGCGTGGCCCGCCGCATCGGGGCTGGGCATCGACGAGTCCGACAAAGCCGTCGAGTGGGCGGGGTGGAATGCCGCCAACCTGGCGATGGGCGACCGGGCGCAATTTCGTGTCGGCGATTGGGCGGCCGGGCTGGAAGGCCCCTTTGACCTGATCCTTTGCAATCCGCCCTATATTGCGGAGAATGAGGAATTGATGCCCGATGTCGCGGCCTTTGAACCGGCGGGCGCCTTGTTCGCGGGGGCGGACGGGTTGGATGATTATCGCCGGATCATCCCCGATTTGGCGCGGATATTGGCGCCTGCCGGGCTTGCCGTCCTTGAAATCGGACATCGGCAGCATATCGCGGTCCGCGACCTTGCCGATCGCGCGGGATTCCATGTCGTGTGCCGACAGGACCTGGGCGGCCGCGACCGGGCGCTTTTGCTGACCCGCGACTGACGGACCCACAAAAATTCGCTTGGTTTACGCCGCAAAGCGCGGTAGGGGCGGCTTACAGACCTGATCGGGGTCCCTTTGGCGATGCGGACAGCATCGATACTGGTCCGGCTGGTCTGCTTCCCACTTACGATGCTGGCGCGGGACCATGGGTCCGGCGCAAGCGGTAAAGGGCAAGGCCGCGCAAGGAGCGCGGGCACGACGCGCAGGTGGCGCGGTCGGCCAAAAGGGGTTGGCGTCGCTTATTAGCTTATCGACAGGATGTCTCAGTTGAACATGAACAACCGACAGAACGGTCGCCGTCGCGGCCGTAACAACAACGGCAGCAACAATAACAACCGGCCACAGTCCGGCGGACGCGGCGGTGTCGACCAGGCCAACCGCATCGACAGCCGCGCGCGTGGCAATGGCGCCCAGATGATCGAGAAATACCGCAACCTGGCGCGCGACGCGCAGCTTGCGGGCGACCGGGTCCAGACCGAATATTATCTGCAGTTCGCAGACCATTATTTCCGCGTGGTGAGCGATTTTCGCGCCCGGCAGGACGAAAAGAACGCCCAGAACGGGCATGATCGCGGTTCCGACCGGCAGCGCGAGATTCGCGGCGTCGAGGATTTCGACGGCCATGACGATACCGACAATGATGTCGATACCGACCGCGACGACGGCGATAATGGCGACGACCGCGCGGAGCGGAACGATCGCAGCGACCGTGGCGACCGTGGCCAGCGCGACAATCGCGGCGGCCGGGAAGAGGAGGGCCGCGGCAATCGCGAACCGCGCGGCAATCGTGACGATGACAATCGCGGCAGCCGTCAGGCGTCGCGGGCACGCCCGGCGCGCAATCGCGATGAAGACGCGCCCCGCGAAGATCGGGCCGAGCGCAGCGAAGCCCCGGTGCGCGAACAGGCGGTCGAGCCGGAACCCGCCCCGCGCCCCGCGCGCCGCCCCGCGCGCCGTGCGCGTACGGACGACAGCGGCGACAAGGGCGACAATGGCAGCGCGGGAATCGATACGGCGGTTCTTCCGCCCGCGATCGGTCGCCCCGAACGCAGCGCCGATGCCGATACCGACAGCGCCGACGAAGCACCGGCCCCCAAGGCGCGCCGCACCCGCCGTACGCTGGCGACACGCGCGTCCGGGGTCGAAGCGGCGGAGTAAGCCGGTAATTTCGCACTGGTTTACAGGTCGAACATGACATAGCCTCTCCGCAAGTCACTTGCGGGGAGGTTTTTTATGCGCGCCTTGGTCATGCTGTGCGTCCCGGTCACCATGGCCGCTCTGCTGTCGGCGCCCGCATCCGCCCAGGACATGCCACAGGGCAATGCGCAGGGCGACCTGGCCGTCACCATCTATAATGGCGGACAGTCGCTGGTTCAGGATATTCGCCAGATCGCCTTTCCCGCTGGACGGTCGCGACAGGAATTTCCCGACGTGTCGGCGCAAATCCGTCCGCAGACGGTGTCCTTCGTCGCCGACGGCACGGCGATCGTCGAACAGAATTTCGACTATGACCTGCTCTCGCCCGAGGCGCTGATGGAAAAGGCGGTGGGTGAGACGGTGACGCTGCTGCGCATCAACCCCGCGACCGGGGCCGAAACGCGCGAGCGGGCCAAGGTGCTGGCGGTCAATGGCGGCGTCGTGCTGCAAATCGGTTCGCGGATCGAGATATTGCGCGACGACGGGCTGCCGGTGCGGGTGATATTCGACAAGATCCCGCCCAATCTGCGGGCCAAGCCGACGCTGTCGATCACGGTTGAAAGCCGGACGGGCGGGACGCGCCCGGCGACGCTGTCCTATTTGACCAACGGCCTTGGCTGGGCGGCCGATTATGTGTCGCTGTACGACGAAAAGGCGGGGACGATCGACGTCCAGGGCTGGGTCACGCTGACCAACAACAGCGGCACGACCTTTAATAACGCCAAGACGCTGTTGGTCGCGGGGACGCCATCGGGCGACGGAAGTCCGGGTTATGGCCGACCTTTCCGTTATCGACCGCAGCCGCCGACGCCCGGCAACCTGCGGCGCGCGGGCACCGAATCGGCACCGCGCGAACAGCTTGGCGATTATTATCTCTATCCGCTGGCCGAACGGACGACGATCGCGAGCGCCCAGACGAAGCAGGTGAGCTTTCTGGACGTGGCGAAGGTCCCGGCGCAGAAAATCTATGAATTCACCGTCGACGGCTTTAACAACATGACCGAGCCCGCAAGCGCGGCGAGCGTGATAAAATTCACCTCCAGCCGCGATGGCGGGCTGGGCGATGCGTTGCCGGCCGGGACGGTCCGCTTTTATCAACGCGACCTGCGCGGCGACCCCCAGTTCATCGGCGAAAACCAGATCGGCCATACGCCGATGGGCAGCGAATTGGGGCTGAAGACCGGCGACGCATTCGATGTAAAGGTTCAGGCGACGGTGGTGTCGCGCGAAAAACGGTCGTCCAGCATCTGGCGGTCGTCCATGTCGTACCTGCTGACCAATGCGCGCGCGCAGCCGGTGACGCTCGACCTGCGTCAGCGCGGGCTCGACTGGTATTGGAGCGACACAAAGATCATCGCCGAGAGCCAGAAAAGCGAGCGGCTCGATTCGGATGGCACCCAATGGCGCGTGACCATACCGGCGAACGGCGAGGTGACGATCACCGCCACGTTCGAAACGCGCTATTGATTCGCCCCCGATGCGCCGAATCGCGCCATGGCTGTTGATATGCGCGGCGTCACCCGCGGCGGCGCAGTCCATCGTCACATCATCGGCGCCCGACAAGGTCGCGGTCAGCATCTTTCGCGACCCCGACCGGGCCGAGGGTGGAGAGATTAATCCCGGCTGGCTGCGCGGCTTTGCGCTGATTTCCGAAACGCGGACGGTCGACCTGCCCGCGGGCGATGCGGTGCTTCGATTCGAGGGCGTGGCCGAAGGCATGGTGGCGGTGTCGGCGATCGTGACGGGATTGCCGGGCGGGGTGGCGCAAAAGAATCGCGATGCCGCGCTGTTGTCGCCGGCCAGCCTGCTCGACGGTTCACTGGGAAATCGCGTCCATCTTCGCCGGACCGATCGCGCGACGGGGCGGGTCACCGAAGAGGAAGCGGTGATCCGATCGGGTCCGGCGGGCGCGGTGATCCTGCAGACCGCCGCCGGATATGAATCGCTGCGCTGCACCGGGCTTCCCGAAACATTGATATATGACGGGGTGCCCGCGGGGCTGACCGCCAAGCCGACGCTGTCGGTGACGACACGCAGTCCGGCGGCACAGCGCGCGACGGTGACGCTGACCTATTTGTCCACGGGTTTCGATTGGGCCAGCAATTATGTGGCGCGCGTCGGCCCCGACGGCAAGGCGCTCGACCTGTTCGCATGGCTGACCGTCGCGAACAGCAATGGCGAGAGTTTCGCCGACGCGGCGATGTCGGTCGTCGCGGGCACGTTGAATGTGACGAGCGATTTTAACGCGCTGGTCGAATCGCCCCCGCCGCCGCAGCTCAACCTGTCCTGCTTTCCCACCGGCAGCGGGCGTGACGGGGTGCAGCCGGTGCCGCCGCCCCCGCCACCGCCCGCTGCCGCGCCGATGGCGGAAATGCTCGACATCGTCGTGACGGCCGCGCGAAGGGCCCCCGCAATGGAAATGGTGGCGGTGGTCGATACCGCAAAGCTTGAGGATCTGGGCGATCTCAAGCTGTACCGTGTGCCTTTTCCGGTGACGGTCGCCGCGAACGGACAGAAACAGGTCGCGCTGCTGGTCAAGGACCGGGTTCCTTTCGACACCATCTATCGGTTCCGCGCCGGTCCCGGCGACGGGGCGGCGGGGGAGCCGACCGACATCGTGTTGCGCATGGTCAACAAGGAAGCGGCGCGGCTCGGCGTGCCGCTGCCCAGCGGTCAGGTCGCGGTGTTCGAGAGGGCGCAGGGGCGCGAATTGCTGGCGGGCAGCGGGGCGATGCGCGACCATGCCGTCGGCGAAAAGGTCGATCTGGTCATCGGTCAGAGCGCGCAGGTGCGCGTCGCCATCGAAAATTACCAGCCGCCGAAAAACAGCGGAAATGATTATCGGGTCACGGTGTCGAACGCGAACCCCTTTGCCGTGACCTTTGAGCTTGGATTCCAGGCCGAGGACGATGGGACGCTCGATTCGCGTCTGCGCAAACTGCCGCGCAAGGATGGAATGCCGACATGGACCGTCCGCGTGCCGCCCAATGCGACCCGCACCCTCGACTATCGAACCTAGGGTCCTGACCCTAAGCGGGCGGCAGCGGCCGGGGGCGGTGATGATCGTCCAGCGCGACAAAGGTGAACAGGCCTTCGGTCACGCGCTCCTCTGTCCGGCCGCCATCGCGAGTCGCGACGACTTCGATTCGGATCGCCATCGATGTCCGGCCGCGCCGTTCGATATGGGCGTAAATGGATATGATGTCGCGCAGCAGGATGGGCGCGATGAACTCCATCGTCTCGATCGCGACCGTGGCGACCGCGCCCTGCGCCTCGCGGCCGGCGACGATGCCGCCGGCGATGTCCATCTGGCTCAATACCCAGCCGCCAAAGATATGCCCGTTGGCGTTGATGTCGGCCGGGTGGGGGACGACGCGCAGGATCGGGTCGCGGGGACAGTCGGGCGTTGCGGTTGCTTTATCGGTCATGGTTCATATCCGGATCATTTTCGAAAGGGTCGTCGATCGCTTCGTCATGGCCGCTGCCGCTGGACAGGAAGACAAGGCCCATCAACGCCGCGCCGAGCAGGACGGACAGCCCCACGCCGGCGGTGGTCGCGATGATCATGTGGATCGACAGCGCGTCGCCGATGCTGAAGCGCAGCCAGCCGAGCGCACCGACGACGGCGAGCAGCGACACGAGCGACATGCCCTTCATCAATCGGCGATAGCGGGTCCAGGCGACTTTCGACGTGTCGCCATTGTCGAGCGGAGAGGGTTTGACCATGGGCGCTTCCATGGACCAGCGGGCGGGCAAGGCCAAGCGCGAATGGCCAGCGCGGCCCGTTTCGGCTTTGCGGCGAATCATGATAGGTTCGACTTTCCAGAGAAATAACATGGGAGCGGCATGGAATGACGATCGGCGCGATCCTTCACGGGCGCACGGGCCCGATAATTGCGGCGCGAAAGGAAGACAGCGTCCGCGCGGTGCTCGACCTCCTCGCCCAGCACCGAATCGGTGCGGTCCCGGTGATGGAGGGCGACATGATCGTCGGCATTTTCTCCGAACGCGATCTGGTCCGCCTGATGTCATCCTATGGGCCCGAGGCGCTCGATCGACAGTTGGACGAGGTGATGACCAAATCCCCCGTCACCTGCGATTCGGGAACCGCGGTCATCCGGGCGCTGTCGCAAATGACCCAGCGCCGTATCCGTCACCTGCCCGTCGTCGATGACGGGCGCCTGGTCGGCTTCGTGTCGATCGGCGACCTCGTCAAATATCGTATCGACCGGATCGAGGCCGAAGCGGCGGCGATGCGCGACTATATCGCGACATAGGGACGGCGCGGCGCGGCGCGGGGGTCAGGCGGGGTCGGGCAGCTTTCGGCGCAGCACCAGGCGGATGACTTCGGCCAGCGCCTCGCGCTCCAGCAGCCAGAGCAGCGCGCCATAAAGCGCCACGCCCAGCGCGGCGAGCATCGCGAGTCGCAGCGGCGGGGCAAGGCCGAACGGTCGGATCGCCTCTGCCGCGAATCCGACCCCGATCGCCATGACGAGCGCGGGCGCAAGGCCGGGCAGCATGGCGCGCACGACATCCCACAAAGATACGCCGATCAACGGCGCCGAAAGGCGCGTCGTCACCAACAGCAACAGCGGCGCGGCGACCAGCCAGGCCCACGCCATGCCGATCAGGCCCGATTGGGCGCCGATGAGGAACGCGGCCGGAAAGATGATCGCTCCGCTGAGCGCGGTGAACATCGACAGCGACGGCTTGCCCAGCGCGTTGGTGACCGGGGCAAAGAGAATCTGCACCGTCATCAGGATCAGCGCCAGCGAGATAAGCTGGATATAGGGAACCATGCCGAGCCATTTGGTGCCGAACAATGTTTCGACCATCGGCGCCGCGACGACGGCCAGCCCGCAATAAAAGGGTGCGGCGACCAGCATCAGCACGCGCACCGTCTTCAGAAAGCTCCACCGCACCGCCGCCCGGTCATGCTTGATTCGCGAATAGGCGGGAAAGGCCACCTCGTTCAGGGGCGGCACGAATTTCGCCATGAATATCTGCGCAAGGAACAGCGCCTCTGCATAAAGGCCAAGGGCGTGGGGTTCGAATCGGCGGCCGGCGATGAAAATGTCGGCCTGACTCTGCACCAGCCAGAAAAGCTGGCTGAACAGAATCGCCGACCCGAATCCGACGATCTGTCCGCACCCCCTGAAATCAAAGCTGGGCCAGACGAGCAGGCGGGCGACAAGAGTCAGCCCGATCGCGCGCGTCCAGAACATGGCGAGCGGCGCATAGACGAGCGTCCACACGCCATAGCCGGCAAGCGCGCAGCCCAGCGCGGTGCCCGCCCCGGCGAGCGCGGCGAGCAGGTTGACCAGCGCCTGCCGCCGGAAATCGAGCGCGCGGCTCATCATCACCTCGGGCAGCGCGATAAAGGGTGTCGCCAGGAACAGCAGCGCCTGTACGCGCAGCAGGTCGGCGACCATCGGCTGTCCATAATAGGCCGCGGCGAACGGGGCGCCAAAGAACTGGATCGCCGCCAGCAGCCCGTTGAGCACCAGAAGCAGCCCAAAGGCCTGCCTGATTCGAAAGGGGTCGATCGAATCGGATTGCACCAGTGCGCTCGCGAATCCCCAGCCATTGAGAAAGGCGAGGAAGGCGAGAACCACCTGAGTCATTGCGAAGAGACCATAATCGGCCGGATCGAGCAGACGAATCACGAGCAAAGTGGAGGCCCAGGTGATGACCTGCGCGAGAATCTGACTCCCCGAACGCCAGATTACGGCGCTGCGTACGCGGCTCCCAAATGCCTCGGCGCTTTCCGCACCCGTGCCGATTCCCTTGAATTCCGCGCTTTCACTCACCATTTCGTCCTTCTGGCCAGGGTCTCTCCGGGCGTCTCGAACAATCTTTGAAACAAAATTGCAAAAAGGTTGTTGACGCGAATCGAAGAGGGGCCTAGAGGCCTGTTCACCGGACGGGGCGCGGCGCCAGACGCCACGAACCACCCGGTCGCCAACAGATACGGACAGATGTCCCCCGATAGCAATAGCGGGGAACGGCAACTGTCCGCCATTTCTTGTCGGTGGCTCTTTGAAATTGTGATTGTCGATGAAGGGACATGTGGGCGGCGGCCCTGGGTCTTGCAGCTTTAAGGTGCAAGGTGCTCAGGATAAAAAGCCAAGCCTGACCTACATGTCTTACACGTTTCCATAACGTGGAAGCAGCCTTTTCGAAGGTTGCTTCTTGTGTAGGCCAGGCTCCTTAAAATGAGCGGGTTTGCGAGGGATATTCCACCTTTGCAGATTCGAACATCAAACTTGAGAGTTTGATCCTGGCTCAGAACGAACGCTGGCGGCATGCCTAACACATGCAAGTCGAACGAAGTCTTCGGACTTAGTGGCGCACGGGTGCGTAACGCGTGGGAATCTGCCCTTGGGTACGGAATAACTCAGAGAAATTTGTGCTAATACCGTATAATGTCTTCGGACCAAAGATTTATCGCCCAAGGATGAGCCCGCGTAGGATTAGCTAGTTGGTGAGGTAAAAGCTCACCAAGGCGACGATCCTTAGCTGGTCTGAGAGGATGATCAGCCACACTGGGACTGAGACACGGCCCAGACTCCTACGGGAGGCAGCAGTGGGGAATATTGGACAATGGGCGAAAGCCTGATCCAGC